>JAXGIS010000005.1:0-121380 GCA_040770645.1 Thermoleophilia bacterium | reverse complement strand
CGATCAGTGCTCTCCAAAGTCAGATCCGGGTGGTCGTCGCAAGACACTGCCCGTATCGCGAATACTTCACGGAGAGTTTGATCCTGGCTCAGGACGAACGCTGGCGGCGTGCCTAACACATGCAAGTCGAGCGCGAAAGGGGCTTCGGCTCCAAGTAGAGCGGCGAACGGGTGAGTAACACGTGGGCAACCTGCCCCAGGGACTGGGATAACCCTCGGAAACGAGGGCTAATACCGGACGTACATGTGTCACACAAGTGGCACATGCAAAGGTAGCTTCGGCTTCTGCCCTGGGATGGGCCCGCGGCCTATCAGCTTGTTGGTGAGGTAAAGGCTCACCAAGGCTACGACGGGTAGCTGGTCTGAGAGGACGATCAGCCACACTGGGACTGAGACACGGCCCAGACTCCTACAGGAGGCAGCAGTGGGGAATCTTGCGCAATGGGCGAAAGCCTGACGCAGCAACGCCGCGTGGAGGAAGAAGGCCTTCGGGTTGTAAACTCCTGTCAGGGGGAAGAAGGCACCTGGGTTCAATAGCCCGGGGCTGACGGTACGCCCCAGAGGGAAGCCACGGCCAACTACGTGCCAGCAGCCGCGGTAATACGTAGGTGGCGAGCGTTGTCCGGGAGTATTGGGCGTAAAGCGCGCGTAGGCGGCTTGTCAGGTCCGACGTGAAATCCCGGGGCTCAACCCCGGACGTGCGTCGGAAACCGGCTTGCCGAGTCTGGGAGAGGGAAGTGGAATTCCTGGTGTAGCGGTGACCGCGATGTCTAGGAGGAACACCGTGTAGCGACTCGCTACGGAGCAGTACTGACGCTGAGGCGCGAAAGCTAGGGAGCGAGCAGGATTAGGTGATCTACCAGGCAGAAGTCCTAGCGTAAACGATGGACACTAGGTGTCGGGAGTGTCGACTCTCCCCGGTGCCGAAGCTAACGCATTGGTCGCCGCCTGGGGAGTGCAGCGCAAGGTTAAAACTCAAAGTCGGCAGAGTACACAAGCAGCGGAGCATGTGGTTTGATTCGACGCAACGCGAAGAACCTTACCAGAGCTTGACATGTACGTGTGCGGAATCTGAAAGGTGACCGACCCTTCGGGGAGCGTACACAGGTGGTGCATGGCTGTCGTCAGCTCGTGTCGTGAGATGTTGGGTTAAGTCCCGCAACGAGCGCAGCCCCTGTCCTCATGTTGCCAGCATTTAGTTGGGGACTCATGGGAGACCGGTGACAAACCGGAGGAAGGTGGGGATGACGTCAAGTCATCATGCCACTACTATCGTCTGGGCTACACACGTGCTACAATGGCCGGTACAACGGGCTGCAATACCGCGAGGAGTGGAGCGAATCCCTTAAAGCCGGTCACAGTTCGGACAGGTCTGAAACTCGACTCCATGAAGGCGGAGTTGCTAATGTCACCCAGATCGTGTGCCGCGTTGAGTATTCCAGGCCTTGTACACCGCCCGTCACCACGAAAGTCGGGGACACCCGAAGCCGGTGGCTAACCCGCAAGGGAGGGAGCCGTCGAAGGTGGATTCGGTGATTGGGGTGAAGTCGTAACAAGGTAGCTGTACCGGAAGGTGCGGCTGGATCACCTCCTTTCTGGATGGTAGGTGACCCAGCACCACAGGGTTCGGATCTATCAACAGTGACGTAATGCATGTGATACATGTGTTTCCACTGCGATCCGAGATCACCCTGGACAATGTCGATGGGCTCTTGATGCAGCGCATGCTCCAGTAGCCACTGCGCGTCACACGCTTGTTCAGTTTTGAAAGACTGCGCCCCGAGCGCAGTCTTGTCTGCGGCGCATCGACCGCGCGTACCTTGAAATCTGCATAGTGACAAATTGTGATGTTCTTCCGTCAAGATAGTAAGGGCGTACGGTGGATGCCTTGGCACCGGGAGCGATGAAGGACGCGGACGGCTGCGATAAGCTGCGGTGAGGCTGAACAGCCTTCGACCCGCAGATTTCCGAATGAAACCCGGCTGGAGTAATGTCCAGTCATCCCTACCTGAACACATAGGGTAGGGAAGGTAAGCAGGCGAACTGAAACATCTAAGTAGCCTGAGGAAAGGAAAGAAACCTCGACTCTGAGTAGCGGCGAGCGAAAAGGGATAGCCCAAACCTTGCGTGCGCGATTGTGTGCAGGCCTAGCACGTAGGGGGTTGTAGGGCTGACTGTGGGTCGGCTGCATCCGGCTCGGGAAGTTACAAAGAAGTGGGTATAGCCGAAGCGGTTGGGACGCCGCGCCGCAGAGGGTTAGAGCCCGTAGGCGACATGCTGCTTCCTTCCTAAGTCAGTACCTGAGTACGGCCGGGCACGTGAAATCCGGTCGGAACCCGCGGGGACCACCCCGCAAGGGCTAAGTACTACCTGGTGACCGATAGTGGACTAGTACCGTGAGGAAAGGTGAGAAAGAATACCCCGGGAGGAGTGAAATAGTACCTGAAACCGTACGCCTACAAGCGGTCGGAGCAGCCTTCGGGCTGTGACGGCGTACTTTTTGCATAACGGGCCAGCGAGTTATGGTATGCGGCAAGGTTAAGCGATAGCGGAGCCGTAGCGAAAGCGAGTCTGAATAGGGCGCTTTAGTCGCATGCTGTAGACCCGAAACCGGTGAGCTACCCATGGGCAGGAGTGAAGCGAGGGTAAGACACCGTGGAGGCCCGAACCCACTTCGGTTGAAAACGGAGGGGATGACCTGTGGGTCGGAGTGAAAGGCTAATCAAACCCGGAGATATCTGGTTCTCGCCGAAATATATTTAGGTATAGCCTCGCGTGTTTACTTGCGGTTGTAGAGCACTGTTTGGCCTAGAGAGCCCCTAAAGCTTACCGAAGTCAGATAAACTCCGAAGGCAGTAAGTTGAGAGCGCGGGAGTCAGGCTGCGGGGGATAAGCTCCGTAGCCGAGGAGGGAAACAACCGGAATCGTCAGCTAAGGTCCCCAAATCCTAGCTAAGTGGTAAAGGATGTGCGAGTGCACGAACAACAGGAGGTTGGCTCAGAAGCAGCCACCCTTTAAAAGGGTCGTAATAGCTCACTGGTCGAAGTGTTCTGCGCCGATAATCCAGCGGGGCTCAAGCTAGGTACCGAAGCTACGGGACTCTTGTGCAGGTCGGTAGGCGAGCGTTCCCGTACCGGTGAGAAGCGGCGGCGTAAGCCAGCCGTGGAGGCTTGGGAAGTGAGAATGCTGGCATGAGTAACGAAAGGCGAGTGAAAAACTCGCCCGCCGAATGCCCAAGGTTTCCTGAGCAATGCTAATCAGCTCAGGGTTAGCCGGGAAACTAAGCCGAGGCCGAGAGGCGTAGGCGATGCACAACTGGTCCACATTCCAGTGCCACCGTCAGGCGTTTGGGCAATGGGGTGACGCAGGAAGGTAGGCGGACCGTGGCGTTGGTCGACCACAGGTAAGCGTGTAGGGAACCTGTAGAGGCAAATCCGCAGGCAGCCTGGGGCAATGATGCCGACCGGGGTAACCCGGGAAGCCGCCGATCCTCAGCTGCCAAGAAAAACCTCTAGCGAGTCGTGGCGTGTGCCCGTACCAAAACCGACACAGGTGGGCAAGTAGAGGAATACTAAGGCGATCGGGAGAACTCTGGCTAAGGAACTCGGCAAAATAGCCCCGTAACTTCGGGAAAAGGGCGCCTTTCGTTAAGTGAAGGGACTGGCTCCCTGAGCTCGAGGAGGCCGCAGAGTCAGGCCCAAGCGACTGTTTACCAAAAACAGGTCTCTGCTAAGTCGAAAGACGATGTATAGGGGCTGATGCCTGCCCGGTGCCGGAAGGTTAAGTGGAGGTGTTAGTCGAAGGCGAAGCACAAACCAGCCCCGGTAAACGGCGGCCGTAACTATAACGGTCCTAAGGTAGCGGAATTCCTTGTCGGGTAAGTTCCGACCTGCACGAATGGCATAACGACTTGGGCGCTGTCTCAGCCAGAGACCCGGTGGAAATTGTAGTATCGGTGAAGATGCCGATTACCCGCGGCCAAGACGGTAAGACCCCGTGAACCTTTACTGCAGCTTGATATTGGACTTGGTGCATCTTGTCCAGGATAGGTGGGAGGCTGTGAAACTCGGACGCCAGTCCGAGGGCATCCTTGGGATACCACCCTTGGTGTACTGGGCTCTAACGGTAGTCCGTGATCCGGCTATCGGACGGTGTCTGGTGGGCAGTTTGACTGGGGCGGTCGCCTCCCAAAGTGTAACAGGCGCGCAAAGGTTCCCTCAGCAGGGTCGGCAATCCTGCGAAGAGTGTAAAGGCATAAGGGAGCTTGACTGCGAGACCAACAAGTCGAGCAGGTGCGAAAGCAGGCCTTAGTGATCCGGCGGTAGCAAGTGGAAGCGCCGTCGCTCAACGGATAAGGTACTCCGGGGATAACAGGCTTATCCTGCCCAAGAGTCCACATCGACGGCAGGGTTTGGCACCTCGATGTCGGCTCATCGCATCCTGGGGCTGGAGTCGGTCCCAAGGGTTGGGCTGTTCGCCCATTAAAGCGGTAGAGCTGGGTTCAGAACGTCGTGAGACAGTTCGGTCCCTATCTGCCGTGGGCGTAGGAGATTTGAGGAGGGTGGTCCCTAGTACGAGAGGACCGGGACGAACAGACCTCTGGTGTATCAGTTGTCGTGCCAACGGCACCGCTGGATAGCTACGTCTGGTTCTGATAACCGCTGAAAGCATCTAAGCGGGAAGCAGGCTCCAAGATGAGATCTCCCACCAGGTTAACTGGGTAAGACCCCTGGTAGACCACCAGGTTGATAGGCTGGATGTGTAAGGACAGCAATGTCTTCAGCAGACCAGTACTAATCGGTCGAGGTCTTGACACTAACATCATTCCGTCACTATGCAGATTTGAAGGTACGCCGGAACGCAGGCGTCTTGAAATTTTCGGTGGCTTTGGCGAGAGGGAAACACCTCTTCCCATTCCGAACAGAGAAGTTAAGCCTCTCAGCGCCGATGGTACTGCACGGGAGACTGTGTGGGAGAGTAGGACGCCGCCGGGATTTTTCTTGAAAGGCCCACCGTTCAACGGTGGGCCTTTTTTCGTGGTAAGGGCTCTCTCCGCATTTCTTGCCCCCAGCCGAAGGGATTGGGCATCGGCCGTATGCGATACAATGGGCTTCGCGAATTTGAGGTCAGGAGGTCGAAGTGATGAACAAGTTGAAGTGGGGATTGCAGGGAGTGATCATTCCTCTGGTAACCCCGTTCAAACCTGACCTCAGCGTCGATTTTGACGGTTTGGCGCAACTGATTGACTACTACGTGGAAGACGTAAAATGCCACGGCATCTGTGCCTGCGGCACCACGGGGGAGTCCCCGACTCTGACCCACCACGAACACAAAGAAGTCATGCGTTTTGTCGTGAACCGAGTGCGCAAACGTGTTCCCGTCATCGCAGGGACCGGGTCCAATAGTACGGCCGAAGCCATTGATCTCACAACGGATGCCAAGGACGCTGGGGTAGACGCCAGCCTTCAGGTTTGTCCTTACTACAACAAGCCCACGCAGGACGGCCTTTTCGAGCACTTCAGAGCCATTGCTGCGGCGGTTGATCTCCCGCAGATCATCTACAACATCCCTGGACGCACCAGCAGGAACATCGAGCCCGCCACGCTGGTGCGCCTCTGGCAGGAGATCCCTCAAGTGGTAGGTCTGAAGGATGCCGGCGGCGATATGCATCAAACCATGGAAGTCATACGCGCGACTGCTGCCGACGGCATGGCCATCTACTCAGGCGAGGACATACTCACTTTCGACCTCCTGTGCCACGGGGCCGCGGGAGCCATCACCGCCGTAGGTCACGTAGTGGGCAAGGAAGTGGCGGCGATGTGTCGAGCGGTTTGGACTGGAGATCTACCGGAAGCGCGGCGGATTCATTATCACATCATGCCTGTGGTGGATGCCCTGTTCGTGGAGCCCAATCCCATCCCGGTGAAACAGGCTTTGGAGTGGATGGGGCTGCCGGGGGGTCCTTTGCGCCCGCCCCTGGGCGCTATGTCCGCGCGAGGCCAAGCTGTGCTGCGCGCGGCGATGGAGGCAGGCGGCTGGCTGTAACCGTCCACAGCGCGCTGTCACTCACGCGCTGTGCTGAGAAGTAGACGCAGGAGGCCGCGCGCTGGGTAGTCACCAGCGCGCGGCCTCAATCAATCGTGCCTCCAGTTGTCAGGTGTTGTGTTGTGCCACAAGGGCACGGGCCGCAGCCTCGAAGGCCTGGGCGGCACGTGATTCGGGATTCCGGAGAATGACGGGGAATCCGGCATCCCCGCTTTCCACTACAGCCGGGTCAAGGGGGATGGCTCCCAAGAAGGGCGTCTTGAGTTTGAGAGCAAGGTCCTTCCCGCCTCCCGCGCTGAAAATGTCGAAGTGGGCCCCGCAAGAAGGGCAGGTGAACCCACTCATGTTCTCGATGATTCCCAACACAGGCAGCTTCAACTGGTGGCAGAAGCGAATGGATCGCCTGACGTCTATCAGCGCCAAATCCTGGGGTGTGGTGACGATGACCGCGCCGTCGAGCCGACCCACGCCTATGAGTTGCACCACCGACAGCGGCTCATCACCGGTCCCCGGCGGGCAATCGATGACAAGGTAGTCGAGATCGCCCCATTCAACGTCGCGCAGCAGTTGCTCAATAGCCCCGTACTTCATGGGTCCTCGCCAGATGACCGCGTCGTCGGAACCACCGAGGAAGAGTCCTATGGACATGATCTTGATCGCTGCAAACTCTGCCGGGACCACATTGCCCTCGTCGTTGATCTGTGGCCGTTCAGAGAGATGGAACATGGTGGGGATGCTGGGACCGTGAATGTCGACATCGAGAAGCCCGACCGATTTGTCCAGCTTCCGCAAGCCAAGCGCCAAGTTGGCGGCAACTGTGCTCTTGCCCACGCCACCTTTCCCGGAGAGGACGAGGATCTTGTGGCTGATCTTTGCCATCCTCTGCTTGAGGGCGGCGCCCTCATCGGCCTGCGTATGGTCCATTAGGGGTTCCTTTCGTGGGGAGTTTCCGGAACTAGGTCACCGGGCCTTCGCTCCGAAGGCCCGCGGCGACGGCATGGAGTGGTTGAAGAGCTTCGGGGAGCCGCTGCAGCGGTGCTCCGTCTTCGAGCCAACGCGACACTCCCTCGATGAAAGGAATGCGAGCTATAACGTGGGCCCCTCGGTCAGCACATGCCGCTTCAATGACGGCAGCCCCCTGCGGACTCAGGTCAATCTTGTTGATGATGACCGATGGAATCAAGTCGAAGCGACCGGCCAAGTCCATGAGGCGGATGAGGTCGGCTGTACCGGCCGCCGTTGGTTCCGCCACGGCAATCAATGCATCGACTCCGGTAATGGTGGCAATGGTAGGACATCCGGTGCCGGAGGACCGTCGATGAGGATCAAATCAAGGCCTGCCTCCTCGGCTTCCTTCACTGCTCGTTGACGAACCAGGGTAGTGAGACGGCCGGAGAGGTCCTGGCCGGGCTCCAGTTCGGCAGAGACCATGGGACCCAAAGAAGATCGTCCAACGAAGAGCACACCCGCCTGCGCAGGCACTCCAGCGATCGCACCCACAGGGCAGTTGTCGACACAAACGCCGCAGCCTTCGCATGCGAGCAGATCAATGTCGGCTACCGGATTATCGAGATCGATGGGGGCAATAGCCCCGAAACGACACAGTTCTACGCACACCCCGCAGCCGGTGCAGGCCGCCGGGTCCACGACAGCAAGAGGTAGGCCCGGGAAGGCTTCTGCCTCTGTTTGTTTCACCCCGAACACCAAACCGAGGTTGGCAGCCTCCACGTCTGCGTCGGCGAGCACAAGCGGTGCAACCATAGCTGCGAGCGTGGCTGCTATGGTGGTCTTTCCGGTACCACCTTTTCCACTCACTACTGCGATTTGACGCGCACGCTTCTCGTCGGGCTTGGGTTGGGCGATCATGATTCACCACCATCAGAAACCGAGGACATGTCCACGGTCCCGCGCATCTGAGTCTCAAATGCGGCGAGCGATTCGTAGAGAAGGTTGATGGCCGCCGACCATTCCGCCGACGAGGAAAGCAGGTCTTGGCCTTGGGCATAAGCGCCGGCCACCTGTCGTGAGAATGGGATGCGCACAAGCAGCGGCACACCGGCTTCATGACAGAACCCGGCGATGTCGGTATCGCCGGATCCGTCGCGGTTGAGGACAACGCCCATGGGTAGATCCATGGTTCGCCCCAGTTTGACTGCAAGCTTGAGGTCGTGAAGACCAAAGGGGGTGGGTTCCGTCACCAGAAGCAGGTAGTCGGCCTCTGTCAAGCATGCCACTACCGCGCAGGAAGTACCGGGCGGCGAGTCAATGAGGCGCAGGTCGGCCCGGCGATCCCAGGCGCCCGCCTCACGCAACGCTTCTTGAATCAGAAGCGGTGCCTTGACTTCGCCGATATCGAGGATCCCTTCGACCAGATTGTACTCAAGCCCTGGTCGGCGTCGCACCTCACCTACACGGTGCTCCACCTCCGTAATGGCTCCCACCGGGCAAACAATGCGACAGCCACCGCAACCGTGGCACAACTCTGGAAACACAAGCACAGTGGGCCCCAGCACGGCGATGGCTTTGTAGCGGCACACTTTGGCGCAGTCGCCACACAGCGTGCATACGGAGGGATCAACTTCTGGAATGAGCGCGGAAACCACACGTGAGTCGGCTATCTCGGCGGGCAGAAACAGAGCGGCGTTGGGCGCATCCACATCCCCGTCCACCAAAATAACTGAGCGACCGCGCTCGGTAGCCACACGGGCCAAGCTGGTAGCTACGCTGGTCTTTCCGGTGCCGCCTTTGCCGGAAGCAATGCCGACGGTGAAAGGTCTGCTATTCATGGCCTGCGATGCGTGTCTCGTCGTCCTGCCCCGCTCCTCTAGTGGCCTCCGCAGGTCATGGCCGGCAACATGGGCTGGACCTGGCCGGCGACGAAGGCCGCCACCACGTCGGCCACCACCGGGTGCTCAACGTCGTAATGAACATTGATTCCAACTTGCGCGAATCCGGCCAAGGGCCGCGCGCCCATACCCGATACCACGATGTCGCTGACTCCGTGATCGGCAAGCAGGAGCACGGGCTGCATACACCCACCCTCGACGTGGGGAGCGTTGCCGACGGTCTCCACTGAACTGATGCTTCCGTCGTTGATGGTAACGAGCGTGAAGTACGCACAGTGGCCGAAGTGGCCGGAACGAATCGCTTGCAGCCCTCCGGGCGCTTCAGACGGAATCGCGAGGACGCGAGTGTGTGTGGTTGAATCTGCTGTGGTCACGTGGGTCGTCTCCTTCACTTACTCTCGATGTACTGTTTAAGTGCACTTTCCGCCGTATCCGCGCTGGCAAGAAAGACGGTGATCCCGGCGGCTCCCAGAGCCTGTTCCGCTTTCGGGCCCACCCGTCCCGTAACCACTACGCCGGCACCAAGTTCGGCCACTTTGGTAGCCGCGCCGATGCCGGCGCCACTTTGCGCTTCCCTGTTCTCGGTGTTGTCGAAGGAACTCCAAGTCTCGGACTGGGTGTCGTAGACGAGGAGGTACGGAGCTCGTGCGAACCTTTGATCGAAGGGATCACCGGCCGACGGCCCTTGGGAAGAAACGGCGATCTTCATTATGCTGCCCTTTCATGGCGAAACACTATATGCCAGTTGCATGTACATGGTAACGGATAGTGATAAGCCGTGCAAGGGGTGTGAGGAGCTGATTTGCTCAGCATTTGATTACTGCAGACACCCAGAAGAACCCGATCCCGGTGGTGAGTAGCAAAACGTGATCGCCGGGTTGCAGGCGATCATCTTCAATGGCCTTCTGCACATTGAAAAACACGTCCGGTGCTCCCAAGTGGCCGAATTCTTCCAGGTACGATGCCGACGTGCGCTCGATGGGAATGCCGAGACCGGCAGAGGTGAGTTCCAGCACTCTCAAGTTGGCATTCACCATGGAGAAGAAGGCGATGTCGGAGACACCCAGCCCGGCCTTGGTGAGGGTCGTCTTCGCCACGTCCACGAGAGTGGGAACGTATATCTCCTTGAAGGCTCCATGGGCCGTTGCGGGATCGTGGCATTTGTAGATGTGGCGTCCTTGAGCCACGGTCAAGGCGGATGCGGGAGTCCGCGCGCCACCGGCCTCCAGGAGCCACAGTGGTTGATACTCCCTCGGGTAAGAGTGTGGTAGGCAATCGGCTGAAGAGACTGGTGGTGGGCCTGCAACACAAACGCCCCACCGGCATCGCCGAAGAAGACCGAATCAGCGTTGTGGTGGTGAGTGAAGGCGCCCCATTTGTCGCCGCCCGCCACCAGAACCGTACGGCACGCGGAGTCGAGAGCCATGAGCCCGTGGGCCACCTGCAATGCGGTCAGCATGGCGGCACAGCCTTGGGCCACATCGAATGCCTGGATGTGACCGATGCCCAAGGCGTGCTGGATTAGTCCGGCCGAGGTGGGCATCAGGTAGTCGGGCACAGCCGCACCGCACCATATCACCGCATCAATATCTTGGGCGGAGACACCTGCCGACTCCAGTGCCTTGCGGGCGGCCAAGATCGCCAGCGAGGAGGGGGTATCCGACGGATCAGCCTGACGGACGGTGCGGGCTCCGGCGAACCGAGCCACGATGTCCGGGAGCCCGGCCTGTTGGGCCAATGCCGGAACCGACAGCTCGGCCTCCGGCAGGTAGAACCCCAAACCTCGAATCCCGCACGGGAAAACCGTCATGGGGCTTTGGCCACCTGTGCTCGTTCAGTCAGTCCGGCTTCCATCACCGACCCGTGAAGCGGGGGGGACGTTTTTCAAAGAAAGCGGCTATGCCTTCGAGTTTGTCGCTGGTGTAGTGATTCACACTGGCCGAGAGGACTTCCAAGAGTTGCGCGGCGCTATTGCCACCGGCCGCGGCGCCGTAGAGCGCATCCTTCACCAAGCTGGTTGCCACCGGCGGACCTGACGCCAGACGTGAGGCCAGCTCCATTGCTGTACTCTGGACCTCGCTGGGGGCGGCCACGCGGTTGACCAAGCCCCAAGCGTGCGCCGTCGTGGCGTCCACCGTGTCTCCCAGCAGGGCCATCTCGAGGGTCCGCCCGAAGCCTATGAGTCGAGGCAGACGATAAGTGGTACCCACAGCCGCCACGAGACCCAAGGTGATCTCGGGGAGGCCCAGGGTGGCGGCGGACGAGGCCACGCGGAGAGTACAGGCGAGGGCGAGCTCAAGTCCACCGGCCACCGCTGGGCCGTTGATGGCCGCGATGGTGGGTTGCGGGAGTTGCTCGAGGTCGTCCAGTACTCCGTTTATGTCCTTCAGGAACTCGCGAGAGTTGAGGGGGTTCCATTCGCCCGTACCCATCTCCACACCGGCGCAGAACGCGCGCCCCCGACCGGTGAGCACCACCGCCCGTACGTCCTGCTCGTGCCGCAGTCGCTCGATGCGTGCAGCCAGAGCGGCGATGAGATCATCTGACAGGGTGTTGAGCTTGTCCGGGCGATTCAGGGTGAGGATCTCGACGTTTCCCCGCCGCTCTATCAGCAATGGGTCTGTCATGGTTTCCTCCTCGACTCGACGGCGTCCGAGTGTAGCAGGAGGCATACCCGTAAGCCAAAAAGCAGGCCAAAGCCCGGGTAGAAACGAGTCTCCGCCGGTGGCGCTCCGCCTTCCCTATGCAGGGAGACCGGTGATCGGCAGACCCTTCTATCCACAGGGCGTACGCGCCTGTGAAATAAGATGAGGACCTAGGTCCTCTGGCAAGCGGAGCCGGCATAAGGTACGGTACGTTCGTTCAGGGCTCCGAAGACCTGGGGCTCAGCCGAAGAGTCGGGGAGAACGGTGGGGTTGAACGCACTCCTGTATGTCGTTTCGCTTTTGCTGGGCCTCATTATCGGGAGCTTCCTCAATGTGGTGGCCTATCGCGTGCCCAAAAAAGAATCGCTCATTAGGCCGGGCTCACACTGTCCTTCGTGTGGCCACGCCGTGCGTTGGCATGACAACGTACCCGTGTTGGGTTGGTTGGCCCTCCGTGGCAGGTGCAGGGACTGCCAAGCTGCCATTCCAGTACGCTACCCTGTTGTGGAGGGGTTAACAGGCCTTCTGTTCCTAGCGGCTGCACTGGTCATCGGCTGGACACCGCGCCTGCTTCTGGCCTGGGCTTTCTTCGCAGTGCTGGTGGCGGTGAGCCTCATCGATTTAGATTACTTCATCATCCCGGACAAGATCGTGCTGCCTTCGGCAGCGGTGGGTCTGGCGGCCTCCGTGCTTCTGGCGCCCCAGCGTTGGTGGCAATACCTCGTTTCGGGGCTGGGGGCGGCGCTGTTCCTGTTCGTGGTTGCCCTGATCTGGCCGGGAGGCATGGGTTTTGGCGATGTCAAACTGGCATTGCTTCTGGGTTTCGTGTTGGGCGCCGATGTCATCGTTGCCATGTTCGCCGCCTTTCTCATGGGCGGCATCGTGGGGGTACTTCTGCTGGCCACACGTCGACGCACCCGCAAAGACCGGATTCCCTTTGGACCCTTCTTGGCGGGAGGGGGTATCATTGGCTGCCTGGCCGGGGCGCACGTGCTGACCTGGTACGTGGGGTTGATTGGCTGAATGGTGGGGAACATCACGTCCCGAACCGATCGTGCAGTGGGGTTCGTAACTCCCAGGTGGCGGGGCGCGTTGAAATGTGCGGTTCTAACTGCATTGGGTGAGGCAGCAGAAGGTGCAGCGGCACCGTCGTCGAAGAGTGTTTCGGTGAGATACCGCTGGGTGTAGCAGCATGTGGTTGCAGGCACGGGGTTGCGAGGGAACATGGCGATACTGGCGATGAGGCAAGAGCCGATTGGGCTTGACATTGGGAAGTCGAGCATCGTCGGTGTGCAGCTGGGGGGCAAATCCCCCATGTTGTCCCTGGCTGCAGTCCATGAGCGTCGGCTCCCCGAGGGGATCGTCTTCGAGGGTGAGGTACTAGACCCCGATGGGCTTGCGGCCGAATTGAAATCCTTCGTGAAGGAGGGTCGCTTCAAAGGCAGACTGGTGCGGCTCGGTGTGGGCAACCAGAAGGTGATCGTACGTACCATCGAAGTACCGGAGATGGATGAGGAGGAACTGCGCGGTGCCATCGAATTTCAAGCGCAGGACTACATCCCCATGCCCATAGAGGAGGTCGTGCTGGACTTCCAAGTGGTGCGCCGCCAGGTGGATTCGGAAGGAGTGGTCCGCCAACAGGTGGTGTTGGTGGCCGCCCAAAAAGAGATGGTGCATCTGCATCTGCACGCCGCGCGCAAAGCCGGTCTGAGTGTGGACGGCATTGACGTATCTGCCTTTGCGCTCATCCGCGCTCTATCTTCCCCCGTCTCTTTTGTCGATCAGGGAGCACCAGCGGAGGAAGCGACCGGCTTCCTACATTTGACCTCGTCCACATCCACTTTGGTGGTGGCGTCAGATGGGATCCCGCTGTTCACCCGTATCGTGTCTTTCGCTTATGACAACTTCGTGAATGTATTGGTGGAAGGCCAAGGCGTGGCTCCCGAAGGGCTTGGCACTGACCGAATTGGTGGGTGTGCCCGGACCGGCTCCGACACTGGGCGAGGATTACAATCCCTCTACCGTGCAGGAGGTGCAGACCTCGCTGGCCAAGGTTGCTGCACAGTTCACCGAGGAGATGCGGCGCTCGCTGGATTACTACCAAAGCCAGGAATACTCTCTGCCGGTAACGCGGCTCATATTGAGCGGCCGAGGCCCCCTGCTGCGCAACCTGGACACCTTCCTGGGCGAGAGTCTGGGCATTCCAGTGGAACTGGGGAATCCGCTTCTGAGGATCGCGGAGAATCGTAGCCGCACACCCGATGCGATGGTTGCGGGGCTGGCCCCGCGTATGGCGGTGGCGATCGGGCTGGCCTTGGACGAGGTCGACTGATGATACGGCGCATCAACCTCATACCTCCATCGGAACGCCTGAGAACGCAGACCGACTTCGGTATGTTGGGGCTTATCGTGTTGGCGGTGGTGGTGGTGGCCGGCATCGCGCTCAGCTATGTGTTCTTCAACGGGACCTTGACCGATCGCAAACGGGACCTGGAGCAGGTGCGGGCGCAGACCGCCCAGGTCAGAAGCCAACTGGCCGCGCTGGCGCAATACGAGACACTGGGTAATCAGCGCCGCGACGCGGAGGAAGTGATTCAGCACATCTACGCGGGACGTACTCTACTCTCCCAGACGCTGGGAGATCTCAGTTTGGTAATACCAAAAGAAGTGTGGTTGCAGCAGTTGTCGCTGACTTCGCCGCCTGTGCCGCTTTTCAAGGGTGGAACGCCGGCAACGGCGCCAAGCAATACCGCTGAGGCGGATCAGGGATCGTTCACCATCGCGGGCACCACCTACACATTCGCTGATGTAGCCACACTCCTGGTTCGCCTGGAACAAATGCCCTCGCTCAAGAGCATCCAACTGCAGACTGCCGGCGCAGAGGGTAGCTCAGGAGGCTCCGGCCAATCCGCCAAGAGCCTCAAGACCTTCACCGTGCAGTCGGTAGTGGTCAACACGCAGGCGGCCGATACGCCACTTCCCATCTCGCAAGTGCAGGTTGCCCCGTGAAACGTCGCTCGATCTTCATCTTAGTGGCTTTGGTGCTGGTGGCAGCCGTGGTTGCGTACTGGTTCCTACTCCTAAGTCCGCTGCGCGAGAATATAGCTGAGTACGAGGGCAGGATCGAGGACGAACGTCAGCAGTTGATGGTTCTGCAGGCAAAGTTAGCGCAGATGAGCCAGATGAAAGAAGAGGCGGTCCGGAATGAGGCGCGCCTGGTGGAGTTGGCCAAGATGGTGCCGTTCTCACCGGAGTTACCCAGCTTGATTCTGCAAATTCAGGACTTGGCGGCCGAGGCGGGCATAGACTTCATCACCATTACACCAGGTGAAGCTACAGAAGCAGCCCCGTCTTTCCAGGTAATCCCTCTAGACCTCAAGTTCAGCGGATCTTTCTTTGATGTGAATGATTTCATCTACCGCGCCGAGCAACTGGTCGGCGCACCGGGCAGACTCTTGACCGTGGACAGTGTGTCACTGGCTCTCGCCGGCACCGCCAGCAGCACCACGGCCTCGCCCAAACTCAGCGTGACTATGATCATGAGTGCTTTCGAGCGCAATCCCGCACTCGAGCCCGCGCCCGCAGCATCTACCGCGGCCCAGCCTGCGACAGATCAGTGAGGGAGGCCTTTCGATGATTCAATATAGACGCGCCTCCTTCCTGGTAATAGGAACACTCATTTTGGCTGCGTGTCTGCTTTCGGTCGTCGGCTGTGGGGAAACACCCCGCTCCTCGGCACCGGCCGTTGCCGTGACGGCTACTCCGGTGCCTGCCACCACTACTACAACCAAGGTTGTAGTCTTGGATTTCCTCTCCACCTTCCAGGCCAAGGACCCGTTCATTCCGCAGGTCATCTCCACCACCAATACTTCCACTCCGGGCTCGCAGGGTTCTGGTACAACCACTACTTCGCGTCCTTCAACCAGCCAAAGCACCACTACCCCCAGTGGATCGCAGACCACGCGAAGCACAACCACGCCAACGTCCCATCCCACACAGACCACAAGCGGATCCCGCTACCTGAAGTTGTTGTCTATCAGCAGCGTGAATGGGGTGGCCGTCTGTACCTTTGAGGTGAACCGAGTCGTGTACCAGGACAAGAAGGTGGGCGAAGTGGTGTCCACATCTTGGGGGCAGATCAAAGTACTGGCGATAAACACCCAGAACCAGACGGTGACTCTCCAGCACGGGAGCGAGACGCGTACTCTCTCTGTGGGTCAGCAGATCATCAAGTAGCACAACAGCCCGGACTGGGATAGGATTGTACCAACGGCGCCGACCGGCGCCGTTGGTCATAGAAGGGCGAACGCGGGGAGAGTGATGTGGGCAGGCTGGGGTTCGTGTCGGCGGGGGAGTCACATGGACCCGCCGAGGTGTGCATCCTTACCGGAGTCCCTGCTGGACTCGCCCTCACCTGTGAACACATCTCCGGGGACTTGTTACGACGGCGTAGAGGCTACGGCCGAGGTGGACGCATGGCCATTGAAGACGACGCCGTTCGCATCCTCTCGGGCGTTAGACACGGCTACACATTGGGCACCCCGCTAGCGCTTCTGATTGAGAACAAAGACTTCGATACATGGCGCCCCATTATGCAGCCGGGCCTGGTGCGCTTGGTGGCGCTGTCCCCGCACTGACGGTTCCGCGACCCGGGCACGCTGATATGGCGGGAGCCGCCAAATACGCACACACTGATCTGCGCAACGTCCTTGAACGTGCCAGTGCCCGGGAGACGGTGACGCGGGTGGCGGCGGGCGCCGTCGCCCGCCGCATTCTGGAGACCGTACGGGTGACGGTAGCGGCCAGGGTCACGCATCGGTACCACGAGCGATTCCACGCCCGTCGACTACCTGAATCCTGCGTCAATAGATTGGAAGCGTGTGGAGGACTCGCCGGTTGCGTGCGCTGATGCCGAGGCAGAAGCCATGATGCTGCGGGAGATCGATGCAGCGCGTGAGGACGGGTGAGTCCCTGGGCGGTGTTTTCGAAGTGTGGGCATGGGGACTGGTGCCTGGGATTGGGGGTTATGCGTGCCCGGAGGACCGTCTTACAGGTCGGCTGATGGGCGCCGTGGGCTCCATTCCGGCCATCAAAGCGGTGGAGATCGGTTTGGGAAGCGCAGCGGCAGCGCTACACGGGTCTCAGATGCATGACGCCTTTGTGCGGGCCGAAGACGCCGATGGGGCCTTCGTGACGCGAACGTCGAACAGGGCGGGCGGCCTTGAGGGCGGTATGACCAATGGGAGCCCTTTGCTGGTCCGTGCGGCCATGAAGCCGATTCCAACCCTCACGCAACCGTTGCCTTCTGTGGACCTGTCGAACATGATGCCGGTGGAGGCGCATCGGGAACGCAGCGACGTAGTAGCCGTGCCGGCCGCCCGCGTGGTCGGCGAAGCGATGGTGGCCTCGGAGTTGGCATCGGCTTTTCTGGACAAGTTCGGGGGCGACAGGATTTCTGACCTCGTGCGGGCCGTGGAGGCGTACTCACGGGAACTGGAGGAGCGCGGGTGGTGGCGCCGGTCCTTGCTTTAGCCGGTTTCATGGGCTCCGGCAAAACCAGCGTCGGAAGAGCGCTGGCCGAGAGTCACGGGTATGAGTTCGTCGACCTCGATGATGTGGTCGTGGCAGACGCAGGCATGAGCGTGGAGCGGATGTTCGCGGAGCGCGGTGAACGGGAATTCCGGCAGTTGGAACTCGCCGCCTTGCGAAGAGATTCTCCGCAGAGACCCCACCTCGAGCACACTGGTGCTGGCTCTGGGCGGAGGCACACCTTCAACGGCCGAGGCACGCGAACTCCTGGCCTCTGGATGTACCACTGTCTGGCTGTGTGTTGATGAGCAAGTGGCCTGGGAGAGGTCCCGGGGGACCACCAGACCGCTGGCACAAGATCGGGCCTCCTTTCGAGCACTGGCCAAGGAACGCCGCGCTGTGTATGCATCCGTGGCAGATTGGGCCGTCGATACGGCCGGATTGGACATCCCCAGGATTGCCGCCCGTTTGGCGGCTTTGCTCCCAAGACCGCTCCCCAACACCGTGACTCCAGCCGAGTGGCAGGCAGAGGTCAGGGGTGCCGACTGCGTCTCCCATATATGGGGAGGCCCGGGGCGCGGAGGGCTGTTGACCCAATGGAGCCAAGAACTCTGGGCGCAGGGCAGGCGCGCCGTTGTGTTGACGGACACCAACATCGTCCAATGCCGGCGCCGTGAGTTGAAGCAGCTGGCCGGGCTGGAGGCTATCGGCGAGCACGGCGTAGTGGTTCTACCGGCGGGCGAAACAAGCAAGACCCTCGATTCGGCGCGCACATGCTGGGATACACTGGCCAAACAACGTGTCCACCGCGATGACGTGCTTGTAGTTGTGGGCGGTGGCGTCGTCGGTGACCTCGGTGGGTTTGTTGCAGCCACCTACCTGAGAGGGCTGCCACTGTGGCAGATACCAACGTCGGTGGTGGCACAGGTTGACTCGAGTGTTGGCGGAAAAGTGGCCGTGAACTTGGATTACGGCAAGAATCTGGTCGGCACCTTCTATCAACCGCAACGCGTGCTCGTCGACCCCGCCTACCTGATCACCCTGCCGGACGCGGAGGTGCGGAATGGGCTCGGTGAAGTCCTCAAGTACGCGTTGCTCATGGGGGAGGGGTTGCTCGAGCACTTGGAGTCATCCGCCCAAGCGTTGGGGCGAATGGATCTGGACGAGTGGTCTGAGGTGTCTCGGCGCTGTGTAGGCTACAAAGCCGCCGTTGTGCAACGTGACGAACGGGATCGGGGAGAGAGGGCAGTTCTCAACCTGGGGCACACGACGGCACACGCCATTGAGCGCTGCACCGGGTACGGCAGAGTGGGCCACGGTTTTGCCGTGGCTCTGGGATTGCTCGTGGCCCTCCGGGTAAGCGAGGAGGTAGTCGAGTGCCCGAGGGAACTGAGGACGCGTACAACCGAAGTTATGGAGAGGCTGGGTCTACCCACACGCCTCGAATTGCCGCCGGTGCGTGACTTGCTGGAAGCTATGCAGTGGGACAAGAAAGTGGAAGCCGGCACCAGCGGATTTGTGGGGTTATCGGCACTGGGGAGCCCCGTGCGGGGGATGGACGTGCCCCGCTCTGTGCTGGCAGCGGCCCTCGAGGAGGTGCGGGTGTGACGTTTTCGGATGACATGAGTCGACTCCTGGTGGTGCTGCACGGAGCCAGCTTGAACCTCCTGGGTGAGCGACCGGCTGCGCACTACGGAACGCTGCGGCTGGCAGAACTTGAGGAAGGCATCACCGGCGTCGCACGCGCCCACGGCTGGAAGTGCGTCTGCCACCAGACGAACCACGAAGGCGAGTTCATCGACTTAGTGCAGCGCTATCGCCACGCCGGTGCCCTGCTTGTGAACCCAGGCGCTTGGACCCACTACAGCTACGCCATCCGCGACGCGCTTGAAGTGGTGAGGGGGCCCATAGCGGAAGTCCACCTCTCGGATATCACCAAACGCGAGGCGTGGCGGGCTCACTCTGTCATAGCCGATGTGGTCCAGATCAGGATCTCCGGTCGAGGCCCGGCCGGGTATGAGGACGCCGTGAAAGCGCTACTCGAACTGGCGGGAGGGTGAATGAACGAAATGCACAAAACAGGGTCGCTGCCGGACCGAGTCCAGGCGGTGCGTGATGCGCTTGCAGCCCAGTCACTAGACGCTCTTATCATATTCGACCCGCACAACATCCGTTACCTGTGCGGCTTCACCGGGGAGGATTCGTGCTTGGTGGTGCGCCCGGAGGAAATCATCTTGGTCTCCGACTTTCGCTTCCGCCTACAGGCCCGTGCCGAAGCACCCCTCGCCCGGCTGCTCGAGGTGGACGACACGGTGGCCAAAGCCCTACCCGAGGCACTCACCGGTCTGTCCGGTGGGGTGGGGGTGGAATCATCGTTCCTGACCCTGGCCGGCTGGGCGGACGTGGACGAGGCACTGGCCCACATGCCCCATCGTCCTGTCAAAGGCGTGGTGGAGAAGCAGCGGGAAGTGAAGTCACCCGATGAAATCGATCGCTGCCGAGCGGCCGGGGAGTTGGCGGCCCAGACCATGGCACAGCTTACGCGGATGAGGGTGGTGGGACGAACGGAACGGGAAGTCGCCCTGGAGATGGAAATGTGGGCGCGGCAGCGTGGATCGGGCCCCATGCCGTTCGACTACATCGTGGCCGCCGGTCCCAGGGGGGCTATGCCCCATGGAGTGGCCTCGCATGCGGTGATCCAACCGCGCTGCCTGCTGGTCGTGGATATCGGCGTTGCACTGGACGGTTACACCAGCGACATGACGCGCACATTCGCCACGGGCCCTCTTACTTCGCGCGAGCAAGAGATGTATGAGGTGGTGCTTGCGGCGCAGGAGAAGGGGAGGGCCTCCGCAACACACGGTGCCGCAGCTGTGGAGGTGGATAGGGCGGCGCGGGCCGTGATCGAGGCAGCCGGCATGGGAGATCTATTCCGGCACAGCTTGGGTCACGGAGTGGGGTTGGAGGTCCACGAAGCGCCTCGCTTGGGGCCACGCTCCAAGGACACGCTGGCGGCCGGGAATGTGGTGACCGTAGAGCCGGGCGTATATGTCGACGGTTTGGGTGGCGTTCGCATAGAGGACACGGTGGCGGTGACTTCATCTACCTGCGAGGTGCTCACTGAACTCGAGCGGGAGCTGATCGAGCTCTCATAATTGACGGTGCTTCCGGCGGAACCGGCTGTTACCGTACCCAAGACGGCATATGTGGTGTAAAATCCGCCTGCTACGGGGCGCTCGCCCCCGGGCGCGATGGGACTAGCCACCGGCGTCTGTGCGAGGAGGAACGAACCTGTGATCTCGGCCAACGACTTTCGTCCCGGCATGGTGGTGCGCTTCGAGGGCGACACCTACCAAGTAATCGAATACCAGCATGTCAAACCGGGCAAGGGCGGGGCCTTCGTTCGAACTAAGCTGCGCAATTACACCACTGGGGCCACTGTGGAGCGCACTCTGCGCCCGGAGCAGAAGTATGAACAGTTGCGCACCGAGAAGCGCCCCATGGTGTACTTGTACGACGACGGGGACCACTTGGTGTTTATGGACAATCAGTCGTATGAGCAACTGCCGGTGCCCAAGAGTTCGCTGGAAGGTAAGCTCGATCTTATGAAGATCGATATGCCCGTGGATATCCTGTACATCGATGATGAGCCGTTCGATGTGGAGTTGCCCATCCTGGTGGAATTGGAGATAGTGGAAACGGCACCCGGGGTCAAGGGCGACACAGTCAGCGGCGGCAGCAAGAGCGCGGTGCTGGAAACGGGAGCTGTGATCCAGGTGCCTCTCTTCATTGAGCAGGGTGAGATCGTCCGGGTCGATACGCGCACGCGTGAGTACAAACTCGCGCGTCTGACTCACACGCATCGCCTCCACCCGTAACCCAATAGAGGAATAGCCATGAAGGCTCGTCGTATAGCTATTACCGATACCACCCTCCGAGATGGCGCATCAGTCTCTGTGGGCCACACGCATGCGGATCGGGCATTGTGCCTGTAAGCCTCAGCAATCGACCGCGTAGGTTTTCGGTCGGTGGAATGTTGTGGGGCGGCGCCACTTTCGATACCTGTTCCGCTTCCGACGAGAATCCATGGGAGCGCCTGCGCACCATCAAGCATCACGTACGCCGCACCTGCTGTGCTGCTGCGGGGTCAGAACCTAGTCGGCTATCGTCATTACAGTGATGATGGGTACGCGCGTTCGTGAGGCAGGCGGCGGATTCCGGTGTCGATATCTTCCGTGTATTCGACGCTCTGAACGACACGAGAAATATCCGCGTGGCGGAGAGGCCATCAGGAGGCGGGCAAGCACTTCCAGGGTGCCGTCGTCTATACCATCAGTCCGGTGCATACCCTCGACCACTACGTTGATGTGGCTCACGAGTTGGCCGAGATGGTGGTGACAGCATCTGCATCGACATGGGCTGTTTGCTCTCCCCATATTTCGCCGACCGGTTGGTCAGTTCCTTGAAGGAAGAGATCGACCTGCCGCCCCAGCTTCACTGCCACTACATCGGCGCCTGGCACCCATGACCTACCTCAAAGCCATCGAGGCCGGGGTCGACATCGTGGATACGGCAACCGTGCCCTGGCGTTCGGGGCCAGTCAACCTGCCACCGAAATGCTGGTCACCGCCCTGAAGGGGACGCCGTACGATACGGAACTGGATCTGAGCTTCTGTTCGAGATAGCCGAGATATCGAGCGCATTCGCGAAGAAGGCGGCTATGAACGAGGCGTCACCTCACTGGATCATATGCGGGTGTACTCGCACCAGCGCCGGGAGGTATGATTTCGAACCTGGTCTCGCAGCTCAAGGAACAGAAGGCCGATGATCGCCTGCGAAGTGCTGGATAGATCCCCCGGGTTCGCGCCGAGGTTATCCGCTGGTCACCCCTATGAGCCAAATCGTGGGCACCCAGGCGGTCATCGACGTCCTCACCGGCAAACGCTGGCAGGTGGTGCCCGATGAGATGAAGGCTTACTCCGCGGCAAATACGGGAAGCCCCCGGGACCAATCAATCCGGATCTGCTCAAGCGTTCTGGGGCGAAGAGCCCATCACCATCCGCCCTGCGGACCTCATCACGGAAACCGTGGAACAGTACCGCTCGAGATCGGCCCACTGGCCCGCAGCGACGAGGATGTTCTGAGCTACGCACTCTTCCCCAACGCCGCGCGTAGCCATTTCGAGCGCCGCCACCGCGGAGCAGAACAAGATGTGTTTCTGACCGGTCCCCCCGCCGACGCCGGCGGGGTCCGCCCATCTCCACCGACCGCGTGCGGGAGCTGGTGGCGTTGGTGGAGGCTGCCAACGCGGATGATCACCGTTGAGGAGGGAGGAACCAAGATCACCGTCCGCAAGAACGGTGCACGCCCCTACATGGATGTGCCTTCTGTGGCCCCCTGCAGGAGGGGCAGCCGTAGGCCAACCGCCGCGGGCGGCGCCGCCCGACACTACCGGGGTCAGTGCGCCGGGCGAACCTGCTCCCATGCAACAGGCGGCCGGCACCAACGGTGGTTTCGATGTGTTGGCCCCCATGGTGGGAACGTTCGACAGCGGCGACTTCGCCGGGAGCGCCATGCTTGTGGCCGTAGGTCAGCGGGTGGCTGAAGGAGATGTGTTGTGCATCCTCGAGGCTATGAAGCTGATGAACGAGGTGGCCTCCGAGGTCAGCGGTGTTATTCGGGCCGTTCTGGTGACTGACGGGTCCGCCGTGGAGTATGGGCAGCCCCTGTTTGTCATCGATCTCAACTCAGCCTAGGTAGCACTGGTGTTTGCACGCATATTGGTCGCCAACCGCGGGGAGATAGCCCTGCGCGTCATCAGGGCCTGCCATGAGCTGGGGGTGGAGGCGGTTGCCGTCTATTCCACGGCAGATGCAGAGTGCGCCCACGTCAAAGCAGCGGATCACGCCATATGCATCGGCCCGCCGCCGCCTGCAAGCAGCTATTTGTCCATACCCAACGTGGTGGCGGCGGCCAAAATCAGCCGCTCAGAAGGCGTACACCCTGGATACGGCTTTCTGGCTGAGAACAGCCTGTTTGCACGCACCTGTGAAGAGCAGGGGTTGGTGTTCATAGGCCCTACGCCCGGCAGTATGGATGATCTGGGTGACAAGAGCCTCGCCAAGCAAATCATGGCACAGGCCGGTCTCCCCACCATCCCCGGGAGCAACGGAGCAATTCGAAGTTCCACCGAGGCCGAAAAGCTGGCCAATGAACTCGGGTACCCCGTCATGCTCAAAGCCGTGGCCGGCGGAGGCGGCCGTGGCATGAGGCTGGTTGATGCGCCCGAGCAGTTGGAGCGGGCATTTCTGGCTGCCGCTGCCGAGGCGGAGGTAGCCTTCGGCAGTGGAGAGTTGTATCTGGAGAAAGTAATCCACACTCCCCACCATATAGAAGTACAGGTAGTGGGCGACGGAAGAGGAGGGGTACTCACGCTGGGGGAGAGGGACTGCTCCATCCAGCGGCGCCACCAGAAGGTGCTGGAAGAATCCCCTTCACCCTTGCTCGATACGCCGATCCGCGAACAACTGCAGGAGTTGGTGCGCAAGGCGTGCGCCGCCGTGGGGTACGCCAGCGCGGGCACACTGGAGTTTCTCGTGGACGTAGACCGTCGCTTCTACTTCATGGAGATGAACACACGAGTGCAGGTGGAGCATCCGGTGACGGAGATGGTGACCGGCATCGACATAATCCAAGAGCAGTTGCGCGTGGCCGCGGGCGAACCACTTCTGGCCACGGGAGGCGTCTTGCCCGTGGGGCACGCCATGGAGTTTCGCATCAACGCTGAGGACCCGGCCAACAACTTCCTGCCCCGAGCCGGGCGAATAGAGCGACTTGTG
Organism: Thermoleophilia bacterium; assembly: GCA_040770645.1. GTDB lineage: Bacteria > Actinomycetota > Thermoleophilia > RBG-16-64-13 > RBG-16-64-13 > JAAYZX01. The sequence goes on along the minus strand of JAXGIS010000005.1, from coordinate 97,477 downwards.
CTCCCGGGAGGCCCGGGGGTGAGGATCGACACACACATCTATCAAGGCTACAGTGTCCCTCCCAACTACGACTCGCTGCTCATGAAGCTGGTCGTGTGGGGGCGTGACCGGGGAGCATGCATTGCACGGGGCAGGCGCGCGTTGAAGGAGCTCGTGATTGAAGGGGTTCCTACTACGCGGGCTCTTCACCTGGATATACTTGAACAGCGTGCATTTGTGGAAGGTAGTTTCTCTACTGCCTTCCTGGATGAGGTACGAGATGAGTTGCCGACGTTATCCGGGGGTAAGGCATCATGAGCGCTGAGGAGCCGGAAGGCGGCTACAGAATAGCCCAGAACGTACTGGAAGCAATCGCCCGCCGCGCGTTGGAGGGCGAGAAACGCGCACAACTGCACACCGGCGGACTGGGGCGCGGCAAAGGTATCGAGGTCAGCATGGACGGTTTGTCCTGCCGTGCCACCGTTCATCTCGACGGCCTGCTCGGCGAAGATCTCGTCCAGGTGGGAACCGACCTGCAGGTGAAGGTGGCTCGGGCCTTGACACGTATGACAGGCTGCAATGTCGATGCGGTGGATGTGGTGTTCGAGCGCGTCTATGCTTCGCTCACATCGGACTGACGGCCTTGGGGGTAGGCAGACGCAGGGCCCGGCGCGATGCCCTCTTCATTCTGTACCAGATGGACCTGATGAGGGTTGACGCAGAGTCCGGCCTGCTCCGGGCCGAACGTTCGGGCGTGTTGGTTGACGAGTACACACGCCGGCTTGTGCGCGGCGCATGGGAATGCCGCGACAAGCCCGATGCGGCGCTGCAGAAGCATCTCCGGGGATGGGCGCTGGATAGACTCGCGCCTTTGGAACGCAATATCCTACGCATGGCCGCGTTCGAGTTGAGGGAGAACTCGGACGTCCCCACGTCGGTGGCCCTGGATGAAGCCGTGGGACTTGCCAAACGGTACTGCTCAAATGAGGCAGGCGCCTTGGTGAACGGCGTGCTGGCGGCACTGGCGGCCGAAAGGGTTACCGAACACAACGGCGATGCAACCGGTACTGAACAGGGTGTTGATGAGCCAAGTGCAGAGTGACACACCGTCCAGGCTGATCGAACAACTCAGCCTACCAAACGACCTGCGCGGTCTTGATCCCCCGCAGTTGCGGCGGGTGGCCGAAGAAGTGCGGGCGGAGATAATACGTGTGATCTCGCGCAACGGGGGCCATCTGGGTGCCAGCTTGGGCGCAGTGGAGCTCACCGTGGCGATACACTCCGAGTTGCGCTCTCCGCGGGATACCGTGGTGTGGGATGTGGGCCATCAAGCCTATGCGCACAAGATCCTCACAGGACGCTTGGGCGAATTCCAGGCCATTCGTACCATGGGCGGCCCATCGGGGTTCCCCAGACGCTCCGAAAGCGTGCATGACGCCTTTGGCACCGGTCACAGCAGCACCTCCATCAGTGCGGCTGTGGGCATCGCAGAGGCAGGCCGGCGGCAGGGCACACAGGGGCGCGTGGTGGCGGTTATCGGTGACGGTGCCCTGACGGGTGGCATGGCGTTTGAGGGCCTCAATCAGGCGGGGCACCTACGCACACCATTGGTTGTGATTCTCAACGACAACGAGATGTCTATCGGGCGCAACGTGGGGGCGGTGAGTTCGTATCTCACGCGGTTGCGCACCGACCCCATGCTCTTCCGCTTGCGACGGGATCTGGAGAGACTCGTGCAACAAGTGCCCGGCATCGGCGAAGCCATCTACCAGATGGGCGGCCAGCTAAAGGATGGCGTGAAAGCCGCCCTGGTGCCGGGGATGCTCTTCGAGGAGTTGGGGTTCACATATTTGGGCGTCATCAACGGGCACGATATAGAGGCTGTCCGTCACTACCTGCGTCGTGCAATGGCCATGGGCGGTCCGGTGCTGCTCCACGTCCAGACGGTAAAAGGCAAGGGCTATGCTCCGGCGGAGAAGGCTCCCGATACCTTTCACGGCTGCAGTGCCTTCGAGGTGGATACCGGCAAATCCCTCTCAAAACCCACACACATCACCTACACCGAGGCGTTCGGCCGGGCACTGGTTGAACTGGCCAGAGCCGACACCCGCATCGTGGGCATCACCGCTGCCATGGCGTCGGGGACAGGGCTCGATCACTTGGAGAAGGCGCTGCCTGATCGTTTCTACGACGTGGGCATTGCCGAGCAGCACGCCGTCGGCTTCGCCGCCGGCTTGGCCGCCCAGGGCCTTAGGCCCGTTGTGGCCATCTACTCCACCTTCCTCCAGCGGGCCTACGACCAGTTGATCCACGATGTCTGCCTCCAGGGCCTACCGGTGGTGTTTGCTGTAGACAGAGCCGGCCTGGTTGGCGAGGACGGTCCCACGCACCACGGCGCCTTCGATCTCTCCTTCTTACGCGTGGTACCGGGTCTCACCATATTCTGCCCCAAGGATGAAGCAGAACTGCAGACGCTTCTGGCCACGGCCCTCACGCTCGACGGCCCCAGCGTGATTCGCTACCCACGGGGCCAGGGTTGGGGCGTACCACTCACTCATCCGATCCGTCCCCTCACGGGGCCGTGGATCGAAGTCGTGTGCCGAGGGGAGCAGGTGCTGTTGCTGGCGTGTGGTCCGGTTGTGCGCCGCTGGGAAGAGGCCGCCGCCAGCCTGGGAGAGCGGGGTATTGCCGCCACCGTGGCGAGTGTGCGTAGGGTCAAGCCCCTCGAAGAGGATGTTCTCCGTGATCTCATTGGACGTCATCCGGCGGTGGTCACAGTGGAGGAGAATGCCTTGGCCGGTGGGTTCGGCTCCCTGGTGCTGGAGGTCATGCAGTCGCAGGGCTTGGAGCAACCTGTGGCGCGGGCAGGCCTGCCGGATGCTTTCGTGAGTCACGGTTCACCGGTGGAACTAATGCGTACCGTGGGGCTGACCGCCCCCGCCATTGCCGACCACGCCCTTGCGCTCATCGCTAAGACACAGTCGGCGGGCACTGCGGTCTCGCGCAGAGCCACCGGGACCTTCACGTGAGGCCGCAGAGATCTCGGCTGGACCAACTAGTGGTGGATAGAGGGCTGGCGCCCTCGCGTGCTGCGGCACGAGGCCTCATTCTGGCCGGATTGGTTATGGTCGATGGGGTGGTGACCGACAAGTGCGGTACCGCCGTCGCTGTGGACTCCAAACTCACCGTGAAACAGAGACCGCGCTACGTATCCCGCGCCGGTGACAATTGGCACACGCGTTGCTGATGTTTCCTGTTGTGGTAACCGGGAGGACCGCCCTGGATGTGGGCGCGTCCACTGGTGGCTTCGTGGATTGCCTGCTGCAAAACGGCGCGGCCCGCGTGGTGGCTCTCGATGTGGGCCGGGGGCAGTTGGACGCCAAGCTGCGTTCCGACGAACGCGTGCTGGTACTGGAGGGTGTGAATGCACGCTACCTGAAGACCTCCGACCTCCCCTACGAACCCGATCTCCTGACCATGGACGTGTCGTTCATATCGGTACACAAGGTGCTGCCTGCGGTCTGTGCGTGCATGGCCACCGTCTTCGAAGCGCTGATCCTGATCAAACCCCAATTCGAAGCCGGTCCACAAGCCGTGGGTAAAGGGGGTATCGTGCGGAATCCGGCCGTGTGGTCCGAAGTGCTCGCACGTGCGACCACGTTCACCACGGAGGAGCTCTCCTTGGACGTACGTGGCGTATCGGACTCGGGCCTGCGCGGCACCGAGGGGAACCGTGAGTTCTTCGTGTGGTTATCGAGGGGTGGAGAGCAGGGGCTTGATCCTGATAACCTAGCGGAGGAGATCAACCGCGTGGTGCACGGGGAGACGATATCGAGAAATGAGTGAGAGACGCGAATGTCACCGGTAGCCACACATCGTGTCTTGATCCTCACCCATCTCGTGCCCGAGGTTACCCACCAAGCGTTGGAGAAGCGTTGAGGGTGCTTGCCGCCCACGGTGCCGTGGTAGTCGTCTCCGCTTCGGAGGAGCAGAAGCACCGAGAAGTGCTCGCCGGTACCGCCCACCACGAGATGTGGCCGGACGACATGGTGCAGCAGCGCGTGGGGGATTTGAGCATGTGCCTTGTGCTGGGGGGAGACGGCACCACTCTGCGGGCCCTCCGTGCCACCCGAGGCGTTGTGCCTGTGGCCGCAATCAATCTGGGAAGAGTGGGATTCCTGTCTACTATTCCCCTCGAGAGCCTGGAGCGCGACCTGGCGCGCGTCTTGGCGGACGAAGCTCTTGTGCATCCCCTGTCAGCGCTGACCATCAGTGGGGCAGATGAGTCGTGGATGGGACTCGAAGCTTTCAACGATGTCTGCTTCAGCCGGCTTCCGCAGCACGCCATGTGTCGCCTGAGTTACAGTATCAATGCGGTCGATCTGTATGACCTCCGCTGCGATGGCCTCGTGGCGGCCACACCGGCGGGATCGTCCGCGTACAACCTGTCGGCGGGAGGCCCGCTACTTGGGTTGGGTCTGGGCGGTTACGTGGTCTCCTACGTGGCACCGCATGCACTGCACGCGCGGGCCATCGTGGCTTCAGAGACAGATGTGTTGGAGGTCCGCAACACGTCGGTACGCGAACATGTGGCCCTAGTGGTAGACGGCGAGACCCGGGGTACGCTTGCGCCCGGTGCGGCTGCGTCCTTGCGCCTGCGTCCGCGGGCGGCGTCTCTGGCTCTGCTCCCGCGAGGTGGGCTGTATCGGAACTTCCGAGACCGTTTCGTCTAGTCCGTCCCATGCTCACCTCTCTCCTCATCAAGAACTTCGTTCTGATTGAGGATGCATCCCTCGATCTGGCGCCGGGTCTAACGGTGCTCACAGGTGAGACCGGCGCCGGCAAGACTCTGCTGACTCAGGCGCTGGGATTGCTGTTGGGAGAGAGGGCCGCCGACGACCTCCTCGGCCCCGGGGGGGATGAGGCCGTAATCCAAGCGGTGTTTGACCTGCCGGAAGAGCACATGGCCACCGCTCCCGAGCGCGTGCGCGAGTTGCTGGGAGAAAATGAAAGCGAGTTGATAGTCACACGCCGCTTGGGCGCCGGGGGCCGGGGACGCTGCTTTCTCAACGGCATGGTCGTTCCTCGCGACACTCTGCGCGACACCCTCAGCGGTCTTCTGGCTTTCACCGCACAGCAGGAGCACCGGCGCTTGTTGGACCCCGCCTACCAGAGGCAGGTCTTGGACGCATATGCCGGTGACGCGATCATGGGACCGGCCCACCATTACCGTGAGGCGCTGATTAGCTGGAGGGATGCAAGTCGGCGGTTGGCCGATGCGGAGCGATCGAGTGACGAGCGCAGGCGCGAGGCGGAGATGCTGTCCTTCCAGGTGGGGGAGCTGGAGGCCGCCGGGCTCACCGAGGAGGAAGAACAAGCACTGCTCCGCGAACAGGCCGTATTGGCCAGAGCAGAGGAGATCGCTCAAGCCTGTGCACAAGCTACGGCCCTCCTGAATGCGGACCAGGACACCCCTGACGCGGCGGGGCTGGCCGCAGCCGCCCGCTCGGTTCTGGGCCCGTTGCAAGGCTTGGACTCTGACCTGGACGGCCATCTCGAGAGACTGACCGAGTACCTGTACGGGCTCTTGGACTTGGCGCGGGAGATAAAACGGTTTGGAGAGGGCGTGACCGTGGATCAGGGCCGCCGCACTGAAGTGGACACACGCCTCAGGCTTTACACGGACTTGGCACGCAAGTACGGGGGAACCACAGCTACAGCCTTGGAGCGGATGCGATCCGGGCGTAGACGCTTGGATCAACTTACGGATATCGAGGAAGGGTTCGAGGCCCTGCGTGCCTCTGCGGTGGAGTGGGCGGCACGTCTTGAGGAGCAGGCTCGCGCCCTCTCGACAGCGCGTCGCGCCACCGCGCCGCTCTTGGAAGCGGCCGTGACGCAGCAACTCACAGATCTGGGCATGGCCCAAGCTGCGTTCTCCATAAGCATCAACACCTCCGGGGACCTGGAGTCGCTCGGAGACGCGGGTGCGGATAGCGTTGAGTTCCTTTTGGCTTCCAACCCCGGGGTTCCGGCGCGTCCTCTGGCCCGAGTGGCGTCGGGCGGGGAGTTGTCACGCACGTTGCTGGCGCTCAAATGCGCCGTGGCCGGCCTGGAAGGCACCGAGACGTTGGTGTTTGACGAGATAGACGCCGGGATAGGCGGCATAACGGCTTTGGCCGTCGGCGAGAAGTTGCGCAGCCTGGCCGCAGCATGCCAGGTAGTGGTGATCACCCACCTGCCTCAGGTGGCCGCTTTTGCAGATCGCCACTATCTGATTGAGAAAACCACCGGCACCAGTCAGGCCAGTACCAGACTGGTTCTGTTGGACGAGGCCGCGGTGATAGGAGAGATCTGTCGTATGCTCGGGGCCCGGGCGGACGATCCTGCCGCCCGGGCGCACGCGGCGGCGCTTCGCGCCGCCGCCAAGGGCGATGCCGGGCAATAGCCCGTCGGCCATCTACATGGAGGCCGGCAACCGTGGGGATCCCGGTGTCCTGCTAGACTAACAAGGGCGCCATACGGCTATCTACAGGCAACACCTGGGGACTCCAGGAGCCTTGCCGGGCGCATCCGCCGTCGAAGGGGAGAGAGCATGGCCGACCCAGCTGTGTTCATTACCGGGGCGTGGTCTCCTCATCGGCAGTACTGGGGCGTCGCTGGGGCGACTAAAACCGCCTCCGGGTGGTCATGCAGAAAGTGATCCGTATCTCAACGTGGATACAGCCGCCCAGGCCCCGCCCAGCACGGAGAGGTATTCGTCCTGGGCAAAGCGCAAGGCCAAACGTTGGCCACTACGAACGGTTCATCGACGTCAATCTCACACGCGGCGCCAACGTCTACCTCTGGTTCCGTCTACTACAACGCGTCATACGCAAGAGACGACGGGGCGACTGGGGGGAACCGTTCAGGTCATTCCCATGTCGCAACGAGATCAAACCCCGAATCGCCCGGGTGGCGCGTAGCCAGGATGTGGATGTGGTCATCACGGAAATCGGCGGCACCGTGGGGGACATCGAGCCTCCCTTCTTAGAGGCCATCCGCCAGTTTCGCAACGATGTAAGTAGAAGCGCAATGTCCTCTACATCCATGTGACCCTCATTTCTTCACCGTTCACCCGCCGGTACGACTCAAAACCAGCCCACTCAGCACAGTGTCAGTGAACTGCGCAGCATAGGTATCCAGCCGGACATCATTGTATGCCAGTGGATAGACCCATCGGCCAAGAACTCAAGGACAAAATCCTTTTCACCGATGTGGAGCCGCGCGCGGTGATGCTATAGCCCTGACGCCTCGGGTATATCTACCACGTGCCGCTCAACCTCGAGTAGAAGGGCTCGACCGCCTGGTCATGGACAAGCTGGGACTGAAGAGCTGACCTCGACCTCTCTGGGTAGATGGCCTGATCGACAGAATCCATTCCACGGAAGGCACGGTACGCGTTGCACTGGTGGGGAAGTATTGCAGCTGCAGGACGCTTATCTGTCGGTGGTGGAGACGCCGTCACGGGAGCTATCTCCACAGACGAGCCCAATGCGAGGACTAGTCTGGTGGACGCCGAGTCGCTGCGCCCGGGGAGAATACGCTCCCGGTTGTACAAGTGGACGGGATCCTGGTGCCCAGAAAAGCTGGGGCTGAGAGGCATCGAAGGCAAGACCTTGGCCGTAAGATATGCCAGGGAGAACCGAGTACCCTTCTCGGCATCTGCCTAGGTATACCGTCAGCCGTGGTGATTCGCGCGAAACGTGATGGGAATGGTGAGGCCAACTCCTCAAGTTCAGCGCATCAACGCCCTATGCGGTCATCCGATCTGCTGCCTGAACAGAAGGGCCCTTGGAGGACGCAGGGGGACTATGCGTCTGGGCAGCTACCCTACCAAGCTGTACCCGGATACCACCATCGCCTATCGAGTACCACGGCGAGAGGTCATTTATGAGCGGCACCGTCATCGTTACGAGTTCAACAACATCTTCCGCCCAGATGGTGGACGCGGGACTCGTAATCTCGGGGGTGAGCCCCGATGAGAGGCTGGTGGAGATCGTGGAACTGGAGATCACCTGGTTTCCTGGGCTGCACCGAGATTTCCACGCCGAGTTCAAGAGTAGACCCACGCGTCCACAGCCCATCTTCCGCGATTTTGTGGGAGCCGCCATTGCCTGCTCGTGCGGGGTGGGAGGTAAGCCATCCGGTGAGGGTATCCCCTCCAAGGAAGACGAGGCATAGACTGGGTTCATGATGGTATCTGCGGACGCGCTGACCGAGATCTTCCTGGAACTGACGCGGCGGCCCAGCCCGTCGCGTGCGGAACGCCCCGTCGCCGACTTCGTTCACGACTTCCTGCGCGGCTTGGGCCTCGAAACCGTTGAAGATGCCACCGCAGAGGCCATCGGCGGCAACGCCGGCAACATCGTGTGCCGGGTACCGGGGAGTGACGGCGGCGATCCGGCCGTTGTGCTCGGGGCCCACCTCGATACGGTCCCCATAGGCGGCGATTTACGACCCGTGCTGGAAGAAGGGGTCTTCCGCAACGCGGCCGGCGGCATTCTGGGTGCGGACGACAAGTCGGCAATAGCGGCGCTGCTGCACGCCACGGCTCTGCTCGTGGCATCAAACCTACCCCATCCTTCCTATGAGCTTCTTTTCACGGTGTCCGAGGAGACGGCGCTGACCGGCGTTAAGCATCTGGATTTGACCGGCCTGAAGAGCCCGATGGGGATGGTCTTGGATTCAGCGGGCCCCGTGGGCGGAATCACGGTGGCGGCACCCAGTCAGAATACCGTGCGGGCCACCTTCCGAGGCAAGGCGGCGCACGCCGGTGTGGAACCCGAGAAGGGGCGCAGCGCCATATGGGCGGCCGGCAAAGCTCTGGGGCGGATGTCGCTGGGAAGGCTGGACCACGAGACCACTGCCAACGTCGGCCTTATCCGTGGAGGCACTGCTCGGAACATCGTGCCCGAGGAGTGCTTCGTGGAGGCAGAGACACGGAGCCACGACGACGCGAAGCTGGCTGACGCCACGTCGGCCCTCGTGGATGCCCTCCACCTGGGTGCAGGGGAAGTGGGCACCGACCTCCAGTTGGAGGTGGTCACCGAATACCGCCGGTACCGGCTGGGATCGCGCACCGCCGTAGTCAGGTTGGCAAAAGCTGCCGCGGAAGAAGTGGGGATCACTCCGCGTCTGCAGGTGGCTGGGGGCGGCGCGGATGCGAACATCCTAAACGAGCGTGGGCTGCCCACCGTGAATCTCACCACCGGCATGTGGGGCATACACTCGGCAGGAGAGAGCCTGGCTCTAAAGGACCTGGTCAAGCTTACGGAGCTGGATCATAGAAGTCGTGCGACTGGCGCCCGCCTTCGTATCACGGCGGGGACGAAAGGCGGGATAGATGGACACGGGCGAACTGGGCCGCAATGGGCGACGCGCTGCGGTTGCGGCGACCGGAACTGCTGGAGAGCAGGTTGGCATATCGTGGAGGGCCTATCAAAGTGCGCGTCGACCGGCTGGCCCTACCCGGTGGCAGGGAGTTCGAGAGAGGTTGTAGATCATCCCGAGCCGTGGTGCGGTGGTGGCCCTCGATGATCAGGACCGCATCGTGCTGGCCCATCAGTACCGCCACGCCCTGGGCACGGAGCTGCTGGAACTCCCGGCCGGATTGCTGGAGTCAGGCGAAGATGCCTTGGAAGCGGCCCAACGGGAACTGCGCGAAGAGGCCGGGTTCTGGAAGCACACCGCTGGGATCACTTCTACTCATCTCCGGGCTTTGTGCACGAGCTTTTGCAAGCTTTCTTTGGCTCGTGACCTGGTGAAGGTGGAGCGTAACCTTGACCTGGACGAGGATATCGAGCTGGAGGCGTTCCGCGTGCGGCATTAGTGCACACGCCCACCATAGTGGAAGACGGCAAGACTCTGGCCGCAGTCATGCTGACGGAGGCACTGCTCCGGCAGAACGAGCAGCATCATGAACATAGGGATACTCGCGAGATCAAAGCTGATGAGTACTGCGTCAATACACCTGCCGGCGTGCGGGAACTCGTGGCTCAGGGACATGAAGTGCGGGTGGAGCAGGGCGCCGGCGAGGGTTCTGGGTTCTCCGATGCGATGTATGCGAGCACGGGCGCGATTGTGGTCCCGAGCCCCGAAGAGGTGTACCAGTCTTCGGTCCTCATCCTTAAGGTAAAAGAACCCCAATCCTCCGAATTCTCTCTTCTTAGACCACGACACATACTCTTTGCCTATCTTCATCTGGCCCCTGATCGAATGCTGACCCAGGCGCTGCTCGCAACGGGGGCCACGTGTGTCGCCTATGAGACGGTGGAGACAGATGACGGGCAACTGCCCCTGTTGGCGCCCATGAGCGAAGTAGCGGGTCGGCTGGCAGCACAAACGGGGGCTTCCCTGCTCGACCGGATCCACGGCGGCAAAGGCAAACTCATTGGAGGAGTGACAGGAGTGCCCGCCGCACGGGTATGTATCCTCGGCGCCGGAGTTGCCGGCACCAACGCCGCCCTGGTGGCCTACGGCATGAGGGCACGCGTAACCGTGCTCGACATCCGCCTCCCCCGACTGCAGTATCTCGAGCGGGCCCTTCCGGGAGCCCAGTGCTTGATTAGCAACCAAGCCACCATTGAGGATCAGGTGAGCCGAGCCGACCTGGTGATAGGGGCCGTGCTGATGCCGGGGGCGCGAACCCCGGTCTTGGTGTCTGAGGATTTGGTGCGAAGCATGGACCCGGGGTCCGCCATCGTGGATCTGTCTGTTGATCAGGGTGGGTGTGTGGCCACCTCGCACATGACCACCCACAGCAACCCCACGTATGTGGTTCACGATGTGGTTCACTGCTGTGTGGGCAACATGTCCGGCGTGGTTCCGGCCACGGCCACTGCGGCACTGACCAATTCCACTCTGCCCTTCATCCTGGCCGTCGCCGGCCAAGGCTTACCGGCGGCGGCACGCGCCTCCCGCGCCGTGGCGCGGGGCATCAACATCATGGAGGGCAAAGTGACCAATCGCTCAGCGGCGGAGGCAACCGGGCTCTCGTACTTCTCGCTCGACAGCGTGTTGCCCATTGATTTCAGCTGAGCATGCCCTCTCGTCAATCCGAGACCGCAGAGAACGGCGCCGTCTCGCGGGAAAGAAACCCCGAGGTTGCGGCGTACTTGGCCTTCCTCCGCACGGAACGCGGTCTCTCGGATAACACCGTGCGTTCGTACGGCAGGGATGTCGCCCAAGTCATAGACTTTTTGGCCTCACAATCACTTCGGCCGAGTGACGCCGGAGCTGAAGACCTGACTGCGTTCCTGGCCGCACAAGCCTGGAAACCTGCGACACGGGCGCGGAAGATCTCGTCGCTGCGCTCTTTCTTCGCCTTCTTGGTGCAAAACGGTTACGCATCTGCCGATCCGACCCTGCACTTGGCGCCGCCACGCCGAGAGGTGACCTTGCCCCGCGCGTTGAGCGTGGAAGAGGTGGGGAGGATGCTGTCACTCCCTCCGGCGACTCCGCTGGGTTTGCGCGACCGCGCCGTCCTCGAGGTGTTGTACGGCGCCGGTCTGAGGGCATCGGAGGCGCTGAATCTGCGCCTGGGCGACATTGACCTGGAAGTGGGATTCGTGCGAACCGTCGGTAAAGGGGACAGGGAGAGGGTGGTGCCGCTGGGACGCATGGCCATTGAGGCGGTGGAGGTGTATTTGTCGCGGGGGCGGCCCCTGCTGGGGACTCCCGGCACCCTCAAGCCCCCGTTTCTCTTCCTCAATGCCCGTGGTCGCGGGCTGTCGCGCATGGGCCTGCACACCATCGTGAAACGCTACGCTCGCAGATCCGGGCTGGGGGATGAGGTCTCATCCCACACACTCCGCCATTCATTTGCCACCCACCTTCTGGAGGGAGGCGCCGATCTGCGCGCCGTGCAGGAGATGCTGGGACACGCTGATTTGTCCACCACGCAGATCTACACTCATCTCAGTCGAGAACACCTGCGCCGCGTGTACCAGGACGCGCATCCCCGAGCGTGGGAGCCGTGACCCGCTCCAACGATATTGGGACCGGCACCACAGGCGCCCCCTGCAGGCGCGTTGTCTTCCTGGTGCTCGACGGGGTAGGTGCCGGGGCTCTGCCGGATGCGGCCGCCTACGGCGATGCCGACGCCGACACATTGGGCAACTTGTCGCGGCTGGTGCCATTGCGCCTGCCCGGGTTGCAGAGACTGGGGCTGGGGAACATCGTCCCCATGCGGGGAGTGCCGCCTGCCAAAACGCCGGCGGCGCTCCCCGCGCTGTTGGCCGAGCGGTCGCCCGGCAAAGACAGCACTACCGGTCACTGGGAACACATGGGTCTGGTGCGCCAAAGACCTTTCCCCACCTACCCACAGGGCTTTCCCCCTGAGGTGGTCACGGCATTCACTCAGAGCATCGGCCGGGGGGTGATCGGCAACAAAGTGGCTTCCGGCACCGAGATCATTAGGGAGCTCGGTACACAGCACATAGCGTCCGGAGACCCCATCCTCTACACATCTGAGGACAGCGTCTTCCAACTGGCGGCTCACGTCGACATCGTGCCGCCCCAACTACTGTACGAGTGGTGTGCGCAGGCCCGCGCGCTGCTGGCGGGCCCGCAGGAGGTGGGGCGGGTCATCGCCCGGCCCTTCCAAGGCGAGCCCGGCGGCTTCGTGCGAACCAAAGGGCGGCGTGATTTCTCCGTGCCCCCCAGCGGTCCCACCTACTTAGACCGCCTACAGGAGCACGGTGTCCCCGTTCACGGCGTGGGCAAGGTGGTTGACCTGTTCGCAGGACGCGGGTTCTCGACCACAACCCAAGCATCCGGCAATGCCGACGTGCTGCGGGCCGTGGGCGAGGCACTGGCAGAGGAGCATTCGGGACTGATCTTCGCCAACCTCGTTGACTTCGACATGGAGTGGGGCCATCGCAACGACGCCGAGCGGTTCGCGGCTGCGTTGGTCTATCTGGACAGCCAGCTTGGCAGATTCCTATCCCTCCTGGAGCCGACGGACGCCTTGATCATCACGGCCGACCACGGTTGCGACCCAACCACAGCCAGCACCGAGCATTCGCGGGAGCACGTGCCTCTTCTACTGCATTGGAGTGACGATCCCCCGGAACACCGCGTGCGCAGGGGGTACTTCAGCGACAGTGGCGCCACCGTGTTCGCCTTGTTGACCGGTCGGGAACCTGATCTGGCCGGCCGAGATCTGCGAGATATCCCGGCATCTTCCCGATTTCTCCGCTCAGTGCAGCCGGGCACCGGTGTACCTCCAGCCGTGCCCCCTCGCAGGCGTGGACGATCGCGCGGGGCCCAACGCGCAGACGCAAGACGCGCTGCCTCCAACCTCAGCGAGCGCCTGGGGGACGCCCCGGAACGGGCCGTGATTCTGGGCAGTGGCCTCGACGCTCTGCTCGCACAGATCGATGCGGAGGCGCAATGCCGCTTCCAACATATCCACGGCTGGAGGAACCCGGGAGTGGCGGGCCATCGTGGCATCGTGGTGGTAGGTCGGTTGGAGGGTGTCAGAGCCGTTTTCCTGTCCGGACGCGCGCATCTTTACGAGGGTGTCTCGCCCGACGCACTGAGTCTGCCCATCTTCTCCCTAAGGGAGTGGGGAGTCGAACAGGTGACTCTGACCTACGCGGCTGGAGCCCTGAACGATCGGGGACAGGCGGGATCAGCCCTTGTGATCGGAACCGTGATGGACTTCCAGGGTTTCCCGGGCGGGTCATCCCGCCCCACGAATCTGCGCATTGGCCCCGAACCATCCGTTTACGCAGCATTGCCCGGCCCGCACTACGAGACGCGCGCGGATGTGCGCGTGTTGGCCGCATTGGGAGCGGACGTGGTGGGGATGTCGTGTGCGGTGGAGGTGCGGGCGGCTCGCGTTGCCGGCCTCGCCCTCCGGGTGGTGGCTATCGTCACCAACCGCGCGGGGGAGACCCACACAGATCATGAGGCCGTACTCCGGGAGGCGGCGCGGGCGGCAGACGGTGCCGCTCGCTTGGTGCTGCCCGTGTAGCCTATACTCAAAGGGCTATGAAGCAGGAGACAGCCGCCTTCAAGGTCAATACACTCATCACTACCCATCAGAACGCCGACTTCGATGCCCTGGCGGCCACGGTGGGTGCAGCCAAGCTGTATCCTGAAGCACGAATCGTCTTCCCCGGCTCCATGAACCGCAACGTGCGTGAGTTTGTGGCCCTTCATGGAGAGGGACTGCCCATTGTTCCACTGCGCTCCGTGGACTTGTCTTCGGTGAGCCGTGTGGTGGTGGTGGACACGGCTGATTGCTCCAGACTGGGAGAGCTGGCCGGCTTGTGCGGCAGACCCGGCGTGGAAGTCGTCATCTTTGATCACCATCCCGGGGCCGAAGAAAGACCATCTTTTGTGCAGAGCGAGAATTGGGTTCTGTCCGCGGATGGCTCACAGGCGTCATCCATGGTTTACATCCTTCTGGGACGAGAAATCCCTATCAGCCCCCTCGAGGCGAGCATCTTCGCGCTCGGCATACACGAGGACACGGGGTCGCTTATCTACCCCCAGAGTACGGTTCGCGATGCGGAGATGCTGGCAGTATGTATGCGCCTGGGTGCTTCGCAGGCACTGATCGAACGATATCTGCACAACCCACTCACCCCCGACCAGCGCGACCTCTTGCTACGGGTGGTGGATGAGATCCGCACCGTACGTATCCACGGCCACGATATCTTCGTGGTAGCGCTGGAGTCCGAGGCCTACGTAGACGGTCTCAGCGTCATCGCACACAAGGTCATGGACCTCCTCAACTGCGAAGTGCTCCTCCAAGCCGTACTCATGATCGGACGGGTGTTCGTCACCGCCCGCTCAAGATTGGGTTCTATCGACGTGGCGGCCCTGTTGCACACGGTCGGGGGAGGGGGGCACGCTCAGGCCGCTTCTGGAGTGGTGCGCAACGCCACTGCGCACGAGGTGATAGACCGGCTGCTGACCGTCCTGAGTGAGACGTCACAGGCCCTGCCCACGGCCGGGCAGATCATGAGCCGCCCCGTACACTTCATCCAGGCGGACACCACGGTTACCGAAGCTCTGCTGGTGGCGCAGCGCTACGGGCACTCAGGCATAGCCGTAGAGGACGACGGCTTGGTGGTGGGCATCGCCGCGCGGCGCGATCTGGACAAAGCCGTGCGCCACGGTTTGGGGCACGCTCCGGTCAAGGGCATCATGTCACGGAACGTGGTAGTGGCCCGAGAATCCGCCACCGTGGAGGAGTTGCGCCGCATCATGGTTGACAGTACGGTGGGGCGAGTTCCCGTTGTAGCCGATGCCGCATACGCCGCCGCCAAGCGTACCGGCCGCGCCCATGTGGCCGATGTGAAAGGCATTGCCACCCGAACAGACGTACTGGCCGCCTTCCAGGAGCCCGAGGAGCGCCGAGAAAGCCAAGCCGTCTATCAAGCCTGCATGCTGCAGCCGCTGGGGGAGTTGCCATTCTTCGGGCCCATCCTGCAGAAGGCGGCTGCTCTCTCCCTCGGCTTCGAGGGAGTGTACTTGGTGGGGGGATTCGTTCGCGACCTCATCCTGGGGCTGCCCAATGCCGATCTTGATATCGCCGTGGAAGGGGACGGGATCGAATTCGCTGAGTTGCTGGCCAAGGAAATCGGTGGCCGTGTGCGCGTGCACCAGAAGTTCCGCACGGCCGTGGTACTTCCGCCGGACGACATGCTCCGCGAGGCTCCCATCTGGATCAAGCAAGGCCGAGAACCGTTCCACATAGATGTGGCCACCTGCCGCACCGAATTCTACGACTACCCGGCCGCCCTGCCTGTGGTGGAGCACGCCTCCATCAGACAAGACCTCTTTCGCCGAGACTTCACTATCAACGCTATGGCCGTATCGCTTCGAGGTGAAGAGTACGGGACGGTTATTGATTTCTTCGGGGGGCTGACCGATTTGTTGAATGGCGTGATTCGCGTGTTGCACAACCTGAGCTTCATCGAAGACCCCACGAGGATCTTCCGAGCCGTGCGCTACGAGAACCGCTATGGCTTTCGCATGGATGAGCCCACCCGCGCCTTGGCCAAAGCCTGCGTGGATATGAGACTCGTGGGAGATCTCTCCAGCGCCCGGCTCCGGGATGAGTTGATCGCCCTGCTGGGGGAGCGGGATGTGGATTGGTCGCTCGAGCGTATCTACCGCCTGGGAGTGGCCAGGCAGGTGCATCCCCGGTTGGCCACGGGACCCAAGACCGTGGCGCTCATCCATCGCATTGACGGGTTGATAGCGGAGATGGGGGTGGCGGAAGAGATCGTGAGGTGGAGGATTCGGCTGGCCACCCTCACCCGCAACATGGAGCACGATGAACTCTTCATGTGGCTGGAAAAACTGCGTCTCCGCCACGCCGACAGAAGCATCGTGCGCGACAGCGTGGTTCTTGCCCCCCGCGTGGCGGCCCAACTCGGGGACCAGCATCTGTCGGCCTGGAACACGTACAAGCTGCTGTCGCGCCTGACAACCGAATCGCTCGTTTACCTAATCGCAGTCACCGATAATCGCTCGGCCCACGAACGCGTGTACGAGTATCTGAGCGAACTGCGCCACCGAAGATCGCAGCTATCGGGTGCCGATATCATCGCTTTGGGGCTGCGGCAGGGACCGCAAATTGGTATGGTTCTTCAGTCTCTGCTACGCGAAAGGGTGGAGGGGCGGGTGACCAGCAAAGAAGAGGAGATGCGCATGGCCCGAGACTTGGGGCCGCGTGCCGGGCGGCCGATGGACGGCAGGCAAGCCTATGAACGCCCGGCTGCTGGACCTGCTGTTCCTGTTACCCATCTTGCTGCTCTCCATGATGGCCCACGAGGTGGCGCACGGGTACGTGGCTTTCAAAATGGGCGATCCCACGGCCAAAGCGTACGGTCGCTTGACGGCGAATCCTTTGCGTCACCTGGACCTCGTCGGTACCGCCATGTTCGTCTTGACCTACCTCGGGGGTGGATTCATCTTCGGGTGGGCCAAGCCGGTTCCGGTAAACCCTACTACTTCCGCAATCGCCAGCAGGGCATGATGATCGTTGGTCTGGCCGGCCCGGTGACCAACTTCCTCATCGCCATCACGCTGGGTCTCATCCTGAACTTCCTGCACCCGGCTGTGAATACGCTGTTGTTCCGCATCCTGTTCGTAGCCTTCCAAGTCAACATCGTGCTGGGAGTTTTCAACCTCATCCCCATCCCGCCGCTTGACGGTTCTCGGGTCATCGGTGGATTCATGTCCCGCGATCGCTACGAGCGCTGGATACAGCTCGATCGCTACGGCATCTTCTTCATCCTCCTTCTCTTCATTGTCTTCCGTGGGCCCTTCACGTCCCTGCTGCGATGGGCATACCTGGGCATCAGCCGTCTACTACTGCCCTACTACTTCGGCTGAGCTGAGACTGTGGTCGAGTGACCGACCGGACGACACTGTGGCGGAGCCGGCGGAGGTGACGACGTGCGCTTGATCGACCTTGAGCTGGATGTCTACCAAGGACCGTTCGATCTGCTGTTCACTTTGGTCCTCAAAGACGAAGTGGACATCCTCGAGATCCCCGTCTTCGAGGTGATCCTCGCTTACGTAGAGCGTATGGCGACTTCGGACGAGGCCGATTGGGAGAGTCTGAGCGAGTTCCTGGTCCTCATCTCTTCACTCTTGCAGGTGAAGGTGCGCCGCCTGCTCCCGGGCGACGATCGCACCGACGACCACCTCTCGGCCGACGACGCCCGGGAGCTTCTCGTTGAGCGCCTGCTCGCCTATCAACAGTGTAAACGGGCCGCAGAGGATCTACGAGCGCGCGCCGCCGCCGAATCCGGCAGGCTCCTACGTCCTGCCGACCGCGCGGGCAGTGTGGTATTGGCGCCGCCCGAGCGCATCGCCGGCTCGGAGACGATTGACTCTCTTATGCACCACATGTTGGCGGTATGGGCACGTCATCGGCGTCCAGACACCGCGCACTTGACTGCTCTCCGTGTGGAGGTCAAGCGCCAAATCGGGCTGTTGCGGAGGTTGCTACGCTCCCGCTCGCGCTTGTCGTTCAATGAGGAGTTCGGTGAGGCTGAACCCCTGGTTCAGGCTGTGACCGTTCTGGCCATTCTGAACCTTGTAGCTAAAGGTGAAGCCGATGTGAGCCAGCATCAACCTTTTGGAGATATTGAGATTATGGCTAGGGAGGTGACGACAGGTGTGTGATGAGCGCTGCGTATCAGGCGACGGCGAATTCCGCCGAGATCTTGAAGCGCTCTTGTTTGCTGCCGGGCGCCCCTTGACCATAGAGACTCTTATGTCCAGCCTGAGTGTTGGCGCGCGTCAGCCCACAATCGAAGTCCTCGAGGAGGCTCTGCGTCAGCTCGAAGCTGAGTTTCCGGTAGATGGCCCTCGGGGATTTGAAGTGACTCGAGTTGCCGAAGGGTGGTGCATGCGCACCAATCGCATGGCCGAGCGCGTGCTGAGCGGGTTGTTCGACACATCGGAGACGCTCCGCCTCTCTCCGGCGGCCTATGAGACGCTGGCCGTGGTGGCCTACTTGCAGCCGGTAGCCAGACGGCAAATCGCGGAGATCCGCGGAGTGAACTCGGATTCGTCTCTGCGCACCTTGCTGGAACGAGAGCTCATACAAGAAGTGGGGCGCGCGGAACAGGTGGGACAGGCCGTCCTCTACGGTACCACCGAGCGCTTCCTTCTTCTCTTCGGGCTACGCTCACTGGCAGAACTGACTCCTCTGGAGAGCTTCGAAGTGCCTGCTGAGGAGCGCGCGGAGCTGCTGCGTCGCCTAGGCTCCCTGGTGGCACCGGAGTAGCCGAGTGGGGAGGGGGAACCGTACCCGCTTGGGAGGCCGGTGCGCACAGGAACGGGTGCAGAAGGTGATGGCACGAGCTGGAGTGGGATCACGCCGTCATTGTGAGAACCTTATTCGAGAGGGCCGCGTGCGAGTCGATGGGGTGGCGGCCACCATTGGAATGACCGTGGACGCCTGCCGCGCGCAAATAACTGTGGACGGGCGGGCGTTGCGACAGCAGGGCATTGAATACTGGGTGCTCAACAAGAGGGCCGGCAGCATCTGCACGGTCAAGGATCCGCAGGGCAGGCCAACGGTAATGGATGGATTGCCCACGCGCACGCGAGTCTATCCCGTGGGCAGGCTCGATTGGGACAGCACGGGGCTGGTGCTGATGACCAATGACGGTGAGCTGGCCCTGCGCTTATCGCACCCTCGGTACGGAGTGGAGAAAGAGTACCGTGTGCGCATACGGGGAGAAGTGAGCGACCACTCGTTGACGGTACTGCAGACGGGTATCCAGCTTGACGATGGCCCAACCGCTCCGGCCATAGTAACGCGTGTCCGGCGGCGACCTTCGGAATCCACGCTGCACATCACGATCCGTGAGGGTCGCAATCGCCAAGTTCGCCGCATGCTGGAGGCGCTGGGGCACAGCATACTCTCGCTCCACCGCTGCCGTATAGGTGACCTGGATGATCGGGGCCTCGCCCCCGGCCAATACCGCGAACTCACCTCACGAGAGGTCAACCGCCTCCGGGCGGCGGTGGGGCGGCCTACGACTGTTCCCTCTCACCGGAAGTCGGTATCATAGATCGCCACTCTGAACGAGCAGTTGAGCAGGTGTCGGTGCAGGTTACAGCCGCTGTACAACAGTTGAAACCCTACGTAGCCGGTCCACGATTGGAAGACGTGTGCCGCGCCCACGGCGTGAGCGACATGGCTCTGCTTCACGCGAACGAATGCCCGGAGGGGCCCTTCCCTGAGGTGCTCCAGGCCATGGAGGCTGCTCTACCCCGACTCAATAGGTACCCGGATCAGGATTGCCGGGGCCTGCGCTCCGAGCTATCGACGCATCTGAGAGTCGATCCGGCGTGTCTCGTGTTTGGGAACGGATCGTGTGAACTGCTCAAGCTCCTCTCGGAGGCTTATGTCTCTCCGGGCGACCATCTTCTCTTCCCACATCCGTCGTTTGTGGTTTACGGCCTGTTGGGTGTCCAACGCCAAGCCACATTGGGCAAGGTTCCGCTCCGTGACCACGTAGTGGACCTCGAGGGCATGGCGGCGGCGACGACGGAAGACACGAGCATGGCCATCGTCCCCAATCCGAACAACCCCACCGGCACCTATCACGGCCCCAACGAACTGCGCCGATTCCTCTCCACCATGCCGCCGAATGTGTTGGTGGTCCTGGATGAAGCATACGTTGAGTACGTCACGGCCCGCCACCAGGACACCTCATCTTGGATATCGGAGTTCCCCAATCTGGTCATCTTACGTACCTTCTCCAAGATCTACGGTCTTGCCGGCCTCCGAGTGGGCTACGGCATTGCCCATGCGTCCGTGGTACAGGCCATTGACAAGTTGCGTCAGCCGTACAACGTGAATACGCTCGCTCAGGTTGCCGCGAGTGAAGCATTGAGACATCCCAACCGCATGCATGCCCGTCGTGAGCACGTCGCCCGCGAGCGTGAACGCGTGGCCCAGGCGCTCTCAAGGATGGGCAGAGCGTATGTCCCGAGTCAAGCCAACTTCCTCCTTGTGAACGTCGAAGGGCTCAGCGTGCCCGGAGAGGAGGTACCGCGTCTGCTTCTCGCCCGAGGGGTAATGACGCGGTCAGGCTATTTTATGGATTGCCCGGGGTGGGTGCGCGTAACCCTCGGAACGGTTGAGGAGAACGACCGTTTCCTGGAGGCTTTCGCCATCCTCTCTCAGGCGCATCCGTAGTCGTCGTTCAGCCCTTCCCGGCTAGACAGTGAGCATGTCGGGATTTGCAACTCGGGAGGATACATTCCCATGATGATCATCATGAACGAGGGCGCCACGCCCACAGAGATAGACCTTGTTGTGGAGCGATTGCGCGGGGCCGGTGCAGAAGCCCACATATACTGCAGCGAGACCGTAACCACCATCGCCATTGAGGGAGATCGCGAAATGGTGGCAGGGCTTCCTCTGGAAGCCCTGCCCGGTGTTGACCGGGTGGTCACACTCCTCAGGCCTTACAAGCTGGTCAGTCGCGAGTTCCGGCGCAGTGACACGGTGGTGCCCTTGGGGGCCACTCAGCTGGGAGGCGGCCACTTCGGGCTCATAGCCGGCCCATGCTCGGTCGAAAGCCGCGAACAGACGCTCGAGGCCGCCCGCTTCGTCAAGGCTTCGGGAGCTACTGGTGTACGTGGCGGCGCATTCAAGCCGCGCACCTCTCCCTACGCCTTCCAAGGTCTGGGTGAGGAGGCTTTGCAGTACCTGGCGGAAGCGAGAGAGGAGACCGGACTTCCGGTTGTGACTGAACTCATGGACCCTCGCCATCTGGATCTGGTGCTGCGCTACGCGGATGTCATTCAAATCGGTGCCCGCAACATGCAGAACTTCCACCTGTTGGCCGCAGTGGGGGAGGCGGGACTGCCCGTGCTCCTGAAGCGGGGGCTGTCCGCCACCATCGAGGAACTGCTCATGGCCGCCGAGTACGTGGTACGGGCGGGCAATCCGCAGGTCATACTGTGCGAACGGGGCATCCGCACTTTCGAGACGGCAACCCGCAACACCCTCGACATCGCGGCCGTGCCCATCATCAAAGCCAGGTCGCACTTACCCGTGATCGTAGATCCCAGTCACGCCTCGGGGAGAGTGGAGCTGATCGAGCCACTATCGCTCGCCGCCATCGCCGCGGGCGCCGACGGCCTCATCATCGAAGCCCATCCGGCACCTGAGACCGCGTTGTGTGATGGCGCTCAGTCATTGAACCCGGCCGGATTCGCCCGCACGGCCGCCCGCATCGCCGAGATGGTGGCCTGGGTGGGAAAGACGCTGGGATAGCCATGAGGACAGAAGCAGAGGCCGGCGGCCATCCGCCGCCTGGCCGTCATCGGTGTAGGTCTAATGGGCGGAAGCCTGGCTCTGGCCGCCCACAAGGAGTGGCCGGAAGTAACGGTGGTGGGCTACGACAGCGATCCTCAGGCGCTGGAGGAAGCCCTGAGCCGCGGCGTGCTTACCGAAGCCGCGGACAGCGCCAGCGCCGCCGCCAGTGGTTCCGACCTGGTGGTTATCTCCACACCCGTCCGTAGTATCCCTCAGCTGGTCAAGGAGTGCATGGCCGCCGAGGTGACTCCCCGTCTCATCACGGATCTCGGAAGCACCAAAACCCAGGTGATGCGCCTGCTGGACCCGGAGGCGCGCACCAGGTTCATAGGTGGACATCCCATGTGTGGTGGGGAAACCGCCGGAGTACGATACGCGCGCGCCAACCTCTTCGAGGGAGCCACTTACTTCCTCTCACCGCCCGCCGAATTGCCCGGCCCCTTATTCGAGATCATGCACGGCTTCGTCTCGCGATTGGGTGCCAGACCCATAACCATCGAACCGGAGACCCATGACCGCATCATGGCTCTGATCAGTCACGTGCCCCACGTGTTGGCCAATGCGATGATGTCCGAGGTGGGCGGCTTCCAACATCGTGGAAGGCGAGCTTTGTACTGCGCCGGGCCCAGCTTCCGCGACCTTACTCGGGTGGCCGGGGCAAATCCGGTCATGTGGGGCGAGATCTTCCTGGAGAATCGGGAAGCGCTCGTGGATGCGCTCCGCGCCATTGCGGGCGATATACAGCAGTTTTGCGATGATTTGGAGCGACAGGACGAGTCGGGCGTGGCAGAATCCATTTTCACGGCAGCGGCCTACCGCCAGGAATTGTTGCAGAAGGGTGACCGCGAACCGGCGGCCCTGTATCAGATCACGGTTCGCATCCCCGACGAACCTGGCCTGCTCTCACGAGTCATGACGACGCTGGGCAACGCCGACATCAACATCGAGGATCTCACTCTGCACCACTACAGCAGAAAGGCGGGTGGCGATCTGGTCTTGTACGTCACCGGCGAGGTTACCGCAGCCACCGCGACCGGCCTTCTGGAGACCATGGGGTTCCCCGCGGTCACCGTACCCGCCGCACAGGCGGTGGATTGATGGGGTCGCACCGAGACCGAGCTCCTCCTCGCCCAGCGCGGAGGGGCAGGGGTTATTTGCACCCGCGCCTTCAGCCCTCCGCGGCACCGTTCGGGTTCCGGGGGACAACCGGTGTCGCACCGGGCAATACCTCGGCGCCCTGGCCGCGGGTGCGTGGTGGTGGATGGCTTCCTGCGCTCTGCCGACACCATGGCCACAGTCCATGCGGTACGAGCGCTGGGCGTGACGGTTGAAGAGCTGGTATCGACCAACGAACGCCTCGTGGTAACGGCGTGGGTTGGGATGGGCTCCGTGAGCCCGAGGACGTTGTGGATGTGGCCAATGCGGGGACTTTGATCCGGCTGCTGCCGGGAATCCTAGCCTCTTGTCCCTTTCTCTATACTCACTGGAGACGCGAGCATACGTCGTCGGCCCATGGCCCGCGTGATTGAGCCGCTGAGACTCATGGGAGCCCACGTATCCGGTCGCGATGGCGATCGCCTGCCGCCCATGGTTATCAAGGGGGGAAGGTTGAAAGTGGATTCGCTATCGCATGGAGGTGGCCTCGGCGCAGGTCAAATCCTGCATCATCTTGGCCGGGCTTCGTGCCGATGGCCATACGTTCATAGAGGAGCCTGGTCCTTCCCGCGACCACACCGAGACGATAGTGCGCTTCGCCGGCGGAAAGATAGAACGCGAAGGGAACTCGCTGGGTCCGGGAGTGATCCACGTCACTCCTCTTTCCACAGACCTGTGCTTTGATTCCATTTCTATACCGGGAGATATCAGCTCGGCGGCGTTCCTGCTCGTGGCCGCGCTACTAGTCCCCGGCTCTCAGCTCACCGTGACGGGCGTGGGGTTGAACCCAACCCGCACCGGCCTGCTCGATGCTCTGCGCTGTGGATATGGGAGCGGATTTGTCCGTGCGCTGACGGGCGCCCCTCCGCCGAGCCCATCGGCAGCATCACGGCCACACACGGACTGCTCACTGCCGCCGACATCACTGCCGATCGTGTCCCGCTACCGATCGACGAGATCCCCGTCTGGGCTTTGGCCGCCGCCCGAGCCGAAGGCGCGATCCGGCTGCGCGGTGCCGCGGAGTTGCGTGAAAGAGAGTGACCGCTTGGCCGCCACCGCCCAACTGCTGCGTACTTTGGGCGTGAGGGTAGTGGAACACGAGGACGGTCTCGACATCCATGGTCGCCTGAGCCGTGGGAGGGCGGCCGAGGTCTTCTACAAGGCGATCACCGACTCGCTATGGTGGAGCCGTTGCCGGGCTGGCCTCCCGTTCGGGGGTGAGCATCGACGACACGGCCTGCATGGCGGTTTCCTATCCGGACTTCACTGCTACCATTGAGGCGTTGCTGCACGGCGAGAAGGGGTGAAAAGTTGGTCATTGCCATCGACGGCCCGGCCGGTTCAGGTAAGAGCACGGTTGCCAGATTGGTTGCTGAGCGCCTCGGGTTCACCTACATCGATACCGGGGCCATGTACCGCGCCGTTACGCTCGCCGCCCTGGAGCGAGGCGTGGACATCACCGACGGTTCAACCTTGGGTGAGTTGGCTCGTTCCCTGAACCTCCAGCTGGATGCCGGCCGGCGAACCCACGGGTCAGAGCCAGCCGCGTACAAATGGACGGCCGAGATGCCAGCGAGGACATACGCACTGTATCCGTGACCGATGCCGTATCTGCGGTGTCCGCTCATCCCCAGGTGCGCCAAGCCATGACCGCCATCCAACGCCTTCCGCCGACGGTCGCGATGCCGTACTCGAGGGCAGGGATATCGGCACAGTGGTGTTCCCCCAAGCGGAGACCAAGGTGTTTCTCACCGCGTCCGTGACGGAGCGGGCCAAACGGCGTCGAGGGCAATTGGTACAACAGGGCATCAACCTCGCACCCGACGAAGTGGAGCGCGACATAGAGCGCCGCGACGCGCTGGACTCGTCGCGCGCGCAGGCGCCGTTGCTCAAGGCCCAGGATGCTTGGGAGATCGATACCACAGCCCTGACGATCGATGAGGTAGTGAGCAGGGTGTGTGCGCTGGCAGCAAAGGCGGGAGCGCGGTGCTGAGATCTCCGTTGGATACCCCAGCCTACCGCTTCATACGCTTCTGGTTGCCCGCATTGTTGCGGATGCTCTTCGGCATGAAAGTGGAAGGTACCGAGCACGTGCCCCCTGAAGGGCCGGTGGTGGTGGCCAGTAACCACATGTCAAACGTGGATCCCATCTTCGTGGGAGCGGCCTGCCCCAGACAGATACACTGGATGGCAAAATCGGAGCTTTGGAAGAGCAGGCTGCTGGGGCGATTGGTGGAGCGGCTGGGAGCCTTCCCGGTGCGACGAGGCGAGGCGGACAGGGAATCGGTTCGAGCCGGGCTGAACATCCTGGACTCGGGCGCTGTGTTGGGCATCTTCCCCGAGGGTCATCGTCAGCGCAGCGGCAGACTGGGGCAACCCGCACCCGGGGTGGGGTTGTTCTCCTCCCGCCCCGGCGTGGTGACCATTCCGGTGGTCATCACGGGGACCAACCGCCTGTCCGGACCCCAACGACGTCTCTTCCCCCGCGTCACAGTGAAATTCGGGCCTCCCGTCAGCACCGACGTGGCAGGAGTGACCAAATCAGAGCGCAACCGCGTCATCAGCCGGCGGATCATGCTCGCCCTCGCTTCCCTGTTGGGACAGGAATGGCAACCGCTGGAGTCCGGGCGATGAGCGATCCGGGGGCAGAGCAGGTGAAGTCCGTGGACATCAGAGTATCCGAGCATGCCGGCTTCTGCTGGGGTGTCGAGAGGGCACTCGAGATCGCACGGCGCGCGGCGGAGTCCGCGCCGGCGCCGGTGCGCAGTCTGGGGCCGCTGATCCACAACCCCGGCGTCATCGAAGACCTCGCCCGCCAGGGGATCGCCGTGATCGACAACCCGGCGGAAGTAAACGGGGGAACTGTCATCATTCGTTCGCACGGTGTCGAACACGAAGTAACCGATGCTCTGGCTGCCCGGGCGGTGAATCTGGTAGACGCAACGTGCACCTTCGTCAAGTCGGCACAGGAGAAGGCCAAGCGATTACGTGACCAGGGCTACCTCGTTGTCATCTTGGGGGAGCCGGAACATCCGGAAGTCATGGGCATCCGCTCATACGCGGGCCGCGATGCTTTGGTGGTGGAGGGCCCCGAGGACCTACCGGCGGAGATCGTACGGTCCAAGGTGGGGGTGGTGGTACAGACCACACAACCCCCCGAGCGCTTGGCGGCGCTCGTAGCCGCGCTTGCCCCGCGCGTGCGCGAGTTACAGGTGTTCAACACCATTTGCAGCGCCACCGAGCAACGTCAGACCTCCGCCGTCTCCACTGCCAAGTCCGTAGACGTAGTCATTGTGATCGGCGGCCGCAATTCCGGCAACACCACCCGCCTGGCTGAACTGTGCGCTGCGGTCCAACCGCGCACCTTCCACGTGGAAGCTGCAGCGGAGATCCAAGCGGAGTGGCTGCATAACGCCAACTCGGTAGGCATTACTGCGGGAGCGTCTACGCCACCGGATCAAATTGAGGCTGTTGCGGCGCGCATCCGCCAAATCGCCCAGCAGTCGGATCATGACGCCCCAAGAAAGCCCGGCACATGACAACGCTGCCTCGAGTCGTCATCGCAGGTTATCCCAACGTAGGGAAGTCCACACTCTTCAATCGCCTCACCGGAACCAGAGAAGCCGTGGTGGCTCCCGAGTCCGGGGTGACACGTGACCGCAAAGAAGGTGTGGCTGAATGGGGTGGACGCGAGTTCCTCGTGGTGGACACCGGCGGCATAGACACGCGCTCAACTGAGCTTATGGCTGATCTTGTGCGCGCGCAAGCGGCCGCCGCCATAGACGAAGCAGACGTGGTGGTGTTCCTCGTAGATGGTCGTATTGGGGTGGGCCCGGATGAAGTCGAGATCGCCAAGACTCTGCGGCGCACGTCCACCCCCGTGGTGCTGGCCGTCAACAAGATAGATGCCCATTCGGCCGCCGAGCGTATCCACGAGTTCTGGGAGCTGGGCCTAGGTGAGCCCCTCGCCATTTCGGCCGAACACGGGCTTGGACTGGGCGATCTTCTGGATCTGGTGGTCGCGGCTCTTCCCGAGGCCTCGGAACAAGCCGCCCCCACCCAGGAACCTATAAACGTGGCCATCGTGGGAAGACCCAACGTAGGCAAGAGTTCGTTGCTGAACGCGCTCTTGGGCAGTGAGCGCGTCATCGTCTCGCCCATCCCGGGCACCACGCGCGATGCCATCGACACATCGTTGCTCTTCCGAGGCCGACCCATCAACTTGGTCGACACTGCCGGCCTCCGCCGCCCGTCGCGGCGCACAGGCGAGTCTCTCGAGTACTACAGTTCCGTGCGCACCATGAACGCTCTTCGGCGATCGGACGTAGCGTTGGTGATGGTGGATGCCTCGGAGGGACTTGTGGATCTCGATCTTCAAGTGGCCTATGAGGTGCAACGTGCAGGTTGCGCCACAGCGATGCTCTTCAATAAATGGGACGTGGCCGACATGGATCTGGAGAAGGCCATCGAGCGAGTGGCGACCAAGGTGCAGATGCGCCCGCCCTGCCTGACCATATCCTGCCTCACGGGGAAGAACCTCGCTCGTGTGCTTCCCCTGGTCATGGACCTCTATGAGCGCTACAGCATGCGGATTCCCACCCCGGCTCTGAACCAGTGGCTACGAGCCCTTCGATCGCGGACGGCATTCCCACAGCGGTCCGGCAAGAGCCTCAAGGTCTTCTACGTGGTCCAGTACGACGCTTGCCCTCCACGTTTCAAAGCCATGGTCAACAGCCGCGCCCTTATCACGCGGTCATTCGCGTATTATTTTGAGAACCGGCTCCGCCAAGAGTTCGGGCTTGCCGGGATTCCTGTGATCGTTGATTTCCAGGGGAAGGAGGAGCGATACTCATGGCGAATCCGTGGCTGATCGCGGGCGTCGTGGTTGGCTCCTACCTCCTTGGCTCAGTCTCACCCAGCGTCTTCCTGGGCAAGCTCGTCAGGCATATTGACGTTCGTGAGCACGGCAGCGGCAACCCCGGCACCACGAATGCCTTCCGCGTGCTGGGCGTGAAGCTGGGAATCGTTGTGCTTGTGAGCGACATACTGAAGGGGTTGCTTCCCATCCTGGTGTGCCGCTGGCTCGCTTTCGGCCCTCTGGCCAGCGTGGGAGTGGGCCTGGCAGCCATAGTCGGCCACAACTGGTCCGTCTTCCTGCGGGGGAGGGGAGGGAAGGGTATCGCCACCACTGCAGGCGTCATCATCGGCCTCATGCCGGTCAGCAGCCTGATCGTCGTCCTCGGCTTCACCGTGATGATCCTCCTCACCAGAATCGTATCGGTGGGATCGCTGTTCGCCACGCTGGTGTTCGTGGCTACCACATTGGTGGGTAGGCAGCCTTGGCCGTACATGGCGTTATCATTCTGCGCTGCAATCATCATCTTCTATGCCCATCGCGGGAACCTGAAGCGCATCGTTACAGGTAAGGAGCCACGGCTGGAGTGGCCGTGGAAGACAAAACGGCCTGGCGACGGGGCAGACAACGAAGAGACTTCGGGGGCGGCAGGCAATGCCACCGCGCAACGGTGGATGCCCCCGCCCCGGACACGGCCCCGCCGGAAGTGACGGACTCACAGGCTTCTGCCACCGGTTCGCCCGCACCCCGTACGCCACCCCGCTCCACCCCCGCGCCCAGGAGAGAATCCAAACGTGTCGCACCCCGTGGGATCCAGTTGACGCTAAATGCCGCCCCCACCCCGAAGGGGACCGAGGGGCGTACGCGAGTTGCGTGGTGGGAGCGGGCAGTTGGGGGACGGCGTTCGCCCGCCATTTGGCTTTACGGGGTATCTCCACCACGCTGCTCTCGCGCCGAAGCGATCATGCGCACCTCATGACCGTGCAGAGGCGCAACCCGGAGTACCTCCGCACAGTGGCACTGCCCCCATCGCTCCGCATCGATACATATAATGCATTCGATTTCTCGCAGTCCAACCTCGTGGTGCTGGCGATACCCAGCCGAGCCCACGCCGCCACCGTGGAGTCGCTGCGATTCGACTCGCTCACGGCGTCGGCATACTCAGTCTCACCAAAGGTCTGGAACCGGGAACCCTGCGCCGCTTGAGCGTGGTGTTGGAGGAAGGCATGGAGGGCTTATCCCCGAGGGTGGCCGTCCTCTCGGGGCCGAATCATGCAGAAGAGGTATCGCTGGATATGCCCACGGCCACAGTCGCGGCTTCGCGCGACATCCAGTTTGCGTGAACTGCAAGAGCTGGTGAGTGACGAGCGGTTCCGGGCCTACGTCAACACCGACCTGGTGGGAGTCGAGATCGCAGCATCGGTCAAGAACGTGATTGCGCTGGGCCACGGGAGCCGCCGACGGTCTCGGTTTCGGAGATAACACCTGGGCAGCACTCATGACCCGTGGTCTCGCCGAGATGGCCAGGCTGGGGTGCGGTGGGCGCAGATCAGGCCACCTTCTCCGGGCTTGCCGGAATGGGTGATCTCGTGGCCACGTGCACTTCGAGGCACTCCCGCAATCGGTTGGCCGGGGAGCTCTTGGCCAAGGGACACTCACCAGGTGAGATCGAGTTGCAGATGGGCATGGTTGCAGAAGGCTTGACGGCCGCACCGGCGGTGTGGGGCTTGGCCCGCGATCTGGGTTGCGACATGCCCATCACGGAGAATGTCGTGGCCCTGATCTATGAGGGTAAAGAGATCCGCCAAGCCGTGCAGGACCTTATGGGCCGCCGGCCCAAAGCCGAGTGAGCGGGGTGGGTGGCAAGACCGCAAACCGGCCACCCGCCACACGCCACCCAGAAATGGAGCAACGGCGTGCTATACTGCGCACTGCGTCGGGACGTGGCGTAGCCTGGTAGCGCATCCGGCTGGGGGCCGGAAGGTCGCCGGTTCAAATCCGGCCGTCCCGACTTGAAAAGCCCTGCAAATGCGGGGCTTTGTTTGTATCCGCATCCTGACCCGCCTCCGCCGGACGGTTCCCAACCGTGTCTCCATGTGTGGTTCTTGCGTGCCGCAAGCCCTTCCGGCCGGCGTCAGAACCGGCCTTCTGCCTCTTCCGGCCTCGAGGTTGTGTCCCCCGGCGCCCAAGTCGGGTAATCTGAGGAGTAGTCAAGTAAGGGTGCCGCGAGAGGGGAGGGCGGAGTGAAAGCCGTCGTCATGGCTGGAGGTCAGGGGACGAGACTCCGTCCACTTACCTCCAACGTTCCCAAACCGATGGTGGCCGTGGGCAATAAGCCCACGGCCGAACACATACTCGATCTTCTCCATCGACACGGAATTGAACATGTGGTCATGACCGTCGCCTTCATGTCCGAAGTGATCCGGGCGCACTTTGGGGACGGGTCGGCCTTGGGCATGAGCATCGAATATGCCGTTGAAGAGAGCCCGCTCGGCACTGCGGGCTCGGTCAAGAACGCTGCCTCCGTTCTCGACGACACTTTCGTGATCATCTCCGGCGACTCGTTGACCGACTTCGATCTCTCCACTGTGATCGATTTCCATCGGCAACGCGAAGCCATGGTCACCATTGCACTCAAGAGCGTGGACAACCCACTGGAGTTCGGTGTAGTCATAGTGGACGAGGACGGGCGCATCGAGCGCTTCCTGGAAAAACCGGGATGGGGCCAGGTCTTCTCCGACACCATCAACACCGGCATCTACGTCATGGAGCCCGAGGTGCTGGACCACATACCAGCGGGCGTCCCTTACGACTTCAGTCACGAACTCTTCCCCAAACTCTTCGAGATGCGCAAGCCTCTCTACGGCTGCGTCCTCGATGGCTACTGGCAGGACATCGGCAGTCTGGAGCAGTTCCTGCAGGCCAACCGTGATGCTCTCGACGGTCATATCAGACTCCAACTCCCCGGCGTGAGGCTGCGCGGCAACATCTGGGTGGGGGAGGGCGTAGCGCTGGATTCACTCGATGAAGTCACCGGGCCGGCCCTGATCGGGAATTACGCGCGTGTGGAATCGGGTGCGGTGCTGGGACCGCATGTCGTACTCGGCAACAACGTGGTGGTGAAGCGCGGAGCCACGGTGATGGGCTCGGTCATCGGCGACAACTCGTACGTGGCGGCCGGCGCTCGAGTGAGCGGCGCCGTCCTGGGTACCTCGGTCGACATACGGCAGAATGCTGTGGTGGCCGAGGGAGCGGTCATTGGCGACCGGTGCTCTGTCGGCGAGAACGCGATGGTGGGCAACGCGGTCAAGGTCTACCCCCACAAGACTATCGATCCCGGGTCCACCGTCAACTCCAGCCTCATCTGGGAGACCAAGGGCGCCAGTGCTCTATTCGGCCAGAATGGTGTGCGGGGTCTGGTCAATGTCGACATCACGCCCGAGATGGCCATGCGGTTGGCCATGTCGTACGGGACCATCCTGACCAAGGGGTCCTTTGTGGCCACCAGCCGTGACAGTCACCCCGCCAGTAGGGTGCTCAAAAGATCCGTGATTGCAGGATTGAACTCGGCGGGCATCTCAGTCCTTGACCTCGAAGTAGTACCCGTGGCCGTCAACCGCTTCATGCTGCAGGGAGGCAATGCGGCTGGGGGTATCCACGTGCGCATGTGTCCGGAGGATGCGGAAGCTGTTGAGATCCTGTTTTCAGAGCCACCCGGCGTGCCCATAAGCAACAAACGCGAGCGGAGTATCGAGAATTACTATCACAGGGAGGACTTCCGCAGAGCCTTCCTGGACGAGATTGGTGCCATCTCCTATCCGGCACGCCTCGTTGAGGGTTATCGGGCCGCATGCCTCCAGGGCTGGCGCGTGGGCGACCTCAACCGACGCGGTCTTCGAGTGGCCGTCGACTACGCCCAGTCCGCCGCGGGTGCCGTGCTCTCCAGTCTCATAGACCAACTCGAGATCGAGGCGTTGGTGGTCAGCCGCCGCAAGACCGCCGGCATAGAATCAGGTGACGCGCTCGAGCACACCGCCCGCCAGGTTAGATCTATGGAAGCCGACCTCGGCATCATGTTCGATGCCGGAGCTGAGAGACTGACGGTGCTGGACGAACAAGGCCGGGTGGTACGTCCGGACGTATTGCTGGCTCTCCTTGCCGTGCAGGCGTGCCGGGAACTGGGTCCGGGAGTGGTGGCCCTGCCGTTGAACGTTACGGATCAGGTGGCGGACCTGGTCATGGAGAGCGGATCACGGGTGGTGCGGACCAAAGTGGCTCCGGCCGCATTGATGGAAGAGGCAGCCAGGCCCGACATCATCTTCGCGGGCGACGCCGCGGGGGGAGTCATCTTCCGCGCTTCTCACCCAGCATGGACGCCGTTTACGCGTTCGGTAAGGTCTTGGAGTTGGTGTCGAGCGGTGTGGAGCGCCTCTCAGAGTTGGTGGCAGAGATCCCCGTCTCATGTGGCACATGTACCTGTGGAGTGTCCCTGGAACCTCAAGGGTACCGTGATGCGCTTGACGGTGGAGCACTACCGAAACGAGGAGTGTCTCGCTGGTGGACGGAGTGAAGGTCACCTTTGGGCCCCCGAACCTGGGTACAAATACTCCCTGACGCCGATGACCCCCCTATTTCACGTGTACGCGGAAGCGCAGAGCGAGGAGGGCGCCGCGACCTTGGCTCAGACTCATGCGCAGAGACTGGAGGCGCTCATTGCCGAGCGGTCGTCGGACGAATGAGAGTACGCTGAGAACCCGGTCTTCGGCTCGCTCCAAGAGCCGCCGGGGAGACCACCTGCTCTTTGCAATCGCCACGATGGTGGTGGGCTTCCTCCTCGTGGCTGCGGTCCGCAATGCCCCACAGGTGTTGGCGGTCGCCGGCATCGGCGACCGCCGAGAAGATCTGATTCAGGTAGTGCATGAACTCGAAGCGCGCAGAGATGAACTGGAGATGAGCCTCGCTGTGCGCCGCCTCGAGATCAGCGCCCTCGAAGCCCACCACGTCACCTGGAGAGAAGTGTTGGAAGAACACTCTCAGCAAATCCGTGACCTGAGCATGCTCACGGCCATGCTGCCCGTTCACGGGCCGGGTTTGCGCATCACCATCGCCGATAACCCTCGACCCCAGGGATTCCCCTCAGACCTGGAAGGTGCCCTCGTCCACGATTACGATCTCCGCGCATTGATCAATGCACTGTGGTCCGGTGGTGCTGAGGCGATAGCCGTCAACGATGAGAGACTCACACAACTCTCGGCTGTTCGCTGTGTGGGCCCCACGGTGCTCGTGAACAACACACGGCTGGCTTCGCCTTTCCGAATCGAGGCGGTGGGCCACACCACCTCCCTGGCTCAAGCGTTGCAAGACGACGATGACAGCCGCTCCCTGATAAATGAGCATGTAGAGCGTTTCGGTCTTTTGCTCAAGATGGAAGAGATGCAAAATCTGAGACTGCCTGGGGGCGCAGGCAGCACAGCACCATCAGCGTTGCGTCGAGATGAGGCCCCATGAATCGCCGACTCGCTATCCCTCTGCTCGGACTGCTGGTGGGTGTGAGTTTGGGCTTGATCTTCAAGTTCCATGTGCCCGCCTCTTACGCCCGATATCTATCGATTGCCGTTCTAGCCGTTCTCAACTCCGGCTTGGGCGGGCTGCGGGCCTTCCTCGGGCGTTCCTTTGCGCTCCGGGTGTTCTTGGGGGGCTTATTGCTGAACACTGCGCTGGCCACGCTCATCACCTTTCTGGGCGACCGACTCGGCGTCAACCTATACCTTGCGGCCGCCGTGGCTTTGAGTGTGCGCGTTTTTCACAACTTGGCCACCCTTCGCCGTATCACTGTCAAGTAGAAACATGGCTCCGCAAGTCATCGACATACTGCGCACCACCTCACGACCTCCCCGCCGCGGCGGCAAAGGCCGCGCGGTGGCGTTCGCAGTGTTCTTGGTATTGGCCATCACGGGCTTCTTGTTGGCGGCTCAAATGCGAACGCAGGAGGGCTCACACTCGGATTTGTATCTGCGCGGTGTAGACGAGCTCGGGCGTATGGTCGGCGCATTGAGCCGGGAGATCGCTCAACTACAACAGGAGGACACCGAGTTGCACATTCGGTCGATCGACGGCCGCTCCAACTCCCAGTCCCTGGAGGAGGCCGCCGCGCGCACACAGGAGACCCTCGAGATTCTGGCCCAAGCCTCGGGCACGGTCCCCGTACATGGTTCCGGTATACAGCTGGACATCGAGGATGGCGAAGGCCGCCTGTCCGTCTATGAACTCACACTCGCTCTCAACGAATTGCGAGCCGCTGGAGCTCAAGCCATTTCAATCAACAACAGACGGCTGGCTCTCGATTCCTGGTTCGGCGGCAGCACAGGGGCTCTAACCTGTGATGGGACGCCTTTGCTGCCACCATACGCGTTTGCCGCCATTGGTGAGCCCCAGTCCCTGCTATCGGCTCTGAACGTTCCCGGAGGACTGGTGTCGACCCTGGCACAGGTCCCCGGTGTGCACGCACACGCGGGCGTGAATGTGGAGATTGAGATCCCGCCGCGTAGGGATGGGCCTCGGGTCTTCGAATACGCAAAGCCGGCAGAATGAGCCGAACCTGCGAGGCCGTTCTGAAGGGGCGGGTGGGGTTACCGTGAGGACACCAAGCCCGTGAGCAGGGGCAGACAGGCCTCCATCATAGTAGGCCTCCTCGTGTTGCTGGCATTATCGGCAGTGGGGGTGGACGCATTCATCAGTCGAGGCCGGATTCACAGGGGAGTCACCGCCCTCGGCGTCCAACTGGGCGGGCTCGCCCCCGTCGAGGCCGAGACGCGGCTTTCCCAGGAAGCAGCCCGGCGTCTCAACCGGAGACTGACACTCGTCGGCGGCGACGCAGCACCCGCCTTCACGACCATCATCACTGCGGCAGACGCCGGGGTGCACATAGATGTCGCCACCACGGCCGTGCGGGCGATGGAGGTGGGCAGATCGGGTTCGCTCTTCGCCCGTTTGATCGAGCGGATGCGCCTGTGGATCTCTCCACGAGACATCGCGACACCGATTACGATTGATGATGCGCCCTTCCTGTCCGTCGCAGATGTGCTCAGCATCGTGGTGGAACACCTGCCGGTGGATGCGGAACTAGTGGTGAACGGCGGGGAACCGAAGGTCATCGCCGCTCGGAAGGGGGCAAGACTCAATCGTGAGGCGCTCAAACATCTGTTGATGGATGCCGTGGCCGGCGGAACCCGAGACTTACAAGTAACCCAAGACTTACAGGTTCCCGTGGATGCCATCGCTCCCAAACTCACCACCGAGAAAGCCCTCAAAGCATTGGAAGACGCGTCGATCTTCTTCTCGGCTCCCGTGAGGCTCACTTACCGCGATTGGGTTGCGGACCTGACGCCGGACGATCTGGCACAGATGGCGCAATTCTTCCCTGAGGGCGTTGACGCGGGGCGGCCGCTCACGGTGGACAGTACAACCGGACGGGAACTGGTGGAGCAGCGATTGGCGGCCATCGAAACGCCTCCGGTGGATGCCGAGATCGTGCCGGCCGTCGATGGTCGCTCTTACTCCGTGATTGCCAGCAAGGACGGGGTGCGGGTCAACTGGGACACCCTACTGCGTCTCATCGACCAGGCGGCACTCCGTTCGGCCCCGCGGCACGTAGCCGTCCCCACGGAAACCTGGGCGCCACGACTCACCACCCTGGACGCGGAGATGCTGCAGTCGCGAAGTGTTATCGCCAGTTTCACCACGTACTTCTCCCCGGCCAATCGGGCCCGTGTCAACAATATCGCCCAAGTGGCCGCCACGCTCGACGGTCGCGTGATCCGGCCGGGAGAGACCTTTTCGTTCAACGAGGCGGTGGGCCCTCGGACCCAGGCAGCCGGCTATGACGAAGCGCCCGTCATAGACAACGGCGTTCTCGTTCCCGGGGTGGGGAGGGGGGATTTGCCAGGTCTCGACCACGCTCTTCAACGCCGTACTGCTCGCCGGTCTGCCCGTGGTGGAGCGTTGGCCTCACGCCTTGTTCCTGGAACGCTACCCAGTGGGGCGCGACGCCACGGTGTCGTATGGGTCGCAGGACTTCAGGTTCCGCAACGACAGCGATTCGGTGCTTCTCCTGAATGTAGTGGCCGCCGATGACTTCGTGGAAGTGAAGCTGTCGGGGGTAGCCTTCGCACGCCGCGTGGAACTCTCCACGAGCCCCATCCGCGACGTAGTCCCGCCACGCAGTAGTCCCACCTATCCGCGGATTCTCGTGGATCCTGCGCTCGCGCCGGGCCAGCGTGACGAACTTGAACCCGGCATCGAGGGGCGCTCCGTGAGCGTGCGGCGCTCAGTCCATGGACCGGACGGGCAGCTGCTGTTCACAGACGAGTTCGAGAGCGTCTACCAACCGAAGGACTGGATCGTGCGGGTGGGTGGATGAGGCCGTCCGCGCCCTTGGCTCCCGAGGACTCTGAGGCTCTTACCCGAGGCTCCTACGGCTGAGCCGTGCGCGCAATGACCTGCTTGCAAACGGATTTGAGCGTCTCGAACACCCCAATGCCGGTGAGCGCCGAAGCTTCGAATACCGGTGACCTGATTTGATTCAACAACTCCACCAGATCTGGCACCGAGAACACCTCTGTCAGGTCACGTTTGTTCATCTGCAGTACGAGGGCCATGCGTGAAAGATCGTCTCCCTGTTCGAACAGGTTGTCCCACAGGTTGAGATAGCTCTCCACATTCTCGTCAAGCCGGCTGATTTGGCTGTCCACCACGAACACGATGCCGTCAACGCCCTGCAACACGAGCTTGCGTGAGGCATTGTAGTGGGATTGACCCGGTACCGTGTACAGATGAAACCGTGTCTTCATGCCTTTGACTGAACCAAGGGAAAGGGGTAGGAAGTCAAAATAGAGCGTGCGTTCTTCTTCGGTGGCGATGCTGACGAGTTTGCCCCGCGTGTTCGGGTTCACCTTGCGATGGATGTACTGGATGTTGGTGGTCTTGCCACAAAGACCACATCCGTAGTAGACGATCTTGTAGTTGATCTCGCGCGCAGCGAAGTTGATCAGGGGCAATGTCGATCACTCCTGACCCGTGAACAGGTCTTCGATGGCCTCACTCGCCTGGGCCGTGTACGCTGCATCGACCACGGCAGGCGTGTCTGCTCCGTTGGGTTCCGCGAATACCGGTGCCAGAGCGGCAACAGCCCGACCGGTGTACAGTCGGACCTTTCCCACCTGGGTATCGTGCCCAAACGCAATAACCAGCAGTACTTTGTCCGATACTTGAGCTACGTGAAGGTTGAGTTCACGACCTTCGTGGAAGAGCAGCGTGAACTCCTTCTCACTGAGTATGCCGGCTAGTTGCTGGGTCGCTGCAAACGAACTGGCGGCCAAAGAAGCGAGGGAGAGCATGTCCGGGTGATGGTCGGTGGGGCTCGAGGTTATCGGCTGGCCGCTCGTGGACACTACCGCAATGAAACGAACCCCGGATACCTCTCGTAGCTGTTGCAGGATGGTGTCCACCACCCGCATCTGGTCGCTGCTGATGATCAGGCCTCTTCGTGGAGCCAAATACCTCTCCTCACGGGTGAGTGACGGGACACCTTGGGCCAGTATAGCCGCTTTGCCTGACCCACAATGCTAGAATCCAGATTCCGAGAGTTAAACGAACCAGGCGGCTAACGGTGGCGGTAAACGGTAGGTTGGACTGCTTCGCGCTCGGCGATGTGCTACAGGTCCTGAGTCTGCGCCGTGCATCGGGGATTGTGCGGATCTCTGGTGATTGCGCGCAGGGTGAAATCCACCTTGAAGCTGGAGCACCGGTCCGAGCCGGCACAGAGGGGGGACAGGCCGGCGAAGACGCCTTCTTCCTGCTCCTGCGGAACTCCAGCGGTGAGTTCACTTTCCACTCCCAAGATGATCTGAGTACCACCACAGAGGCAAGGGAAGAGGCCGGAACACCCATGCCCCGAGGAACCGAGATCACGCGCAGGCTTGATGCTTTGCTGCTGCAGGCGGCCCACATGCAAACCTCTGCTTCAACTTAAGGGAGCTCTAGAACCCTGTGTTATGATGATTTTGGCCTATAGGGCGGGAAAGGAGCGGTTGTGAACTTGAAGGAGTTCAGGTTCCACGAAGAACACGATTGGGTCAGAATGGACGGAGCGATTGCCGTGTTCGGGATCACCGATTATGCACAGAAGACCCTGGGTGACATCGTGTACGTGGAACTGCCGGCGGAAGAGACTGTTCTGACTGCCGGTGAACCGTATGCGGAGATCGAGTCGGTCAAGGCCGTCTCCGACGTCTACGCACCGGTGAGTGGGACGGTGGTGCAAGTCAACCAAGAGGTCATCGACGCTCCAGAACTCATCAACCAGAGCCCCTACGAAGATGGGTGGTTGGTGCGCGTCAGGTTGGCAGACGCCGCCGAGTTGGAGGCTCTCATGACCATCGAAGAATACGAGGCCATGTTGAGCCAGAACGAGGAATGATGAACGTGAGCAAGGACTCCTTTGACGTTCTCGTGAACATAAGGTCCTATTCGGACGACGAGTTGAGGGAGCTGTCAGAGAGGTTGCAGCGCGAGGAACGCGAGATCTCCCGCGAACGGAGAATCATTCACGGGAAGCTCGACATCATCCGCGCCGAGATCGTTCGTAGGCTGAGAGACAAGCATAAAACCGGCGATGGGTTGTTTCGAGAGGAGGACATCGACTCTCTGAGCGCCATTCTAAGTGGTAGACCCGGGGCGGTGGAGGACAGCCTGTCGCAGGATTGACGTGTCCCGTCGCCGGGTACTCTCTGTGTAGCGGTCGAGCATATGAGCCGAACGGGGGGAGACTAGTGGCTGGTGCGCTGAATCGTCTGGTTGGAGCGTTTCGTTCACTCGTGTTCAACGCCACTGCGGGTGTCCGCGAAGAGCGAGTCATTCGCTACATCATGAACGAAATGCGGAAGGGCAAGCCTTATGACGACATTATGCAGGAGCATTACGTCGTCAATCACACAACACCGCACATGCGCGCCAGACTGGTTGAAAACCCCACCATTGTCAGAGGCATAGAAGATCAACTGGCAGGACGGCGCTACGCGTACACCGTGGACTACGCCCCGGTCAAGAAGATCGAGGGCCGCGACTAGCGCCGGAATACGGAGCGACTCATGAGTGCTGCTTGTCCCAAGTGTGGTTTTGAGAATATCGAGGACGCGAACTTCTGCAGTCATTGTGGTACT
The DNA here is from genome assembly GCA_040770645.1 of Thermoleophilia bacterium. GTDB lineage: Bacteria > Actinomycetota > Thermoleophilia > RBG-16-64-13 > RBG-16-64-13 > JAAYZX01. The sequence goes on along the minus strand of JAXGIS010000005.1, from coordinate 58,413 downwards.
CGCATGGCCGTACAGAATGCGGCCGATGTGACCGCCGTTTACGACCGGGGTGAAGCGGGCGAGTTCGACACCACACTGGAGACGGCACAGGAGTCCATCTTGGCGCCGGGCTTCGTGATCCGAGCCGGCGGCGGTCGTGAAGGAGAGGAGATGTTGCTGGAGGGCGATGTTGTCACCATCGGCCGCAATCCGGATAGTGACTTGTTCCTGGACGATATCACCGTCAGCCGTCACCACTCCCGGGTGGTGCGCGATGCCAGCGGTTTTGCGATCGAAGACCTGAACAGCCTCAACGGTACCTACGTGAACCGCCGCCGCGTCGAGCGCCGGCATCTGCGTAACGGCGACGAGGTCCAGATCGGCAAGTTCCGCATGGTCTATCTGGTGGACGCGGCCGGGCAGGACTAGATGCCACCGGATCGGCGCAGCATCGGCCAGGTCTTGAAGATCCTGGTCGACGAGTTCCCGGACATCTCGATCTCGAAGATCGGCCAACTCGTGGACTCGTTGCATACTGGTTCCGACCTAAGTATTAGCAAGGTACGTTACCTCGAAGAACGAGGGGCTGATTGCTCCGCAACGCACCCCAGGGGGATATCGCACCTACGCCCAGGCCGACGCGCGCCGGCTTCGCACCATCCTGAGCTATGCAGCAGGACGAGTTCCTGCCGCTGGATGTCATTCGGGAGCGCTTGGCGCGAGGCGTACCATCGCCGCAGGCATCGGGTACGCCGGTTACATCTCCGCAAGGCCTGGATCGCACCGCCGGACTTCGCCGCGAAGAAAGACTGATTCCCTGGGATGAAGCGCTCGAGGTCAGCGGCGTCGACGAGGACTTCATGCGTCAACTCAGTCGAGTTCCGATTGGTTGATCGCCGGGTGGGGGAGGCCGGGACGGCTGTCTTCACAGAGAGCGATGTCGAAGCCGCCCGTATCTGTGGTCTTCTGCGGCGGTTCGGGGTCGAACCTCGCAACCTGCGCATGACACGTTCCGCAGTGGAGAGAGAAGCAGCCGTCATCGAACAGGCCACTGCACCCGCTTTGCGCTCACCGCATCCCGAACGGCGCGAACAGGGCGAACGTCAGGTGCTTGATCTGGGCGCGCTGATCTCGAGCCTCTTCCAGTTACTGCTCCTGAAGGATATGCGGGCACTCGTGCGCTGAGAGACGCTGAGGGGCCGCCCAATGTGGCGGCCCTCAGCGCTGTGATCAGACGACGTGGCTTCCGGGGCGCCGCAAGTGCGCGTCCTCCGGGTATCTTGCGGCTAGAGGCGAACACCACCCCGGTCCTATAGCCACTGCGTCTACAAGGCAATGTATCGATCTGGACCACCTCCTTTCTGACGCTTGACAACACTGTACCCGGTGGGGAGGAGCATCGCAAGTGCGATACGTGGCCGACGCCGAGTGTTCCCAACCTCCAAGCCGTCCTCCAACCCCCGTTTCTCGTTCATGAACTTGACATAATGTAGATTATCGTGCATTACAAGTTCGACACGCTGGCCGCGATGCTGGTGGTGCACGCACAATGCAAGATGAACAAGCGGAAGCTGGACTAGAAGATCTTCTTGGTGAGCACCGCTTTGAGCTTGGCCAAAGCTCGGTGCTGCTCACGGGAAACCGTGCGTTGCGTCATGCCCAACTCGTCGGCCACTTCCTGCTGTGTCAACTCCCGGAAGAACAACAGATAAATGAGTCGTTTCTGTGCAGCCGACAACGTGGCCATGGCCTGATACAAGGCTATCCGGTCCTCCAAAGAGCAGCGTGAAACTCTCGTGTCGCAAAGACCGTATGACGCGTCCCGTAAGCGCCTTGGGTTCGCCGCAGCACCGTCGGGATCATCCAGCGACTGCAACTCCGGCTGTGAGCATCCCCGGATTACTTCCAGAACACCTTCCGGCGTGATGTTGACCAGCTCAGCCAGTTCGGTAAACGAAGGGAATCTTTTGTGTTCGGCGTAGAACGCGGACTGTGCTTCTTCAATTTTGCGGTATGCCGTCCGGGCCCAGCGTGGTTGGCGCATCAAAACGCTGTCCCGCAGGTAATGGCGCACCTCTCCGTCCACCACTGCTACCGCATAAGTACTGAAGACGATGCCACGCCACGGATCGAACCGCTGGATCGCTTTCACCAAGCCCAGATACGCCACTTGCAGAAGATCTTCGTACGGCTCGCGGCTGTGCACGAAGCGCTTGAGCACGTGATGAAGAAGTTTTGTGTTTCGTGCTAGGAGTTCATCCAGGCACCCGGAGCAACCCAGCCGCTGATGGCAGAGGACGAGTTCTTCGTTGGACGGCGTCTCGCCGCCCGCCAAGCGAATGCAGCACTCCGGCGTGGTTGGGAGGACATCCTGCCCGCCCTGCCCAACCACCCGGGGGCGTGACATCTCCCCCGGTGCGTCCCCTCCCACCACAGCATCTGCGACAGAGCCTCTGCTCGGCGGCCCGGCGGGATACGTGGCCTGAACCGACACCGGGTTCATCATGATGAACCTAATTGATCAGGTTGAACATGTTGAACATGGGCAGATACATCGAGATCACGATGAGGCCCACCAATCCGCCCACGAAGATCATCATGACCGGCTCCAGGATCGAAGTGAGCTGCTTCACGGCCGCATCTACTTCATCCTCGTAGAAGTCCGCGATCTTGTGCAGCATCGTGTCCAAGGCGCCTGTCTCCTCACCGATCGCGATCATCTGCGTCACCATCGGCGGGAACACTGCCGCCTGCTCCAGCGGTTTGGCAATGGATTCGCCACCCCGAATCTCGGTCTTCGTCCGCTCCATCGCCTCTTCAATAACGGTATTGCCGGCGGTCTTGCCCGTGATGTCGAGGGCTTGGAGTATGGGAACGCCGGAACTGAACAACGTGGCCAGAGTGCGGCTGAAGCGGGCCACCGCGATCTTCTTCACGATGTCGCCGATACGCATGGGGATCATAAGTTTGAAACGATCCCAGCCCCGCGTGCCCTGCGGACTGCGTTTCAGGGCGCGCAGCGCAATCACGAGCCCAACCAGAGCCGGGATTATCACATACCACCACTTGCGCAACGCGTTGCTTATACCGACCATGATGCGGGTGAGTAGCGGCAAGGTTCCGCCCAGGTCGGCGTACATGCCGCTGAATATCGGGATCACGAAAAGGATCATGCCGAAAAGCACGAGCACCGCGAAGACGCCGATAAGGATGGGATAGGTCATGGCCGACTTGACAGAGCGACGCAGGCTGTCTTGCTTTTCGAGTTGCGTAGCCAGACGGTCGAGCGCCGTGTCGAGCACCCCACCCATCTCCCCGGCGCGTGCCATCGATACATAGAGCCGATCGAACGCCACTGGGTGCTTCTCCATGGCGTCAGAGATCGGCATGCCCGCCTCCACATCACCCCGCACTTGACTGATCACGCGCTTGAATCGCTGATTTGACGTCTGCATCTCCAACACATGCAGAGCACGAAGAATGGCCAATCCGGCTGCGATCATAGTGGCAAACTGCCGCGTGAACACCACCTTGTCGCGCAACTTGATACGGCCCATTTCCTGCAATTGTTGGTCCAGTGTCGCCAAGAACCCCGTCTTTTTCTCATCGAGCGACAGGACCGTCAGGCCACTCCGGCGCAGTTCAGCAGCGACGGCCATTTTGGACGCCCCCGTGATCTCACCCTTGACCGGAGCACCACGCTGAGGCCTTGCGGTGTAGACGTACGTGCTCATACCCCTCTTCTCCCCACTACTTGCATCACGCTGCCCCACTGGTGATGAGACGGTTCAAATCCTCGGGATTGGACGAGCGCGCTTCGGCAAGTTCACGCGTGATCAACCGTCGCCGCACCAAATCGGCCAGCGCCCAGTCCATAGTTTGCATGCCATACTTTGCGCCTGTCTGCATAATAGTGTAGATCTGGTGGGTCTTGCCCTCACGGATCAGGTTCCTCACCGCCGGCGTGGGGATCAAACCTCGCACGCCACCACCCGCCCCTCCCCGCCGGCCCGCGGTAGAAGTTGCTGAGTCATGATGCCCTGGATGGAGGCGGCAATCTGCACGCGAATCTGTTCCTGCTGACGACGCCAGGAGGAACGACTCGATGCCCATGTCCAAGAAGCGGTGCAGGGCGCTGGTGGCATCGGTGGCGTGGATGGTCGACAGCACGAAGTGACCGGTGAGGGCCGCCTGGATCGCGATGCGCGCCGTCTCCACGTCACGGATCTCACCCACCAGAATCACGTCGGGGTCCTGGCGCAGAACGGACTTCAGGGCTCGATTGAAAGATTTGGTGTCGGTCCCGACTTCCCGTTGATTCACCACGCAGTTCTTATGTTGATGGAGGAACTCTATGGGATCCTCCACCGTCATGATGTGCTCCGACCTCGTCTCGTTCACTTCGTCTATGATGGCCGCGAGTGTGGTGGACTTTCCCGATCCGGTCGGGCCGGTGACAAGAACGAAACCCCGCGGTTTCTGGCAGAAAGTGTGAACAACCCGAGGGAGGTTGAGCTGATCGATGGTCATCACGTTCAAGGGCACCAGCCGAAACGCGGCTCCGAGGCTGTTCCTCTGAAAGTAAGCGTTGACACGGAAGCGGGCCCGCGCAGGAACGGAGTAAGAGAAATCGATCTCCCAGTCGGTCTCCAGACGCTGACGCTGATCTTGGGTCAGAACGCTGTAGATGAGGTCTCTGGTCTCCACCCCCTTCAGCGGTGGATACTCGAGCTCCACGAGCCTGCCGTGCACTCTCGCCACCGGGGGACGACCAACAGTGAGATGAAGGTCCGAAGCCCCCATTTCCAGAACCTGCACCAGGATGTCCACTAGATCCACGAGTTGCCTCCGTACCGAACGCTCAGACGATAACCCGAGCGATCTCCTCGATGCTCGTCAGACCCACAAGCACCTTGTCGATGCCGTCGTCGCGCAGAGTCTTCATGCCTTCCGCCTGCGCCACTCTCCCTATTTCATCGGCACTCTTGCGCTCAACCGTTAGTCGCTCGATGGCCTCCGTCACCAGCATGACCTCGTAGATGCCCATGCGCCCCCGATATCCGGTGTTGTTGCAGCGCCGGCATCCCACGGCGCGGTACAGCGTGACGGACTCCCAGTTCTCCACCGCCTCCGGTGGGAAGTCGTTGCGGCGCAACATCTCTTGCGTTGGCTTGTAAGGCTCCTTGCAATGCTCACAGAGGCGTCTGGTCAAGCGTTGAGCCAGAACGCAATCTACGGCCGAAGCGGTGAGGAACGGCTCGATACCCATCTCGGTGAGGCGTGACAGCGCGCCCGGGGCATCGTTGGTGTGCAGCGTTGACAGCACCAAGTGGCCGGTGAGAGCCGACTCAATGGCGATCTGAGCCGTCTCACGATCTCGGATTTCTCCGATCATGACGATGTCGGGGTCGCACCGCAGGATAGAGCGGAGGCCTGCCGCGAACGTAAGCCCTGTCTTCACGTTGGCCTGCACCTGATTGATGCCGTTGAGCCGGTATTCGACGGGATCTTCCACCGTGATGATGTTCTTCTCGGTGGAGTTGAGGATGTTCAGAGTGGCGTAGAGGGTGGTCGACTTGCCGGACCCGGTGGGACCGGTTACCAGGATGGCGCCGTAAGGTTTGCTGAACGATTTCTGGTACCTCGCCAGCGCTTTGGGTGAGAAGCCGAGATCCTTCAACTCGATCATGACGTTGGAACGATCCAGCAGGCGTATAACGATCTTCTCGCCGTACACTGTGGGCAACGACGCCACGCGCATATCAATGGGTTTACCGCCCACCATGAGACCGATACGGCCGTCTTGGGGGATGCGCCGCTCGGCAATATCGAGATCGGCCATGATCTTCACCCGAGAGAGGACGCCTGCCTGCATACGCCGCGGGATGGACATGACCTCGTGAAGCACACCATCGTGCCGAAACCGCACGATCATCTCTTTGGCCTGCGGCTCGAAGTGGATGTCGGATGCGCTGTCCTCCACGGCTTGGGCGATGATGCCGTTGACCAACTTCACAACCGGTGCTTCGTCCACCTGCTCGAGGATGTCCCTCACTTCCTCGGCAGTGGCACGTTGGTCGGTGATCGTAGGATCCTCGATGTTGCCACCAACTTTGTCCTCGAGCTTGCTGAGTTTGGCGATGGCCTCGAAGACATCTTCTTCCGTGGCAATCCCCGGCTCGATGTCGTAGCCGGTGAGAATACGCAGGTCGTCGATAGCGAAAATGTTGGCGGGATCAACCATTGCCACCAACACAGTGTGATCATCCAAGAAACTCACGGGCAGTGCGGCGTACCGGCGCGCATCCTTCTCCGTGATCAAATTGGTGGCCGAAGGATCGATCCGCGTCTCGTGAAGATCGATGTAGCGCACCCCCAGGCGGCGACCAAGTGCCTCGGCGAGCTCCGGGCCACTGATGAAATTCCGGGCCACCAAGATCTCACCTAGTCGCCGATGCGTGGATTTCTGCTCTTCCAGCGCCTCCGAGAGCTGTTCAGGGGTGATGAGCCCCATCTCCACCAGGATCTCGCCCGTGCGTTTCTTGCTGGGTTTGTTGCGAATGACTACGTCTTCGTGCGGCAGTTGCATCATAGGGCGATCGCTCACTCAGCCCGCCGCTGCCGCACGCATGGCGTGCTCGGGAGCAGAGAGACCTGTCCACAGTCGAAACGAAAGCGAAGCCTGCCGCACCAGCATCTCCAGCCCATCCTCAGAACGCAATCCCCGCGCTACGGCCGCGGCCACCAGTGGGCTGCCGCCATACTGCAGGTCCATTACAAAGGTGTCTTCGCGAAGAATATCGACAGGTATCAGGGGTTCCTTAACCGCATCCGTCAAGCCCGAGGAAGTGGCCTGAACCACTACGTCCACATCCTTCAACCAACTAGGTTCATGGATATCCACCACAACGCACCTAACGGCTCCCCAGTCGAGAGCGTCACGACACAGCGAATGCGCCTTTGCCGGGGTCCGATTCCAGATGCGCAACTCTTTGACTCGCCGTTGAGCCAGCACCGCTGCCACTGCACGGGCCGCGCCACCTGCCCCCAACAGCAGGATGGATGCCGACGCCACATCTCCTCCCCACTGAGCCTCCAACGCCGACATGAAACCCTGGGCGTCGGTGTTGTATCCGAGTAGGCGACCGTGACTGTTAACGATGGTGTTGACTGCCCCGATACGGGCCGCGTACTCATCCACAGCGTCCAACAATGTCATCACCCTCACCTTATGCGGAAGCGTGACGTTGGCCCCTATCACCCCGAGTGCGCGCAGTCCCTCCACGGCGGGCGCAAGTAGATCGGGTTCCACGTCGGCAGCAAGGTACACGAGCGGAAGGCCCAGTTCTTCGAACACACGGTTGTGCATCAACGGTGAGACGGAATGCCGTACGGGATGCCCCAACAACAGGATCAGCTTGGTCTCAGCATCGATTTCCATGGCCGCCATCTCCCTCCCCGGCCGCAGCCGACGTCTGATTCCCTCCCTACTCACGAGCCTAGCAGTTCGCGCTGCGACCGCCCATAGGCCTTCGGTTGCAGGGAGGTGGACGAGTTAATCCTGGGAAGGAACGTTCTTGCTGGCCTCTAGGAACTCCTCGTAGGAGGCGGTGAAGAAATGCCGGCCGTTGTTGGGCGTGAGCACGTAGTACAAGTAATCCACTTGGGTCGGCTTCAGAGCCGCCTGCAGGGCGGCCAGCCCGGGACTGGAGATCGGCCCCGGCGGGATGCCCTTGACCTTACGCGTGTTGTACGGAGAGTCGACGGCAAGGTCGGTCTTGGTGAGATCGCCCGTCCATTTTTTGAGAGCGAAGCGTACGGTGGCATCGATGTCCAACCGCATGTCTTTCTTGAGCCGATTGTAGATTACCGCCGCCACCAACGGCCGCTCTTCGGGGATGGCCGTCTCTTTTTCGATCATAGAGGCGATGATGACGATCTCGTAGTGGGTTAGGTTGAGTTCAGCGGCATTCGCCCACGGAAGATCGGCGGTCTGTTGGGCGAAGGCCTCCAGTTGGGCTTTTATGAGCCCCTCCGCCTTGTGCTGCGCCGGTAGGAAGTAAGTGCTGGGGAAGAGCAGTCCCTCGAGATCCTTGACCGACACCGTATGGCCACCGATGGGCGGCACCGTGAACCGCGAGGGTGAGCGGGCGAGTTGGTCGTACTCAGTGCCGTCGATGGAACCCGACTTGTCGAGACGACCTGCCACCTGATCTATGGACAAGCCTTCAGGTATGGTGATTTTGCCCGCGCCCGACTGGAGCCCCTTGGTCAACTTGTTGAGTATGGATTCAAACGGCTCTCCACGTGCAAACTCATACGTGCCGGGTTTGAGAGCGGTTTCCACGCCACGGCTCCGCACTTCACTCAAGAAGGCCTTGGCAGAGGTAATAACCCCTGCCTCCTGAAGCTGCGCTGCGATCTTGTCGGCGGATGCTCCGGCCCGCACCACCACTTCCACCGGCCCAAGGTCCACGGTAGTTGTGGCACCTGAGCGACCGCCGGCCGACATGAGCGTCAAACCCACCACAACAGCGGCCGCTGCCACCACCACGAATCCCACTAACACCAGGATGCGTTGGCGGCGTCTCATGCAGTCCTCATTTCTGTGCATCCAGATAGTTTTGCAAAATGAAGGCCGCCGCCACGGCATCCAACTCTTTCTCGCTGCTCGTGACTTCACGGGCCAGCTTAGTGGTGAAACGTTCATCCCACGAAACGACGGGCACGTGTGAGCGTTCAGACAGCGACCGAACCACGGCCAGCGTGTGGTCGGTCTGATCACTGTGCCCGCCCCTCAGAGGTCGCGGGATTCCCACCACGATGGTCTCGGCCTGTTGCTCTTCAACCGTGGAGATGATGGCGCTCACCGTGTCGTCCACCGTATTGACGCGCACGACTTTGAGCGGTCGACACGTAATGCCGAGTTGGTCGGACACCGCGAATCCGGTTCTCTTGGAACCGACATCCACTCCCAAGACTCGCCCCAAGTCACCGGCCTCGCCTCAGGCACCCGCCAGAGCAGCCTGGGCCGCCGTACGCACGTGTTCCAGCGCCCCATTCAGCGCAGCCGGGTCTCCCCCACCGGCCCTCCCCAGCGTGGGGCTGCCGCCACCTCGGGCGCCCATGACCGCTGCCGCAGCCTTCACCAAGTTGCCGGCGTGAACTCGTTCCCCTATCTGCCGACTGGCCGACACCACAATCAGGGCCTTGCCCTGGACTTCGGCGCCGAGCGCCACCACTGCCGGAGCAAGGCCGTCACGTACTTGATCAACGAGGCCCATGAGCTGATCCATATCACGAACCGAGGTGGAGGCGGCCACCACTGCCACCCCGTTGGTGCGTTCCGCCTCCCTCATCAACTCCTTGACCAAGTCGCCGGTTTTGCCCGAGCGAAGCTCTCGTATCTCATCGCTCAGCGCGGTCACCTGGTTCTGCAGCCTGCGAATGCCCGTCAGCAATTGGTCCTCTTGGCTCACCTGCAGCACTTGGGCGGCTTCCCTCAGCAATCCGTCCCGCTTGCGGTAATACTCAACGGCCTGCCGCCCTGTGACGGCCTCTATGCGACGCACGTTGGCTCCCACACTGGTTTCAGACAAGATCTTGAACAGCCCTATCTCGCTGGTGCGGCCCACGTGAGTGCCACCACAGAGCTCCCGGCTGAACTCGTCGATCTCGACCACGCGCACGAAATCCCCGTACTTCTCATCAAAGAGGGCTGTGGCGCCCAGCTCGCGTGCGTGATCGATGGTGGTGGTGAAAGTCCGTACCGGGTGGTCCTCCACTATCTTACGGTTCACAATCTCTTCCACCACTGCCAGCCGTTCCGCCCCCACGGGCTCCATGTAGGCAAAGTCAAAACGGAACTTGTCGGCCCGCACCGATGAACCGGCCTGGTGCACATCCTTGCCGAGAACACTCTGGAGGCCGTACTGAAGGAGATGTGCCGGTGTGGTTGGCTGCAACCGAATGGCGGTGCGTGGTGGATATGGCCGCCTTGATACGCGTTCCCTCTTCGATAGTCCCTTCGAGCACACGTACCAGGAGCCTGCACCTCTCCGTGCTGTTGAACATCCAGCACCCGGCGCGTCCGGTGCCCATGTCAATCGCGCCGAACGCGCCGCCCTCTGTGCCGCGACTGATCGCCTCGTGCGCCTTCTGCGCCGCGCGGAAGCCGACCTCGTCCACCGTGAAGCCGCGCTCGCGGGCGATGTCGCGGGTGATCTCCAGCGGCAGGCCCTTCTCGGCGTGCAGGCGGAAGGCCTGGTCGCCGGGAAGCTGCCCGGCCAGAGTCAGCGTGTCGCGCAGGTCGCTGCCGGGGGCGAGCGCATCAATGATGTCGCTCAGCTTCACGTCCTGGCCCAGCCGGTCAACCAGGCCGCCCAGCACGGTCTGCGCGCCGGAGGCAGCGAGCATCCGGTCAATCTGGGCGATCTGCGCGGCGAAGTCGCCGTCGCCCGGCTCGGCAGCGGGGGCGGGCCTGCCGCCGCCGAACATCGGCGCGAGCAGGTCGTTGAGCGTCTGCTTGGCGCTCTCAGCAAGTTCGGCGAGCATGGCGTCCAGCTCATCCAGGGCGCGATCCATCGCCCGGCGGAAGCGCACCTCTTCGCTGGTGATGGTGCGGCGGATGGGCTCGCGGGCCTCGTCCAGCTCCGGGTAGGCGCTGCGCATGGTGTCACTCACGGCGTCCGCGACCTCGGCCCGGAAGGGGCCGCTGAAGTCGAGCTTGCTGCCGAAGCGCACTGCGCGGCGGATGACCATGCGGCAGACGTAATCGCGCCCGGTCGCGCCGGGGCGCACACCGTCGGAGATGAGGAAAGTCGCGGCGCGCATGTGGTCGGCAATGACGCGGTAGGGGATGATGTTGGCGTCGCGCTCGGCGTCGGAGTGGCCGGTCAATTCCTGCACGCGGGCGATGATCGGCATGAACAGGTCAGTCTCATAGTTCGTGCCAGCGCCCTGCACCGCGCTGACGACGCGCTCCAGCCCCGCGCCTGTATCCACGCCGGTGGCGGGCAGCGGCTCGTCCCACTGGCCGCTGTGCTCCGGGTCGGGCTGGGTGCGGTTGTACTGCATGAAGACCAGATTCCAGTATTCGAGGAACCGATCGCACTCACAGCCGGGCCGGCACTCCGGCCGGCCGCAGCCATGCGCTTCTCCCTGATCGTAGTAGAGCTCCGAACAGGGACCGCAAGGGCCGGACGCGCCGGTAGGGCCCCAGAAGTTGTCGCTGCGCGGCAGGCCGATCATGCGCTCGCGCGGGATACCGACGGCCTCCCACGCAACCATGGCTTCTTCGTCGGCGGGAACCTGGTCATCTCCCATGAAATACGAGATCCATAGTCTGTCTTTCTGGAACCCCAAGTGGAGTGTGGAGAACTCCAGCGCAAAACGGACGGCGCCTTCTTTGAAGTAATCACCCACGGAGAAATTCCCCAGCATTTCAAAGAAAGTGCAGTGGCGACTGGTGTGGCCCACATGATCGATGTCGGTGGTGCGAAAGCACTTCTGGACACTGGTCAATCTACGTGAGGGTGGCTCCGCCACTCCCAGGAAGAACGGTTTGAGTTGTTGCATGCCCGCAGTGGTGAGGAGAACCGAAGGATCGCGGACGGGAACCAGCGAAGAGCTGGGGATGATCGTATGGCCCTGGGAAGCGAAATAGTCCAGGAAGAGCTTGCGAAGTTCAGATGTCTTCAATGCATGTGTCCTCTCACCGACAACCGATCTGCAGTTACTTGGGAAGGGGAGTGCTACGGCAGGCACCGCCGGCTACGCGGCGGCCCCACCGGAGGAGCGGCCGGCACCCGGCACCATCTCCTGCCGCAAGACATCGATGGCCTTGCGAATCAGGCGCGAAACGTGCATCTGCGAGATGCCGACTCGCGCCGCAATCTGCGTCTGCGTCATGCCCTCAAAAAAGCGCAGGTGCAGTATCAGCCGCTCGCGTTCCTCCAGCCGTTCCATGGCCGGCGCTAGAAAACGGCGCTGCTCAACCACCTCATAGGCCCCTTCCTCGTCGCCCAAGCAGTCCAGGATCTCGAACGAATCATCCTCTTCTCCTGAGCCGCTGCCGTAGAGCGACAGGGAATTATAGGCCCTTCCGTTCTCGAGTGCCTCCAGCACTTCTTCCTCACTCACCCCGCAAGCTATGGCCATGTCGGCGATGGTTGGGGAGCGGTTCAATTCCGCGGTCAGTTGCTCGATCACCTTGTTCAATCTCACGTTGAGATCCTGCAAAGCCCGAGGCACTTTCACCGCCCAGCCTTTGTCACGGAAATAACGCTTGATCTCCCCCATAATGGTGGGTGTGGCGTAGGTAGACAGCTCCACGCCGCGTGTGGCATCAAACCGATCGATGGCTTTGATCAGCCCGATGGACCCAACCTGCACCAAGTCCTCCACCGGTTGCCCCCGCGATGCGAAACGACGGGCGAGGCCTCTAACCAGCGGCAGGCACCGAGTGATCAACTCCTCGCGCGCATCTTGATCGCCCTCGACGTGGATCCGCCGCAGCAATTCTTTCTCGGTGAGGTCGCTCAAAGGCGGCAGAAGCGGATCCCGCCTCGCTTTGACAGCAGAAGGGCTCTGGGGCGTCCGCCTCACCGGCACTCCTTGGTCATCCTGATGGAGAAGCGTCCGGCCGGAAGATCCTGCACTTCGTAATCGTCCATGAGAGATCGAAGTAACCTGCACGTATCGAGCACCGCTGTTTCTGGATCCTCTCCGGCGCTCTCCGGCGGCGTCTTCAGCCGCCGGCAGAGATCCTCGTCTACCTTCGCCTCCACGATGATGTCGAGCGAGGCCCCGCCCACACGAACCACCATTGAGATCTGTCCGCCATTGGGCACCCGGTTGGCAAGCAGATCGTCCACGGCCAACTGCACGTCATCCAAATCATCGAAACAAACGTTCTTGCGCATAGCTATACCGCCCAGCACCAAGCGCAGGAGCGGGATGAATTGGTCCCTGTCGGGGATGGTGATGCTGACCGTGTCTACGTTCATGACCTTCCCCCTCCCCGGCGGTCGGTCGGCGTTACACTTAGGGATTCCCGTTCAAAATGGACTGGATTTCTGCCTGCTTCTCGCCCGCAGCCTCACGCCCGGCCTCAATCGCCTCTTTGGCACGAGCCACAACTCCATCGAACAGACGGCGCGCATCAGCCGGCACCTCAGGCATGACTTCCAGAAACCCGCGGCCCGTCTCCTTTGCCCGTCGCTGCGCAAGATACACTGCGCCACCCACCGCTATGCCCAGCAGAAGCCAGATCAGTTTGCGGAGCATCTAGGAGACCTCCTTATGCTTGGGTTGGAACATAGTAGCAACGGCTCGAGCCACCCCGGCCGACACCCCCGAGAGCGCTTTGATGGGGCCGCCAATCGCCCGAGTCACGGCAACCGTAGTGTGCTCCACCGCACCGGCTGCAGTGGAGAGGCTCTCGGTCATGGTGCCGACAGTACCCAGTTCCGCGTTGACGGCGTCCATCGTCGTCTGTAAGCGATTCAGCACCGGCACGATTTCCCTGTCAACGTCCTGCACCATAGAGGAGGCGGCGCCGAAAACACCGGCCAGGCGAAGGAGCATAACCAGAAGGCCGACGCCGAATAGCAAGAAGAAGACCCCAATGGCGATCCTCATGAAGTCACCGGCATCCACTCCCATCTCCTTTCCGTGTCACACCAAAACAGTACCGCACGGACAGCCGTGGTTAATTCGCAGTTCAAATCTCAGTATAGCTGAATACAGCTCAACTCGGCCGCAAACCGGACCAGGATGAAACGATCACTCCGCCGCACACCACTTGGTCCTCGTGGTAGATGACGGCGGTCTGCCCCGGCGCTGCGGCACGTTCGCTCCCACGCAGCCCCAGCCGAAGTCCATCCCCTTCCCATGCTAGCACCTCCGCCGCCGCCGGTCTTCCTGTTGACCTGATCTGGACGCGCAAAGGCTGTTCCAACAACGCGGGCTCGTGCCAGGTGATATCCCGCACCTCGAGCTCCCGCACTTCGAGGGCCGCAGCCGGCCCCACGATCACGGCGTTGTCCTGCCCCCTGATCGCCACCACATACAAAGGCTGTGCGGCGGCTATCCCCAGACCCTTGCGTTGACCAATGGTGAAACGGTGAATCCCCGCATGGTGCCCAATTTGCCGACCGTTGAGATCGCATATGGGCCCCGGCCGGTGCTCGAGGCGTTCTGAGAGAAACCGACGATGATCGTTGTCTGGAATGAAACAGATCTCCTGACTCTCCGCGCGCCCGTGCACATCCAACCCCGCCCGCTTGGCCCTCGCCCGTACTTCGGCCTTGTCCAGCTCTCCCAAGGGAAAGTGTGCGCTCTCCAGCACCTGGGGGTCCACGCGGGCAAGTACGTAGGATTGATCTTTGTCCTTTGCCCGCGCCCTGTGAAGCCGGGGGGGAACGCCAACCAGGCGCGCGTAGTGGCCTGTAGCGATCCCATCCAAACCCCACTGCCCCGCCAACCGGAGCAGCATGGGCATCCGGAGTCGAGCATTGCAGGCCACGCACGGGTTGGGAGTCATGCCCCCTGCGTAAGCGGCAACGAAGGGCTCTACCACGACGCGGTAGAACGGGTCGGCCAAGTCGACTACGTCATGGGGGATCCCGAGTCGTTCCGCCGTCTGCCTGGCGCTGCACAGCGCGTGTGCCGAGCAGCATCGATTCTCAGCCGACAAGGATGGATCGGTCCAAAGCGAGAAGGTCACACCGTGAACCCGATACCCGGCTTCTAGGAGTACAAGTGCCGCCACAGCACTGTCCACCCCCCCACTCAGTCCAACCAACACACTGGGACGGCCCCGACTATGCGGGCGCGATATCAGGGGGGCGGCACCCGTCACAAGCCGACTTACGAGGTGAGGCGTGAGGCGAGGCGTTCGCCGGTCAGAGCTGGCGAATGTTGACTACGTACTGGTTGAGCACGCCCTCATCCACGAAACCTGTGGTGAGGTAGCGCACCACGTTGCCCTTGTCCACGAACGCAGCGAACGGAGGGTAATGCACCCCGAGGGAGCCGACGATATCACCGTACTCCTTGGGGTTGTTGTAGTTGTACATGAGGAAGGTCACATCGGGGAATTTGGGAGCGATCTTGGTGAGCGACTGGCGCACCAGCTCATCTGAAGAGCCGCCGGCTACGTAGATGAGGATCACCACGGGGTTCTTAGTGGTGAGAGCTTGGGCCAACTCGACCGGCGTGTTGTCGGAGGCAACCAACTGCTCGCCCACCGGGCCGCACCTGATTTGTGCCCGGAAGGGGCTGTGGTGGCATCTCGAATGCTGGTCGTGGTGGTCGTCTTCTCTCCGCCCATGCAACCCAAGGCGAAGAGTGCCACAACGACAACCAGGAGCAGGACGCCAAACTGGTGTCTAATTCGTCCAGACATCGCTTCCCTTCCTAAATAAAAATGCTCCACCTTGCCGTGTCTGACAGGCGCTTGAACCTGCCGAAGCAGGTGGGTGGCAGCCCCCGGAGGACACACCCCGCAAGGTGTACGCCGACCGGACAAACCTGCCTCCCGATCATGGTGTGTTGGCTCAAGATGAGAGCAGATCACGCACAAGGTCGAGCACAACAACTGTATCACAGCCTTTCGTAGCCAACAACGAACCAAACCACACCGCCGGCAAACGGTCACCTGACGCCACCGGCTCCACCCTAGATTGTCTTGATCCTGAGCTCCTTCAGCTGATCGTTCGACACTGAAGACGGCGCTCCTGTTAACGGACAAGACCCGCTTTGGGTTTTGGGGAAGGCGATAACCTCTCGAATTGAGTTCTCGCCTGCCATGAGCATGATCAGGCGATCGAGCCCCAGAGCGAACCCTCCGTGCGGGGGCACTCCATAGTCCATGGCCTCCACCAGGAAGCCGAACTTGGCCTTGATATCTTCGTCGGTGAGACCAAGCGTCTCGAAAATGGCCTTCTGCAGAACCGGGTCGGACACGCGCAACGAACCGCTGCCCAACTCCACCCCGTTCAGCACCAGGTCATAGGCGTAGGTACCCAACTCCGCCGGGCGCTCGCGTAACTCGGCCGGATCCTGCACACGTGGTCGAGTGAACGGGTGATGCTGGGCTTTGAACCGCGCTTCTTTTGCATCCCATTCGAACATGGGAAAGTCGAGCACCCAGAGAAACGCCCAGCCGGAACGTGCGATGCCGAGCCGCTCGGCCAGATGCACACGGAGGGCGCCCAGCCCGGCGGCCGCCACACTCTCCTGGTCGGCCACGAAGAGAAGCAGATCTCCCGGTACTGCCTCCATCCGATCCAGTAGAGCAGCCAGAGTGTCCTGAGACAAGAACTTGGCGATGGGAGAGCGAACTCCCCCTCCTCCACCCAGATCGGGGCCAGGCCTTTCACGCCAAACGGGCCGGCAACCGCGGCCAGATCATCGACATCCTTGCGCGAGAAGGCCCCGGCCTCCGCCGCCCGCAGCCCGCGTACCACTCCTCCGGAGGCCAGAGTCTCACTGAACACACGAAACTCGCTGCCTGCCGCCAAGTCCGACACGTCTACGATCTCCATAGCGAACCGCATGTCCGGCTTGTCACTACCGAAGCGCCTCATGGCTTCCGCGTAGGTCATCCGAGGGAAAGGACGCCCCACGTCTATCCCCAAGGCTTCGGCGAACACGGCACAGATCATCTCCTCTACCACATCTTGGATGTCTTCTTCCTGCACGAAGCTCATCTCGAGATCGATCTGCGTGTGCTCGGGTTGACGGTCGGCCCGCAGGTCTTCATCACGGAAGGCGCGGGCGAGCTGGTAGTAGCGTTCGTAACCGGCCATCATCAGCAACTGCTTGAACAGCTGGGGTGACTGCGGCAGAGCATAGAACTGCCCCAGCTGAAGGCGACTCGGCACCAGGAAGTCGCGGGCCCCTTCCGGTGTGCTCTTGGTGAGAATGGGGGTCTCTATTTCCAGAAAGCCCTGGGTCTCGAGGCTGCGGCGCACCGACTGCGCCGCGCGGTCGCGCAGACGCAGATTGCGTTGCATGCGCGGGCGCCTCAGATCAAGGTAACGGTATTTGAGACGCACCGTCTCGTCCACTTCCCCGTGATCATCCGGCAGGAAAGGAGGGGTCTTGGCCTCCGCCAATATGTGCAGCTCGTCGACGGCCACCTCCACCGTACCTGTAGGAAGATTCGGATTGATGCGGTCGTCATCCCTGCGCACCACCGTTCCCGTTGCCGAGATGACGAACTCGTTGCGCAGTACATGAGAAGTGGCGTGGGCCGCTGCAGCCCGAGCGGGGTCGAATACCAACTGCACCAGACCCGTCCGGTCACGCAGATCGATGAAGACCAGATTCCCATGGTCACGTCGCCGGTGCACCCAGCCGGCCAGCTGCACAAGGTCGTCCACCATGGCCTCAGTCACTTCGCCGCACCAATTCGTCCTGTAGCTCATCGACCGCTCTCTTCCGCGTTGAGGACCGCCTCCACGGCGTCGTCGCTTGTTATGAGTCGCTCTTCGCCGGTGTACAGATCCCGCACTGTCACTCGGTTCGCAGCCAGTTCCTCGTCCCCGATGATGAATGCGAAGTGCGCCCCACTACGGTTGGCCTGTTTCATCTGGCCTTTTGGACTCCGGCCCTGGAAGTCCAGTTCTGCGGCCACACCCTGCCGTCTCAGTCGATGCGCCAGTACGAAAGCCGTCTCGCGGGCCGCGCCAGAGAACGCCACCACATACACGCCCGGTGGTACCGGCCGCGGCAGGTCATCGCGGGTGCGGCTAAGGGCCAGAAGGATGCGCTCCACTCCTGTGCCCCACCCCACACCCGGGGTGGGTGGACCACCTATGGCTTCCACCAGGTTGTCGTAGCGGCCTCCTCCGCCCACACCGGACTGCGCCCCCAGATCCGCCGAAACGAACTCGAAAGTGGTGCGCGTATAGTAGTCCATGCCCCGAACCAGACGATGGTCGGTCACGAACGAAATCCCCTGCAACCCCACGTACCGGGTCACCGCAGCGTGATGGTCGGCACAAGCGGGGCACAGATCTTCAACCAACCGCGGCGCCCCCTCCATCACCTCGCAGCAATACGGCACTTTGCAGTCAAACGAGCGCAGAGGATTGAGTTCCAATCTCTCATTGCATTCGCCGCACATCTCAGCCTGATGTGCGCGCAAGAAAGCCCGTAGTCTCCCCGTGTAGGGTCCGCGGCAGACACGACAACCCATGGAGTTCAACCGCAGCTCGATGCCGCTCAGTCCCAGCTCATCGTAGAGCGTGGCCAGAACCCCTATGACTTCTGCATCGAGCTCAGGCGAGTCGGATCCAAAAGCCTCCACGCCCAACTGATGATGCTGTCGGTAGCGGCCACTCTGCGGGCTTTCATAACGGAACATGGGCCAGTGATACCAAAGCTTGACCGGCAACGGCCGCGTGTGCATCCCGTGCTCCACGAAGGCCCTGGCCGCAGGTGCGGTCCCTTCAGGGCGCAGCGTCATGCTCCTATCGCCGTGATCGAGGAAGGTGTACATCTCTTTGCGCACGATATCCGTGGACTCCCCACTCCACGGTTGAAGAGCCGTGTCTCCTCGAAGACGGGGGTGTCCAACCTGCCGTACCCGTAACGATGAAACACCTCTTCGGCTGTGCGAAGCAACCAACGTCGCGCCGGCTGGTCCTCGGGGAGGATGTCGTACGTGCCCTTGGGTGCCAGGATGGGCTCGGCAGAGGCCTCAGACACGGCCCGCCAGCCCCCGCAAGAAGGGATTGAACTGCAACTCCTCTCCCAAGGTGGTGGACTCCATGTGACCGGGATGAACCGGTGTCTCGGGAGGGTAGCGCCGCATGAGTTTGGCCACGGAGGCGAGTAGCGTGTCGAAATCCCCGCCTGGGAAGTCCGTACGACCCACGGAGCGGCGGAAGAGCAGGTCGCCACAGAACAGATTTCCCCCGATCTCGAAAGTCATATCCCCTGGAGAATGGCCGGGTGTTTCTATGGCGGTTACCTGCAACCGGCCCACGGCTATCACGTCGTCTTCATGGAGAGCCTGATCCAACTCACGCCCGGGGGTACCTTCAAAGCCCGGGAAGGGGATGTATCGATCCGGATCGCGGAGCATGGGCGCCATATCCGGCGAGCAGGCGATGGGGGCGCCCGTTAGACGGGCGAGATCCGCAGCTCCACCCATGTGATCGAAGTGGCCGTGCGTGAGGAGGATTTGCCGGCAAACCAGGCCACGCTTTTCCATGATCTGCACGAGCCTCTCGGCCTCACCGCCCGGGTCGATTACACACGTGACACCCTCGTCATCACTCACGAGGTAGCAGTTGGCCTGAAGTGGGCCCACCGGCGCGCATACGATCTTCATGGAACCTCCGGGGTGGATTCTCGTAGTCGCCATGAAGCCGGCCGGCACAGGCGCCGGCGGCTTCAGAAAAAGGCTATGCCGCCGCACATTCTACCAAGACGCTTACTGTGGCGTGACCCGGTAGGCATCGTAGACGGTGTCTATGCGCCTGATGCGCTCCAGGATGCCATCGAGGAACTCCACGTCCGCCACCTCGAACACGAATCTGTCCTTGACACGTCGGTCGTCGGTGGTCTGAATATGCGCCGCTACGATGTTCACTCCGCTCTCGCTCAGAGTCCGCGAGATGTCCTCCAGGAGACGGCTGCGGTCGTACGCCTCAATCTGAATCTCGACGCGATACGGCCCCGCCGTGCGTGTGTCCCAGGCAACGGGGACCAGCCGCTCCGCATTGCGTTCCAAGGCTTTGAGGTTGGGGCAGTCCCGCCTGTGTACGGTGATCCCCCGGCCCAACGAGATGTAGCCCACCACGTCGTCCCCCGGAACCGGACGGCAGCACTCCGGGATGCGAATGGCCACATCCTCCACGCCCTCCACACGCAGCCCCGCAGCTTCGGAGGAGGCACGCCGCTGAGTCCGCTTGGCAATGGGGGCAGCAGGCAACCCCGCTTTCTCCGCCACGGAGCTCTTGTCCATCCGCTGCATCACCCGGCTGAGAACCTGACCCAAAGGGACCTTGCCGCCGGCGACCGCCACGAAGAAGTCTTCCCGCTTCTGGAAACCCAGCTCCTTGATGATCTCCCCCACCGCTTCCGAGCGGAGCAGTTTCTGTGCGGGAAGGCCCTGTTTGCGGAAGGACTCCAGCAGAAGCTCTTTGCCCTGGTGCTCAGTGTCGTCGCGGCGCTCGCGCCGGAACCACTGACGGATCTTGTTGCGGGCCGAATGAACTCTTGACGAAGCTCAGCCAGTCCCGTGAAGGTCCGGCCGAGGTCTTGGAGGTCAGGATCTCCACGATGTCGCCCGACTGCAATCGATGGGTCAGGGGCACAATCCGCCCATTGGCCTTGGCTCCGACGCAATGGTGGCCCACATCTGTGTGAATGGCGTAGGCGAAGTCAACCGGCGTAGACCCAAGCGGCAGCGCCTTCACCTCGCCTTTGGGCGTGAAGACGTAGACCTCATCTTGGAAAAGGTCCACGCGCAGCGACTCCATGAACTCGCCCGCATCGAGGGTCTCCGACTGCCACTCCATGACCTGACGCAGCCACGTGAATTTGTTGAGTGGCTCCTGCGCCCGAGCGGTGTCCTTGCCCTTCTCCTTGTATATCCAGTGCGCGGCAATGCCGTATTCCGATGTCTCATGCATCTCGCGCGTTCGCACCTGAATCTCGAGCGGTTTGCCCTGCGGCCCGATGACCGTGGTGTGCAAGGACTGGTACATGTTGAACTTGGGCATGGCGATGTAGTCTTTGAAACGGCCGGGTAGGGGTTTCCACAGCGAGTGGATGATCCCCAGCGTGGCGTAACAGTCACGCACGGAGGCCACTACGGCGCGCATAGCCACCAGATCGTAGATCTCGTTGAACTCCTTGCCCCTGCGGGTCATCTTGTCGTATATGGAGTAGAAGTGCTTGGCTCGTCCAACGATGTCGGCATCGATCCTGGCTCGATCCAACTCGCTCTTGAGTATGCTGCGCGCCTCTTCGATGTATGCCTGGCGATCGGTCCGGCGTTGATTCACCATTTGCTCGATTTCCGCGTACTTGCGCGGATGCAACGTCTGGAAGGCAAGGTCCTCCAGTTCCCATCTGATCGACTCAATACCGAGCCGGTGCGCAAGTGGTGCATAGATGCCCAGCGTCTCTTTGGCCTTCTGGATCTGCTTCTCTCTGCCCAGATAGCTCAAAGTGCGCATGTTGTGAAGACGGTCCGCGAGTTTGATCAGAATCACGCGGATGTCTTTGGCCATGGCCACGATCATCTTCCGGAAATTCTCGGCCTGTTCCTCTTCCACGCTCCGGAAGGACATCTGACTCAGTTTGGTGACACCGTCAACCAGCAATGCCGTTTCGTCGCCGAATTCCTCTTTGATGCGGTCGAGGCCTACGTCGGTGTCTTCAACCACGTCGTGGAGAAGCGCCGCAGCGATGGTGGCCGAGTCCAGCCGCAGTTGGGCACAGATGATGGCCACTCCGAGCGGATGGTGTATGTAATCCTCTCCGCTGGCCCTCAGCTGATGCCGATGCTGTGAGACGGCCACCCCGAAGGCCCGTGTCACCAGGTCGCGGTCGAAATTGGGGTTGTAGCGGACGATCTGCCGAAACAGCTCGTCCAATAACAACCGATCCTCTTGGGTGATCTTGGTGGCAATGGCCGGATTCCCCACGGCGGGTGCCTTCTTCACAGCGTCCGGCATAGCCTCACCGCTTCCTCATACTCGGCCTCGCCCTCTGCGTACTCAGGAATAGCTGAGGGATCCAGAGGGAGGGATGCCTGGCTGGATTCGGTCAGCCCCAGCGCCGCCAGTATTCTCCACGCCCGCTGAAGTTCATACCCCGACGGCGGGATGGATCCGGAGTCCCACGCCTCTCGAGCGACGATACGCAGAGCTTCGTCACGGCCTGCGCCTCCACGAAGCGCCCTGTACAGGGGCACCATCCACGTGCGAGGGTGCGTAGATGCCCGCAAGAAACGCTCTGTGAACTCACGTTCTTCCGGGCCGTAGCAGAGATGGATCGTTGCACCCGCATCAGAGCACAGGTGCAGCAGCGCCGTGTGGCTCGCGTGGTACGGGGGATCGAGCACGATGATGTGGCGGCGTCCCTTCAGCAGATCAGCCCGCCGCCCGGCGGCCGTCCAATCGACGAACAACAGAGAGTTCGACCGCAACCCGGCGAGGCGTGTGCGCCAACACAGCCGACCCACACAGTCGACGCCCGGTACTCCCAAACGATCAAAGGGGATTCGACCGGCCACCTGCCCCAGACGCGGCGCTACTGAACAGGCCACGATGGCGGTGGGCTCTCCCGCCGACACCACCTGTGCAATAGTGGAGAGCTGCATGCCCGCGCCGCGCAGGTCCCTACCCGGCACCTCTGTGACGTCGTGGACAGTGTCGAGTCCGGCGAGCGGCTCTGAGCAGTGAGCGCAAGCCGGCGGCGCGAGAAGATCATCGAGGTAGGGACAGTCGGGAGCGCAGCCAAGCGCATCCTCACCAAATTCGTTCACGTCAAACAGGGAGTGGATGACCACCTCGGGCCGAACGATGTCGTTCCACCGATTGGCCTCCAGCCGAAGCGCCGCATGCCTTCTCGAGTCCTGCAGCCCGGCTGCGGAGAGGGTCTTCGCCAGGCCAAAGCCGATGCCTCGGATACGCAGGCCGTCCAAGGCCAGAGCGCAGAGTAGATGATCACCGTTCCTGGTACACGCCACGTTGTCGAACTCCGCCCCCAAGGCCAGAAGCCGAACCTGGGGGTTTCCAGCACCGAACGGCCCCAGAAGCCCGAGCGCTTCAGCGGTATCGAGGGTCAACTCCGTGCCGGAGACGATGGCGTCCGGTGTATAGACCGGGGTGAGATCGGCCTGAGTCAGCGAAGCCGCCGCATCCGCCACCAGCGCGGTACGCAACTCATCCACCCGCGCGCGATGTAGTGTGAGACCCGCGGCCTGTTTGTGGCCCCCATATACGTCGAGGAGATGTGACGCCTCGGTAAGGCCGGAAATCAGGTCGTAAGCCGGTATGCTCCTTCCCGACCCCTTCGCCCTGTCTCCGGCAAGGGCCAAGAGGACAACAGGCCGGTAGAACTTCT
Source organism: Thermoleophilia bacterium (assembly GCA_040770645.1). Taxonomy (GTDB): domain Bacteria; phylum Actinomycetota; class Thermoleophilia; order RBG-16-64-13; family RBG-16-64-13; genus JAAYZX01. Next base: position 35,337 of record JAXGIS010000005.1, on the reverse strand, counting down.
CCACCAGGCGCGACGCCACGATACCAACGACTCCTTCATGCCAGCCCTCCCCCGCCAGCACGAGGGCGGGCGACGCCGGATCCTCTTTCTCCGCAAGCGCAAGCGCCTCTTTGAGAATCGCGGCTTCCACCTCTTGACGCTCACGATTCATGTCGTTGAGGCGCGCCGCTATGACGCGAGCCTCTTCTATATCCTGAGTGAGAAGCAGTTTCAGCGGAAGGTCGGGGCTGTCCAACCGTCCGGGAGCGTTGAGCCGCGGCGCTATCCTGTAGGCGACAGCCGCCGTATCGATCGATTCCGGAACACAGTTGGAGACATCCATGAGCGCGCGCAACCCCGGCCGCGCGCCCCAAGCCATGCGCCGCAATCCTTCTTTCACGTAATAGCGGTTTTCTCCTATAAGGGGCACGATATCCGCGATGGTGCCGAGAGCGACCAGATCCAGCAAAGACTGCAGTGAGGGAGGTACTCGATCCTCGAGCTCCCTCCGCAATCGCACGTGCAGCCCATGCAGCAGCTTGAACGCCACCCCCACGCCGCACAGATCAGACCCCGGATACTCACGGATGCGAGGATGTACCACTACGGCCCGAGGCATCGTTTCCCCCAGGGTGTGGTGGTCCGTCACCACCACCTCCATGCCCAGGCTTTGGGCCAACGCCACTTCTTCCGGGTAGTTCACCCCGCAGTCCACCGTGATCAGCAAACCAGGACCCCCGGCGGCCAACTGATGAACGGCTCCCGCCGACAATCCGTAGCCGTGCTCAAACCGATTGGGAAGGATGCATTCCGGTTTCATGCCCAGCTCTCTCAAGCCCAGAACCATCAGGGCACCGGCGGAAATGCCATCTACATCATAGTCGCCGTAGACAACCACCCGCGAACCTGCATCCATATGCGCGGCAATACGGTCCACGGCTTCAGTCACGCCACCAAGCAGGAAGGGGCTGGGTACGATCCCGTCCGGATAGAGAAAGTTGTGCGCTTCCTCAGGCCCGCTGAATCCCCGGCGGGCCATGACCACTCCCACAAGCAGGGGCAGATTCAGCTCCCGCGAAATGCCCTCGGCCACGTCCCAGCGAAACGGCCGTATGTCCCACGCCGTTGATATTTGCACAGCCTCTCCACCTGCCGGCCGCCGGGCCGGCACATCATCGCATTCTCACTGAAAGTATACGCTCGTATCTGGACGTCTCGCCTATAGGCGCCCCGAGCGGAAAATAGCCCAGAGCAACCAGACCCCGAAGAACAGCGCCACGAGGAAGCCGGGGATGCCCCACAAAGATACTCCCAACACGTGCGGGCCGCGTTCGACGAAGGTGGTGATGATTGAACTGGCCAACGCCAAAGAGGCGGCAACCAGCGCCACGACCAAGCGGTTGGTGATGACATCAAGCCGGTGAATAAGGTCTTCGAGCCCCGAATGGACGAAGTTGATTCTCAGTTCCCCCCGCGTGATGAGTTCGAAGATGTCACGCAATTGCAGAGGGTAGTTCTCCAATGCTTCGGCATAATCGCGCGCGGATCTACCCAACCTGGCCGCCAGTGCAGCCGGCAGGCCTCTCTCCACCGCCGACTGCTGCACGTAAGTTCGAGCCAGGTCGAACACATTGAACTCAGGGTACACCCGGCCGACCACACCCTCCAGAACGACAATGGCCCTCTCGAGCAGAACGAAGCGGGCCGGCAACCGCAGACGAAGCGCGTAGGCCACCTCAAACACGTCCTTCACCAATGCTCCGGATTCGATCTCAGCCAGCCCGAGACCGTAGTAGCGATTGAAAAGGCCCTCAAGTGCCTCATCCACCTGCCCTTCATCTTGGTTGCTCCAGCGCAATCCCAATCTCCTGAGCGCACGCTTGACGCCACGCAGATCTTGGCTGACCACGTGACGGAAGAGCCGGGCGCCGTTCATCAAGTCGTCTGGAGCCAGTGCCCCCGCGCTCCCGAAATCAAGCAACCCCACACGTCCATCAGGGACCAACACCACATTTGCCGGATGCGGATCACCGTGGAAGAAGCCGTCGCGCAGCACCATCTTGAACCAGAGATCCGCCAGCAGATTGGCGAGGCGCATCCGCTCCCCGAAGTCCATGCCCTCCAGATCCAGCGCGTTCAACGTGACTCCCGATACGAACTCCAGCGTTATCACCCGACGGCTGCACAGGCGCCTGTGAACCGCTGGAATGAAGAAATCCGCGTCCCCTGCCAGATTGCGGGCGAACCTCTCAGCGTTGCGTGCCTCCAGCAGATAGTCGGTCTCGCGAGTAATGGCGGCAGCGAACTCATCGACCAGTTGAATGGGGTCCACCAGAAGGCTGCGTCCCGTCCGCTTGGCCAACATGCCGGCCAGTTGGTAAAAGAGATCGATATCGCGCTTGATTTGCTCTCGTACTCCGGGGCGTTGCACCTTCACGGCAACGACATCTCCCCCGGCAGCCCCGCTCTGTGAACTTGACCGATCGAGGCCGAGGCCAGAGGCGCCTCCTCGATCCACTCGAAGAGCCGCTCCACCGTCAGTCCCAAGTCCTCTTCGATCACGGTCCGCACCGTGGAAAAGGGTATAGGCGTCACCTGGTCCTGAAGCCGAGCTAGTTCTTGGATCATCTCCGGCGGCACAACATCCGGCCGCGTGCTCAGGACCTGGCCGATTTGACATAGGTGGGCCCAAGTTCTTCGAGCATCTCCCGCAGATGTCGCCCCAACTGGGAGGGCACGGGCGTGGTGGAACGCTTTCGTCCCGGCACTAGATCCCATAGATTGTGGCGTTCGAAGAAGTAGCCGAACCCGTGGCGAATGGCAACCTCGGAGACGTGACGTACCGTCTCCAAGTTGCGGACGCGGGTCAGGAATCCTTGTCTTCTGTACACCGGTCTACACGGGATTCGAGCAACCGTAGCCGATGCTCGATCTGTCGCAGGCGGAAATCGATGTCGCGTACATCGATCTGGTCCGTTCCGGTTGCGGCCTTATGGCGGCCGCCCCCGGCGACACGTTCCCACACGGCCTGTGCGGCTTCTCCGTTCAGCCGCCCACGCGTTGCCAAGTCATCCATTACGGCGCCAAGCCGTTCCCGCGCAAGGGCCGCGGCGCCCACGCCGACCAGGAAGATCGTCTCGATCAGATCCCGAGCGCTGAGGCTAGGCTCGCCTTCTCTCTCCTCCCAGGGTTTGAACTCACTCATGCGCTCCCCGCTTGTGAGGGTGGCCTGTAGTGTGTGTTTCCCGCCGCGGAAGGCGCACAAACAAGACGGCCGGCCTAACCGGTGGCCCTTGCAACTAGAGCGGCAACAACGCCGCCCGGAGGCGAGTACGCGTCAGGCTCCTTTGGCCGCGGCCAAACGCCGGCGATACTTCGGCTCTCTTTCTTTCCACAAAACGAGGAGTGGCGCGGCCACGAAGATCGACGAGTAAGTTCCCGACGTGATCCCGATGAACAGGGCGAGAGCGAAGTCCTTCAGCGTCTCCCCTCCGAATAGGAGGATGGCCAACAGTGGGAGCAGCGTGGTCACCGATGTGTTGATCGAGCGGACGATGACCTGGCGAATGGACTTATCCACCATGTCTCCGTACGTCTCGGTCTTCATGAAGCCCTGATTCTCGCGAATGCGGTCGAAGACGATGATGGTATCGTTGATGGAGTAGCCGAGAATGGTGAGAGTCGCTGCCACCGTGGCCGTGGTGACAAGCCTACCCGCTACGGCGTAGATACCCAACATGAGGGCGACATCGTGCACCAGAGACGCGATGGCCGGCAGCGCAAACTTGAAGTCGAACCTCCATCCTATGTACCCGATCATGAACAGGATGGAGATGCCCACGGCCAACATCGCGCGGTTGGCGGTCTCCTTGCCGAAAGACGGCCCTATCCGCTCCAGTCCCGCGGTGGCTTCCTGCGCACCCAAGGCGGACAGGTTCTGGATACCCTGTTTGAACTGCTCGTCCGACATCTCCGGCGCCGTGATCACGAAAGTGTCGTTGCCCACCGATTGGACAATAGGTTCTTGAATGCCTGCGGCGGTGAACGCTTCGCGCACTTCGAGTGAGGTGGAGGCCTCCGTAAGCCTGACTTCGGCCTTCACACCTCCTTTGAACTCGATCCCCAGATGAAGACCCACCACAAAGATGGCTATGAGTGCGAAGGCGGTCACGGCGCCGAGCAGCCCGACGAGCCAGTACTTATATCTCATGAAAGGGTAGATCTTCATGCGCTCTTCTCCGCGACCTTGGCCTTGAGCCCCAGCATGGACAGATTTCGAAATACTCTCAGTCCCCCCAGAACCACAAGCAAGGACCGGGTGACGAGGATGGCAGGTCGATCAGGGTGGTCAAGCCCAGGGTGAAGGCGAAGCCGCGCACCCCGCCGGTGGCAGTGAAGAACAGCACCACCGCCGTGATGACCGTAGTGACGTTGGCGTCAACGATGGCCGTGAAGGCTTTGCGGAATCCCGTCTCGATGGCCGTGCGCAACGTCTTGCCGGCCGCCACTTCCTCTCTCACCCTGGCGAAGATGATCACGTTGGCGTCAACAGCCATGCCCAGGGTGAGAATGACGCCGGCAATGCCGGGAAGCGTGAGGGTGACACCTATGACGTTGAGGAGGCCCCAGAATAGGACTCCGTAGACCAGCAACGCAATATCGGCCACCAAGCCCAACATCCTGTAATAGGCCACCATGAAGATGAGAACCAAAATGAGGCCGATACCACCGGCCACCAACGCTTGCTGCAGCGATTCCTTGCCCAACGTGGCCCCGATGGACCTCTGGCCGACGACTTCCAGTTCGATGGGCAGAGCGCCGGTTTGCAGCACCACCTGCAGATCTTTGGCTTCCTGCAGTGTGAAGTTGCCGGTAATCTCCACCCGGCCCCCATCGATGCGCTCGAGCACCCGAGGTGCGGACTCCACCTTCCCGTCAAGAACGATGGCGAGAAGCTGATCCTGCCCTGTGATCTGACCGCGCTTGGACAGCTCATCCGTTAGTGCGGCAATTTGGTGGCGCCTTCGCTTTTGAGCTGAAAATCGACCTTGGGTCTGTTGTTGCGGTCGAAACCCACCTGGGCTTCCTTGAGGTCTGAGCCCGTGATGGGAGGTGGAGTTGTGATCAACATCCACGCGTCCGGGCGGCCGCTCTTGGATTCCGGCCAGAACACAAGACGCTTGTCCGTTGGTAGCTGACCGGCATTGTCCACTCCAGCGGCAGCCAGCGCCTCGGCCTCAGAGGCGAACGACTTGTCAAACTGCTTGGTGACGTCGTACATCTCCAAGACGGCGGTGCGCCCTATTACGGCCAGTGCCTGCTCCGGGTTGCTGATGCCGGGGAGTTGCACACTAACCTTCCAGTCACCCTGACGTTGGATCTCAGCCTCAGCCACACCCAGGCGGTCGATGCGCTCCACGATGATGCCGATGGCCTTGTTCATGCCTTCTTCTGTGCGAGGAGCCCGCACGCTGTCCTGCGCCTCCAAGATGACGGCCAAGCCGCCCTGGAGATCCAGGCCTAACTTCGTCTTCTGAGACGGCGGAATGATGAAGTACAAGGCCGGAGCCAGCAGAATAGCAACGACCACCAAGAACACGATACTACGCTGGGTTGAGGACACAGCTACCTTCCCTAAAGCCGTAATTACGCCAAGGCATCAACAAGGACGCCACACCCCCGAGAGTCGACGCAGCATAAGACACCACCTGTCCTGCTGTCAATGATGGGCGCGCGTGCAGGTGGGGGCGCAGCGCAGCGTCGTGCGCCGTGGTATGACCCTATTTCTTCTCTTCCTCTACATCGGCGGGAGGCTCGGTGGCGTCCGCATCGACTTCCTCCACTGCCTCAGCCTCCACCGGTTCTATCTCTTCGACGTCCTCGTCCTTGACCGGCTTATCCAGGACTTTGGCGGCCGTGGCCTTCTGCTCGGCGCTGGCAATCTCCGCAATCGCGCGACGCGCAACCTTGATGTTGACGCCTTTGTCGATCTCGACCACTACGAGCCCTTCTTCGACCCGTTTGACGGTGCCGAAAACCCCTCCGATGGTGACAATCCGGTCTCCACGCTTCACCGAGTTGATCAGCTGTTCGTGAGCCTTCCGTTGTTTCTGCTGAGGCCTCACCGCCAAGAAGTAAAAAATGGCGATGAAGCCAACCACGTATATGGCCAGCAGTCCGATGTTGTTCAATCTCGCCTCCTCATAGGTGCCCTGCGCGCAACCAACCCGGTTCCGCTACGCGTGCGCGTGATCTGTGACTGATTCGCCACATACGGCGTATCTTATCACGCTCCAATCCACTGCTTTCTAAAAGCTGCAAACGAATTCATCTGTATAGCTCCTCGAGCCCCAGCCACCAACCGGCTCAAGAAAGTCAGGTTGTGTTCGCTCAACAACTGTAGCCCCAGCATCTCCTTCTGGGTGACGAGATGCCTCAATACCCCGCGCGAGAAGGTCCGGCACGCCGTGCACGGGCACTCGGGGTCTAAGGGCTCGTCGGAGAGGGTGTGTTGGGAGTTGCGTAGGTTGAGCCTACCTTGGGGAGTGAAGGCGGTTCCCATGCGTGCGGTGCGCGTGGGCAGCACGCAATCGAATAGATCAACTCCTCGCTCAATGACATCCAGCACACCCTGAGGGTCGCCGATACCCATGAAGTAGCGCACGCGCTCTTCGGGGAGCAACGCAGCTGTGGCGGCGGTGGTCTCCAGCATGGGCCCCCGCTCTTCGCCCACGGACAGACCACCGATGGCGTAACCGGGGAAATCCAGTTCCAAAAGGGCCAGGGCGCTCTCGCGGCGAAGAGCGGCATCGACACCGCCCTGCACGATCCCCAGAAGCATCTGCGGTCCGTCACTACCGAGACCCCCGGCCTCCGCGTGGGCCTTCCGGCAACGGGCGGCCCAGGCGGTGGTGCGGCGCACCGCCGCCGCCACGGCGTCCACCGACGCCGTGGCCGGGGGGCACTCATCGAAGCACATGATTATGTCTGCCCCCAGGCGTTGCTGCTCCTCGATAGACCGTTCTGGGCTGAAACGTTGCAACGAACCATCGTAAACGGAACGGAAGGTGACGCCGTCGTCGTCCACGCGAGCCGTGTCCATAAGGCTGAAGACTTGGAAGCCCCCGCTATCGGTGAGGATGGGGCCCTGCCAGCCCATGAAACGATGCAGCCCCCCAAGGTCGCGCACTGTCGATGACCCCGGGCGCAGTGACAGATGATACGTGTTTGCCAACACGATCTGGGCCCCGGCTGCGGCGAGGCGCTCAGGGGCGACCCCTTTGACGGTGCCTTTGGTGCCTACGGGCATGAAACACGGCGTGGCGACTGTGCCGCGTGGGGTCTCAAGGATACCGGCTCGCGCAGCGCCGTCTGTATGAGTAACGCGAAACGGGAAACGCGGTATGGCGGTCATCTCAGGTCATTCCCCCCTTGCCTGCGCTCTGGCACGCCATTTGCGCTCGGCGCCTCCAGGAACATGGCGTCCCCGAAACTGAAGAAACGATACCGCCGTCTGATCGCCTCGGCATACGCGTCTCGCACACGGTCCACACCGCCGAAGGCCATCACCAGTGCCAGCAGAGAGGTCCGCGGCAAATGGAAGTTGGTGATGAGGGCATCGACGGCCTTGAAGCAATAGCCGGGCGTGATGTACAAACCCGTGGTGCCGCATATGGTGCCGTTGCTCGACTGCGCTCGCTCCACGTGACCGGGTGAACCATACAATGACTCGAGCACCCTGACCGACGTGGTGCCCACGGCGATCACCCGCCCCCCACTCGCCCTGCACATATCGATAGTGGCCAAGGATTCCCGAGCGACGCTGAACCACTCGCGGTGGATGCGGTGATCGTCGATACGTGCTTCAGTGATCGGCCGGAAGGTATCGAGACCCACATGCAACGTCACCCGTGCGAAACGGCAGCCGAGTTCCTCTGCGGCAACCATCAATCCCGGCGTGAAGTGCAGTCCGGCCGTGGGCGCGGCTGCCGAACCTGGAGCGTCGGCATACACTGTCTGATAGGACTCGGGGTCAGAAGGGTACGTGTGGACGTAAGGAGGAAGCGGAAGCCTGCCTTTGTCTTCCATCAGACGGGCCAGCGGTTCGCCGGTGCTCGATGCAACCGCCCACCGTCCTTCTCCCCTTCGCCCTCGCAAGGCCAGCCGCCTGTCGTCCACAACCAGTTCCATGCCTTCGCGGAGTCGCCGAGAGGGACGGGCCAGTGCTTCCCACACGTCGCCGGATTGAGAAAGCGGGTGAAGGAAGAGAAGTTCCACCTCCCCTCCCGTCTCCTTGCGGGCGAACAGGCGGGCTGAAAGCACACGGGAGTCGTTGATCACCAGTACATCCCCGGGGAGAAGGAGACGTGTCACCTCCCGAAAACGAGTGTGTTCCATCGATCCGCAGCGGGGCAGCACCAAGAGGCGACAAGCATCCCTCGGCACCACAGGGTGCTGCGCGATCAATTCCCCCGGGAAGTCGAAGTCCAGTTCCTCAAGTAGCAAGTGAGGTTACCGCCGCCGGAAGATGAGATTCAGCACCACGGTCAGGATGACGCTCAACAACACACTGAACCCTAATGGTATGAAGACCGTGACGCCACCCTTGCTTCGCCACACGAGGTCTCCGGGTAACCGCTGCCAGCCCAAGCGCGAGAGAGCCCACAACACAGCGCCGGTCAGCGCCAGGGCCGCACCGGCTATCAGCAGTCCTTTGCCCAACCGCTCAAGCGTAACGGTAGCGCTCCCATTCTGAGACGACACAACCGCAATACTGTTGGCGATACAGATCGAGAACGCGCGCTTGGCGGCGGGAATCCCTGTAGCGGGACCGGAGATCCTCGTACAGGAAGGAGACGCCGTGTTTGGCTGCCGCTGCTTCGCCGCCGTCCTGAATGGCCTCGTGATCCTGCCAGGGGCTAATGGCCAGACTGGTGGTGAACGCGAAGCAACCGGTGCGCTTGGCGTGCGCCGCGGTCACGTCGAGGCGCATGGCAATACAGGCACGGCAGCGCTCGCGTCCCTCGTGCAGTCCCACGGCGCGGAACCACTCGATCGGGTTATATGCCAAGTCCTCAAGCAAGGTGAAAGCTCGCGCTCCGGCCAGGAGGCGCGCCCCCTCCAACCTGCGACGGAATTCCAGGAGAGGCTGCACATTCGGGTTATAGAAGAGGCCGACCGTCTCGTAGCCCTGCGCCGTCCAGAACTCCTCTGTAGCCGTAGCGCACGGGCCGCAACAGATATGGAGCAACAGCGCACTGCGCTCGGACCGGCAACCGGCCGCCGGTGTCAACTGCGACGAGCCCTCAAGGTCCATCGGTGAAGAGGCGGGGAGATTCTGCCGGCATCGCCACACCACAGTGCCGGTAGCCCAAACGGGTCAGTACCCGCCCACGAGGAGTGCGCTTCAGAAACCCGCGCTGCAGTAGATACGGTTCGTACACGTCTTCGATAGTATCCGGTTCCTCGCCAATAGCTACAGCCAAGGTTGACAGTCCTACCGGTCCCCCATCGAAGTTCCTCAAGATGAGGTTGAGGATTTCGCGATCTATGTGATCCAGACCCTCCCCGTCCACCTGGAACAACTCCAGTGCTTCGCGGGCGATGGGAGCGGTGATATGCCCTTCGTAACGGACTTGAGCGTAGTCTCGTACACGCTTGAGCAGGCGATTGGCAATGCGTGGTGTACCCCGCGAACGGCGCGCCAACTCCATGGCTCCATCGGGTTCCAGGCCCACGGCGAGGAGGCCCGCCGATCTGGCTACAATCTGCATCAGATGCTCCACCGGATAGTGCTCAAGCCTGTGTGACAGGCCGAAACGATCACGCAGTGGAGTGGTGATGAGACCAGAGCGCGTTGTGGCGCCGATCAAAGTGAAATGCGGCAGATCCAAACGGATGGTGCGGGCGCTCGGCCCTTGGCCTATCACGATATCGATCTGGAAGTCCTCCATGGCCGGATAGAGGATCTCTTCGATGGCGCGGTTGAGACGATGTATCTCGTCAATGAACAGGACATCCCCCTCGCCCAGCGAGGTCAGGATGGCCGCCATATCCGCCTTGCGTTCGAGTGCCGGACCCGATGTGGTGGAGATGGATACTCCCATCTCGTGGGCGATGATGGATGCCAGTGTGGTCTTCCCAAGCCCGGGAGGCCCCGCTAGCAGCACGTGGTCGAGCGGTTCGCTACGGGTGAGGGCTGCCTGAATGAAGATGGAGAGCTGTTCGCGCAGGCGGTCCTGGCCGATGAAGGCCTCGAGCGTACGAGGGCGCAGGGAGCCTTCCAACTCCTGTTCCTCGGGTAGACGAACAGGATCCGCCAAGTCGCTTCTGGCTGCTTTTCTATCGATATCTTTGCTCATGCCGTTGATATCACCATGGCTTCATCCGGCACTATTCTCTGGGGCCGCCGCTTCCCGTCTGCACTATTCCCTACGGGTCAGCGCGCGACGAACAAGTACCGGCACGGGCTCCTCACCAGAGGCGTCCCGCAGGGCGTAGTCGGCTTCAGCCGTGCTCATTCCCAACTCCTGGAGCGCTAGTTTCGCCAAGGAGATAGTATCAGGCTCCCAGGACGTGTCGGGCTGTGCGCCGGGGTTGCGCTATCCGTGGCCCCTGCCTCTGCCCATGTTGCAGATACCTTATCCTTCAACTCCAACACGAGACGCTCGGCGGTCTTGCGCCCCAGACCAGGCACAGATGACAAACCGCGCACGTCGCTCGTGACCAATGCCCGCACCACTTCGGCGGGCCGGAAACTCGACAACACGGCCAGCCCCAGCTTGGGTCCCACCCGGCTAACCGTGAGGAGCAGGGTGAAGATCTCACGCTCTTCCTCTGTGGCAAAGCCATAGAGTTGTAACGCGTCTTCTTTCACATTGAGATATGTGAACAGTGTCGCCTTCTGGCCCTCGCCCGTCAGTGCACGCAGGCTCAGCGCCGGTACCTCCCACCGGAAACCGACGCCGCCCACGTCGATCACCACGCCTTCGCCCGACTTCTGGAGCACAATGCCCGTCAAGCGGTCGATCACTGCGGTTTCCTCCGTGTGCGCCTCGCCGGCGCAGCTCCATGTGTATTGCTGCAACCGGCGTCCACGCCGGCGGCCGCCAGCCTGGAGCGCAAACCAAGCGAATTGGCGTGACAGATGGCTACTCCCAGTGCATCTGCCGCATCGTCGGGGCGCGGTATGTCGTCTAGACCCAGAAGCAACCTGACCATCTCCTGCACCTGTCTTTTGTCCGCCCGCCCATAACCGGCCACTCCTTGCTTGACCTGTTGCGGCGTGTACTCGACTACATCGCGCCCAGACTGGGCACACGCCAGCAACGCCACGCCCCGCGCCTGCCCCACGGCCAATGCGGTGCGGGCATTGGCATTGAAGAACAGCGATTCGATGGCAACGGCCTGTGGCTCGGTGCGGGCGATGATGTCGGTCAACTCGTTGAAGATGAGGAGCAGACGCTTGGCCAATGCCAAACCGGGCGGAGTGCTCACCGCACCGTACTCGGCGGCGCACAGCACGCTGCCCCGCACCTCCACCACCCCGTATCCCATGAGCCCTGAGCCGGGGTCTAGACCGAGGATGATCTGTGGCGACGGAGCGATCTTCGACCTAACCCATCAAGGCTTCCATGATGTGGTCGGGGATATCGAAGTTGGCGAACACCTCTTGGACGTCGTCATGGTCTTCCAGCGCATCCAACAGGCGGAGCGTCTTACGCGCATCGTTCTCATCGAGCGGCACTGTGTCTTTGGGGATCATGGTCAGCGTGGCCGATGTGTAAGCGATGCTCGCCGCCTCCAATCCCTGACGCACGGCCATGAACATGCTGGGGTCGGTCCGGATCTCGATGGTATCGCCCTCGGTCAATACGTCTTCGGCCCCCGCATCTATGGCCGCCATCATCACGTCGTCCTCACTTTGGGTTGCATCTTCGATCAAGATCACGCCTTTGCGCTCGAACAGCCAACCGACAGAGCCGTCCGTCCCCAACTTGCCGCCGGCACGATCGAATATGTGGCGGATGTCTGCTGCCGATCGATTCTTGTTGTCGGTCAGCACCGTCACGAGTACCGCGACACCGTTGGGCCCATACCCCTCATACGTGAGATGGAGGAAGTCCTGCGCCTCGCTGCCGGCCCCCGTGCCCTTCTTGATGGCGCGGTCAATATTGTCGTTGGGCATGTTGGCGTCCTTGGCCTTCTGAATAGCCTGGACAAGCGAGGCATTGTGGCTGGGGTCCCCCCCGCCCTCCTTGGCAGCAACGGTGATGGCGCGCGACAGCTTCGCGAACTCTTTCCCCCGCTTGGCATCGGCTGCCGCCTTCTTGTGTTTGATCCCAGCCCATTTCGAATGGCCAGACACTGCTCACACCTCCATCAGCGCGAATGCGAAGAGACCGCTGGGCCCTTCGCCGACTTTGACGATATCGAGGACGAAGGCATGCAACCCCCGTTCAAAGAGCACCTGCCAATGAAAGGCCGACGCCGGCACGAAACTGGGCTGTGGATGTCGACGGGCTTGCCCATCTTCGTGCTCTCGCCTCCGAACCCAGCCGGTATTTCCCAACCGTCGCCATATCGAGGAAGAAGAACTTCTCCCCCACCGGCTCCCGGTGACCACAACGCGCAACCACGCTCGTTGAACGCCCCCACACCGTGAGAACGCCCACGAGCGATCTCATGGATTTACCAGCCCCGCTCCTGCAACCTCTCTTCGGGAGCAATACTCGCAATCTCCAAACCCGGCATGGCTTCGCCCAGCCCACGGGATACCTCGGCCAAAACGGAAGCGTCACGGTAGTGGGCAGTGGCCTTCACGATGGCGAGCGCACGTGAAGCCGGGTCTGCACTCTTGAAGATGCCCGACCCCACAAACACGCCGTCTGCGCCAAGCTGCATCATGAGGGCTGCATCAGCCGGCGTGGCTATGCCGCCCGCCGCGAAGTTCACCACAGGCAGGGCAGCGTGCTCGGCCACCCAGGCCACGAGTTCGTAAGGGGCGCCCAGTTCTTTCGCGGCGGCATAAAGCTCGTCGGTGTCCATATTGGCCATGCGTCGGATCTCGTCCTGTACGGTACGCATGTGGCGCACAGCTTCGACCACATTGCCCGAACCCGCTTCACCTTTGGTGCGGATCATGGCCGCGCCCTCGACGATGCGCCGCAGTGCCTCGCCCAGGTTGCGCGCTCCACAAACGAAAGGCACGGTGAAGCGCCACTTGTTGATGTGATGATGCTCATCGGCCGGGGTCAGCACCTCGGATTCATCGACGAAGTCGACCTTCAGCGCCTCCAAGATCTGCGCTTCCACGAAGTGCCCAATGCGCACCTTGGCCATGACGGGGATGGCAACCGCTTCCTGGATCTCGGCGATCTTGGTGGGATCAGCCATGCGGGCCACACCGCCCTGCGCCCGTATGTCGGCTGGCACCCGCTCCAGAGCCATGACCGCGCAGGCACCGGCTTCCTCAGCGATCTTGGCCTGCTCGGCGTTGGTCACGTCCATGATCACGCCACCCTTGAGTGTCTCTGCCAAGCCAAACCTAACGCGTAGTGCGCCTGCTTCGTTCACGTCTCTCCCCTCCGCGCGCTCATTCATCCTACGAGTTTAGCGGACCCTCCATAGCCCTTCAACGCACAACCGGCCACACAACCGTCAAAGCAACCACACCCACAACAGCAAGCCCCGCGCCCACCCGGCCCGCAGCGGCCGTGCTCAGCTCACTTCAGCCAACCAGATTCGTCAACCTGTTCACGCACGGCGCGGAGACGAGCATCGAACCCCTCTCTGTCGCGCGCATATACACCTCCGGCGAGCGCGCTCACGAGGCTGAGAGGACCCACCAGCGAGTGGGCGAAAAAAGTGGAATCGATGTCTGCGAAAAGGGTGATATCCCCTTGCCGGCCAGTTCCGACAGTGAGTTGTCGGTGATGACAATGGTGTGAGCTCCTTGGGAGGCCGCGGCCTTCACATAGGCCACCGTCTGAGGGTGGGCCCGACGGAAGCCCACGGCCAGCAGGGAATCGTCTCCGCCTAAGCGGACCAGACGAGCCAGATTGGCCTCTGAGCCGTCGACCACGACGGCTGTGGGAATACCCAGGAGTTCGAAGACGTACGCGGCATGACGCGCCACGATAGAGGCCTCGTGCAGTCCTACCACCAGCAGACCCCGCGTGGCCACCAACATGTCCACTGCCCTGTCGAATGTGGCCAAAGAGTTCTTAGCGAGAGTCTCTTCCAAGCTCAAGATGTCGGTCCGCAGCGCGCGGGTGAGAAGATCCTCTTCCACCACGAAAAGCAACTGATCATCTCTCACCAACGGCCGCGTGCTCGTTCCCAAGCGGAACTCGTCACGAGCCGCCTTCTGTAGATCCGGATAGCCGCTGAAGCCCAGAGACTGTGCGAACCTGACCACGGTGGAGCTGGACGTGTTCCCCTTGCGCGCAAGCTCCTCTGCGCTCAGATACCCAATCTCATCGACGTGATCGATGATGTATCTGGCTATGGCCTTCTGCGAGCGGGAGAACGAATCAAAGCCCTGCTCGAGCAGGTCGCTCACTCGTTTGGGTTTGCCGCTCTCTGCCATGCCCCGTATGTGAACCGAGATTGCATCAACTGTATTGTACAACATCCGTTGCAGCACTCCTTTGCCCGGAACGCAACATAACCACGCGCCGGGGGCATCACGATACGTCACAGCCGGGACGGAACCTCTGGGTGGAGCGCGGAAGACGGCGGCAACAAAAGAGGCCGCCCGGGCACCGCGTTCAAGCGGTACCCGGGCGGCCGGATTCACAGATGGTGGCGGAGCCCCGGGCGGGCGGCTTAGGACTCCTCCTTCTTGCGCGCAGCCGCCTCTTCGATCACCTTCTGGGCCAGATGCACGGGCACTTCCTCATAATGATCAAACTCCATGGTGTAGGACCCGCGCCCGGCAGTCATGGAGCGAAGCTGTGGAGCGTAGGAGAGCATCTCCACCAACGGAACCTGAGCGCGAATGACCTGTACTTCCCCTACGGTCTCGCTGCCCTGGGGGCGGCCGCGACGGCTGGATAGATCACCCATGATGTCGCCCATGTTTTCCTCGGGCGCAGTAACCTCAACGTTCATTATGGGCTCGAGCAAGACAGGGTCGGCCAAGCCCATGGCTTTGTTCCAGCCGAGAGAGCCGGCGATCTTGAACGCCAACTCCGACGAGTCCACGGTGTGATACGAGCCATCGTAGAGCTTGACTTTCACGTCCACCACGGGATAGCCGGCGACCACGCCGTTCTCCATGGCTTCCACTATGCCTTTTTCCACCGCGGGAATGAAGTTCCTGGGAATGGAGCCGCCGAAGATGGCATCCTCGAACTGGTAGCCTTCACCACGCGCGAGTGGCTCAATCTCGATCCAGCAATCGCCGAACTGGCCACGGCCACCGGTTTGTTTCTTGTGGCGGCCTTGGGCTTGGGCTTTGCGCCGAATGGTCTCGCGATAGGGTACCTGCGGCGGATGTAGCTCCACTTCCACCCCAAAGCGCCGCTTCATCTTGTCGAGGATGACTTCCACATGCACCTGGCTGGTGCCGGAGATGATCATCTCCTTGGTCTGGGCATCAAAGCGCAGTTGCATAGCCGGGTCTTCTTCGCTCAGCCTCTTCAGAGCGTTGGACACCTTCTCCTCATCGCCCTTGGCCTTGCTGGTGATGGCAAACGAGATGGCGGCGGGCGGGAACTCCTGAGGCGGGAAGCGCACCACACGTGTCCCGTCGCTCAGCGTATCCCCCGTGGCTGTGTCCTTGAGTTTGGCCAGCGCCACGATATCCCCTGCGGCGGCCTCGTCAATGCCCTTGGTCTCCTTGCCCTGCATGGTCAAGATGTTGCCGGTACGCTCGCGTTCGCCGGTGCGGACGTTCAACACCTGCGAATCGCTGCCGATGCGCCCCGAGAAAATTCGGGCCAAGTTGATGCGCCCTGAGTACTGGTCGCTCAGCGTCTTGAACACATACATGGCCACCGGGGCGTCTGCGGCAGGTGCGAGCTCCACGTCACCGGAATCATCGAGCAGACCAACGGTGTGAGGCTGAGCAGAGGCCGGAGACGGCAGGAAGTCCACAATGGCCGCCAAGACACGATCCGTCCCGATGTTCTTGGCGGACGACATCGCCACGACCGGAGAAATGAGACCGCTGGTCACACCGCTTTTGAGCGCGGTGACCAACTCCTCTTGGGTGATCTCCTCCCTTCCAGATATTTTTCGGTGAGATCGTCATCTACCTCCGCGACCGCCTCCACCAGCTTCTCACGCGCGGCCTCGACGGCGTCCGCGAGGTCGGCCGGGATATCAGACTCCTTACCGTGCCCGAGTTGTCCGTATACAGGTAGGCTTTCATGGCCACAAGGTCCACGACGCCTTTGAAGTTTGCCTCTTCCCCAATGGGCAGGTGTACCGCCACCACACCGGAACCCAGCCGACTTCGAAGCGCATCGACGGCTTCGTCAAAATAGGCGCGTTCCCGATCCATCATGTTGATCACGGCCAAGCGACTGATACCCAGCTCCACAGCGCGCTTCCACAGACGTTCCGTCTGCACCTCCACCTTGGCCACGGCGTTGATCACCATGATCACACTCTCGACAACGCTCAGCGCCCCCAACGTGTCGTTGATGAAGGATGCTTCACCGGGCGTGTCTATGAGGTTGATCTTGGCCTTGTTCCAGTCCACATGAGCCAGACCGGCCAAGATCGTCATTTGCCGCTTGATCTCGTCCTCATCGTGATCCATGGTGGTGGTGCCGTCAACGATGTTGCCCAGGCGGTTCTTGGCACCACTGGTGAAGAGCAGTGCCTCGACGAGTGAGGTTTTACCGGCACCCCGGTGTCCCACGACGGCAGCGTTTCTGATCTTGGCCGGGTCTACCAGCGCCATGCGCTCCTCCTCGTCTCCGCAGTCAGCCGCAGGCCGACATGAATGGTTGTGTCAAGGGTGGTTGTATCAAGGACAGCCATAGGCATCGTATTCTAGCCGAAGCGGCTCCCGAAATGAATGTCCCTGTGGGCACCGTAATGAGCGTGGCGGTGCGCTTCTCCCAAACTACTCGACTGCCACCTTCAGCTGGTAGCGTCTCCCCTTCTCCAGCCAATAGATGCCTCCAATGGCCGGTGGCAGCACCTCAATATCTCCACCGCGCAACTCCACTCGCACGATCTCGAAATCACGGTAGAAGACCTTCACCTCTTCCGTAAGCTCACTGAAACTGGTGGTACGCAACACCTCGTCGTGCGCGCGAATGGGGACCGTGAGGCTGACAATGGCCCTTCCCTCTTGGACGATCAGTTGCATGGCACTTTTCCTCCAGTGAGCGGGGGATGAGGTACTACCAGTACGCGGGGCCTTGGTGGGGACCGACGTGTGTTCCACCGCACTTGGGGCACGCGTACGCATCCGCCCTCTCCACGAAGAACACCTGTGCACCGCAGGTGGGACAGAAGAAGTCATCCACGAGGAGATCGGCCCCGGTCAGGTCCACCTCCACGTACTCTTTACAACTCAGGCACTGGGCGGGCAGGAACCGGCGTCGAGGATCAGTGACGCTGACACCCCACCGTATCGCCGCCGACTCGTATCCGCAGTCTGTACAGCGAAATGTGGTGATCTCTCCCATGGAGCAACCGGCACCCCTCCCGAGGCTGCTATTCCTCGATCTCAATGATCTGCCGACCGCGGTACGTACCGCAGTTGAGGCAGACGGTGTGGGGCAGCTTGGGACTGTGGCACTGCGGGCACTCTACGATGTGGGGCGCGGTCACACCGTGGTTGGCGCGACGCTTGTTCCGCCGTGACCGTGATGTCTTGTGTTTGGGTACAGCCAACTTTCACCATTCCTTAGTAGTAGCAAGCCCAGGATTAATATCTCATTCACCGTCCGTTTTCAAGGAGGACGTGTCTTCAGAGGGCAAATCGAGGTTACGGAGACAAGCCCACCGCGGATCAGTTTCGTCGGCGACACCCTCGCAGGGACCCTCGTGCGCCTCGCGCCCACAGGAAGGACACACCCCGGGGCACCCGTCCGAGCACAAGATCTTCCCCGGCAGCGCGAGGATCAAAGCCTCCCGCGCCAGCGCTTCCACGTCAACCACTAGATCGTCCACAAAGGGCGACACGTCACCCGGACCCCACTCCTCTGGATGAAGAGGTACGAACTCCTCCTGCTTGGCCTGCACAGCGAGACTGGCCTCGTTCAGGCAACGGAAGCACGGACCGTATACCGAGGCGTCAAAGGAGAGGCGGACAAGGAATCCCCCGGACACGCGATCGACCGTGACCCGCACGCCCTGTGCGCCCACCACCACTTGATAAGACAGCCCACCGAATACGATAGGGGCGATATCCACATCCAGGACGCGCTCCACACGATGACCCGTGCTGAGCGCAAGCTCACGCAGATCAATGCTGGTGGACCGCCTGGCCAATGCGAACCTCAGTAGTTGCGCGGAGTCGGCTTAAGGGGCGTCCTCGCGCCCACCCTGCAGGCGCTGGCGCCCGCGCTGAACGGCTGCCAGGAACTTGTCGAGGTTGGTCTCGAGCGTGGCCAGCACCTCATCGGCGTAGTCTTCGGCGCCCAGACGGATCTCGCGCCCACGCGCCTCGGCATCACGGATGATGTCCTCAGCCTCTCGTTCAGCCCGCTTGACGACTTCCTGCTCACTGGTTAGGCGAGCGCCTTCTTCCCGGGCTTCCGCAATGATGCGCTCAGACTCCTCCTTCGCCTCCTGCAGCATCTCTTGGCGCTCTTTGACGATCCACCGGGCCTGTTTGATCTCCTCCGGGATCGTGGCCCGCATCTGGTCGAGCAGTTCGTAGATCTGCTCTCGGTCGATCATGACCTTGTCGGTCATGGGGAAGGTGCTGGCACCGTGCACCAGATCATCGAGCTTGTCGATCAGGACCAGGACATCCATGCTACGCCTCCAGGGACCTGTAGATTTCCGCGAAGCGTTTGGCCACCATGTCGGGCACCAATCCGTCCACGCCGCCCCCGAACATGGCGATCTCTTTGACGCCGCTTGAACTGACGTACCCAACTCCTGCCGAAGCCATGAAGTAGATGGTTTCGAGCTCTGGGGCCAGAACTTTGTTGAGTTGAGCCATCTGGAACTCATACTCGAAGTCCATCACTGCGCGAAGCCCTTTCACCAGGGCATCAGCACCGTGCTTCCGCGCGCAATCGACCACCAAGCCGTCGAGAACGGCCACCAGCACGTTGGGCAGGTCTTTGGTGGCCTCACGCAAGAACTGCAGGCGCTCCTCCAATGAAAACAACAGTTGTTTGCGTGGTGGGTTTTTCACCACGGCAACGACCACCTTGTCGAACTTGTCCGCGGCACGCGAGATAATGTCAAGATGCCCGTTGGTCACCGGGTCATACGTTCCCGGGCAGAGCGCGGTCTTCACTGGGTCTCGTCTCCCCTCCTAGAGATGCGTACGCCTGTGTCCCCGTAGGTGCGGGCAAATACCGACTCCCAGCCGGGAACGAGCCCGCCACTCTTCCTCGTCTCCACAACCACGAGTCCTCCCGGATTCACCAGTGCCTCGAGTCGTGGCGTGACACGTTCCAGCACCTGCTCCGTCATGTGATACGGCGGATCCAGGAACACCACATCATACCGCCGCCCCTTCCTCTCGACCACACTGAGGCCGGCAGTGTACTTCGCCACGATGACCTCGGTTACCTGCTCCAGGCCGAGTGACGCGATGTTTTCCTTCAGTGTCCATACTACCTTACGATCCCCCTCCACGAATGTGCACCATATCGCCCCTCGCGACAGGGACTCCAAGCCCAGGGCGCCCGACCCGGCAAACAGATCCAGCACCGACGCCCCCTCGAAGGCGCCCAAGGCATTGAAGATCGCCTCGCGCACTCGATCGGACGTGGGGCGCACGGCCGTTGTGGCAGGCACACGCAGCCTGCGCCCGCCGTATTCACCGCCCACGATTCTCAGAAAGCCCACAATACCCTCATACTGGTATCCACGATACTGCCAGCCACGCACGCCTGGGACTCGACGCCGCCCGCGTCATGCCCGGTCCAGCCAGTGCTCCAGACCGCCGAATCGATTCGTGACCTCTTCCCGCAGAAACCCTCCTGCAGTCCGTTCCAACAAAGGATCAGCGGCGAGCAGGTGTTGCGCCTCACGTCTGGCGTCTTGGAGCAGATCTTGATCATGGAGCAGTCTCGCCACACGCAGGTCCCCGAATCCAGATTGGCGATCCCCAAACATCTGCCCTTCCCCTCGCACACGTAGATCGGCCTCGGCAAGCTCAAAACCATCACTGGTGGAAGCGAACAACCCCAAACGCCCGTCCGCATCCTCCTGCCCTTCGTCTGTGAACAACAGACAGTATGATCTCCGACTCCCCCGCCCCACGCGCCCTCGCAACTGGTGAAGCTGAGACAGACCGAAGCGACGTGCCCCCAATATGAGCATAACCGTGGCATTGGGTACATCCACCCCCACTTCAATCACTGTGGTGGAGACCAACACTTGGGTCCGACCCGCGGCAAAATCCGCCATGGCCTCACGCTTCTGGGCGGAGGGCAGATTCCCGTGAAGCAGGCCCACTCGATAGCCGCTAAGTTCACCGGCGGCGAGTTCGGCGTACACAGCCGTAGCAGAAGCTTCGTCAACGGTAGCGCTCTCTTCAATGAGCGGGCACACCACACACGCCTGCTCACCCTCATCCACACGCTCACGCACGAACTTCCAAGCCGACGCTTGGCGCACAGGTGGAACCAGAAGGTACGCACGGGCGTGCGCCCCGGAGGGAGCTCGTCAAGAACGCTCAGATCGAGATCCCCGTACAGCGTCAGGCACAGCGTCCGGGGAATGGGAGTGGCCGTCATGTGCAACACGTGAGGGCGCCCGTTGGCTTCTCCACCCAGTGCATCACGCTGCCGCACCCCAAAACGATGCTGCTCATCCACCACAGCGGCGCGCAGATCGGCAAAGTGCACCCCCGACTGAATCAGGGCGTGGGTTCCCACCACAAGCTGCAGTTCTCCCGCCGCCAGACGCCCCGTAACCGCCCTGCGTTCACCGGCGGTCATGGAACTCTTGAGCGTGCCCACGCCGAGGCCCAGAGGGCTCAATGCCTGGCTCAACCTCAACGCATGCTGATCCACCAGCACCTCGGTAGGAGCCATCAGCGCCGCTTGGCCACCGGCCTCCACGGCACGAAGCAAAGCATAGACCGCCACAAGCGTCTTGCCTGACCCCACATCACCCTGAAGCAGTCGCAGCATGGGCCTGCTGGCCATCAAATCGCTGTCGATCTCGGCCATCACTCGACGCTGAGCCGGAGTGGGTTGGAACGGCAGGGAGGCAAGAAAGCGGGCGCACAGGTCTCCCGGAGGGGGGAGTGGCCGCACACGCGATCGCTTCTGCCGCGCACGCCGCTGCAGGAGGGCTAGCTGTAGCAAGAGCAGCTCTTCAAAGGCCAGTCGGCGTCTGGCCGCCAGCGCGTCCGACTCGTTGCGCGGGAAATGGCTGGCCATCACGGCCTCGCAACGGCTGGGGTAGCGCCGCTTGGCCACCAAGCGGGCGGGGAGGGGATCCACCAGATGCACCGTGAACTCACGAGCTTTGGCCACAGTGCTGCGGATGAGTCGCACGCTCACCTCTCCCGTGGCCGGATACACCGGCACTAATCCCAGCGTATGTAAGCCCTCCTCTCCCCCGGACAGGACTTCATGAGACTGGACAATGAAGCGAGGTGGGCCCGCGCGATGGGTGATCACGCCGCGAACAAGAAGCTCCGGCCGCGCCGCAAACACGTCTTCCAGATAAGCCTGGTTGTACCAGACGGCAAGAACCGTGCCGCTATCATCGCCCAGGAGCGCTTCCAAAATGCGCAGGTTCCGCCGGCGGGAAGGCCGTACGGAGCAGGAGCGCACACGCACCCTAATGGTGGCCGCTTCTCCCACCCTCAGAGCCGACACGCTGCACAAGCGGGAAGGAGGTTCGTGACGGAAAGGCAGGTAAAGGAGAAGATCGCGAAGGCAGTGAATACCAAGAGCGGCGAAACGGCCTGCGAGGACCCGGCCTACCCCGGGCAGAACGGTGAGGGGTACGTCGAGACGCTGCGGTGATATCGCCCTTTTGGAGGTGGGTGGCCCAGTGGGTCCACGGTCACCTGTGGGTGTGGCGTTCCCGAGGGGGAAGTAGAGGCCCCCTCTCTCCATGATCACTCCTGGATGTAGTACAGAACCCGCGAGCCCGGTCCCCCATACGTACCTATGACCGAGCCCACGTACCCAATGAAGCGCATGTCCACATCACGGTCGGTGGCCTCGATCAGGCGACGCAACTCCTCTGCTTTCTCTATGTCGTCACCGTGTCCGATCGTAGCGATCACAGGAGAGCCGGGCTTGGTGTCCTCCAGGAATGTTTCCACGATGAGTTGCAGGGCCTTCTTCTCGCCCCGTGCCTTCTTGAACGGCGTCACCAGACCGTCAGTGAAGGTCAGGATTGGTTTTATGCTGAGCAGGCTTCCGGCCAAGCTCGCCGCTCGCCCTATGCGACCGCCTTTGGCGATGTACTCGAGCGTGTCGAGGAGAAACAGCATCCCACGGGTGCGCTTGAACCACTCCACGTACTCCGTGAGGGCGGCATAATCCACACCCTGCTCCAGCTTGAGCAACATTCGCTCCACGAGAAGGGACACTCCCAGCGAGCAGATCTCGCTGTCCACCACCGTGACGTCCTCGAAGGCCTCAGCCGCCACCGTAGCACTGTCGAAGGTGCCGCTGATTTTGGAGCTCAGATGAATGCTGAAGATATAAGGCCACGTCTCTTTCAGCCGCCGGTAAGTGTCGGTGAACTCGCCGACGGAAGGCAATGAGGTGGTGGGCAGTTCTTTGGCAGCGCGCAGTTTCGAGTAGAAGACCGGCGGCGTGATATCGATCCAATCCTTGTAGATCTCATCGCCGAAGCGCACCAAGAGCGGGATCATCCTGACGTTGGGATCGGCCGCCAAGCTCTCCGGCATGTCTGCGGTCGAATCCACGAGAATACACGTGTTGGCACGAGTCAGCCGTGTTGTGGGCTCGGTCATCGGTTCCCCCCCTCTTCAGCTAAGCGCTATCACTCCACAGACAACAACAGCGGGTAGAGGGGCTGTCCCCCCTCGTGGATATCGACCTGCAACCTACCCGAATACCGGGTGGCAAGGGCGGCCGCAGCCTCCCCTGCCTCCCGGTTGTCGTCGCCATCACCCACCAGGATGGTCAGGACCTCACTGTCCTCTCGGACGAGCAGCAATGCCACCTCTTCCGCCACTCCCGTAAGGGTGGGCCCGGTGGCCAGGACCTTGCCGTCGACCAAGCCGATGAAATGCCCTTGGCGGATATCCAAGCCGTCGATGCGCGAGTCGCGCACCGCCCGCGTGATCTCACCCGTGGAGACCGTCTGCAGTACCGCCAGCATCTCCTCGATGTTCTCCCCTCCGCCCCTGCACGGATCGAACACCACCATGGCAGACATGCCGGCAAGCATGGACTTGGTGGGCACCACCTGTACGTGTTTACCCTCCACCCGTCCCACGATCTGCTCCGCGGCCAAGATGATGTTCTTGTTGTTGGGAAGGATGACGATATCAGGAGCAGTGGTCTGCCGGACCGCCTGCATCAGTTGTTCGGCGGAGGGGTTCATGGTCTGCCCGCCCTCCACGAAAGAGGAAACACCCAGGTTGGCAAACAAGCGTTGGTTACCCTCCCCTGCCACCACGGCAACCACCTGCGTACGAACCGGACCCGCGTCTCCGTCCGGACCCCCGGGCACACAGGCGTCGAGCGGCCCCTGCGTAGCGACCGCCTTCTCCGCAGCTGCCCGCAGACGTTCGCTCCGTGCGGCCGTCTGCTCTTTCATATTGTCGATCTCGATGACGGAAAGGACACCGCGGGCCGTGGCCAGGGCCAGCACGCTCCCCGGCTCATCGGTGTGGATATGAACCTTGAGCTGATTGGGCCCTCCCACCACGAGCAGGCTGTCGCCCAGACCCCCCAGCGCCGTCTCCAGGTCCACCAAGTCGAGATTGCTACCTTTGAGCAGGAAGCTGGTGCAATAGGTGTAGGGGCTGACCGCGTGCTCCTCTGCCTCGTCTCTGGGCGGCAACACTGCCAGATCCTCAGCCGTCAGCGCACGCGCGAGCGTCACTTCCCCTCCTGCCATGCCCTCCAGGATGACCACCAACCCAAAACCGCCCGCATCGACTACGCCGGCGTCGGCAAGTACTTTCAGCAGTTGTGGGGTACGCTGCACGCTCTGCCACCCGGCCTCGATCACGCGCTCGAGCAGTTCGTGGAGGGTGAGGCCGGGAGCGGCGGCTTCAGCCGCCTCGGCCATCTCACGCAACACGGTGAGCATGGTTCCTTCCACAGGCTTGCGCACGGCTCGGTACGCCGTGTCTGTGGCCCGGCGCAGAACGGCGGGCAGCAAAGCGGGACTTATCTCCCCATGCTCACCCAGCTCTTCCATCGCCCCGCGCACCATCTGCGAGAGGATGACCCCACTGTTCCCGCGGGCGCCCATGAGCGCGGCCTCTTCCATGGCTGCACAGATATCGGCCGGACCCATACCCCCGGGTAATGTCTGCAGATCGTCCAGTACGCTCTTCACCGTCAAAGCCAGGTTGGTTCCCGTGTCGCCGTCGGGAACCGGGTAAACGTTCAGGTTGTTTACCTCTTGTTTCCGAGCCTCCAAGGCCTGGAAGCCGGCGGCTACGGTGGCTAGGGCTCGCTCAGCCGTGACCACTATGGATTCACTCATCCCCCACCCGCACGCCTTGTATGTGCACCTGGAGGTCGGTCACACGCAGCCGCGTAGCCCGCTCAACGCTGTACGCCACCTGGGAGCGGACGTTGCCGGCCACTTCGGCAACATTCAGACCGTACTCGACTATGAGGTACAACTCAATCTTCAACTGGTCTTTGGAGCTGTCCACACGGATGCCCTGATGCAGTTTGTCGCGGGTGAGGAGTCGCGCCACTCCACGATATAGACCTGGAGAGGCCATCCCCACCACTCCATAGCATTCGAGAACCGTGAGACCCACCACGTCGGCAATAGCCCGCTCGGTAATGACGACTTGGCCGGTCTGCCGGCCGTCGTTGGGCGGGGACTCAGGACGAAAGCCCGATGATTTCGGCACGGTCGTCTCTCTCCTCTTCCGGGTCCTTCGACCAACCTGCAAAGAGCTTGGTGATCGGTACTGCGCTCCACGCACAGGCACGTGCGCGCTATTGTACACCACCCTTCCCATGTCTCTTGCGGCGGGAACGTCGGTACGGCATACTTGTACGCTCTAGGAGCCTGGTTCCTCTGTGAAGGGATGTGAATAGAAGATGTCCAGAATCTGTGCGGTGTGCGGGAAGACACCGAGTTTTGGCAACAACCGCAGCCACTCCATGCGCGCCACTCCAAGGCGCTGGAACGTGAACGTGCAGAAGGTACGCATCCTGCTCAAGGGGCGTCCTGTGCGCGCTTACGTCTGCGCGAAGTGCCTCAAAGCCAATAAGGTGCAGAAAGCCGTCTAGCTGTACCACCGGAGAAGCGGAGACCGAGGCCGGGGACGCCCTCATGGCGCCCCCGGCCTCGTCAAGTCCGGCGGCCGGCGCCTCCGGCGCCGGCCGCCCGCCCTCCAGCGCTACGAGATTCGAGTAGACCCCAGCCCCCCAACTCGTCCAAAACCTGGAGCAGGCTCGCCATCTCCAAGGGCCGGCCACTGCAGCATCCCACCCCTTGTTCTCCAGCCCTTAGTGCCCGCCCGTTCCACCGCCTGCTCGATGGTGTCGGTGGTCAAGACGCCAAAGATGACCGGCACTCCCGTGTCCAAGCCCACTTTGGCCACCTTTGGCCACCTCGGCCGCCACGTAGTCGAAGTGCGGTGTGGAGCCACGGATCACAGCCCCCAGACAGAGCACTGCGTCATAACGCCCCCTGCCGCCAGCTTCGAAGCCACCAATGGTATCTCGAACGCACCCGGCACCCACGCCACCTCAATGGACGAGGGCGCCACGCCGTGTCTGGTCAGACAATCGAGAGCCCCGCTCAGAAGCTTGCCGGAGATGAACTCGTTGAAGCGGCCGATGACGATGCCGAACGACAGCCCCTCGCCCTGTAGTTTACCTTCGTACGTTGCACCCACTGCGTCCGCCATCACTCGCCTCCCTTACCGGCCTTCTCGTCTTTGTCGAGCCCTTGGTGATGGAGCATGTGCCCCATCTTCTCCCGCTTGGCCCTCAAGTACCTCACGTTCTGACGGCGAGGTTTGATCTCCAGAGGCACCCTCTCAGCAATGGTCAGGCCGTAGCCCTCAAGACCAACGAGTTTGCGCGGGTTGTTGGTCAGCAATCTGATGGAGCTCAACCCCAAGTCGACCAGGATTTGAGCGCCAATGCCGTAGTCGCGCAGATCGGCTGGAAAGCCCAATTGCAGATTGGCCTCTACCGTGTCCAACCCCTGCTCCTGCAGCTTGTAGGCACGCAACTTGTTGAGTAGGCCGATCCCACGCCCCTCCTGCGCCATGTACAGGAGAACGCCTGCGCCCGCCTCCTCAATCATCTCCATGGCTGCCGCCAGCTGATCGCCGCAATCGCAGCGCAGTGAATGGAAGACGTCGCCGGTCAGACACTCGCTGTGCACGCGGACCAGCACGTTCTCCTTACCCGCCACACTGCCCTTCACCAGCGCCAGATGCTGCTCATGGTCGAGCAGACTCTCGTACCCGATGGCCGTGAACTCTCCCCAAAGCGTGGGCAGCTTCACCTCTGCGCCCCTACGCACCAGCTTCTCATTGCGGCGACGATACTCGATCAGATCCGCCACCGTGATCATCTTCATGTCGTGGAACGCGCAGTAATCGACCAAATCGGGTACCCGCGCCATAGTCCCGTCTTCGTTCATGATCTCGCAAATGACTCCAGCCGGGTTCAGACCGGCCAGCCGCGCCAGATCCACTGCAGCCTCCGTCTGCCCCGTGCGCTCGAGGACACCCCCCGGCCGGGCCCGCAGCGGGAATACATGCCCCGGCTGCACCAGGTCTTCGGGCCGACTGCGCGGATCGATGGCCACCTGGATGGTGCGCGCGCGATCCGCCGCCGAGATTCCCGTGCTGACACCCACGCGGGCTTCGATGGAGACTGTGAACGCCGTCTCGAAGCGAGACTGATTGTTGCGCGTCATAGGATGCAGGCCGAGTTCGTCGCAGCGCTCCTGGGTCATGGCCAGGCAGATCAGCCCACGCCCATACTTGGCCATGAAGTTGATGGAGTCCGGAGTCACGAACTGAGCGGCCATGGTGAGATCGCCCTCGTTCTCGCGGCTCTCGTCATCACAAACGATTACCATGTGACCGGCTTTGATCTCATCGAGCGCTTCCTCGATGGTGGCGAATGGGGAGCCCTGCCTCTTCATCTGCATCCTCCTCGGGCCGGCACGGCCCGCTCGTTTCTATGTTCCATCAGCCGTTCACCGACCTCAGAATCCAAACTCGTGCAATTTGGCCGCCGTGAGCCCGACGTGCGACGGGGGCGGCGCACCGGCGTCCGTGCCGATGCCGCCCATGGCCAGCAAAGCCTGCCGCACGTACCGGGCCAACACATCGGCTTCCAGGTTCACGCGGCGGCCGGCCTTCACATCGGAGAGAGTGGTGGCCGCCAAGGTATGGGGGATGATGCCGAGCCCGAAGTCTGTGTCGCTCACGTCGGTTACGGTCAGAGAGATACCGTCAACAGCGATGGAGCCCTTGGGAGCAACGTACCCACGCATGCCTTCGGGGAGCGAGAGACGGAGCTCCCACGCTATGCCACGAGGCTGTACGGCCAGCACTTCACCCACGGCATCCACGTGGCCGAGGACCAAGTGCCCTCCCAGGCGGTCCCCGGCGGCCAGCGCCCGTTCCAGATTGACGGGATCCCCTACTTTGAGAGAGCCCACCGTGGTATGAGCCAGTGTCTCCGGCATGCAATCCACAGCGAAGGACGACCCATCCATCTTGACCACCGTCAGGCAGGCCCCATTGACCGCAATGGAGTCGCCGAGACGTGTACCCCCTAGGACCGTGCGCGCCCGTACGTAGAGATGGGCCCCTTCTCCGCTCCGCACGAGCCGGAGTACGGTTCCCACTTCTTCAATCAAGCCTGTGAACACACCGCTCCTCTTCTAACGTATATGTTCTCGTTCAATACGGATCACTAACAAAGCCATCTATCAACACATCCCCCGCGATCTCCCGCACACGCGCATCCTGGAGTTGTACGGCCTCGTCCATCCGCCATACGCCGGCCGCCTGCAACGGCGACCGCACCGTCAGTCCCCCTGCCAGTTTCGGGGCCACGAAGGCCATGATCCGGTCAACCAACCCGCTGTCCCGCCAAGCCCCGGCCAGCGTGGGCCCCCCTTCCAACAGAATGCTCTGTACGCCCCGTCCCCCCAGCGCCTGCGCCACGGCCCGCGGCTGGGGCCGGCCGGTGGCGTCGGATTCGACCACTTCCACCTCGACCCCCCACGCCCGCACCTCGTCCACGCGCGCCTGGTCCACAGCCGCGCCGCACACCGCGAGCACCGGGCCTTGCGCCACACTCCGCACGAGCGCACATTCTCGGCCGAGCGACAACCGCGGATCCACAACCAGCGCGCAGCGGCGCACGCACGGCCCCGACGTCTCTGGCGGTGAGGAGTGGGTTGTCGGCGCGCAAACGTCCCCGCGCCCACCAGTACCGCGTCAGAGGCCGCCCTCTCCTCATGCACCAGCCGGCGTGACGCCTCGTTTGAGATCCAGGCAGAGTGTCCGGACTCCGTGGCCACGCGCCCATCAAGCGTCATGGCGTATTTGTAGGTCACGAACGGAAGTCCGGTGGTGGACCACTTCCGAAACGGTCCATTCTGCCTACGGGCGCGTCTCTCCAATGCGCCGCCGGCCAGTACCACCTGCACCCCGGCCTCGCGCAAGCGCGCCAATCCCTTGCCGCAGACCCGAGGTGAAGGATCTTGCGCCGCCACCACCACACGCTCCACTCCGGAGGCCACCAGGAGGTCGGCGCAGGGCGGGGTGCGTCCGTAATGCGCACACGGCTCCAGGGACACATACACGGTGACGCCGCGCAGAAGCCCGGCGAAGTCCGGTGGAGACGCACCTGGGGCAGCAGCCCGCAGGGCTGCCATCTCGGCGTGGTCATCTCCGGCTTGGCAGTGGAAGCCTTCGCCGAGCAGCACACCGTCCTTGACCACCAGGGCTCCCACCATGGGATTAGGTGCCGTGCGTCCTCTGCCCTGCTCCGCTAGATCGAGAGCGCGCTTCAGCCACTCCTCGTCGGCGGCATTGAGGACCGCCCGGTCTTGCGACTCCACCACCTACCACACCTCAGTATCGCCGGCACACGACCAGGGTCTGCGGGGAGTCAGGGAGCGGACGCACTGACGTGACGTCAGTGCAGACGGCCTTCTCCCATCCAGACTTTGACTGTCGGCCCAGGAATCTCACCTGGTCGGCCCCGGGGGGCTCGCGGGCTATAACCGCCGGTAGGGAATTGCACCCAACCCTGAAGACCCGAGTTTCAACATGTGCACTATATCACGCCGCCCAGTCTTGGAACTAGGATCTCCGGCGTGGTCACGCCCTCGCGAGCAGTGTCACAACCCCGGCGCCACCATTGCCTGCAGACGACGGAACTCCCCTGCCGGATCCTCGGCGCCGTAAATGGCTGAGCCCGCTACGAGCCATCCGGCACCGGCAGCCAACGCAGAGGGTATGGTGTCGGCGGCCATACCGCCGTCCACCTGCAGGGCCACGTCCGGCGGCAGCATAGCCCGGACCCTTCGTAGCTTTGACAGGCTCTCACTAATGAACTGCTGGCCGCCGAAGCCGGGATTGACGCTCATGACCAAGACGTAGTCCGCGAAGAGGGCCGCCTCCTCGATTGCGCCCAGCGCGGTCCCGGGGTTGAGCACCAAACCCGCGCTCAAGCCGCGTTCTTTGATCTCCGCCAGCGTGCGGTGGATGTGGGGGCAGGTCTCGATGTGCACGCTTAAGGCGTCGGCTCCCGCCTGGGCGAAATCGTCCAGGAAGACATCCGGGTTATCGATCATCAGATGCACGTCGAGGTAGGCCCCTGACTCGTGCACCACCGGCGCCAACCACTTCACCACCGGAGCCCCGATGGTCAGGTTGGGCACGAAATGACCGTCCATGACGTCCACATGGACATAGTCACACCCCGCCGCGTCGATGGCGCGGATTTCCTCGCCAAGACGGGCGAAATCGGCCGACAGGATGGACGGTGCGATGAGCAGGGGGCGCTTTCTCTCCGAACAGCTCCTGTGGGATTGCCATGGTCAACCTCCCTGCATGGTGCGGCGACAAGCCACCGTGGACGAGGAGCGGAGCCCAACGGCCCCCGGCGCCCGACGCGCAGTATCCGTGAGCCCAACACCATCAGCCGGCCTCGGCTTCGGGTACCTGCACGCAATCGGGCAGCCTCCCACCGTAGCCACAGAGGAACTCGGCGTGACCCATGACCCCACGACCTGCGGGTTGTACGGCCAGTATCTCCAGCGCACCCGAGCCGCAGCCCACGAACAACCTCCCGCGCGCTCCACGGCTGTGCGCGAGCCTGCCGGGCAGTTCCGCACCCGAAGCGCCGGCCTCGGGAACGCGAGCATCCTCCTCGTCCAACCAGGCCATGTGCGCCACGCAACGTAGGCCCCTCGGCCACATCTCGGCCGCCGTATCCGGCACCAGCGCCCGCACCAGATTGTGGCACGCCAGGGCCGACAGCCGCAGATCAACGTTCTGTCGGCCGCCGTCACCTTGG
The DNA here is from genome assembly GCA_040770645.1 of Thermoleophilia bacterium. GTDB lineage: Bacteria > Actinomycetota > Thermoleophilia > RBG-16-64-13 > RBG-16-64-13 > JAAYZX01. The sequence continues at coordinate 4,501 of JAXGIS010000005.1, read as the reverse complement.
GGGCGTAAGTACTCTGGTCCGGTTGGTCCTGCCATACGACCGTGCCGTCGACAGTGGCCTGCAGCGCTGCTCTGTCCATGGCCAGTGCTCCCAGCAGGGCCGGCACGCGGCCAACCGAGGAGCCCCATCGTCCCAGAGATTGATGGAGAGACTCACTCGCCGCCACCGGGCCTGCATCCGGGGGCTCGATGATACGCATGATGCTGACCCGGTGGTCTGCTCTCCGTTCCTCAGTGCCCAATGGATGGGAGCCGCCCCCGATACCGCCGGCAGCAGCGAGGCGTGCACGTTGATGCAAGGAGGGCATCCAGCAAATCGGCGCGAAGCCAACTGACCAAGAGCGGCCACCACCGAAGACGTCCACCCGCGCCGCACCAGCGAGCCTATAACCTCGCCGCTGTTGATGTCGAACGGCATGAGCACGGAAAGGCGGCCTCGGCCGCCGCCAAGGACACCGGGGATTCGCTCACCTTCCGACCCCTTCCCCGCGGACGGGCGGCTGAGGATTTGACAACTCCGGGCGACGGCCGGTCAGCAGGTCACGCAGAACCCAGGCGCCCAAGCCAGGAGTGCGGCGAAGGCGAATCTCACCGCGTGGGCCGCTCGCCCGCTTCTTGGGCCATCGGCGCTCCTTGAGTACACGCCTGCGTTCCTCGGCGCTGGTACGATCAATATGAGCACCCCATCCAGATGATCGATCTCGTGCTGCATGATACGTGCCAGAAGAGCCGTGGCCTTGCACGTGATGGGGTTGCCTTCCAGGTCGCAGGCTCAACCACCGCGTTCGGCCCGAGAGCACTTCCACCGTGAAACCGGGCACCGACAGGCAACCCTCCGGCTCGGCCTGCACTTCGGCCGATCTCTCGGTGATGACTGGTTGACGAAGGCCAGTGGCCTCGCCCGTCTCGGGGTGCCGCCACACGAGCAGCCTCTTGAGTACACCTGAGACGCCGCCAGTCCGATACCCTCAGCTTCATCCATGACTTCGAGCATAGCTTCGGCCAAAGCACGAAGCTTAGCGTCAAACTGCGTCACTTCGTGGCACGCTCGCGCAGTACCGGGTCTCCCATTGTCCTTATCTCATGCGGCCGCCCTCCTCAAGTCCTGGGGCTGCTGCCACAGGTACCACATGAACCATTCCGGGTCAACGTCCACCATAAGATCGACCCCTCGGCGAAGGAGTGCGGCGCGTAAGTTGGACAGGTGCTCCCGCAGCCGCGACAGGGTGCATCCGTCTTGGGCAACACCACCAACACCTGCCGGCGTTCGCGCTCCCAGATGCGCGGTAGCTGTGTTGGGCCCCACACGGCTGCCCGCTGCTCCCCAGCCAGCCCACCAGGGGGAATCCATCACCAAGCGAGCCGCCCCATCATCCGCGCGCCTTTCCCGGCCAGCACAACCCTGACCAGCATGGTGGCGGCGCAGGAGCAAGACGCCGACGCTCATCCAACTCCCGGCGGTAAAACGCCCGCTCCTCGCCATACGGCCATTCTAATGCACGGCGAATCGGGATTCCAGGTCTGCACCAGCGCCCTGCCGGAGCACCTCTGCGCCCTGCCCGCCCGCACACACCCGGCGGAGCAACTGGAACGTTCGCTCGGCTGCTCGGAAGTCGGGGAGATAGAGCCGGAGTCTGCGTCCACCACCACCACCAGATCGACCCACGGGAAATCGTGGCCCTTGGCCACCATCTGGGTACCCAGGAGGACTCCCGGCGCCGAGCGCGCGAAGGTGTGGAGGGTGGCGCGCGCCCGGTTCCGACACGGCTACGTCGAGTCCAGACGGAATATGCGATCCTCGGGCAGGAAGCGGCGCACTTCCTCCTCCACGCCTTGTGTGCCCACCACGGCCCGGGCCAAGGCCGCCGAACCGCAGACCGAACACAAGGGCTCGGCCGGTCAGCGGTACCCGCAGTGATGACAGACCAATACCCCTCCCACCCCGCTACGCGGCGCTGCGTGCAGCGTCAGTGAGATGTCGCATCTGGGACATGCCACGTGACCGCACTCCGGGCAGAAGAGATATGCGGAGTGCCCCGTCGGTTGACCAGCAGAACCGCCTGCCGGCCGCCGCCAGCGTCTGCCGCAGGCAATGGGCCGCACGGGGTGACGGCGCGCCTGCCTTGGCGCCGCATGTCCACCACCTCTACCTCGGGGACCTCTCCTCCGGTGGGCCGGATCTTGGAGCCGAAGCGTCTTGCGGCTCTCCACCAGTGTCTCCAAGCGAGGAGTGGCCGTACCTTCCAGGAGCAACGCGCCGTGGCGTTGAGTGCGCCAGCGGGCAGCCCAGCGAGCTTGGTATCTGGGTTCCTCTTCGTTCTTGTAGGAGGAGTCGTGGGACTCATCGATGATGATGAGACCCAATCGTGGAACCCGTGCGAAAACGGCCGACCGCGCTCCGATGACAACGGGAGATCGCCCGCTCTCAGCCCGACGCAGCGCTCTGGCTCGGGCCGCAGGGGCCAAGCCGCTGTGAACAACGGATACCACCCCCGGTCCCAGCGCCTCCTCGAAATACCGCTGCAAAGCGTCGGTCAGTGCGATCTCGGGAACCAACACGATGGCACCCCGACCCCTACGAATGGTTTCGCGCAGCAGACCCAAGTAGACCTCGGTCTTGCCGCTGCCCGTGACCCCCCACAGGAGCGCGTGCGCGGCCACGCCGTCCTCCAGGGCCGTCTGCAACCAAGTGAGCGCGCGGCTCTGCTCTGCCGTCAGCGTCACGGTGGCTTGCGGCCGCCACACCGCGTCGTCCCCATCGACGGTTGCCTCATGCAGCCCGCTGCGCTGCTCCAAGTCCGCCACCCCCTTCTTAACCAGGGCGTTGAGCAGGGCCCGTGTGCAGCCCAACGCTCTGCAGGCGTCGGCCACGCTCATCCCCCCTGGAGGCAGGGCCGCCCACACCACCCGTTGCCGTGCGGTCAGGGGCTCATCCGGCACTGCTCCCCGGCGGGGGGTGATCCACCCCACTCTGCGCCCCCCGCCCACCGCTTCCGGCAATCGAGCGGCCGCGCTCACGGCAAGCAGGGCCGCCCCCAGTGTGGTGCAGTACTGTTGGGCCAGGGCGCGGGCCAGTTCGAACTCCTCCGGGGTAACCGTGGCCGCGAGGACTTCGTGTATGCGCCGCAATCGGTGGCCGTGGCCGCCGGCCTGATAACTCCCATCGCTCGGCCCCGTGACCACCCCCAACACCACGCGACCACCGAAGGGAACGCGCACCAAACCACCGATTTCGATGGGGGGTCCGGATTCGGGGGGAAGATAATCGAAATCACGGTCGCTCAGCGACCGCACCGCCAGTAGGGGCACCACCTGCCACGCCACTGGGTCGGGATGCGGCCCCGGGGCGGGCGCCGCCGCCCCGGGGCTCTCCTCCTCTACAGGCCTGCGGCTGCGCGCCGCGCCGCCGCCTTGTCCGTCTTCTCCCACGTGAAGTCGTGGTCCTCTCGTCCGAAATGCCCGTACGCGGCCGTCTTCTCGTAGATGGGCCGCTTGAGATCCAGATCACGAATGATAGCCGCCGGACGCAGATCGAAGTGCTCCCCCACCAGACGCTCGATGAGCGCCTCCTCCACCGCGTTGGTGCCGCAGCAGTGCACCATCACACTCACCGGGCGCGCCACGCCGATGGCGTAGGCCACCTGCACTTCGCAGCGGGAAGCCAACCCCGCCGCCACCACGTTCTTGGCCACATAGCGGGCCGCATAGGTGCCGGAGCGGTCGACCTTGCTGGGGTCTTTGCCCGAGAAGGCGCCGCCGCCGTGCCCACCGAAACCCCCGTAAGTATCCACGATGATCTTCCGACCCGTGAGGCCGGTATCCCCCATGGGGCCGCCCACCACGAACTTGCCGGTGGGGTTCACATACAGCTTGGTGTGCTTGAAATCTGGGTCATACAGATCCGGGGGCAGAACGGGCCGGACCACGTGTTCGATGAGGTCGGGGCGCATGAGCGAATCGATGTCTATGCCCTCTTGATGCTGGAGGGACAATACGACCGCCGTGATGAACTGTGGTCGGCCGTCACGATAACGAATCGTGACCTGGCTCTTGCCGTCGGGGCGCAGAAAGGGAAGGGTCCCGTCCTTGCGGACATCGGCGAGCCTCCTGATGAGCTTGTGGGCATACATGATGGACATGGGCATGAACTCCGCCGTCTCGTTGCAGGCATACCCGAACATGAGGCCCTGGTCGCCGGCACCCTGCTCGTGGTCGCCCGTCTCGTTGACGCCCATGGCGATGTCGGGGGACTGTTCGTCGATGGCCGTGAGGACCGCGCAGGTCTCCCAGTCGAAGCCCATCGAAGAATCGTTGTACCCTATGTCCTTCACCGTCTCCCTGACGATCTCGGGGACGTTGACGTAGCTCGACGTCGTTATCTCGCCGCCCACGAGGGCAAGGCCCGTCGTTACATACGTTTCGCAGGCAACCCGAGCCCCCGGGTCATCCTTGATGATAGCGTCGAGCACGGCGTCGGATATCTGGTCGGAAACCTTGTCCGG
>JAXGIS010000004.1:0-127900 GCA_040770645.1 Thermoleophilia bacterium | reverse complement strand
AACTCCTGAACGGGGATGACGTGGCCGGAGAGTATGTAACCCTCGCCGCTACGACCGTGCTGAGCGGCGGCCAGCAGGCCGGCCGCCACGTCCCGCACATCCACGAAGTTGTAACCGCCGTCCACGTACGCCCACAGGGTGCCGTGCGCCACTTCCAGCACCAGTTGTCCCATCTCTGAAGGCTTGTAATCGTACGGCCCGATGATGCCGGAGGGGTAACAGACCACCAAGTCCAGACCGCGGGCTGCCTGCGCGCGCAGGGCCAAGGTGGCGGCGGCCTTGGATGCGGCGTAGTCGCCGAGGACTCCCTCGGGATCCACGGGCGTGTCCTCAGTGATGCACTCGCCGTGGGGAGGTTCTACGAAGGCGTGAACCGAACTCGTGTAGACCAAGCGCCCAACTCCAAGTTGCATGCACGCGGCAGCGACGTTCTTGGCGCCCTCCACGTTGACTTCCCAGAGCGTGCTGCGCAAACCCGTGGAGATAGTGATGATCCCGCCCAGGTGGAAAACGAGGTCGGCGCCGGCGATGCCCTTCATGAGGGAGTCGAAATCGCGGACATCGGCTGTAACCAACTCGACCTGCATGTCGCGGAGCGGAGTGATGTCCTCGCCGTGGGGCACAAGCGCGCGCACGCGGGCGCCGCGCGCCAGTAGTTGGCGAACCAGCACGTTGCCCACATGACCGGTGGCGCCGGTGACGGCGACGAGACTGTCGGCGGTGAGACTGTGCGCAGGATTGTCAACCATGGTTCCTCACAGTGTACAACAAGCTTGCCTCCGCCGGATTCGCCCACGCTTCTCTACCTGGGCGAGCAGGTCACGTGATACGCTCTCTTCCTATGAGCACTCCGGCCTCTCTGAAGTTCCTCGGTACAGGCGGAGCCAGATTTGTAGTCGCACGTCAGTTGCGGGCCTCCGGTGGCACCGTTATCAGCGCCGGCGGTGTGCGCGTGGTCTTGGATCCCGGCCCCGGTACTCTGGTGCGCTGCGCCAAGTCGCGGCCCGCCATCGATGTCACCATGCTCGACGGCGTGGTATTGACGCACGCCCACATCGACCACAGCTGCGATGTGAACGTGCTCCTCGACGCCATGACGGACGGCGGCCTCCGGCACCGTGGCTTCCTGTTTGCGCCGAAGGAGTGCTTGGAAGGTGAGAACGCCGTGGTGTTACGTTACCTGCGCCCCTTCTTGGAGGAGGTGGTGACGTTGGAGCCGGAAACCGACTATCGCCTGGGCGATTTGGAATTCCGAACCTCCCTGCCGCACCGGCACGGTGTGGGCCGTGAGGTGGAGACGTGCGGGGTCAAGTTCCGGATGGGGGGACGGACGGTGTCGTTCATGGTGGACACTGCCTGGTTTGAGGGTCTGGCCGCCGGGTACGCGGATAGCGACGTTTTGGTGATGAACGTGGTGCGGCACTTGGCCTCCAGTAGCCCCGGCGCACGGCACCTCTCGTCGGTGGATGCAGAGCGGTTGCTGGCGGAGATCCGGCCGGCTGAGGCGGTACTCACGCACTTCGGCATGACCATGCTGCGGGCCAAGCCTTGGGTGGTGGCTGAGCACATGAGTGAGAGGCTGGGGTTGCCGGTGACGGCGGCGACCGACGGGATGACCATGGAGATCGGGCCGCCGGGTGGTGGGAAGGACGATGGAAGAGCCGGTGCTGTTCGAAGTGACCCGGCGACTACGGGAGGACGGTAGTGAGATCGATCAATTGCTCGTGGTGGGTGCGGCGCTGGGGCGAGTTGTATCCCGATAAGCCGGCGCTGATTGTAGATCACCGGACAATCACTTACGGTGAACTCAGCGCGCGCACGAACCGTACCGCGAGCTGGTTGCAGGACGCGGGGATCGAGAAGGGCGATCGGGTGGCGGTTCTCCTTGAGAACTGCCCGGAATTCATTGAGCTGTACTTGGCGTGCGCGCGACTGGGTGCCATCTTCGTCCCGCTCATTTCCGCCTGACGGCCGACGAGCTCGACTATCTCATCCGTAACAGTCGACCGCGCCTGTTTGTTTTTGGCGAGAGCGTACGTAAAGCGGTGGATCAATTGGATATCGCCGCCTATCAACCTCCCTGCAGGCGGCCATGGTGCGCAGCAGGGACTGCGTAGCCGATGCCCCGCAGCAGGTGGAGGTCGCCCGGCCGCGCGGCGTCAACGGTTGCTTCGACTACCATGTGGAGACTGAAGCCCGCGGCGGGCGGAGGCCCGTGCTCACGCCGTCGCTGGCCCCTTCGGATCCCACCGAAGCACACGTGATTATGTATACGTCTGGTACCACCGGTTGGCCCAAGGGGGCGGTGCTCACTCACGCCAAGACCTTCTTCAACTGCCTCAACGCGGATATCTTCTTCGAGCTCAGCTTCCAAGACGTGATGCTGGTGGTGCTTCCCCTCTTCCACTCGGGTGGCTTGTTCATTCAGACGTCGCCCTGCCTCTACAAGGGGGCCACGCTGATTCTCCACCGCAGCTTCGACCCCGTGGCTGCCTACGAAGACATCGAACGCTACCGGGTCACCAAGTTCCTGGGTGTCCCCACCGTTTACCGATCGCTTTTCAAAGTGGAGGAGGAGCGACGGTCGGAGTTGACGTCGCTTGAGGTCTGCGCCATAGGCGGGGAGAAGGTCACCCCGGAGACACTGGCTGAGTGCTGGGACAACGGATTCCCGGTACGGCAGGTGATGGGGCAGACAGAGACGTCGATTCTGCTGTGGTCTTCGGAGCAGGAAGTGCGCGAACGCCCCGGTTCCGTGGGGCGCCCCGTGTTTCACGCCGACGTGGACCTCTGGGATGAGCAGAGCGTGCCCGTGGCGCCCGGGGAGGTGGGGGAGATAATGGTGCGCGGCAGCGTACTCATGAAAGAGTACTGGCAGGACCCGGCGGAGACGGAGCGCGTGCTGCGGGGGGGCTGGCTCCACACGGGCGACTTGGCACGTCGCGATGAGGCCGGCTATTACTACCTGGTGGACCGGGCCAAGGACATGTATATCTCTGGAGGCGAGAACGTGTACCCAGCCGAGGTCGAACGCGTGCTGAGCCAGCACCCTCATGTGTACGAAGCGGCCGTCATCGGTGTGCCGGACGAGACGTGGGGCGAGGTGGGGCACGCTTTCGTCATTCCCAAAGCGGGCTGCCCGGAACTCTCGGCGGAAGAACTCACTCGCTGGGCGCGGGAACGCCTCGCCGGGTACAAGGTACCGCGCCACGTGACCTTCTGTGATGACCTGCCGCGCACTGCATTGGGCAAAGTCCGCAAGTTCTTGCTCAAGCGGAGGTTGGAAAATGAGACTACTTGAGCTCTCGGCAGCCACTGTCGGGGCATTCTGAACTCATGGCGCCTGAGCTTTCCACTTCCTCGTACCCGGGTTTTCCTGGGGAGGGCGGGTCTCCCTCCATCCTGTCTCCCGACCTTGAACGCCGGTGGCGGGCAGCGCGGTGCGCCTTGGGAGAACTGGAGCCGGACCTGGTACTCGAGAGTGCGGTCGTGTTCAACAGCATTACCGGAGAGTTCATGCCGGGCAGGTGCGTTTGGATCAAGGAGGGTCTGGTGGCACGGGTGACCCCCGAGAAGACCGCTGCCGCCGCCACCATGGACATCAATGGTATGGTGGTCTTACCAGGACTGATTGATGCTCATACCCATGTGTGGGGACAGGTGGGGGTGGATGAGTTTGTACGGCACGTTCTGCCCACCGGAGTCACCACTGTTCTTGCGGAGACCGATGAACTCCCCTGGATCACGGGACGCGCAGGGTTTGACCATGCGATTGCCCAGTATCGGCGTCAACCACTGCGCTTCTTTCACACCATTGCCCCCTTGGCCGGTCTCATTGAGGAGGAGGACGATGTAGCCCTCAACCCAGAGGATCTGGCTGAACTGCTCTCTGACCCGCGGTGTCTGGGTATCGGCGAGGTGTACTGGAACAACCTGTTGTTGTCCGATCCCCAAGGCGAGCGGGTGCGGAGAGTGGTGGCCGCTGCTCTGGCTTTGGGCAAAAGGGCTGAAGGTCATACCGCCGGTGCCCGCGACGACCGTTTGCAGGCCTATGTGGCGTTGGGACCCTCTTCGTGTCATGAGGCGGTTACAGAAGAGCAGGTACGAGACCGCATCCGTCTTGGGTTGTGGACAATGGTGCGGCAGGGAGGGACACGCAAGGAATTGGATGAGGTTGTCGGGGTCTTCTCCGGCGATCAAGATCTGCGCCGGCTGGTGCTGGTTACCGATGGGCAGTATCCGCGTGGTTTCCTGGACGAGGGGTACCTTGACACCGCCGTGCGCACCGCACTGGCGTTGGGTGCACCTGCCGAGCGCGTATATCAGGCGGTCACCATCAACCCTGCGGAGCACTGTGGGTTCGCGGGTATGCTCGGGTCGCTCACACCAGGTGCGTACGCGGATGCAGTGGTGATCCCGTCGGCGAACGAATACACGCCGCAGGCCATATTGTGCGAAGGCCGCCTCCTGTTCGCGGACGGCCGGGCATTGGTGGAGCCGGCGGAGGTCACGTATCCGCCGGCGTTCTTCCGTACCGTCCAACCGCCGGCGGACTGGGAAGCGGGTGCCGAGGGCGTGTGGTCTTGGCCTCAAGGGCGTCCGTTTCGCGCCATCGATCTGGTGAGTCGCTTGGTTACCAAAGAGGTGATTCTCACGGCCGAGGACCATCGGGGACCGGTCGGTTTGGGCGAAGATGTGGCGGCGGTTGTGGCCTTGGATCGAGTGCGGGGCCGCGGATCGTTCTGGGGCGCCATCCGGGGTTTCGGATTGGCACGGGGTGCGTGTGGGTGCACGATGTGTTGGGACACTGGGGATTTGCTTGCTGTGGGCTGCGACAGGGAATCGTTGCGTACGGTTGTGAAACGGCTGAGCGAAACAGGGGGCGGCGCCGTGTATGCGGTGGGGAACCGGGTGGTGGCGGAGCTGATCACGCCGGTGTGCGGGATGGTATCTACAAAGTCCATGGAGACGGTGGCGCACGAGATCGCGGTGATGGAGGAGGCTATGGCCGCAGGGGGGGTCCCTTGGGAGGGGCCGCTTCTGACCTTACGCACGCTGGCCACCGCAGCCATACCCTTCTTCCGCATCAACCACCGCGGGTATGTGCGCTTCAGTGATCGCGCGCTGTTGCCGCTGGAGGCATGAGCGGGAGGCGAGGGGAGGAGCGAATGCGACCACGAGTTGTGTTTCACGTTGCCGCCTGCCTGGATGGGCGAATTGATTGGTTTTCGCCCGACCTGGGACTCTTCTATGGTGTCGCGGGGCAGTGGGCTGAGGATGCGACCCTGACCGGAGCCGACACCATTCTCGCTTCCTCGGGCAAGGTGGGGGGCGCTGTGGGGTCGGCTGTTGAAGAGGATGTCGAACCTGTGGCCGTGGCCGTTGAGTCCGAAGGAGAGACCGCCGTCCCCGCACAACGGCCTTTGCTCGTGGTGGTGGACAGTGAGGGTAGAGTGCGGGATTGGCCGGCTTTGCGACATACAGGGTACTGGCGCGACGTGGTGGCGCTGTGTTCGTGGAAGACGCCACAGGAGTACCTGGACCAACTGCAGCGGCTGGGCGTGTCAGCCGTGGTGGCGGGTGAGGATCGGGTGGACCTGGAGCAGGCTTTGGAGGTTCTGGCCGAGCGTTTCCATGTGCAAATGGTGCGGGTGGACAGTGGGGGCGCGCTGGCCGGAGCCTTGCTTCGCAGGGGACTGATCGACGAGGTGAGCGTGTTGGTCCATCCCTGTCTGGTGGGCGGTACCACACCGTGTACGTTCTTCCGGGCGGAGGACCCTACTTCCGCCCAGGGTGTCATCGCTTTGAGTCTGAAGAGCGTGGATACTCTGCAGGGCGGTGTGGTTTGGCTGCGGTACGAGGTAGAGCATCGAGGTAGCTGATCTCCACTCCTGGGATGTGAGCCCGCGTCTGGCGGTGGCGCTGCAACGGGAGTTGTGCCACCGGGTGGTAATGCGACCACTTCATGCCGGAGTGAATACCGTGGCGGGGGTGGATGTGCACGTGCCCCTCCGTGCCGGGGTGGGATCCGGCGCCACCGTAACGGCCGCGGTAGCGGTTCTCGCTTATCCGGGACTTGAACCGGTGGAGACCTCTCTCGCGTCGCTGCCCATCAGCTTCCCCTATGTGCCGGGACTCCTCTCGTTTCGGGATTGCCTGCGGTGGTGGAGGCCTTCAGGCGCCTCCAGGTCCGGCCCGATCTCGTCCTCTGCGACGGCCACGGCTACGCGCACCCCCGCCGTTTCGGCCTGGCCTGCCATTTGGGCCTGCTGACTGGGGTTCCCAGCATCGGCGTGGCCAAGACTCTATTGGTGGGGACGCATGGACCGTTGGGGGTGGAGAGGGGATCGCGGGCTCCGCTCGTGGATGGAGAGGAGATCGTGGGTGCGGCCGTGCGCACGCGGACCGGAGTGAAACCAGTTTACGTGTCCGTGGGCCATAAGGTTGACCTGGAAACGGCGGTGGAGTGGACGCTCCGTTGTGCTCCGCGGTACCGGTTGCCCGAAACCACTCGTCGGGCGCACGCGGTTGCCGGACGGCGGGGTGGGGTATCGTAAGCGATGTTGCCTGATGGATGCCGGATGGAGGACGCTATGAACGAGAGCTTGATCGGTGTGCCGGTGACGCTGGTGGACGTGGTGGAGCCGCAGGGCGGCGCGGTAGTGAGCCGGGAGATCGTCCGAGCCGAGCAGGGGACGGTGACGGTGTTCGCCTTCGATACCGGGCAGGGGTTGAGCGAGCACACGGCACCGTTCGATGCCATGGTGGTGGCCCTTGAGGGGGAGGTGGAGATAACGATAGTCGGCACGGCGCATCGGGTGTCCGCGGGGCAGATGCTCATCATGCCCGCCCACAAGCCTCACGCGTTGCTGGCGCTCAGTCCGTTCAAGATGTTGCTGGTGATGATTCGAGCACAGAAGCCGCGGGAGGCGGCGCCCGCCCGCGGGGGGGGGGGGGGGGGGGGGGGCGGGGGGGGGGCCCCCCCCCCCCCCGCCACCATCACATCACTCCGCACTCGGGGGAGAGAAGCGCGCCACCTCGTCCACCTCGAACTCCGGCCACGGCTCCCCTATGCCCGCACGCGTGGCCGTGACCCGCGGCGGGGAGTCTTGCACCAACCCGATCTCCGTACACTCGATCTGCGCCGAGGAGAGCGTTCGCAGCACTGCAGCCGCATCCTCCGCGCCGCAGGCGATGAGCATACTCCCGGAGCCGATCAGTCCCAAAGGATTGAGGCCGAGCAGGGAGCAGACGCGCAGGGTCTGCGGATAGAAGGGGATACGTTCGAACTCCACCTGGATACCGTGACCGGAGGCGATGCTGAACTCAGTAACGGCCGTGGCCAGCCCGCCCTCGGTCACATCATGCATGGCGCGTACCCCCGGGAAGGCCAGGGCCAGTCGCGCTTCGGGGACCACGCTCAAGTGGTCGAGGAGCCGGCGGCAGGAGGCGAGCTCTGAGTCGCTCATGCCCCGTTCGCGCAGGAGGGAGTGGGCTTCGACGGCGAGGAGGGCGGTTCCCTCCACGGCCACGCGTTTGGTCAGCAGGATACGGTCGCCGGGCTCGAGCGAGCGCTTATCGCGCAGGTCAGACCGTTGCAGCACTCCTGCGGCGAAGCCCACAATGACGGGTCGCGTGACCGCGTCCGTGATCTCCGTATGTCCTCCACAGAGTGTGAGCCCTTCTTGCGCGACGCTCGCGGCAAGATCGGACAGGAGGTATTCCGCCTGTGAAGGGGTGGTGTCCGGGGGGAAGAGAACGCTGGCCAAAAACCAGCGGGGATCGGCTCCGCACGTGACCAAGTCGTTGATGTTGACGCGGACTGCGTAGCGGGCCGGGTCGGTGGTGGCAAAAGTGATGGGGTCGGTCTTGAGGGCGAGTAGTTCCGGACGCAGATCTGGCGATGGATGAGATATCGCGAAGGAGTCGATCGCGGTAGCCCCATCCAAGCGGACACAGGCCACATCCTGTCCCACCCCGGGACCCATCACCAAGGAGGCGTCGTCGAACGGTAACGCGTCCAAAAACTCCGCCAGGAGGGCCTGGGGCAGCTTGCCGGCCGGCAGCGGCAGCCCGCGCCGGGCCAACGCCGGTAGTTCGGCCAGTGACGTGATCACGTAGTCGGCCTCATCGCTCCACGGGGGGCGACCGGAATCATTCAGCAGCAACACCCCGATGGAGCCCGCTTGACGGGAGGCGCGTAGATCGAGCACGTAGTCGCCTACCAGCATAACCTCTTCGACTCTGACCCTGAGTGAGTTTGCGGCGTGCAATATGCCGTCTGGAGCGGGTTTGGGGGGTAGCGGCGTGTCCCGGGTAATGATGAGATCAAAATCGGCGGCCGTGAGGCTGGGGAAGTTCAACAGGGAGCGGTCGATAGCGGCGCGACCGTTTCTGCTGAGAATGCCCAACTTGAGTCCCAAAGCTCTCAACTCTCGAACCACTTCCTCTGCACCCGGGTTGGGATGCGATTCCGCGGCCGCCCGTAGTTCGAACTCCTCGAGGAGGCGTGCGCAGTGCCCGCGTTCGTGGGCATCGGGGAGTGACTCGATCCATTCGAGGACCGGACGCCCGGCCGGGCAGCCGATGGAACGGGCAAAGCCGGGCAGATCCAGGGAGCCGGGGTGTGTCAGCGTGCCGTCGAAATCAAAGAGCAGGGCTTTGATACGGAACGCCCTGATATGGAGCGGTCTTTCTGTGGTCACGATTTCTGTCTCACCATCCATCCCAGCTCATGCCGGGGTCGTCGGGGTAGAAGCCGGCCTCTTCAAGATACCCCCGCCAGGGACCGCGCGTGGCGGCTTCTCCATTCCAGACGGTGGTGTTGATGCGCGTCCTGTGCCTGCGCAGGTGGTTCACCAAGCTGATGACGGCCTGCACTAGACTCTGTGGCTCCGGTCCCTCGGGAGAGGTGAGGCGGGTGCCGGAGTCGGCGGCTACCAGCAGGGGGAAGCCTCGATCCAGCACCAGCCAGGTGGAGGGCAAGCGGCTCAAGAGGGGAGGGCCGTGGGTGTTGGCCGGATCGCAGGCGTTCAGTACCACCAGCTCCGTTCCCATTTCCCCCTTGGGAGAGGCGATGCGCCGCGCCGTTTCGCGCAGGCGCTCAACGGCGTCCGGCAGTGCGAATTGAGGTCCGGGGAGACCCTGTACGAAGTAACCTCGCCGTATTTCGCCGCGGATCTCCATGCGTTTCAGTATCTGGACCAGCTCTCCCCAATCCCAAGCGGATGCCTCCCGCTCGAGGGCTTCACGCGTGATTACGCCGTAGCGCGTCAGAAGTAGGCGGGCGCGGCGGTCGGCGCGTTCTTCGGCGGTGGATTCTCGTCCTCCGATTCCGGTGCGTTTCAGGAGAGCCCAGCGTCCGTCTCGAGCGCGCGCCTCTTCCTGCTCCAGGCGGCGACGTACGCGTTGTTCGGCGGCGCGGACGTGACGGCGGCGTGGGCCGTCCACGCTGTACCATGAGGTGAAATGGCCACTGAGGGCGGGAACGAACGAAGGGGTGAGGGACAGGTTGCCGACTGTGGCGTGAGATGCGGAGGGCCGGGGCTCGTGCCGTAGCAGGGCGCCGCGCAACGCCGAAGTCGTCGTTGGTGACGAGACCCGCCAGCATGAGGCTCCAGGAGGGCGGCCTCGGCCTGGACGTCCAGGCCGGGCCGTCGGGCTATGTCCGCGAGGAAGGCGGCGCCTTCCTCGCGGAGGAACTCATACACGCGGTGGCGTCGGCTCCCAAGGTCCCCACCTCGCCGGCAGGCGGAAGTAATATCCCGCCCTCTGCGCGGAAGAGGAAGCCCAGCCGGGCTCTGCCGGACGCAGCACTACCGGAGCAGGCCCACATGAGCCCTCCGCCGGAGGTAAGCTCATCCAGAGCTTGCGGGACGTAGGAGGTCACGCGTGCCTGCAGCACGTCTCGCTCCCACACCACTGCCGGCAGATGCAGGTCTCGCAACTGCTCCAGCACCCGCTTCAATCCGAGGACGCTCTCAAGTCGCGTGGCCGGGGTGGCGTGTTGCCACTCGCACAGGAAGGTGGTGTAGGCGGTGTGAGGCACGGATTTGATCTGCCGGCGCAGAAGCGACAAAGATCGCCGGTGAAGCTGCTCCAGCACGCGGGTGTCCACATATTCGTCGTCGGCGGCAGGCGAAGGCGTTGCGACTGCCGGCGCGATCCCTGGGGCTCGCAGAGCGGGCGCCGGTACCGCCGGCATGGCAGCGGCGGATGCCGTGGCCGCCGTCGCGTGTACGGATGACTCCGCTTCCGCTGCCGCCGTCCTCCGTTCTCTCTTCTGCATGTCCGCTGCGGGCGTGAACCGGCCGTGGGCCAGTCGGCGGGAAGCAACGAGTTCGTCCAAGGTTGCGCTCACCCAGCCGGCGGGAATGCGTAGCGGGCCAAGATGGCGCTCAGCGTCACCGGTCCGCTGCCTGCCAGGAAGCGCTCCAGGATGTGTCGCGCGGCGGCGGGGTCGGCTGGTGTTTCCGCGGCCTGGGGGCCGGCCGGCGCGGCCATGGCCGGTGTGAACGCCGCTTGATACGTGTCGAGGTATTCGGTCGGTATCCAGCGTATCTCTTCACCGCGGGCGGTGGGGATCGAGATCTCCACGATGCGGCCCGCCTCAGCGAGTTCCTGCAGCCAGGCGGCGGAGTCGCCCATAGAGCGTCGGGCGGCTTCCAGAGAACTGAGATCGCCGGCAGTCTCCAGGATCAAAGCCAGCTCATCTCCGGTACGGGCTTTGGTCCCCGGAGCGGTGTGTTGAAGCCGAGATTCGACCTCACGTAGAGCCTCAGGTTCCAGCAGTCGGGCCAGATCAACGTCGCGGAGCAGATCTTGGAGCAGATCCAGATTCAGCGCCAAATCGTGGAAGCGGCGGTCCGCTTTGGGGGCATCGCCTTCGTACATGTAAACGCTGATGAAGTCGCGCATCAGGCTCTGGGCCGCCGGGGAAGGGGTCAGCGTTTCGGCCACCACGGCCTGTATCTCACCCTGTTCCAGCGCGGCCAGCACCTGCTCCAGGTGGGGGAGATCCATCACATCTTCTAAGCAATCACGGTACGTCTCCAACAAGATGGGAAAATCGGGGAAGCCCCTCACCGCCTGCAGGAGGTCGCGTGCCCTGAGCCGTTGCAGCCAGAAGGGCGTTCTCCTGCCCGCGTGCAGTCCGGGGAGCAGGAGCGCGCGCGCCGCGTTCTGGCGGAATTGGGCTCCAAATACCGCCGAATGGGGAAGTTCCAAGAGTAGGCGGCGGCGGGCTTCGTCCGGGCCGAGTCCGACCAGGAGGTCCAGAGGGAAGTCGACGTCGGCGAGGCCTTCGGTGTCGGTGTCGGGGAAGCGAAGCAGGATGCCGTCGTCACTCGCCTGGGTTTCCACCTGTACGCCGATCCGTTCACGTAGTCGCGCAGCCAGCACCAGGGCCCAAGCCCCGTTGACCTTCCCTCCAAACGAGGAGTGGACCACGAGGCGGGGGTCGCCGAGGGGATCGTCGAAGACTTCGAGGATGATCGTGGTGTCGGAGGCGACGGTGCCGATCTTGTCCACCTGCGCGGCTACGTAATCCAGGATGGTGTCCACTGAGGCGGGGTCCAGAGCGTAGTCGTGGGCGAGCCAAGACCGGATGTTGGCGAGACCGCTCAGCTCGGTGCCGTCTAGAACTCCGCGGCATGTGTCCACTCCCAGTTCATCCCGCAATGAAGCCAGGCGTTCGGCCACTTCGCGGCGAAATGCGCCCACGCGGCACCCGAGGTCGTATGGGCGCCAGGGGTAGTCGCCTCTCCAGAACGGCATTCGCGGCGTGGAACCGGGCGACTCTCCCACCACCACGCGGTCGTCGGTTATTTCGAGCACGCGCCAGACCTGGGCTCCCAGCATGAACGTATCGCCCACCCGGGTTTCGAATACGAACTCTTCATCCAACTCCCCAATGCGGGTCTTCCCATCCGGAAGGTACGCTCCGAAAGCGCCCCGGTCGGTGATGGTCCCTGGGTTACTCATCGCCTGCAGACGCGAGCCGGGGAGGGCGGCCAGCACTCCGTTGACGCGATCCCACGATAGACGAGGGCGTAGCTGCCGGTGGGTTTGGGCCGGGTAGCGGCCGGACAGCATATCGAGCACGGCTTGGAAGGCCGGCAGGGTCAACGAGCGGTAGGGGTAGGCCTGCCGCACGAGTTGGAAGAGGTCTTCAACGTGCCAGGAGTCGGTGGCCACGGCCGCCACCACCTGCTGCGCGAGCACGTCGAGCGGGGCGTGGGGAGTGATGGTGGCCTCCACTTCACCTCGGAGCATGCCTCCCGCTACGGCGGCGGCTTCCACTAAATCCTCACGGTGCAGAGCAAAGAACCGGCCCACGCTGGTTTGGCCGACCAGGTGGCCCGCCCGCCCCACCCGCTGCAGTCCCTCTGACACCGCTTTGGGTGACCCCAACTGCACCACCAGGTCCACCGCTCCGATGTCGATGCCCAACTGCAGCGACGACGTGCCCACCAAAGCGTCCAAGCGGCCTGTTTTGAGGTCCTGCTCCATCTGTAGTCGCGCCTCGCGCGACATGCTTCCGTGATGGGCGCGGATGGGGTTATCGTGATCTCCTTGCCCCGCAGCGGTGAATCCGGCGCCCACCGCCACCCCCATCTGTAGCAACCCGCCCGGCTCCCCCCGGGCCTCCGCGGCACGCTGTACGTTCAGGCGGTCCGCGGTGCGTTCCGCCAGGCGTCGGTTGTTGGCGAAGATGAGCGTAGTGCGGTGCCGGTCGATGAGCGCAGAGAGGCGGGCTATCAGAAGCGGCCATACGGAGCCCCCCGGGAGGTCACGGAATCCGGGTACGATCGTCTCTATGCGTAGGTCCAGGGGTTTCTGGTAGCCGGCATCCACCACGGTCACCGGGCGGGGTTGCAGGTCGAGGGAGGGCGCAGGGTCGGCCTTCGGCAGATGTGATGTTGGGGTGTCGACTCGATCTGGTTCTTGGGCCGGCACCCATTCGGCTCCACCCAGGAATCTCGCCACTTCATCGAGCGGCCGGATGGTGGCGGAGAGGCCGATGCGTTGGATGCGGCCTGCGGCGAGATGCTGAAGCCGTTCGAGGCTGAGGGCGAGGTGCACCCCGCGCTTGTTACCAGCCAGCGTGTGGATTTCGTCCACGATGACGGTGTGCACCGTGTGGAAGAGGGTGCGGGCGCGGGGGCTGGTCAGCATGAGATAGAGTGATTCGGGCGTAGTGATCAGTATGTGCGGGGGGCGCCGGAGGGCGGCGCGGCGTTCCCGCGGCGGGGTATCGCCGGAGCGGACGGCCACGTGCACATCGGGGGCACCAAGACCCAAGTCCGCGGCCGCCTGTCGGATGCCGGCCAAGGGGACACGCAGGTTGCGCTCGATATCGTTGTTGAGGGCCTTGAGCGGTGAGATGTAGAGGAGTCTGATACCCAAAGGATGAGATGCCGGCCCCTGTTCGGGGGTGAACTCGCGAAATAGGCGGTCAATCCCCCATAGAAAGGCGGCCAGTGTTTTGCCCGAGCCTGTGGGGGCCAACAGTAGGGTATGCTCTCCGCGCTGTATGGGCGGCCACCCGGCTTCCTGCGGCAAGGTGGGCTTACCAAAGGTGTTCTGGAACCAGTTCTGCACCGGTTGAGAGAAAGAGCCGAGGCCCTCCGGCTGTACGTGTTGCTCCATAGCGACTATCATCCTTCAAAGCCCGGTGTTCTGCCCAGAGGCCGTGCCGGAGCGTGTCGCTCCGGCCCCACGACCTGCGAGGTGGCGTGTGACTACTCAACCTCAACCTGCGCGCTGTGCTTGGGCCGGTCCCGATCCCCTGTACATCGACTACCACGATGTCGAATGGGGGGTTCCGGTTCACGACGATCGCACGCTGTTTGAGTTTCTCATCCTGGAAGGAGCCCAGGCTGGGCTCAGTTGGCTAACCATCCTGCGGCGCCGCGAGGGCTATCGTCGTGCCTTCGCCGGCTTTGATCCTGCCGTAGTGGCCGCGTTCGGTGCGGATGAGGTGGAGCGTCTGTTGGCAGACGTGGGCATAATCCGCAACCGGCGCAAGGTGGAGGCGGCGGTCACCAACGCACGGGCCTTTCTGGCCGTGCAGGAGGAGTACGGTAGTTTCGACGCGTATATCTGGCGTTTCACCGAAGGGAGGCCCATCCAGAACGCTTGGCGCTCGGTGCGGGACGTCCCGGCCACCACGCCGGTCGCCGAGAGCCTGAGCCGAGATCTCAAGCGTCGGGGCTTCGCCTTCGTGGGTCCCACTATCTGCTATGCCCATATGCAGGCTACGGGCATGGTCAACGACCACACCACAGACTGCTTCCGCTGGACCGAACTCGGCGGAGGCGCCTAGTCACCGGGTATTGGAGGAGGATGCCGTGACGGATATAGAGATGTCGTTTCTCGACGACCCCCGGGTGCTTTGCGAGCTATTCCCGCTCGCCTATGCCTACGGCTATCCTTCGGCGCAGCGCGAGCTCCATCGAGCTCACCTCTCCAGCTATATCCAGGCGGAGGACGGCGCCCGGTTGGGATGCAAATACTGGGTGCGGGAGAAGAATCTACCCACCATTCTCTACTTCCACGGAAATGGTGAGACCGTCCTAGACTATGAGTGGGTGGCACCTGTGTACCTTGAGCAGGGCATCAACCTCTTCGTGGTGGACTATCGCGGATATGGGGGTAGTGACGGAGAGCCCACCTTCACCAATGTGCTCAGCGACGCGCGAGCGGCTTTCATGGCTTTGCGACAGGTGGTGCACAGGGAGGGGCTGTCACCCAGCGTGTTCGTGATGGGGCGTTCCATCGGTAGTATCCCGGCCTGTGAGGTGGCGTTGCACCATCAGCGTGAGTTGTGTGGTGTCATCATCGAGAGCGGCGCCGCCAACAACTTCCGCTACCGTTGGGACCGGTATAGGCCGGACCGGGACGACGTGCTTGGAGATGATGGGGTCTTCCTCAACAAGGTGAAGCTGCGCTCCGTCACCATACCCACCCTTATCATTCACGGACGTAGAGACAGTATTGTGCCCTTCACGGAAGGGGAGGAGCTGTACGCGAATGCGGCGGCCACCGATAAGCGCTGTTGGCACTGCCGGGAGGGCACAATGATCTGCTGGATACCGCCATGGAGGACTACTTCGCGGCCATCAGCGAGTTCGTGGGTCGAAATCGGTAAACCCGGATGATGAGGGCGGCGGCCGGAGTGGGTTTACTGCCGGCCGGAGTCGGTTCGATCGCCGGCCGGGGTGGGTTGGACGGCCTGCCGTTGCCTCCCGGATGCTCCGGCTACCGGCGTTGCACCAGGTAGATGCCGACGGCGACCAAGGAGACGCCCAGGGCCAGCAACCAGGTGATGGGTTCGCCCAGAAACAGTCCCCCCATGGCAACCCCGAAAGAGGGGGTGAAGAACGAGAAGGCCGTGATGTGGCCGGCCTGAAACTTACCCAACAACCAGAACCAGACCAGATAGGTGATGCTGACGATGATCACCGTCTGGTGTGCGAGTGACAGGATGGCATCAACGCGCCAGGTCACGGCCGGCACTCCCTCGAAGATGAGGCTGGCCCCCAGCAGCAGCGGAATCGAGACCAGCACCTGGTAGAAAAGTAGTTGAAGCGGGCTGAGTAGGGCTTTGTTCATGGACTTCTTGCTGTATAGGGTGCTGATGGCCCACGACACGGCTGCCACGATCTCCATGGCGTCACCGAGGAGGTAGGTGGAGGAGGGTTCCTGGTTTAGTGGCGAAAACGGCCGCTACGCCGCCGAACGCCAACAGCAGGCCGGCGACTTTGGGAACAGAGAGACGCTCACGCAGAATGAAGTGGCCGCCGAGGGCCACCCAGAACGGGCTGGTGTAAACCAGGATGGTGCCACGCGAAGCCAGTGTGAACTTGGTTCCCCAGAAGAGGAAGAGAAACTCCAAGCCAAAGAACAGGCCGATGACCACGGCGTAGGTGAACGCCGTGCGACTGATGCGCAGGGAGTGGCGGGTGATGAGCGCCCAGCCACCCAGAAGGACGGCGGCGCCCACCGAACGCAGCGTGGCCGCGAATAGCGGATCGAAGCCGCGGTTGGAGATCTTGATGGCCACGAGATTGCCGCCCCAAATGAAACAGAGCAGCAACATGGTGGCCATGGCGGCGGCGGTAAGCCGGCCGCCGGCTCCGGCGGCGGCGGATTGACTGCCTTTGTTTGCCGTGACCGAGATGCGCGGGCCTTTTGCGCCGTTGCCCTCGTCTACGAGACTATCCGCACGCGCTGCATGGGTCCATGTATCTCAAGCAGATTGAAGAGCATCTGCGCCACCTCGGCTCGGGTCGCCTTCGCCCAGGGATCCCAGCCCGCGAGCGTGATCCCCTTGAGCAGGTTGTTCCACTCAGCCTTGCGGGCCTGGGCGCCGTGGGTGGGATCTTGGAATCCGGCCAGGTAACCCGTGAACTTCACAGGTACCGGCTCCAACAGTCCCGGCCATAGCTTATCCGCCGCCCGCACGATCATGGTCATGGCCTGGGCGCGGGTGACATTGTTCCAGGGGGAGAAGGTGGTGGCGCTTGTGCCCATGACGATGCTGGCGTTGTACGCGGCGGCGATGTACTCATGGGGATAGAGGGTGGTGGTGTCGTCGGGGCCCAGATCGGAAAAAGGTGGTAGAGGCATGTTCTCGTCCACCGCCAGCTTGGCGACGGTGGTTATCATCTTGGCGAACTGAGCTCTGAGCAGTGGCTCGGTGGGTCGGAAGGTGTCGTCCGCGTAGCCACTGATCAGTTCCTTGGCGCGCATCGTCACTACGGCGTGATAGTACCAACTGCTGTGGGGAACGTCGGTGAAAGGGCTCTGGGCCGGCAGAGAGGCGTTCATTCCAAAAGACGATTCCAGGAACTCGGGCCACAGGCCGAAAATGCCGGAAGTCAGCTCGGAGATGGTGGGTTGACCGCCGCCCTTGGGGGTCGTTTCCACATACAGCCACTCCAGACCGGTCGGCGTGTAGTACCACCGCTTGTCGTGGGAGCCGAATTCGGTGACGTCGAGCCTATTGGTGACTGTGAGGGTATTCATGTCGATGCTTGCCAAGACGTCGCGGTGTTCGGTTATGTTGCGTTTGGAAAAGACGATGGAGGTTCCGGTGGGAGACCACTGCGGCGCCCGCGCTCGGTAGTCCTGTTCCGTCTGCCCCGCAGTCGGGACAGGGATTTCCGTATCGGTCTTGGTTATCTGGTTGTACATCCAGAAACTGGAGCCGACGAGACCGAAGGGGGCGGTTTGTGTGAGTTTGTTGTATGCGATCAAGATGTTGGTTGGGGACCAGGCCGCCCAGACCCAACCGGGGCGGGTGGCCACGATTTCATTCGTCTGAATAATCACCTCGTAGGTGGTGATGCCACTTGGCGTGCCTTCCACTGACACCATCACCCGTCGGCCGTCCGGGGATACGGCGGCGACATCCGCCCAGGCGATGTCGATCACGTGCTCTTTCCAGTCCCCCGTCGGGTTCGCCACCCGCTCTTTGACGTGCACTCGTTGCGACCCGGGATAGCCGGGCACGGACTCCGTCCAGGCCACGCAGTTTCCGTTCACCGACCACGCGACGTTCCCCACCCGGTTCCCGTTGGGCTGAGTGAAGGGATAAACTCGGCTGGTCGCTCCGTCCCAGCGCCATATGTGTCCGAGGTGAACGAAGAAGAGATCATTGGCCGGCGCGGCTGCGGCCGGCGCGGGTAGTGCCGCCACCCATGCACACAACGCCACGACCGCTGCCAGCACTACGAAAATGAAGGCGCGGGCACGGTGAAGCTGAGAAACAGATTCGGCCCGCCGCGTATTTGAACAGAGTGGATGTCCATGGCGGCACGTTACGTAGTCCATGACCCCCCCTTTGTTATGCCCGCCGGCAGTGGGGCTTCGTTCACATTCTCTCTATTGTAGTACCACCTGCCTGTAGCCACGCCTGTGTTGGCCACGCCCTCGATGTTTTTTGTACTTGTACGCCGCATTGACCGAATGGATTCTGGTTGAGGCGCCGGCTCTTCTATGCCTAGGTTCTGAGCTGGGGCGGCGGTGGGTGGTGCGCTCAGGGGCACGCCGTCCGGCGGTGCCAGATGCGGGTGGCGGCTCGGAGGGTCGGACGCAACAGCGGTTGCCGGCCGAGAGCGGCGAGCAGGCGGTAGGGCAGTCCTGTCACCACCAAGGGGCGATCGCGTTCAAGTCCCGCGAGCGAGGCGGCCACCACTTGCTCTGGCGAAAGCCAGAGGGACCGCGGGAGGCGGCGAATACGTTCCCACTCCGGCCCCAAACGATCGTGGAACTCGGTTCTGACGAAACCCGGGCAGAGGGCCTGCACTGCCACACCGGTCCCTCTCACCTCCTGTGCCAGGCAGTCGGCGAGCATGACGTCAAAGGCTTTGGTGGTGCAGTAGTTCACGTTGTCCGGCAACCAGAAGAACGCGGCGACCGAGGCCGTGAACACGATGGCGCCACAACCGCGCATCAGCATTCCGGGCAATGCTGCACGGGAGAGCAGGGTGGGGGCCACCACGTGCAGCTCCAACGTGCCGGCGTGGGTGGCGGCGTCGGTGCAGTCGAACTTCCCCACCAACCCCAAGCCTGCATTGTTCACCAACATGCTTAGATCGGGTATGGCTTCCAACTTCACGGCCACCTCTTCCACCTGGTGGCGGCGCGAGAGATCGGCCTTCCAGATCTCGCAGGTAACGCCGGTGACCTGATGTATGCGTGCGGCCACCTCCTCCAACAGGCCCTGCCGTCTCGCTACCAGCACGGGGCGCAGCCCGCGTCGGGCCAGTTCGAGGGCGTAGGCTGCACCTATGCCGCTCGAGGCTCCGGTGATGACGGCCGTGCCTGACAGCTTATTCAGTTCCACGTGAGCCCCTCTGCGACTGCGCACTGGACCGACAGTGTCCAGAAGATAAGTTGCCCGCATGGACTGTGGGCAAACTCGGGAAGGCGGCTGGATGCACGGCGACGGCCGGATACCGTGGATTCATACCGACGACGGCCGGGCGCCAGAAGCAGCCACAACGGCGGGTCGGCGCCGGAGGCCCGTGTCAGCAGCGGCCGAAATCGTCCTCGAATCGTTCGATATCATCTTCGCCGCAATAATCTCCTCGTTGGACCTCGATGATCTCCAGGTCGATGTCCCCGGTGTTCTCTATGCGGTGGATCTGACCCGCGGATATGTCGAGGGTGCCCCCCGGTTCCAAGGGAAGAACACGATCATCCAGAGTGACCAGCGCCGACCCCGTGAGTACCACCCAGTGCTCGCATCTGTGCTGATGACGCTGAAGGCTCAGGCGCCGCCCCGGATGTACCACTATGCGCTTGACCTTGTGATCACAGGCGTCTTCCAAGACCACGAAGTAGCCCCAGGGTCTGTGGTCGGTGACGAGATCCGCAGCGGCCGGGCGGTTGCTCATATCCGGGGAATCGGCGTTCATCCTTAGAGATCGCGATGGGTGAAGGAGCGTGCCTCAGGCCCCGTGTAGTCCGCCACCACCTGACCTACGCCTTCAAGAAGGTACTTGTACGTGACCAGCCCCTCCAGGCCCACCGGTCCGCGTGGCGGCATCTTCTGCGTACTGATACCCACCTCAGCGCCGAAACCGTAGCGGAAGCCGTCGGCAAAGCGGGTGGAGGCGTTATGGTAGACACCGGCGCTGTCCACCTGGGAGAGGAAGGCACGGGCGGCTTCAGCGTCCTCCGTGACGATGGCATCGGTATGGCGGGAGCCGAAGATATTGATGTGGTCGATGGCCTCCTGCAGTGAATCCACGGTCTTAACAGCCAGCACCAGGTCCAGGTACTCGGTGTGCCAGTCGTTGTCGGTGGTGGTTTCGGCTTCGGGGATGTGGGCAGCGGCTCGGCCGTCGGCCAAGAGTCGCACCCCACGCTCCCGCAGGGCGGCCGCGGCGGGGGGCAGAAACGCGGGCGCGATCTCGCTGTGGACCAGCAACGTCTCGATGGCGTTGCAGGCGGCGGCGTATTGCACCTTGGCATCCACAGCCAGTCTCACCGCCCGGTTGATATCGGCGGCGCGGTCGACGTACAGATGGCAGATGCCGTCGGCGTGGCCCAGGACGGGGATGCGGGTGTTGTCCTGTACGTAACGGACGAAGGCATTGGAGCCGCGGGGGATGATGAGGTCCACGTAGCGGTCGAGCGTGAGCAATTGCGTGATCTCCTCGCGCGTGGTGAGAAGTTGCAGGGCGTCGGCGGGCGCGGCGCTGCGCGCCAGTCCGCGCCGCAGGGCCGCCAGTATGGCTCGGCAGGAGCGTTCGGCCTCGCGACCGCCTTTGAGGATGGCCCCGTTACCCGACTTCACGGCCAAGGCGGATATCTGGATGGCGGCGTCCGGTCGTGACTCGAAGATGACTCCCAGCACGCCCACCGGACATGTCACCCGGGTCAGTATGAGGTCTGTGTCCAGCTCGCGGCAGAATTGTCTCTGTCCCACTGGGTCGGGCAGCCGGCCCACACTGCGCACCCGGCGATCTCCGAGCGGAGCTTGGCCTCGTCCAGTTTGAGGCGGGCGTATAGGGCGCTGGAGAGCCCCTCGGCCTCGGCCGCCGCCAGATCCTCACGGTTGGCGGCCACGATCTCGGTGGCCGCTTCCTCCAGAGCCAGGGCCATGTGCTCGATGGCTTGGGCGCGCAGGTCTGGGGCGAGGTCTGCCAGAACGCGGGAGGCCTCGCGGGTGGCCCGTCCCAACTCCACCAGTGATGACGATTCCTGCGTTTCCATTAGCGCTTGCCTCCTCTGCCCGCCCATCGTTCGCGGACCAAGTCTAGCAGGGTAGCGTAATGCGAGGCTGTCGGATGGGGTTCCGGCCGATGTCGTACTATTGGTCGGGCTGATAAAGCGAGTGCGGCAGGCGTCGGGATGCGCGGCTGCGTCGCGTGCTCAGTGGATGTCTGACGGCGCGACGGGCAGACGGGTGGGCGGGCCGTGGTGGGAGGTGCCGGATGGACCCGGTCAGGATCATTCCCTGTCTTGATGTGAAAGACGGCAGGGTGGTGAAGGGCGTGCGCTTCGTCGATCTGCGGGATGCCGGCGATCCGGTGGGGAACGCGGTCCATTACCAGCAGGAGGGCGCCGACGAGCTGGCCGTGCTCGATATCGCCGCCACCATGGAGAATCGCAGGACCAGAGTGGAGTGGGCCAGGCAGGTGGCCGAGGTATTGCACATCCCGTTGCTGGTGGGCGGCGGGGTCAGCTCCCTACGGGACATGGAGATTCTGTTCACCGTGGGTGTGTCCAAGGTGTCGGTCAGTACTGCGGCATTGGCGAGGCCACCACTCATAGCCGAAGCAGCCGATGCTTTTGGTAGTGGACGCGTAGTGGTGGCCATCGATGGCCGTCGGAACGCCGATATGCCCTCCGGCTTTGAGGTGGTAGTGAGTGGAGGGCGCAAACCCGTCGGTCGGGATGCGGTCGATTGGGCCAAGGAGTGTCAGCACTTGGGGGCGGGTGAGATCCTGCTCACCAGCATGGACGGCGACGGGACTCTGGCTGGCTACGATCTACCCTTCACACGGGCCATAGCTGAAGCCGTGGCATTGCCCGTAATTGCTTCCGGGGGAGCGGGCACGCTCGAGCACTTCTACCAGGGCGTTGTTGAAGGCAAAGCATCAGCGTTGTTGGCGGCGTCCGTTTTCCATTTCCGGACCCTCACTGTACGCGGGGTCAAGGAGTATTTGGCCGGGCGCGGCATCCCGGTGGTGATGTGAGCGCCGGTAGCCCTCTGCCCATCTGTCCTTCTGCGCCGGATGCTAGTATCCATGGTGCGCTATGGCGTGCTGTGGCGCGGGTGGCGCGGGTAGCGCGAGTGGCGAGGAGGGACCCGGACGGGGGAGGGCGGTTGGTATATGGCGCAGGGATGGACGTACGGGGTGGACGGCAGCGGTGAGCCTCGGTCACGGGGAAACAGACGCGTGAACCACGCGAGGCGGATCTGTAAGAGGATGGCTGCCGTGCTTCCAACGGCTCTGTGGCGCATCGTACTCGTCTGCGTAGTGCTGTTCGGGTATCTAGCCGTCGCCCCCGGGTCTGCAGCGGCTCGTTTGCTCACCGTCTCCGAATACGGCCGTGACCTGGGAAGCGCCACGTCGGTGAGTGATGCGCTCAAGTCTCAAGTATTCTACGGTCGGCTCGGCACCGGCGGTGATGCGCGATATTTCGCCATGGATTTGCAACAAGGCGAGCGGTTGCGTCTGGCCGTGCTGACTCCGGACGGGTCCTCGTTCGCGCCGTCGCTGGCGGTGATGGGGCCGGGGCTGGTGCCTGAAGGCTCACTCCCGCTTATGTGGAAGCGCCGTCCGGTTCGGGAGCGATGGTGGTCGCCGGGCGCCGCACTACCCCGGATTATGAGCCGTTCACCCCAGGTGCGTACTATTTTACGGCTGAGATCGACATGGAGGCGCCGGCCTCGGGGCGCTATCACGTGGCCGTGTTTGATCTGGAGCACGCTGGAGCTTTCAGTCTGGCCGTTGGCCATCGCGGGCACTTCTCGGCGGCAGAGTGGGTGTTGCTCCCCTACAGCCGACTTCGCATCGATATGTGGGCGGGTGATGGCCTGTTGTTGGCCGTTGGGCCGGCAGTGCTCGCGCTCCTTCTCGGCCTGGGACTGGTGGCGTGGCGACTCTCGGTGTCCCGGCGTCGCCTTGGAGTGTTCCAATGGATTGCGATGACGGCCGGCCTGTTGTACATGGGAACCGCAGCGAGAGTGCTGGCACAGATGATCCAGGCTGCCACGGTGGTGGGCTTTGCGGGAGGGATGGCGATTACGGTGGCTTTCATCGTGCTCCCTCTGGCCGGGGGTGCACGCATTTGCCGCTTTGCCTGGAGAACGGATGCGCCGACGTTGGGAGTGAGGATAGGACTGGCTGCGTTGGGTGTGGCCGGCCTGGGTCTGGCGACGGGGTATATTGTCGGTCCGGTGCTCGCCCTCATCGCAGCGGGATTGCCGACCGGCGTCGCGGTCGTGGGCTCTGCGTCGTCAGTCGCTGCGGCCACGGCCGCCGCGCCGACCTCGGAGCCTGCCGCCGAGCCGGCGGCCGAATCGGCCCCGGCGCCGGTCGTAGAATCGCCCTCAGAGTCGGTCACCGAACCGGTCCCGGCGCTTGCCGTCGAGCCGGGGGCCGAACCTGCCGATCCGCCGGTCCGGCTGCCGGATGCTACCGAGGTTGCCTCGACTGCGGCCGAGGGGTTGGTTTTGCCGGTCAACTCGATGCCTGGCGCCTCGGCGCAGAACGGAAGCTCGAGTGTGGGTGAAGCTGCGCACGAAGCGGAGGCCCACTGATCAGTCTGGTCACGAGGTGGGTCGCGGGGTTGGCGGCCGAGTTCTTGGGGCCCAAGCCAGGGGTGTGTACCAGAGGAGGGTGAGGATGAGCCCACCGGCAGCCACTCCGAACGCTGCCAAGTAGGCTTCGGGTGGGTAATTGCCCGCCGTATTGCGGGCGAACGATCCAATGACCGAGCCCATGGACCACTGCAACGCGGTGGCCCCTAGGAATCCAAACATATTGACGGCAGTAAGCGCACGCCCGATTACGTTGTAAGGGAATATCTGCCGGGCATGGGCCAGCAGCAGCACTTGATGCCCCGCCGTGTATCCGAACATGAAGTATATAACCGGGACGGCCGCCTCTTGTGGCCACAGAGTCACGCCCATGAATCCGATTTGGGTGGCGAAGAAACATGCGGCTGCGACGTACACTACTCGGCCCGGCCCCAAACGGTCTCCCAGGAAACCGCTCACCAGATTACCCAGCACCGCGCCGATAGGGATAAGCATGAGATGGGCCCCAATCCGCAACGAAGACAAGCCCAACACGTCGTGGAGGAAGGGGCCGGCCCACAGCCCCTGGATGGCCAACATGATGCCGGGCATCCAGAAAAACATGAGGGCTATGCGCCAGAAATCACCCGAGCGCAGCACTGTGCCGAGGTTGCTGGGGTGATTCGGTGTATGGCTCGGTTGCATGGGTGTGTCCGGCGGGGTGGTGTCGACTTGGGGCTTTGCCTCGTGTGGCTTTGTTTGGGTGGGCCTACGGTGAGGGTCCCGCGCCCATATGGCCACTGCACCCGCACTGAGCAGAACCAAGCCTGCCGCCACGTAGAAGACTGCACGCCAGCCTACCGCGTCATTCAGCCAAGCGAGCGGAGCAGCGGCGCCCAGACCTCCGAGAGATCCCAGCCCCATCATCAGTCCCGCCAGAGTGGAGAAGCGCTCGGTTGGAAACCAGGCGCCGAAGGCCACGTATGCACCCATCAACACTCCAGACATACCGAACCCGACCAGGGCACGTCCCGCGCTCAACGCGGGGAAATTATGAGCCGATGCGAACAGTAGGCAACCTGGTACCGCGATCAGCATGATCAAGGGTGTCACTGCGCGGGGGCCATGGTGGTCGAGGAGACTGCCCAAAGGTAACTGCACTGCGGCGAATGCAAGATAGAACAAAGAGGTCATTAGGCCCAACTGGCCGGCGGTGAGCCCGAACTCAGAGACAATATCGGTGGCTATGACGGCGTTGGCCTGGCGGAGGAACTGCGACAGGAAGTATGCAGTGACGAAGGCTGTAAATATGATTACCCGTCGGGCTTGGAGGTGCTTCGCCCCCGTGAAGACTGCGTTGGGCGGTTTTAGCGTCTCCGGCGCGGCGCCACGGGAGCGCAGGGTATGAGTGGGCGTGCGGCGGGGAGGGGTGGGATCGGAAGTCGTCATGGTGGTCAGAATATGGACCGTGTACAGTTATGACAAGCGTGCGATTGGGGAGCGGGGTTGAGTAGAGGGGCGGCGCCCGTATAGCCGGCTTACAAATGTGGCCGGGTTCAGCCGGATAGGATACGCCAGTTTCGGGCGGCCGCGACCCGCCGAAGGCCTGTGTCCGGTGCCACGGCTACCGCTTCCTGGGCCAATTCCAGGAGGGGTATGTCAGAACTGGTGTCGCCGTAGGCCATCAGCAGCCGGTTTCTTGTGACGGTCGGCGGAGCCGACATCGGATCGGTTTCTTTGGTTGCAGCCGGGCCCGCTAGTGAGGCAGCCGTACCATCACTCAGAAGTCGGCTCACCCGGCGTGCTTTCTCTTCCGCCACGCACACTGGACCCGCGAAACGGCCCTCGAAGTGCCCATCCCGGTACGCTAGCACCGTGCCTGCCGTCTCCACCCGTCCAGCCTCGAAGCGCCGGGCCAGCGTCTGCAGCACGATTTCGTACATGCCGGACGCCAAGACGATGACCCTCCCCGCCGCTTGGTGGGCGATGAGCTCTGCCACCACCTCCGGCCTGCGCAGGGGCCACAACTCTTTCTCCACGATCCATTCCGCCAGAGCGGCCATATCGTCAGGTGTGTAGCCGGTCAAGAGGCCGGCCTCCATCTCGAGCCAGCGGTTTTTGTATGATTGACGCTCTATGAGGCCGAGGCGCATGGCCAGAATCCCCGGTAGCGTGCGCGCCACCAAGCGTTGATACGCTCCCCTGCGACCGGTCTCGGCAAGGTAGCGGCCAATGCCCCGCCACATCGATCCGGCGGTAAGGGTGCCCTCCACATCTGCGGCTACGTAGTCCATGCCGGCTACATTGTAGTCCACGGAGCGACCGGGCTCGAGTGAGCCCACTCCGGGGCTGGCCGGAAGGTGCTGCGGCGGAAGCCGATCTCCACGTGTCCGTGCCTACACACCCCGAAAACGAACGACATCCTCCAGATCGCGACGCGTGCTACGGAAGGTGTTGAGCAACGCTGTGTCGTCGGGATACCCCAACGCCACGCCGAGGGCCAAAGCCAGGTGATCCGGAATACTCAACTCGCTGCGCACCAGGTCGGGGTACACGGCCAGACTGAAAGCGGGTACAGAGGCCACTCCGAACTCCTGTGCGGCCAGCATCAGGGTGGTGGCGAACGAACCTAGGTCGAAGAGCGGCCAACCGCTCAGACTGCGGTCGAGGCACAGGAAAACCACGATCGGTGCGCCGAAGAAGCGGTAATTCGGGGCCGCGAACACTTTCTTGTCTTCGGGGTTGCTGAGATCGAGGCCGAGGAGGCTGGAGCGCGCGGCCATGAGCGCGGCAACCCGCTGTTGCACATCCGGCGGCCAACCCGGGACGCCGAGGATATCCGGCTGGGGGGTGGCGCCGGCGGCGAATCGTTCCGCGTACCCCTGGCGCAAGCGCTCGAGCGGATCCCCGCCGGCCACGAATACCTCCCACGGCTGGGAGTTCGTCCAAGAGGGAGCCTGTAGTGCGGCTTCGAGTATGGAGAGCAGCGTTTCTCGCTCGATGGGTTTCGATTTGAACACTCGGACCGAGTGTCGCGAACGGATGGCTTCCAGAACATCCACGTTAATCTCCTCCTTTTCCTCCCCTTCACCTTTCTATGGTGCGTCTTTTTACCTCGCCGGCCAAAGCTTGGAGTCGGCGGCTCCATGGGCGGCGAATCAGGGATCAACAGTACGTCTGACGCCAGCAGTGAGCCCTCTGTCCGCTCCACCGATGGTAGTCTAGGGCACAGTTCGTATTGCCGCACGGGTTATTTTGCCCGACGGTGACCAGAATCGCCTGCAAGGGGGATGATCCATGTCCTTCAGTCCAAATACACCGTCCACGCCTTCGTCGCCACGACAGCCGATGGGTTCGCCTGCGGGGGGTGCGGTGTCTTCATCCGACGGATCGAATGGGACCTCGCTGCCCGCTACGGGCCCTTACCCGTCAACCGTGGCCAAGTCCATGCGCGCGGATGTTGTTCCTCTGAGCGCGGCGTGGGGGAGGAGGCTATGCGGGTTCTCTACGCCTCGGTCCTTCGCCTGTGGGACGTGGTGGACGATCTGAGCCGTCTTCGCCCGGAACGATCTGCCGCGTACAGCGTTAGTGTCTTCGGTTCGGCGCGCACTGTCCCCGGATCCAAGGAGTACGAAGACATAAAGCGTTTGGCGGCGACCCTAACCCGCCAAGGTTGCACCGTGGTGACCGGCGGTGGGCCCGGACTGATGCAGGCGGCAAACGAAGGTGCCAGAGAGGGGGCCCCTGATCATCCGGAGCGTTCAGTGGGCATGCGGATAGCGCTGGGATCTCGAACAAAGCGTAAATCCTTATGTGGGTGAGTTTTTGAACACAGAACATTCTTCTCACGACTCCATCACTTCGTCTTACGTTCCAACGCTTTCGTGGTCACCCCGGGGGCATCGGGACCGCACTGGAGCTCATGACGGTGTGGCAACTGCTTCAAGTGAGGAAACTGACCCAGACGCCGCTTGTTCTGGTGGGAGAGATGTGGAAGCAGTTCGTGGATTGGGCGTCACGCTATATGGGTCCCTCCCAGGACGCCGTGGATGCCATGGTGTATGCGACGAAGCAGGAACTGAGCATCCCTCAATGCGTATCCACGGTGGATGAAGCTCTGGAAATCATAGATGCAGACCACCAGCGCTGGTCTTCGTCCCCGGTGTTCAGGGGTATCGAGGACGAGGCCCCCTTGGGAGCCTGCTAGGAGAGCCGCGGTAGAGGAGGGCTTGACGCATCCAATCTCTCCCTATTATCATTAATATATAGATCATTCGTACTTAAAGTATTATTGGATGGGGAAGTGGGGAGGGTACGGTGGGGCGTGACCTGAGTCAGTTCGACCCTGATGCGCTTGAGGCTGCTGCCGTCTGGGTCAAGCTGTGCCGTGCGCAACTTGCGGTTTCTGCCCGCGTATTCCGGCGGCTGCCTCCCAGAACCAGTCTCACCCAGTTTGCCGTGCTCGAGGCACTGGACTACCTGGGGCCCATGTACCAGAAAGAGATATCCGAGAAGATTCTGAAGAGCACCGGGAACGTGACCGTGGTGGTGGATGGGCTGGAGCGGGCGGGGCTGGCTGCGAGGCGCCGATCCTCGGACGACCGCCGCAAGGTGGTGGTAGACATCACCGATGATGGGCGGCGCTGGCTCTACGGGATCCTTCCCGTGTATTTGCAGGCTCTCAAAGAGGAGTTCGCGGTGCTGACGGCGGAGGAGCGTGCGGACTTGGGGAAGCTGTGCGGATTCTGGGGCACGGCCTTAGAAGCAGTGGCGATGCGACAGGGAGGACGGAAGTGGGAGGTGCCCGGTGAATGCTGAATTCAGGCCCGTGGATTATGCCAGGCCGAGCCAGGTGGATGATGCCGTACGGCTTCTGGCTGAAGGACCAGGTTGGAGCCGTTTGATCGCGGGCGGGACGGACCTGTTGGTGCAGAAGCCGGTAGAGGTCAGACGCCTCGTGGATACAGGCGGATTGGGTCTTATCAACCTCACCGAACACGATGGAAGGCTTCGCATTGAGTCGGGGATGACGGTGAGCGACATCGAGTCGGCGCTCCTCATCCGCGACCACCCATGCTGGCGACTTCTGGCGGAAGCCGCGGCGAGCCTGGGCACGCCCGGGGTCCGCAACCGAGCCACCATCGGCGGCAATCTGTGCAACGGCTCTCCGGCCGCCGATCTGGCTGTGGCCGCTCTGGCTCTCGACGGCAGGGCGGAGATAGCGGGTGGCGCTGGGGTGCGCGAAGTGAGTTTGGATGATTTCTTCATCGGGGTGAACCACACAGCAGTGAAGGAAGACGAGGTTCTGGTTGCCGTTGATATGCCGGGATGGGGCGCCGCGTCGGGGTTCACGGGGACCGGTACGGCAGCCGTCGGCGCAGATGTGGGCACCTCCGGCGTCCCGGGTGGGTCCGAGGCACGGGAGAGTGTGCAAGGAGCAAGCGGCGTGGCGGGCGCGTTTCTCAAGCTGCGCAGGCATCAGAGTTCGGTGGATATCGCCACCGTGAACACGGCAGCGGTGGTGCGGATGCGCGAGGGCGTGATTGCAGAGGCCCGGGTGGCGGTGGGCGCCGTTGCCGAGATACCGTTTGTGTCGAAAGGAGCGGCGGCCGCCTTGGCCGGCCGCGAGCCTTCCGACGAAGCTTTCCGGGCCGCCGGCGCAGCCGCGGCCGCGGAAGCTCGGCCTATCAGCGACATTCGGGCCTCGGCCGAGTATCGACGCGAAATGATCGCGGTGCTCGTGCGTCGCGTTCTGGAGGAAGCGGTGAGGAGGTGTGGGGCATGACGGCTGTAGATGTGAAGTTCACGGTCAACGGCAACGAACACGTGCTGTCGGTGGAGCCGCACGAGCGCCTCGTGGATGTGCTGCGCGGCCGCCTCGGTCTCACCGGAACCAAAATGGGATGTGGCGAAGGCGAATGCGGGGCGTGTACCGTCATCATGGACGGGCGGGCGGTGCTCTCATGTCTCACGCTGGCGGTTCAGGCGCAAGGCAGTGACCTCCTGACCATCGAAGGCTTGGCGGCAGACGGCCCAGAAGCCGGATTGCATCCCCTACAGAAGGCCTTCATCTCCGAGGCCGCCATTCAGTGCGGTTACTGCACGCCCGGCATGATCTTGACCGCCAAGACCCTGCTGGATTGTGATCCTGAGCCCACACCTGGGGCCGTTAAGGAGGCCATCATCGGGAATTTGTGCCGTTGTACGGGATACGACAAACCCGTCAAGGCCATTCTGGCAGCGGCGGCGGAGATGAGGGCGGCGGCCCGGGATGCCGCTGCAACCGCGACCGGAGCCGAGCGAGGGGAGTGCTGATGACTGGGCAGCTGACAGTGGTGGGGACGCGGGTCACCCGCGTCGACGCTGAGGAGAAGGCCACGGGCTTGGGTCTCTATGCTCCCGATTTGGAGATCCAGGGCATGGTGTACGGCCTGACGTTGCGCAGCCCGCATCCACATGCGCGCGTGGTGCGCGTGGACAGCAGTCGTGCCGAGGCGTTGCCCGGTTTTCGGGGATTGGTCAAGGCGTCCGAAGTCCCTCGTGTGTGTGGTACCTGGTTCAATCTGCGTAGTCGGAAGGAGCTGGGCAAACTCCTGCAGCAGGATGACAAGGTACGCTTCATCGGCGATCCGGTACTGGTGGTGGCGGCCGATGACGAAGACACGGCCCGCGAGGCCATCTCGTTGATTGATGTGGAGTACGAGGTGCTGCCGGCCGTATTCGATCCGTTTGAGGCTATGGCTTCCGAGCATGTGAGGATTCACGATCGCGGTAACGTGGGTTTCCACATAGTCAAGGAGTACGGAGACTCCGAGGCCGGCTTCGCGGAGGCCGAGGTGATTCTGGAGCATCGGTACGTCACCTCCAAGCAAAAGCACGCCAGCTTGGAGCCGTGTGGTACGTGTATTGCCGAGTGGGGCAGAGGGGGCTCGCTCACGCTCTGGTCGACGACCCAGGTGCCGCACTGGACACAGATGTATCTGTCACTGGCCATGGGTA
Source organism: Thermoleophilia bacterium (assembly GCA_040770645.1). Lineage (GTDB taxonomy): Bacteria > Actinomycetota > Thermoleophilia > RBG-16-64-13 > RBG-16-64-13 > JAAYZX01. The sequence continues at coordinate 97,635 of JAXGIS010000004.1, read as the reverse complement.
TCCCCATCGCCAAAGTCCGAGTCATTCGGCCACACGTGGGAGGCTCCTTCGGCGCGCGGGCCGGTGTGATTTGGGGCCTGGAACTCATGTGCTCCGCCTTGGCCAGAGAAGTGGGTCGCCCGGTGAAGATGGAGTTCACACGGGAGGAAGACTTCTCGGCCACCGAATCTCGCCACCCCTTCACCGTGGATTACCGGGTGGGAGCCAAGCGGGACGGGACCTTGGTAGCCGCGGACGCGCGCATCGTGATGGATGTGGGCGGCTACGGCACTCACTATGTGAGCGTGTTGGCGGATGCGCTGGGGACGGGTGTGGGTATCTATCGTATCCCCAACTATCGCTTCGAGGGCACCTGTGTCTATACGAACAAGTCTCTGGGCGGGGCTTTCCGCGGGTACGGTAATCCGCAGATGAACTTCGCCCAGGAGTCTGCTCTGGACGAACTGGCGGCGCAGTTGGGCATCGATCCCGTGGAGATGCGTCTGAAGAACTATCGTGGTGCGGGGAGATGGACCCGGTGTTCGAGGTGCCGGTTAAGAGCGACGGCATGAGAGGCTGCCTCGAAGAAGGTGCTTCCGCCATGGATTGGCAGGTGCGGCGTGCGGCGTCGCGTGAGCAGAAAGCAGAGTACCTGCGCCGCGGGTGGGCATGGCCGCCCACCAGCACGGTACGGGAGCGCGGTTCGGCCTGCCGGACCCCTCGTCGGCCGTGGTTCGTATAAACGCAGACGCTTCGGTGGATCTGCTCACCGCTTGTGCCGACGACGGACAGGGAAAACCGCACGGTGCTGGCGCAGATTGCGGCTGAAGTACTGGGCGTGCCGTTTGAGGTGGGTCGCCGTGTCGGCCACGGATACCGCCATCGCCCCTCTCGACGGCGGCACACGGCAGTCGCCAGACATACTGCGGCGGCACCGCCGTGTTGAAGGCGGCGACTGAGGCTCGGGAGTCGGTCATGAAGCTGGCGGCCGAGTACTTGGAACGCAGCCCGGACAGTCTGACTGTGGCAGGCGGCAACATTGTGGATGCGACAAGCGCCGAGCCCCTGGTCGGTCTGGGAGATCTCATGCGCCACTACCAGGTGGGTGACTTCTCTCGCTGTCACGAGGTCATCGCACACGCCTCGGGCGTGACCGAGGATCAGCCACCCGTGTTCGGCGCCACCTTTGCTGAGGTTGAAGTTGACATTGAGACCGGCCAAGTTCGGGTCATCAAGATGGTTGGCGCCTTTGATGTGGGCAAGGCTATCAATCCGGCCCAGTGTGAGGGCCAGATCGCCGGTGGGCTGACCATGGGTGTGGGATACGCATTGACCGAGGGGTTGATCATCGAGGACGGAAGGGTGCTCAACCCCGGCTATCGCGATTACAAGATCCCGCGGGCGGTCGATGCTCCGGAGGTGGTGCCGGTATTGGTGGAGAGCATAGAGCCGACGGGGCCATTTGGGGCCAAGGGGTTGGGTGAAGCCACCATGATCTCCAGTGCGGCGGCCATCGCCAACGCCGTATACAATGCAGTGGGGGCGCGCATCCGTGAGCTGACCATCACGCCGGAGAAGGTGCTGGCTGCGCTGCGGGAGGCTTCGCAGCAGGGGTGACGCACTGGACAGAGTAGAATCGTCCGAAGTGACGGACCCCGACTCCGGGAGTTGACTGAGCGTGCGTTTCAGCCTCACCCACTTGTTCTCTGTTGGACCGGGGCCCTCGAGTTCGCACACCATAGGTCCCATGCGGGCCGCGGCGGACTTCGCAGCGGCCCTGATCCGCGACTCGCTCGTGGAGCGAGTCGCGCGGGTGCGCGTGGAGTTGTTCGGCTCGCTGGCGTACACGGGTGCGGGGCACGGGACCATGGGTGCGGTCTTGTTGGGTCTGGAAGGGGAGCATCCCGAAACCGTGGAGCCCGAGCGGGCGGCCGAGCGCGTGCAGGGCATCCTCACCGGGACTCCGTTGCGGTTGTGCGGTACGCACGAAGTCGGCTTTGATCCTGAGACCGATTTCGTCTTCAACCGGCACAAGGGCCCCGGACCGTATGCCAACATGCTGACTCTGACTGCGTGGGACTTCGGCGGCCAAGCGGTGATCGCGAGGACTTATGCGTCGGTGGGGGGCGGTTTTGTGACCGACGAGACCGGTCGGCAGATCGCTCCACCGCCGCTACCGGACGTGCCTCTGCCCACCCCTTCTTCACCGCCGCGGAGCTTCTGGCTAGGGCTCGGGAAACCGGCCTTTCGGTGAGCTCCATCGTCTGCGCGAACGAGTGTGCCTGGCGGCCGCACCAGGAAGTGGATGCTTACCTGGACCTGGTGATAGAGCGCATGATGGCGGCGATCGATCGAGGGGCAGTGGCCGAGGGCGTGCTGCCCGGTCCGCTCAAGCTGCCGCGACGCGCCCCGCTGCTTTATCGGCGCCTTAGGCATCGGCAGGATGACTTGGTGGGTGCCCCCTCTGCGTGGCCGATGGGTGGACCTGTATGCGCTGGCCGTGGCCGAGGAGAACGCGGCGGGGGCATAGTGGTGACGGCTCCCACCGGGGGCTCGTCGGGCGTGCTGCCTGCAGTCCTGCGCTACTATCGACGGTTCTATCAGGTGCGCTCGCCCGACGGCGAGCGCCGTTCGTTGCTGGCGGCCGCCGGCATCTGCACGGTCTTTCGTGAGCAGACTGCTTTCGGGGGCCGAGATCGGTTGTCAGGGCGAGATCGGAGTGGCGGCCGCCATGGCCGCAGCGGGGGATCTTCGAGGCCTGGGGCACGCCCGCGCAGGTGGAGAATGCAGCCGAGATCGCCACCGAGCACAGTCTGGGGCTGACCTGCGATCCGGTGGCCGGGTTGGTGACGTCCCATGCATCGAGCGCAACGCCATGGCCGCCGTCACTGCCATCAATGCCTCGCGCTTGGCCCTGCTCGACGGCTCCCACCGCGTGCCGCTGGATCGGGCCATCGCCGCCATGAAGGCCACCGGGCGCGACATGCGCTCCAAGTACAAGGAGACCGCGCGCGGGGGCTGGCCGTGAGCTTACCCGTAGCGCGACTGCCGCCCCGCCGACCCTACCCGCGCCGATCCAGCCTGCCTCAGTATGAACCACGAACATAGGATCGTCATGTTCTTCGATGCCCACTGTGACACCATCCTCAAGGTCTTGGATGAGGGAGCCGACTTCGAACACGGCTCCGGCGGGGACTCCACGTCACGCTCGACGGCATGCGGGCGGCGGCATGGGCGCCCAGGTCTTCGCCTGCTCCGTGCTGGAGGCGCGCAACCCCGGTCGATCGCGCGAGCGGGGCCTGGAGGTGGTGGCGGCCGTGCACGAGTTGTGCCGCGTCCATGCGGGCGATCTGGTGGTGTCGGAGGAGGGGCGCTGCCGCTCTCCGATGGGCGTGCTGGGGCGGGGCGCACAGCCGGGCCTATGGCCGCGATCATCGCCCTGGAGGGCGCCGATCCGCTGGAAGGCGACGCGAAGCCGTCGCCGACTTCCACAAGCAGGGTGTCCGCCTCTGACTCTGGCCTGGGACGATAATCCCTTCTGCGGCACCACCTTCGGTGCCGGTGGTGGGCTCACGCGCAGGGGAGAGGAACTCGTGCAGCTCTGCGAAGAGCTGGGGGTGATGGTTGACATCTCCCACGCTTCCGATACCGCGTTCTGGGACGTTTGCCGGGTGGCTTCGCGTCCGCTCGTGGCCAGCCACAGCAACTGCCGAGCCGTGTGCAGTTCGCCGCGCAACCTCACCGACGAGATGATCCGCGCCCTGGCCGAGCGTGGTGGCGTCATGGGTATCAACCTGAGTTCCAGCTTCCTTCTCAGTTCTACTATGATCAGGAAACCCCGCCCGGGAATCGTTCTGGACGGCGGTACGTTCGGGGACCAAGAGCAGGAGGAGGCCCACGAGGAGTTGGCACGGGCTACCGCATCGATCCCGCGGCCTCCGCTGGACGTGGTGGCGGCACACGTCAAACACGCCATCAATGTGGGGGGCGAGGAGTGCATCGGGCTGGGCGGGGACCTCGACGGGATCGAGAGCATGCCCGCCGGCCTGGAGGGCGTGGCCGACTACCCCAAGATCGCCGAGACGCTGCTGCGTGCGGCCTCACCGAGCGGCAGGTGGAGAGGGTGTGTTGGTCCAACTTCGCCAGGGTGATGGAGGGGTGAGGGGGCGACCCCAGCCGCCTCCTGAGCGTAGTCGGTGTTTGGAGGCAGTGGGCGCGATTGGGAGCCGGCTCTTCTGGGGTCCTAAGATCCCTGAGATCCCTGAGTCCCGTGTGCACGTGCACCAGGGCCTCCTGCCCGAACTCCCAGACCATGGGATTGAGCGAGCCCGCTGCCACCACCAATACAATAAGCCCACCGGCACCAACTAAGACCACCGTGGGATTCAACTGGATCAGCGCTCCGGCGGCGGCGTTGGAGAGCGGGGCCAGACCCACCACTGAGAACATGAGCACGCTCATCACCCGGCCCAGCATGTGGGCGGGGGTTCTGATCTGCATCCAGGTGATCCACTGGATCATCACATAACCTTCGGCCAGTCCCATGATCAGAGCCGCCACGGCTGCGGGGGCCAGGGCGACAGTCAGGCCCAAGAGGATCAGCCCTATACCCAGGAGGGAGCACATCGTCAGCATCACGGCCGGGAACGCGCGCCCCGGAGGCTTGGGGGCCGCGGCGGCGAGCGCGATACCCACGAGCGAACCGCCGCCGAAGCTGGAGAGGATCGTGCCCAGGGCCATAGCTCCCTCGGCGTAGCGGCCGTGCGCCAACACCGGGATTCCCACGGTGAAGGGGCCGAGTAGGAGAAAAGTGACCACCGCGATCACTATGAAGTAGTAGCGCAGGATCTTGTCCTCCCAAATGGCGGAGAGGCCTTCCAAGATGGAGCGCAACACGCCTGTCTCCTCGGGCGAGTCTTCGGCCGGGGCTTCTCGAGGTTTCAAGCGCATGAGCGACAGGGCCACTACCGATGCGATGAAGGTGAGGGCATCAAGCCCGAGCGCCGCCCCAATGCCTACGCTGCCTGGTACCGAACCGGAGGCGGCCTTTGCATCCAGCAGAGCAATGAGCAGTCCGGCCAAGGTGGGCCCTACGAACATGGCCAACTGCGCCGTGCCCTGGATCACCGCATTCCCCACCTGCAGGCCCTCCAGGCCCACCAGCCGGGGACGGCATCGCCCCTGCGCGGGGAAGAAGAAGGCGTCGGCGAAGCCGAATAACAGAGCGAAGACATAGAGCATCCAGAGTTGCACGAGGCCGGTCAGCGTGAGGACGGAGAGGGTGGCCACCAAAGCCAGCCTCCCCAGATTGGAGGCGAGCATGACTTGCCGGGGTGACAGGCGGTCGGTGAGGGCGCCGCCCAACAACATGAACACCGCGCGGGGCACCGCGACCAGAGCCAGCACCGAACCGGTGGCCAAGGCGCTGCCTGTCAACTGCAGAACCAGCCAGGGGAGGGCCACGGCGTATAGCTGGTCGCCGAGGAGGGATATCCCCTGGCCTATCCACAGGAATCGGAAGTTGCGATCCTTGAGTAGGTGGCGGAACGCCGCGAACGCGTTGGGGCCATTCTCTCCGGCCGTGGTTTGCCGGTGGTTTTTTCCGAACAGCGATCTCACGTTGCGGACGGCATCTCGGCGGTCTTCCGCTCCTCCCGACTTCCTGTCTGGAGGACAGGTTACCCCTTGCCGCCCATTGGAGGCAAAGAGGAGACCAAAGACCGCTCGGGTGGGGATCCGGTGGCCGTGGCCGCTCTTTTCGATCGGCTGGTCTACAACCGGAAGTTCTCGTCATGCGGGGAGAGAGCTACCGCCTGAAGGGCAGAGGCTGGGAGCTCATGCAGGCAGGACAAGAAGATTGAGCCCAGTGGCTTCGGAGTTGAACCGGCGAATCGCGGCTTTGATGTGTCCAGTTTTCGACCGGCGATCAGTGTTCAGGTTTCAACCGGCGTTGGCAGCTGGGCACCTCACAGCTGGTAGTCACGTCAAGAAAAGTATCTCGGGTGTTTAGGCACGATCGGGGGGTAGGGCATGAAGCGTTGGGCACTTCGTTGGCCACTTGCGACGGTCGCAGCCTTGCTCTGTACGGCTCTGATCGCCGGCTGCGGCAGCGGCCGGCCGGTCGCCGACCAGCCCTCGTCCGGGCACGCCCCCTCTTCGATTGGCGAATTGACCACCGAGAGCGAATCGACCACCGTGAGTCCGCCCACCAGCTCCCAGCCGCTCTTGCCGGACCCGGTGGCTTCTGCCATCGAGCGCATCTGTGCCGTTGTAGGGCTATCCGCGGGGGCGATTGAACTGCGCAGGGGTGAGGCTGAGCTTCCCGCCGCCGACAGCTCCCTGCACTGGGAGGGAGGATTTGCCGAGTTCGACAGCGCCACCGGTCGCATCGTCCTCATCTCCCACACCCCCGCATCGGCCGCCCCGAGTGCTGAGCCACCGCCTGGCTACGAACTGACGAGCAGAGCCGACGCTCTACTGGCTCTGCTTGGTTGGGACCAGGCGGCTCTCGATGCCGGCCACTTCACCTCCGAGCTCCGCGACGACATGACTCTGTCCCATACCACGGCGCACCGCTGGTCGTGGGTGGGCCACACCTCGGCAGGCATCCTCAACGGAAGCCGTATCGACCTGAGACTGGCCCACAAGGACGGAACGCTCCTCCTATTCGCCTTCCATGCCGGAGCCGGAGAGGTGCCGGGGGACGGCTCTGACGCCATCTCCCGGGAGGAGGCGATCAAGATTGCTCATGATCTCATCGTGGAGCGAGACCTGCCGAGGGCACAACTCCAGTCAGACACACCGCTCAAGGCCGGCGACCTGCACCTGACAACCAAGGAGGCCACCCTCACCTGGACCAATGCTCCCGCCGTCACCGACGGGGAGACCATGCTCATCTGGCGCCTCGCCTTGGTGGGGACGGATCCCTCCGGCATCACCCTCGGTGGTGTCGTCTATCTCGAGGCCGTAAGTGGACGAGTCCTGCAGCAGCAGAGCTACTGATCCCATCCACACTGCGGTGGGCACAAACAGGGTATCTCGCCCCGTGAGAACGAAGCGCCGCATCTGCGGGCTTCTTGCCCTGCTGGCGATGGCGTTGCTTGCCGTGCTCGGCGGTTGTGGTGACCAACCTCGGCTGTCTCTCGATGACATCGAACAGGTGCGACTGGGCCAACCCGGTGTCGGAGATACGAACTGGAGGCCGGCGACCGCTGCCGAGGTTAAGCGCTTGGTCGAATACTACGCTGAAGCTCGGAGCTTGGCCGACGACTTCGGGACCACACACCCGGCGGTGGCCGAGGTGACGCTCACATCGGGAGACGTGCTGACCGTTTGGGGCGGAGGGGAAGAGTTCCAGACGGTGGCGTTCAAAGACAGGCAGTGGAACATCAAGGGCTCCAGATTGCACCGCATGATGCAGGAGATCGCGGCAGGCCAAATCGATGTCGGAGCGCCGCTGAGGGCAGAGATGAAGGGGATCGCGCAGACAAGAGGAGCGATGGTGTGCTGACTTGTGTGCAGAAGTTCTTGGAGGAAGGAAGGAAGGAAGAGAAGGTCATGGCATGCACGTGATGACCAATGACCCCCACGAGAGGGAACACACCACGACCCAAGACAAGAGTACTCAAGGCCGCGTGAACCCCAAAGCCCTGGTCACCGAGGATCAGGACTTCCTGCGCGAGATCGTACGAGAGGCCCTGCAGCAGATCCCTCGAGGCGGAGATACCAACGCTCCAGGCGCCGAGTCGAAAGAGCACACTGAGAGCCGTCAGAGCCACTGCCAGGTCTTGGGAGTGGAACTCGCCGGTCGGGAGTCTCGGACCAGCCGGCGGGACTTCCCGGCCTCATTCAGAGAGCGTGGTCTTCACGGCGTGGAGTTCGTGGTCTTAAGATGCCCCCCGAGGGCCTGAGAAAAAGCCTCATGGAGATGCTCCCCGAAGCCCCTTGGCAGCGCTGTTATGTGCACTTCCTTAAGGAACGCCCTCGACCACCTGCCCCGCAAGGCCAACAACGATTGTCCGCAAGAACTCAGGTGGCTCTACAACCGCCGCGACGTGGCGGAAGCTCAGAAGGACCAATCGGCCTGGCTTTCCCGCCTCATACCATGGGGCCTCCCTTCGCCAGGAACCACTCGAGTTCGGCAAAGAAAGTGTCTATCTCATCGAGGTCGGTGAAGTAATGGGGGGAGACACGGACGCCTCCGATGCCGGAGGTGTATCGCACCGCGATGAACACGTTCTTTGAGTCTAAATGGCGGCTCAGCGCCAGTTCTTGTTCCCGTCCTCCCGGCATGTGGAAGGTGATGCTTCCCGACCGGTGCTCCGGCTCCAGTCGGCTAACCACCGGCAGTCTGCGCTGCTCCAGACCGGCGAGCAGGTGATCGCCCCGCTCCAGCACCCGCCGTTCGACGTCGCGAGGCCCTTCGTCACATAGGCGTTCCGCGTTCAGGGCCAGAGCCAGGGCTCCGCCGAAGTTGCCGTAGGCTCCGGTCTCGAAGCGGGCCGCCGTCTTGGTAACCGTAAGGGGATCGAACGGGCTGCGCAGGGGTGAGGTGAGGTATTCGCCCCACCCGCCGTTCGGCTCCATAAGGTTGAAGTAGGCGTAGGCGGGGGGCTCGAGCACGTCTTTGATCCGTGGGCCCAGCCAGAGGAAGCCCATGCCCAGAGGGTTGCGCAGCCACTTGTGTCCTCCGGCGCAATACACGTCGGCACCGGAGCGGGTGACGTCCACGGACATGGCTCCCACTTCCTGCACGCCGTCTACGATGAGCACGGCTCCCAGGCTGTGGGCCACGTCGGCCAGTGCCGGCACATCAACCCGGAACCCGTTGATCTCCTGTACCGCGCTGACGGCGAGGGCCCGCGTTCTTTTGTCGGCCAGGGCGGCGAAGTCCTCGGGGCGCACCTGCCCACCCCGCGTGGGCACGCACCTAACCTCAAAGTCCACGTTGAGGGTGCGGGCCTGCCAGCACAACACTGTGGGCAGGAACTCCAGGTCGCACACCAAGACGTTATCGCCGGGGCGCAACGGCAGCGCCGCCGCCATCAACCCCAGCCCGTGCGACGTACTTTCCACCAGCGCGATGTCATCCTCGTCGGCCCCCACCAACCCTGCCACCGCTTTGCGCGCCCGGGCGTAGTAGCTATAGAGGTCCACGGTGAGGTCTGTGGGCGACTGGGTGGCCCGGCTCAACTTTGCCAGCAGGGAACCGACTTCGTGCAGCACCTTCGCATCCGGCCGCCCCATGCACGCGTTGTCGAGGTAGGCTCGGCACGCCGCCTGGTGCCGTTCGTCGGTGGCACCCATGACATCATGCCTGCTGTTGCCCGCCATTTCGTTCCCCCTCCCCTTGGGTCACGCCCCCCGGCTTCCTGGGTGGATCAGGGCGATAGAGGCCCGCGCAGTCACCCTGCCCCGCGTCAACCCATTCCCCGCTCCCCGTCATTCGTAACTTCCAGCTCTTCTTGTCTTTTGTGAAAGGGGTCGACAGAAGTGGGCCCGTCTGGGTCGCCGGCATATGTTCGTGCTCCTTGGAGGGGTGGTGCTGGAGCAATTCACGGGGCGCTCGGCCATGGTTTTGAAGTCCGGGCGATGGGCTTGCCGGTCAAGCTCGGAGTCTGCGCTTGACTCGCCGCCATTGACACCACCTTCATCCTTACCCATAATCAGTCCACAGGTTCTGATTCCGGCCCCTGTGGTCCGATAGCAGTGGTGTCCAACAACACGAGGCTCCATCAACAGAAGGAGTTCATGCAGCCGATCTCCCTATTTGCCGCCGGCAAACCCGCCCGCGTAGCGGACGTGGCAGTTGAGCGCCTCTTGGAATTGGTCCACGGCGGCTCTTTGGCTCTGGGGTCGCGTCTGCCGCCGGAGCGCGAGCTGGTGGGGCTGCTCGGTTGCAGTCGCATGTCTCTGCGTGAGGCCATACGCATCCTCGAGACTATGGGCGTGCTGCGCATTGTGCCGGGGAAGGGCACCTGGGTGCGCGAGGACTACATACAGCCCAGCCTGGGCTACGGCCTCTCATGGCTCCCCGGCCATCGTGACGACGTCATGCTCCTCTTTGAGCTCAAGGAGACGCTGGAGAAGAAGGCGGCGGGTCTGGCGGCGGAGCGCGCCAATGCCGAGCAGATTCTGGAAATGGCCGGACTGGTGGAGCGGCTGGCCGGTGCCGTGTCCATGGACGATCTGGACGCCATGGTTGAAGCCGACGGGGCATTCCACGCTGCGGTGGCCGGCATGTCCGGTAACCACTATCTGGTGGAAGTGTTGGAGAGCGTGGAGCGGGTGGTATCGGCGGTGCGACGGTCCCTGGTGGAGATCCCCGGCAGGCCGGCCAGGATTCTGGCCGAGCACCGCGCGGTGGCGGCGGCCATCATCGCGCGGGATGGCGCCGGGGCCGCAGAGGCCATGACCCGTCATTGTCGGCACGCTGAGGAAGAGATCAGTGAGTACGTGCGGAGCATTGAACAGCAAAGGAGTTGAGCGATGACCACCTTCAGCATTCGTTTGCTCGATCACCTGGCACCGGCCAGGACTCTCGTGGACTGGGCGGTATTGGCGGAAGAGAAGGGTTTCGACGGTTGCTGGTTCCCGCACGATACCTTCCGTAAGCACAGCTGGATCCTGGGTGCGGCCGTAGCGGAGAACACGCAGCGCATGACCATCGGCGCTGTGGGGGTCAACCCCTATACCTTCGATCCCTCGGAGATCGCCACGTACATCGCCACCCTGGATGAGTTGTCCGGGGGGCGCGCCGTACTTGGCCTGGGCATGCACACGGGTGAGATGGTGGAGTGGCTCGGCCTCAAGGCCAGCGACATGATCCAGCGCACGCGGGAGGCGGTGGCGATGGTGCGTGCGCTGCTGCGCGGGGAGGTGGTGGCGTACCAGGGCCGCGAGTTCCAGTGGACGGACCAGTGCTACCTGCGCTTCGCGCCACAGCGGGCCGACGTGCCCATCTATCCATGCGGCTTCGGCGAGGACTACCTGGCCTTGACCGGTGAAGTGGGGGACGGCAGCCTGCCCATGATCACGCCTCCCGACTCGGCGGCACGCATGGTGGCGGCCATCAACGAAGGCGTGGTGCGTTCGGGGCGGAAGCCGGGCTCCATCGACATCGCCGGCTGTGGCTGGTTCTCGGTGTCGGACGATCTGGAGGCGGCCAAGGCCACCATCAGGCCGGTGGTGGCGTATTTTGGTCCATATTTGGAAGAGGATTCGCTCAATACCATCGGATTGTCGGTGCAGGATTTCGATCCCATCAAGGAGCGCATCGTGGCGGGTGACTACGCCGGGGCCGAGTCCATGCTCACGGACGATATGCTGAAGCTGGCCGTGGTGGGTACTCCCAAGGAGGTCATCCCTCAGATAGAGGCTCTGCTCGAGGCGGGTATCACCCAGGTGTCCATCGGAGGTCCACTGGGTCCGGACCCGGTGCGGGCCATCCAGCTGCTGGGGGATGAGGTGTTGCCGCACTTCCGGGGGTGAGCCCGCGCCGGGCGCAGGGCAGGGCAGGAGGTGAGTCCGGGTTTGGCGGCTCGGCTGTGATACCCTCGTGCCATGCTTATCGTGGAGGAGCCCATGGCGCTGGCGGTTCTGGCCGAGATGGCGCAGACGAAGTTCGGCGATCTCGTGAAGGCCGTTGTGGACGTGGAGCGAGGCATCATGGCCATTGATGCAGAGCTCCACGCGGACGAGGAGGCGCTGCTCTTGGAACACGGTTCGGCGCAGCGCAACCTCTGGGGTATCAACCTGTTCCGTCCGTCACAGGGCAATCGATCGCGAGGTATCGACGACCCGGAGGTGAGGCGCAGGATCCTGGTCGTGGTCGATGGCCTCATCTTGAAGTGACCCGCCGTCATCAGGAGCTGGCGGCCGGTCGTTGGTTTGAGCTCAGCCTCGTGACGCAACTGGCCAACATCGGCAGCGAGGTGGAGAGGGCGCTGAAATGGGCGGAGCGGGGCAATGAGCAGCTCAGCCGGGGCGCGCTCGAGCGGGGTCTGGAACTGATCGACCTGACCCTGTCCGACCCTCGCCATCGTCACCGTCTCAAGGAGATCGCGCGGGCGCGGGAAGCCCTGCTCGACCACTTTTGGGGAGAGAACGTTTACGGCTCTACCGCTGAGGGTTGGCGGCGGTACTATTATCAGTTTGGAGTCGCCGCGGCGCTGGAGAGGGAGCTACAACAAGGCGGCTCTGGGTAGAGCCGGGAGGGATGCCCACAGTCCGAAGGCTCATCGGGGGGCAGCCATGGATTTGTACCAACAGATTGCCGAGAGCCTGCGCCGGGATATCCTCGGCGGGCGCCTCAAGCCGGGTCAGCGGGTGCCCACGGTGCGCCGGTTGAGCGCCGAGTGGCACTGTACCCCGGGCACAGTGCAGAAGGCTTTCCGGGAGTTGCAGCTCTCCGGACTCATCGAGAGTCTCCGGGGGAGAGGATCGCACGTGGTACAGGCCCCGCCGGGCAGGCAACCGGAGACCACACCCCCACTGCGCCGTGCAGGGCTCGTGCACCGCGCGGAGTCATTCCTGCTGGAGTCCCTGACGGCCGGCCATTCCATCGATGAAGTTGAGACGGCAGTGCGGTTGGCCATGGATCGTTGGCGGGCGGTGTCCAGTCCGGAGAAGTCCGCACCGGCCCAGACCGTGCGCTTCGTGGGTAGCCACGATCTGGCCGTGGCGTGGATAGCCTCGCACTTCGATGAGATTGCGCCCGGCTTTCGGCTCGATGTGTCCTTCACAGGCAGCCTGGGCGGCCTGATCGCGTTGGCCGAGGGCCGAGCCGATATCGCGGGCAGCCACCTCCTGGATGAGGAGGGCGGAGTGTACAACGACACCTTCGTGCGTCGTATCTTGCCTGGTCGCCGAGTGGCGCTGGTCACTCTGGCACGCCGCCGGGTGGGGCTGGTGGTAGCCCCCGGCAATCCGCTGGGGCTGATGGGGCTGCCGGATCTGGCAGGGCGAGGCGTGCGGTTCGTCAATCGCCAACGCGGCTCCGGGACCAGGGTGTGGCTTGACCAACAACTTCAGACGCAGGGTGTGGTGGCCGACGATATCGTCGGCTACGAGCGGGAGGCGCTGACTCACTCCGAGGTGGCGGGCCGGGTGGCGGAAGGCGAGGCCGATGCGGGACTGGCCCTGGAAGGCTCGGCAGCGGTGTTTGGTTTGGGGTTCATCCCTCTGACCCTGGAGATCTACGACTTGGTGGCCGTTGACAGCGAGGCGGCCGGTGTGAGTGATCTCGTGCGGTGGTTGGGCACGTCCGCAGCGAGGCAGGTGGTCGCCGCCTTGGGTGGGTACGAGACCGATGTGATGGGGCGAGTGCGCTGGGTCGGCTGAGAGACAAGGGCCGGCGGGCGGAGGGCCGGGAGCGGGCTGAGTCCTCAGATCCCGTGCAGGCGGGGCGGGAAAGGCACACGCATTCGGAAGGCGTTCTCTTCACGGTATTTGGGCTGGTGGGCGGGGCCGGCCTACTCTTGGCGGCAGCGAGGGTAGGTCTGGTTATCATGACGGCGCCGCTCGCCATGATACTGATGGTTGCGGCGGTGTCGTGGGCGTGGAGTCGCTGGTCGCTGAAGGGGGTGGCCTGCGAACGCGGTCTTTCCACGTCGCGCGTGTTTCCCGGAGAGGGGATCTATCTCAACTTGAGGTTGATAAATCGCAAGCCACTGCCCGTTAGTTGGTTGTCGGTCCGGACCGCGATCCCCGCGGGGCTTGAACTGGTGGAGCCCAGCGGGGAAGCGGCTCCGCTCGTGAGTCCGGCAACTGCGACGGTGATAGAGCATCCACCGCCATACCGCCTACGCGGGCGCCTCGCCGGGATCAACACGTGGTGTGCGGCACCGTGGGTACTTACCCACTGGGCCCCATGGCGGTGGCATCCGGCGACGCTTTCGGGCTGTATTCCCGGGCCGTGGTGGTGGAAAGCGGCGACGCCGTCATTGTCTATCCGCGCCTCTTGTCCCTGGAGGAGTTGGGGTTGCCGGCGCGTTCGCTGTTGGGAGACACGCGTGCCCAGCTGCGTCTCTTCGAGGACCCCAGCCGTACCATGGGTGTTCGTGAGTATGTACCTGGGGACGGTCTTCGTCGCGTTCATTGGAAGACTACCGCACGGCAGGGGCGACTACAGGTGAGGGTGCATGAGCAGACCACCACTCACAAAGTGGGGCTTTTCTTGAGCGCAGACGATTTCACAGGCCTGACTGACGATGACTTCGAGCTGGCTATCAGCGTGATGGCGTCCGTGGCCCGTTCCTTGGTATATCGAGGGGGCCAGGTGGGATTGTGGGTCAACGCCAAAGGCGCGGACAACGGCCGGCCGGCGCCTGCGGCGGCCGGCAGGGCAGTTGGTGCAGGTTTTGGAGGCACTTGCCAAAGTCACACGTTCTTCCAATGGCGACTTCGCTTCGTTCTTCGCCGCGCAGCGCCGCAGACCTCTCCTTTGGCACCACTCCCGTGTTTATCCTGGGTTGGGCCGGGAGCGCCGTGCGCTCCATTCTGGCCGATCTGCGCGATTCGGGCGTGCAGCCCGTGGTTGCGCAGGTGGGAGGGTCAACCGGGGGGCCGGGTGCCCGGGGTGGTGTGGCACACGGTGCGGCGGCCGGCCGTGGGTGACCCACGGTGACCGCAGGATCGGCGGGTGGCGTGACCGGCCTCGAGGAGCGTGGCGCCGCCGGGGCTGCGTCCACGGCGATCGGCTCGCAAGCTTCGGCTCCGCGGCTACAGGCGCTGGCGGGGCCGCAGCCGCGCGGCGCCGCCCGGGCGCCTCCACCTCCCGTATCGGCCGACGTCGCATCGGCCGGAATCGCAAGATGCCGTGAAGGCGGCCTCGGCGGCTGCTGCCATGTCCGTACGGGATGCTCTGACGGGTTCGTGGATGGGGACCCCTGGCTGGACTTCTCCGTGTTGGAGTGCTCGGCACGTTGGCAGCAATGGAGTTGATGTGTGCTCTGGTGATCCTTTGGATTGTCGATGACCGGGTCAGTTTGGGTCTCAATCTGGTGACTTTGGCCGTCCTGCTGCCGCTGGCTCTGGTGGTGGGTCTGGCGGTGGAACGCCGGAGATTTTCACGTGGCGGCCGCTTCCTCCCCACGATACTGGCGTGGGTGGTCGCGGGTAGCCGCTATCACCACGGTGGCCATGATGAGTAGCCTGTTCGTGACACAACCCGAGGGCGGCCGCCTTGCAGGCCTCCTCTGTGGCGTGGTGCTTTGGGGGCTGGGCACGCGTCTCAGTCTGTTGCGAGTTCGCTTCGCCACCGTGGTGGGTGAGTTCCAGTTCGGGCTGGTGATCCTTCTCACAGCACTGTTTACCGGCCACCATCTGGAAGCATCGTTGCCGTTCGCTGTTGTGGTGGGACCGGCCTACGTGACATTGGGTATGGTGGGGCTGGGTCTGGCGCGGAGCGGCGGTCGCGCCGGTGGCTCGTTGCGACGGGGCTCTTGGCTGCTCGTTGCAGCCGGGGTGTTGGTGGTCCTGGTGCTGAGCGCAGCCCTCCTGCGCTTCTTACACCGGAAGCGCTCAGGGCCATGGGGCGCGCGATCGCGGCTTTGGGCACAGGTGGAGAGAGCGTTCGCGGCCGTGCGAGCTGGTTCCCGGACGACACTCCCGCAGGAGCGAGGGCCGGGGTGGGGCTCTCCCGGCGGAGGGCGGAGGAGACGGTTGGTGGGCAGGTACTGCCCGAATCGGTCTTGAACGTGGTTCGAGCGGGTTACACGGTATTTGCCGTCGTTCTGGCCGTAGTGGTGGTGTACGTGCTGACGGTGCGTGTGGTGGCGTGGGCTCGGATATCACGAACTCGTACCGGCGCGCAGCGAATGTGGAACGCCTGCGTGGTGCGTTTGCTTCTGACTTTCGAAGGTGGCTGACAAGCTGGTGGCGATGGCCCAAGTGGTTGGTGTCGATGTTTCGGCGTCGGCGCCTCGGCGGGGATGCCGATACAGCTTCTGTGCGGGACGTGTACCGGAAGTTGCTGGCGTGGGCGGCGGCGCACGGGTATCGACGCAGTGAGGCGGAACGCCGTTTGAATTCGCTGCCGTGCTGATCTTGGCGTATCCGGAAGCGGCACAGGGGCTTGAGACGCTGACCGCGCGTGCGTGGAAGTCAGGTATGGTTCGAGAGTCCCGTGCGGCGACGAGGTTCGGTCTTTGCGGGAAGTCTGGGCCGAGTTGCGCCGGATGGATTTGAGGAAGGGGTCAAATGGCGGAGCGATGGGGAGAGGCCATGGGTGCGCGGGTGCGTGACGACGAGGCGTGGATGAAGGCGCCCGCCGATCCCCGTGGGAACGGTCGAGTGGAGCAGGTGGCGCGCATAGCTTCGGCCTTCCTGGCCAGCGTGAACCAGGTGATTGTCGGCAACCGCCGGCGGTGGCGGAGTTGGTGCTGGTGGCGCTACTCGCGGAGGGCCATGTGCTTCTGGAAGACGTACCGGGAATGGGCAAGACCATGCTGGCGCGGGCTGCGGCCGCCTCATTGGGTTGCGAGTTCCGACGCATCCAGTGCACCCCCGATCTTCTGCCCTCGGATGTGACGGGCGTGCAATATTTTGATCAGCGTTCCGGTTCGTTCAGCTTTCGGCCCGGCCCCCTCATGAGCAACTTGGTTCTGGTGGATGAGATCAACCGTGCCACACCGCGCACGCAGTCCGCTGCTGGAGGCCATGCAGGAACGACAGGTGACGGTCGATGTGGAGACGCTTCCGTTGCCCAACCCATTCCTGGTGATGGCCACGCAGAACCCGGTGGAGTTGGAGGGTACGTTTCCCCTGCCCGAAGCTCAACTGGACCGCTTCCTTCTCAGGTTGCGTGTGGGATACCCTGACGCGGAAGAGGAGGGAGAGATCCTTGCGCGGTACCGGGAGGATGATCCCTTGTCTGGGTTGGTGCCGGTGACCACCGCTGCGGAACTGACGGAACTCCAGAGCTTCTGCCGCGAGGTGTTTGTCTC
Source organism: Thermoleophilia bacterium (assembly GCA_040770645.1). Taxonomy (GTDB): domain Bacteria; phylum Actinomycetota; class Thermoleophilia; order RBG-16-64-13; family RBG-16-64-13; genus JAAYZX01. Next base: position 80,710 of record JAXGIS010000004.1, on the reverse strand, counting down.
AACGGCGGTGCGTGAGTACGTGGTGGCCCTATCACGCGCCACCCGCGACCATGTCGATGTGAAACTGGGGGCGAGCCCGCGTGCCTCACTGGCGCTGCAGCGCGCGGGGCAGGCGTTGGCGGCAGTGAGAGGTCGTGATTTTGTTCTGCCTGACGACGTGAAGCATGTGGCGGTTCCCGTATTGGCGCACCGGCTGACGCTACATACCGAGGCGCGGCTGCGTGGTCGCACGGCCGAGCAGGTGGTGGAGGAACTGCTGCGTTCTGTGGCTGTTCCGGTTGAGGGCTAGACAGACGGCTCGGACACGGAAGTCCCGGCGGGCTTCCCCTCCCGTGGTGGGCATACTATAATGATTTGTGCTTGTTTCAATGATGAGCGCAAATGACATTGCTTGATTTGTCGGACCTTCGTGCGAGTCTGGAAGAAAAGGACAGCGCCACCATGGAAGTAGATGTGCGAGGGCTGAACTGCCCGCTTCCCGTTATCAAGACCAAGAATGCGCTTGATGCACTACAAGATGGTGAGCTGACCGTCATCATTGAGCGCCGCGATGGGTGCGAGAACGTCATGCGCTTCGCCGCCGGCCGTGGTTGTGAGAGCCGGGTGGAGGAACGTGACGGGCTCTTCCATGTCACTATTCGGAAAGAGCAGCCACCAAGAGAAGACGAACACGCGGCGTCACCCGCGCCGGCCCCGGATGCGGTAGCGGCATCGGCTTTTGGCCGGGCGGCAGCGGAGCGCGTGCCCGCTGCGACTCCAACTACTCCAGCCTCCACCGCCCAGAAAGGGCCGGTGATCATTCTCATCACTTCAACCAGGCTGGGTAGCGGGTCGGATGAACTGGGCACCGTTCTCATGAAGGCGTTTCTGAACACACTGGGCGAAGCTGAATCGAGACCGGCCCAGATCCTGTTTCTCAATGAAGGAGTGGGTCTCACCACCGAGGGATCGGAAGTCCTCGACACTCTGTGTCAGCTCGAGCGCTCCGGCGTGGGTATCTGCTCGTGTGGCACGTGCCTGGACTACTATCATCTGAAGGATAAGCTGAGAGTGGGTGTAGTCACCAATATGTACGACACGGTCAATACGCTGTTGGCGGCCGCCAACGTCATCAAGATCTAGAGGCTGGCAATATGAGTGAGCACGGTATACCGCGTCTGACCGAGACCGTAAGCGGCGCCGGCTGAGCCTGCAAGATAGGGCCAGGGGACCTGGCCGAGGCTTTGCGGGGACTCCCCTTCATGTCTGATCCCAACCTCATCATGGGGTTGGAGCATTCCGAGGATGCCGGCGTCTACAAGCTCACGGAGGAGTTGGCAATGGTCCAGACCGTCGACTTCTTCACGCCGGTGGTAGATGACCCATACCAGTTCGGCCAGATCGCGGTGGCCAACTCACTGAGCGATGTCTATGCCAAAGGCGGCCGGCCGCTCACGGCCCTGAATATCGTTTGTTTCCCAATCCGTGACATGGATGTCTCCGTGCTTCGGGAGACGCTCCGCGGTGGCTTGGACAAGATGCACGAAGCCGACGTGGTTCTGGTGGGTGGTCACAGCGTGGAAGACAAAGAGTTCAAATATGGTCTCTCTGTCACCGGCGTCATCCATCCCTCACGGGTCATACCCAACACGGGGTGCCGGGAGGGGGACAAGCTCATTCTCACCAAGCCGCTCGGCGTGGGCATCATCAACACGGGGATCAAAGGCGGGCTGGCCACGCCCGAGTCTGTGGAGCAGGCCGTCCAGTGCATGAGTGCCCTGAATAGAAAGGCCTCCGAACTGATGCAGGCCACCACCGTTCACGCCTGCACGGACATCACGGGTTTTGGGCTGCTGGGCCATGCCTGCGAGATGATCGAAGGCACCGAGGTGGGCATGGTGATCCATGCGACCGCGGTGCCTTTCCTGGCTGAGGCCAAGGGCTTGGCAGAGATGGGGATCATCCCCGGTGGGATGTACCGGAATCGCGATTTCAGGTTGCACATGGTAGATCTGGAGCCGGGAGTCCCTGAAGTACTGAGCGTCATCATGTTCGATCCGCAGACGTCCGGGGGCCTTCTCATGTCGCTGGCGGCCGATGAGGCCGACGCCCTGCTGGCCGCCATGCACGCCGAGGGTCTCACCGACGCCGCCATAATCGGAGAGGTAGTGGGGGAACCGAAGGGCCGGATCGTGGTGAGATAGGGACCATCCGCAGCAAGAACGGTGGTACGCGGCGGAAGGGGCTGGTGCGCGATAGTGCGGTGAATTAGTGAAGGCGGCCGAAGTTGGGGTGGCTGCGTGTCGGTCTACATAATCAGGTCTGTACGCTCGCTTCTGTCCCTGGGTTCTCCTTGATCACGGCGAGGAACTCTCGGCCGTACTTGGCCAATTTGTAGGCTCCCACCCCGCTCACGCTCAGCATGTCGTCCTCGGTGAGGGGCTGAACGGCAGCCATCGCCCGCAGGGTGGCGTCTGAGAACACCATATAGGCCGGCACCTTCTGCTCGGAGGCGATGCGTCGGCGAAGCTCGCGAAGGGCTTGGAACAGTGCCTCTTCGGGCGCGGAGACGGCTACGGTCTTGCTCGTGGGTGCGGGGTGTTCGCGCCTCCTTTTGCGTTTGGAGCCCGTGCTCTCTTCGTCGGCGGCCGCGTCCATGCGGTTGGTGGCGAAGACCCGAGTGCGCGGGCGGGCCAGGGTGAGTGATTTCTCTCCGCGCAGGAGGGGTCCGGCTTTGGGGGTGAGCCGAAGGACCGAATAGCGGGCAATGTCCTGTTCCAGATAACCCAAGTGAATGAGCTGACGCAGTAGACCCAACCAGGCGTCGGCACTGAGCCGGGAGCCGATTCCGTAGGTAGAGAGACGATCGTGGCCGAGTTGCCGTATGCGGGTGGTGTGGGCGCCGCGCAACACGTCCACCACGTGGCCCATGCCGAAGCGCTGTCCCACCCGATACACGCAGGAGAGCGCCTTTTGTGCGTCCAAGGTGGCGTCGTAACACTCCGGCGGATCCAGGCAGATGTCACAGTTCCCGCAGTCCTGCTCTAGTGGTTCGCCGAAGTAGCCGAGCAGCACTCGGCGCCGGCAGGTTTGGGCGTCGGCAAAGCCGACCATGGCGTTGAGCTTGTGCAGTTCCACCCGGGTTTGGTCGGGGTCCTGCCCCGCTTCGATGAGCGCCCGCACTCGAGCGATGTCTGCGTATGCGAATAGCAGCAGGGCTTCAGCGGGCAGGCCGTCCCGGCCGGCGCGGCCCACCTCCTGGTAGTAGCTCTCGATGTGCTTGGGCAGATCGAAATGGACCACGAACCGCACATTGGACTTGTCAATACCCATGCCGAAGGCCACGGTGGCCACCACCACGCGCAGGTCGTCACGGAGGAAGGCTTCCTGTACTTCGGAGCGCCGGTCTGCCGGCAGACCGGCGTGGTAGGCGGCGGCGGGCACGCCCGCCGCCGCCAGCCTCTTCGCCACCTCTTCGGTCTTCTGGCGGCTGAGGCAGTAGACGATCCCGGCCTCACCTGGATGAGCAGTCAGGAACTGGGTCAGTTGTGCTACCGGTTTCCGTTTCTCCACCACAGTGAGACGCAGGTTGGGCCGATCGAAGCTCGCCACGTAGCAGGGAGCGTTGAGCAGTCCCAGACGACGGCGCACATCCTGGCGCGTCTGCGCATCGGCCGTCGCCGTGAGCGCGATAAGGGGCACGTTTGGGAAGAGGGTTCGCAACCTTGCCAAAGCCAGATACTCTGGGCGGAAGTCATGACCCCATTGGGAAATGCAGTGGGCTTCATCGATGGCGAACAGCGAGGGGCATAAGCCGGTGAGGCGCTCCAGAAATGAGTCACTCATGAGGCGCTCCGGCGCCACGTACAGCAGTTTGAGTTCGCCCGCGTGCAGACGCGCCAGCACATGCCGGGCCTGATGCGGGTCCAGCGCCGAGTTATAGGCCGCGGCCTGCACTCCGGCCATGCGCAGAGCGTCTACTTGATCCTTCATGAGGCTTATCAGGGGCGAGACCACGATGGCGGTGCCGGGTCGGTGGAGCGCCGGGATCTGGAAACACAGTGATTTGCCGCCACCCGTGGGCATGAGCACGAAGGCGTCTTGGCCAGCGATGAGGCCCTCTATGATCTCTCGCTGGAGAGGGCGGAAGCTGTCGTAGCCAAAGACACGGCGCAGGGTGGCCGCCGGGTCGCCCATAGGTGTTGGATGCTCGAGATTACTGCAAGCTGTTGCCTCGCCCTTGGCGTTGGGGTCGAGCTTGGTGTTGAGGTCGAGGGTGAACGCGGAAGGCGCAGTGGGGGAGAGGTGTGTGGAGGATGGTGGATGTGAGGAGGAGGGGGTCACGAGATGTATGCTACCAGGGCCAGTCGCGGGACGGCTTGATGCGTCGCCAAGCTGTGCTAAGTTCTACACATGATCGAGAGCGCACCCCTCAACGTTCATCCTCCCCTACCGGAATCGTTGGCCTCGTTTCTCAATCGCTCTGTTCGCGGAGAGTCTGAGCTGTGAAGGCGGGCCCACTGCGCATAGGCGTAGACGTGGACGGCATTCTGGCCGATCACCTCACGGCACTGATACCACGCCTGCAGGAGAGACACGGCATCGCGTTACGTTGGGAGGAGGCCACGCAGTGGCAGCTACCCCTGGGCGCTTCCAACATCAGCGCCGAGTTTGTCGCCGCCATGGAGGACTTGGAGTGGGTGGCCGGCATCCCGCCGTATCCCGATGCGGTGGGTGTCATGAGCAAGCTGGTAGGTTTGGGTCGAGTAGTCATCGTGACGGCGCGCCCGCAGGCGGCGCGCGACATCACAGTGGCCTGGCTCAAGCGGCACCGGTTTGCGTTTCACGAGGTGGTCTGTGGATTGGACGTCGACAAGGGGGCCTGAATCTCGACTTTCTGGTCGACGATTACACGGGGAACATCCGTCGTCTCTTGGCTGCGCAGCGAGGTGTGGGTGTGCTTGTGGACAGACCCTGGAACCGGGACGGGCGCGAGGAACTCGCCGCTCTCGGGGGCGGGGCAGGTTCCGCGTAGTGCAGTCATTTGGTGAGGTGGTGGATTTGGCTGAGGAGGCGCGGTAGTTCACCGGCGCGTCGTGGGTGATCCATGCGGCAACGGGCGGTCACCGCTGCGATCACGAGCGAGTATGGGCAGATACCCGAGACCGGGCATTGCGGCCACGGCAGCGGGATCGGACCCTATCATGGGCCGGGGTCACCCCGATATGGCTGGGTCTCAACCGTTCAGGGGAAGTAGCAGGCACAGGCGTGACCGCCGCCTCGATCGAGCAGTTCGGGCATCTCTTGTTTGCATATGGCGCTGCGCCCGCGGGCAGCGCGGGTGGAAGGGGCAGCCCGATGGAGGTGAAGCGGGGCTGGGCACGCGCCCTCCAGTACCTGGCGCGTACGTGTCTCCTCCACAGCCGGGTCGGGGATGGGGATGGCCGACATGAGGGCGAAGGTATACGGGTGAGTGGGGTTGAGGAATATCTCCTCAGAGCCGGCCAACTCCACGATGTGTCCCAAGTACATGACCGCCACCCGGTCGGAGACGTGTTTGACTACCGAGAGGTCGTGCGCGATGAAGATGTAGGTGAGCCCGAACTCCTCCTGCAACTCCTCCAGCAGGTTGAGAATCTGGGCTTGGATGGAGACATCGAGTGCCGACACCGGCTCGTCGCAATTATAAGCTTGGGTTGAGGGCGAGAGATCGGGCCAAGCCCACGCCTGGCGTTGCCCACCGGAGAGCTCGCGAGGATAACGACGGGAGAACTGCGCACCCAGACCCACCACGTCCAGCAACTGCCGCACCCGTGCCTTGCGCTCGGCACCGCGCTTTCCAATGCCGTGAATAGTCAGAGGCTCGGCAACGATTCGCTCCACCGTCTTCCGCGGGTTGAGAGAGGCATAGGGGTCTTGAAACACGATCTGCATATCTCGCCGCATGGCCCGCAGGCGCTCACCTTTGAGCTTGGTCAGCTCCACGCCCTCCAGGGTTATGCTGCCCGAAGTGGCACGGTGCAGTTGCAGGATGCATCGGCCCACTGTGGTCTTGCCGCAACCCGACTCTCCCACCAATCCGAGTGTCTCGCCTGGGTGAACGTCAAAAGAGACATCCTCCACAGCGTGCACATGGCCGATGGTTTTCTGGAAGATGATGCCCGTGGTGATGGGGAAGCGCTTGACGAGAAGCTGTACGCGCAGCAACGGCTCTCGCCCGCTTGCCGGTTGATGGACCCCGTTGGTATCTGTGGATACTTGAGTCTGAGTTGAGAGGGTTTCGGTTGAGAGCGCGTCAGACATTTGCGTGCTCCTCACGGACGATGGGCCGGTAACACGCGACCAGGTGGTCTTCGCGGCCGAGAGGTACGAGAGGTGGTTCTTGTTGTCGGCACTCCTCGGTCACCCGCGTGCAGCGCTGGGCAAAGCGGCACCCCGGCTCTGGGTCCACCAGGTCGGGAGGCGCGCCGGGGATGCTGGATAACCGGGTATGCGCCCGGCCGTCCAAACGCGGTATGGAGTGGAGGAGGGCCAGAGTGTATGGGTGCCTCGGGTGGGCGAATAGCTCTTTGGTGGGTGCCTGCTCAACGATTTTGCCGGCGTACATGACGGCCACGCGCTTGGCTGTGCCGGCCACTACGCCCAAGTCGTGAGTGATGAGGAGGATAGACATACCGATCTTGGCCTGCAGACGGCGCAACAGGTCCAGGATCTGGGCCTGGATGGTCACATCCAGCGCCGTGGTGGGCTCGTCGGCGATGAGTAGGCGTGGATTGCAGCTCAAAGCCATGGCGATCATGATGCGCTGGCGCATGCCCCCCGAGAACTGGTGTGGATAATCGCGCAGGCGATGACGCCCGTCGGGTATCCCCACGGCGTCGACCAACTCCACCGCGCGCTCCACGGCGGCCTTGCGGTCCAGCTTCAGGTGCAGCTCAATGCTCTCCGTCATCTGCTCGCCGATCCGCAAAACAGGGTTGAGCGAGGTCATGGGGTCTTGGAAGATCATGGAGATGGCGTTGCCGCGGATCTTGCGCAGCTCCTTCTCCGGCATGGCTGTGAGATCCTTGTTCTCGAACATGATGCTGCCGCCCACTATGCGTCCCGGCGGGTCGGGAATCAGGCGCATGATGGAAAGCGCACTTACGCTCTTGCCGCAACCGCTCTCACCCACCAACCCCAGGGTCTCGCCCTGGTTTAGGTAATAGCTGACGCCGTCCACCGCTTTGACAACACCCTCACGGGTGAAGAAGTGCGTGCGGAGATCCTTGATCTCTAGTTGAGCCGGCACTGGGTATCCTCCCCATACTGCATCGGTCTGCAGCCTCTACTCGATCACAATCATGTCAAAAGTGGGCGTTACGTTGAGGGACACTCCGCCCTCGGGCGTCACCACCACCACGTCCTCCACCCGCACGAAGTACTCCCGGTTGACCCACAGGCTGGGCTCCACGGTGAAAGTCATTCCGTTCTGGAGCACAGTGTTGTCCGTGCCACACAGGAAAGGATGTTCGTGTACATCTACTCCAATGCTGTGCCCAAGGCGATGGATGAACTCGTGGCCGCGGTTGGCCTCAACCAAGAAGCTGCGGGCGGCGGCGTCGACTTGGGCGGCGGTGACCCGGCCGCCCACCATTGCTTCCATACCCAAGCGCTGCGCCTCCATGACCAGGTAGTGGGCGCGGCGCATCTCCTCCGTGGGCTCTCCGAAGTACACTGTGCGTCCGAAGTCCGAGCACCAGCCGTTGGCGATGAAGCCGAAATCGAAAGCGAGCACCCAACCGGCCGTCAGTTGGTTACCAAGGGGCGTGTCCGCCGGAGCGCCGAAACCACCCTGTCGCCCGGGGCGGCCGGTGAGAAGGTCAGTGCTGAAGGAATTACCGTCGGCGCCCAAGAGTCGCATTTGCCAGTCGAGTTCATGATAGACGTCGGCTTCGTGAATGCCGGGGTGGAGCTTGTCCACCACATTCCGGAAGGCGTCATCGGCCATCCGCGCCGCCACCCGCATAGCTTCCAGGTCTTCCGGATCCTTGACCATACGCAAGGGAGATACCAGGTCTTCGGTGCAGGTGAATCGCATCTCCGGGTAGCGTTCACTCAGCCTGATGGCCGTCATGGCCAGGGCGAACTTGGGGAGCGCCAGGGTGAAATGGCTTCTTCCCCCGCCGGCTGCAGCGCGGACCAACTCATCGAAGGGACGAAAGCCCACGGCGGGGTTCTCGTCGCCATCAGGCAGGTGGATAACGTCGTCACCCAGCCAGGGCAGCCGGGAAAGTTGAGGGTCCACCGAGAGATGGGTCAGATACGGCACGATGGTAACGATGTGGTCAGGCGTGATGAGAACACCATGCAGGTAGTCACCAAAGGTGTGCATTTCCACCGATTCCCGCCGTGGCCGCCTGAGGCCGGTGACGAACTCCGTGTCGCCCGACGGGGTGAGCAACGCGGCGTCTACGCCGGCCGCCGCCATGGCTTCCCGTAGCTGTTGGATTCGTTTCTCGTAGCGGTTCACCGGTGTGGCCTCCGAATCTATTCGATAACAAGAATGTCACGGGTGGGCACGCTGTGGAGACTCCGGGCGCCCTCGGGCGTCACCACCACCACGTCTTCCACCCGCACGAAGTACTCATGGTTGACCCACAGGCTGGGCTCCACGGCCAGGGTCATACCGTTCTGGAGGACGGTGTCGTCTCCCTTGCTCAAGCCCGGGGGTTCGTGAACGTTCACACCCACGCCGTGCCCCAGGCCGTGAATGAACTCATCACCGCGCCCGGCGTCCTCGAACACCCGGCGGGCGGCGGCGTCGGCCTGCGCCCCCGTGGCCTCGCCGCCCTTCATCACATCCAGGGCCGCCTGCTGGGCGTCAGCCACGAGTTGGTGGTCACGCAACATGTCCGCTGAAGGCTCGCCGATGTACACGGTGCGTCCGAAGTCGGAGCACCACCCTTCGTAGACCACTCCAAAATCGAAAGCGAGTACGCTTCCGGGGGTCAGCACGGCGTTGAAGCTCCCGGGACCGGCAAACGACGGTCTCGGCGCGTCTTGGCGCCCGGTACCCGGTCCACCGAAGAGCAGCATGGTGTTGAACGAGGGCCCCTCAGCGCCCTGTTTGATCATCTGGGCGTCGATCTCGCGGATGACGTCCTTCACCTCCACGCCTCGGCGCATCCAGCTCACAACTTCCCGGAACACCGCGTCGGTGATACGACAAGCCTCTTGTATGAGTTCAAGGTCATCAGGGTCACGCATGGCCCGCAGTGGGTTCATAAACGCATCGGTGTTGACGAAGCGCATGTGCGGGTAGTGGTGCGATAGGTTGATCACGGTCATAGCCTGGGCGAAGCGCGGAAAGGCCACCGTGGCGTTTGCCAGTCCCAGGTTGCCGAATACGGCGTAGCCCTCGGCGGCGTGGTCCACGCCCCTGGGAAGCCGGAAGATGTCCTCGGTCAGCCAAGGGCAGTTCTGTAGAAGCCCCTCCACGCCGTGTATGGCCGAGGAAGCGGGGAGGAAGGTGATGACCCGGTCACGTGTGACCATAATGCCCAGCAGGTCATCGCCCTGGAACGAGGTCTCCACAGGATCCGGCGGTCGCCGCCGTAGTCCGGTGACATACTCCATGTCACCGGAGGGTGCCAGGAATACCGCATCTACGCCGTGATCCTGCATCGCATCACGCAGGTTCTGGATACGGGCTGCGTACTTCTTGGGTCTATCCACGTGCTCTCTCCCGATGGCCTCTTTCCTGCAGTTGTCAGAGCAGGCGGCGCAGACTGGGATCCATAAGGTCTCGCAAAGCGTCGCCGATGAAGTTCCAGGCAAGGGCAAAAGACACAATCGCCAACCCCGGGAAGAGGGCGACCCACCATTTGGTGAAGTCCTGCGCGCCCACCGATACCATGGCGCCCCACTCGGGCGTGGGTGGTGCTTGACCCAATCCGAGGAAACTCAGGCCGGCAAAGGTGAGCATGGCGTTGCCCAGATCCAGCGTGGCCATGATGAAGACGGCGGAGATGGTGTTGGGGATCACGGTGCCCATAAGGATGCGCGGCACACGTGCGCCTTGAGCCACCACCGCATCCACGTACTCACTGGAGCGCATGGAGATGACCAGGCTGCGCATCAAGCGGGCGTAGATGGGCCAGGAGACCGCCACCACCGCGATGAGGGAGTGGGTGAGGCTGGGGCCCAGCGCGGCGGCGATGGCCAACGCCAAGATGATGCCGGGGAAGGACAGCACCAGGTCGCAGATGCGCATGAGGATCTCGTCCACCGCTTTGCCGAAGTAACCGGCCACCAAGCCCACGAGGCCACCCAGGAGCAACGATACCCCTACCACCATGAACGCAACGGGGATGGAGATGTGCGATCCGAATACCACCCGACTGAGGATGTCGCGGCCAAGGCCGTCCGTGCCGAAGGGGTGCTGCCAACTCGGCGGCTTGAAGCGTTGCACAAGATCCTGGACTATGCCGTCATTGATGGCGATTTGCTTCGCGAAGATCATCACGAAGAGCCAGGCCAGGAGGATGATCATGCCCACAACGGCCAGTGGGCTGGCGCTCCAGATGCGCGACAGCCAGAGTCTCGCCTTTTTCATTTGTACACCACCCTCGGGTCGAGGGCTGCGTACGTGAGGTCAACCAACAGGTTGACAATGGCGTAGGTGAACGTGAAAAGAAGCGTGACTCCGGTGATGGCGGGGAAATCCAGCCCTGTGCTGGCCAGATAGGCGTATCGCCCGAGACCGGGCCACGCGAAGATGGTCTCCACAAACACCGTGCCGCCCAACATGCTGCCGAAGGCCAGACCCAGAAGCGTCACAGTGGGGATGAGCCCGTTGCGCAGGACGTGTTTGTACAGCAGGGTGCTGGTGGCAAGCCCTTTGGCCTTTGCCGTGCGTATGTAGTCCTGCTGCATCACTTCGAGCAATGAGGAGCGGCTGGTACGTGCGATCAGCCCCGCTGAGAATGACGCCAGTACAGAGGCCGGCAACACCAGATGCCACAAGGCATTGAGGAATAGATCCCAGCGTTTGGCCACCAGGCAGTCTATGGTCATGAACCCGGTGACGCGTGCCGGCACATCCAAGTTAGCGCTGAGTTGCCCCGGTCCCGGGAACCACCCCAGGCGGAAATAGAAGATGTAAAGAACGATGAGGCCGAGCCAGAATCCAGGGACGGACACGCCCAGCAGGCTGCCGGCCCGGGCGACGTTGTCGAACCACTTGCCGCGCCACCAGGCGGCGGTGATACCGGTGAGACCTCCCACGATGGCACTGATGAGGATGGCCGCTCCGGCCAGCTCGATGGTGGCCGGGAAGTAGACCATCAGGTCGCGGGCCACATTCTGTCGCGTAGTAAGGGAGACGCCCATGTCTCCTTGAAGCAAGTTCTGCATGTAGACGAAGTACTGTGTGTGCAACGGTTGGTCCAGTCCCCAGCGGGCCCTGAATGCGGCCACGATAGTGGGATTGGAGGCCGCCTTTTCGCCCAGGTACCTCACTGTGGGGTCTGCGGGCACCAAGTGCGTCACCAAGAACATGATGATGGTCACGCCAAACATGATGAGTACGATGGCGAGTAACCGTCGGATGATGTACTTGATCACGAGTTCTCCCAAAGATCATGCATGGCAACGGGGCGGCGTGACCGCCGCCCCGTTGCCATGACAACAACGCGTGCCGTTACTTCCTCAGCGCGTTCAGGTCCAACATGAAGACCGGATCGGGCTTGACGCCTGAGACGGAAGGTGTGGAACCGTAGTACCTGGTGGGCTGTGCCCAAACCACGTACGGACCCCTCTCCACCAGGATGTCCTGGATTTGCTTGAGGAGTGCCACCCGCTTGGTCACATCCAGTTCCTTGGCCTGCTCTGCACCCAGAGCCTCAAGCTCGGGGTCGGCACCGGCCTGCCAGCCGCCGTAGTTCTTGGCGGGCGGGCCACCGGGCAGGAACGCCATCTGGCTCTGCGGATCCGGGTAGTCCGGGCCCCACATGGAGATGGCCACAGGCATCTTGGCGCTGCGCATGCGGTCCAGGAACAGTCCGATCTCCTGGCCCTTCAGGTCCACGGTGATGCCGATAGCGGCCAAGTCTTGCTGAACCTTCTGAGCGATCAGGGCGAACTCGATGCCGCTGATGGTCAGAGCCGGGTACTCGAGATCCACGGTGAAGCCGTCCGCCAGGCCGGCGTCGGCCATGATCTGCTTGGCCTTCTCCACGTCCTGCTTGGCGGTGTTGACCGGCTCAGCACCCAGCATGCCTTCAGGGATCACAGAGTAGGGGGTCTTCGTCCCCTCGCCGCACAGTTCACGGATACCCTCGTAATCGAGAGCGAATCGCACGGCCTGCCATACCTCAGGCTTGGATGCCGGGCCTTCGATACTGCGGTTCTGGACGATGTGGAAGAAGTCCAGGGTGGGGGAGAAGTGGAGCGCGACGTTGGCGTCGGCCTTGAGTTCCTTGGCCTGCTCGGCCGTCAGGTTGATGGCGAAGTCCACTTCACCTTTCTGCAGGAGCAGCTTCTGGGTGTTGACGTCATCGATCTGCTTGAGAACGATCTTGTCGAATACGGGCTTGTCCGGGCCCCAGTAGTTCTTGTTGGCGGTCAGGACGGCCTGCTGCTTGTTGACGTACTCGGTCAACGTGTAGGGGCCGGAGCCGGCGCTGTTGGTGTCGAGCCAAGCCTGTGCCTGATCGGTTTGGTCGGCGTCTTCGGCGTCAGTGCCGCCGTGTTCTTTCACCACCTTGGCTTCAGTGATGGCGAAAGTAGGCATGCAGATGCGGGCCAAGAAGCCGGCATCGACTTCCTTGAGGACGATTTTGAGGGTGGTGTCATCCACGGCCTCTATCGACTCAATGGGGTCGGTATGGAAGGAGGGGCTGCCCTTCACGTTCTTGAGGCGGAGGACGGAGAAGACCACGTCCTCGGCCGTCAACTTGGCGCCGCTGTTGAAGGTGACGTCATCGCGGAGCTTGAAGATATAGGTTTTGTTGTCGGCCTCGGTTGTCCAAGACTCGGCCACCCACGGCTTAATCTGGCCGTTCTCGGCGCGGACCAGGGTGTCGTAAGTGGCAAAGTTGACCATCATGCCGTCGATCTCGCCGGCGCGGGCCGGGTCGAAGCTCTTGTACTGAGGCTGGATGGCGATGGTAAACGTGCCTCCGGCCGCAGGCGCTTCAGTAGTGGTGGTTTCGCCCCCAGAGGCGGCTGTGGTCGTGGTCTCACCGCCGGCGGTTGTGGTGGTGGCGGTGCCGCCACAGCCGGCGACTGCGGCAACTACCATGATCAGGAGAACCAATAGAACGGTAGGAGTTGCCCATTTCTTGATTGCCATATGCACCTCCGGTGCTTCGCTCGTAGAACACATTCTCACTCTACCCCCCGCCGTTGGGTGCCGAGAGCCACCTCCTTCCAAAGCCCAAAGCTCCTGCGGCCCGTGTGGTCATGGACGGCAAGGGGGCATGAAACGGACTGGTCGCCGGTCCACTGGTATTGTCCGACCGGGCGTTCGGTTCTGTCAAGAGCGTGGTTCAATCATCAGATCAGAGATCTTGGGGAAGGGGACCGGTGAGAGTGGAGGGGGCCGGAGGAATGATGCGTAATGCCGGCTCCCCTCAACATCTCACCCGTAGTGCTTCTGGTCTCTACTTCCCCGCCATCATAGCGGCGATGTCCTCCTCCACCGTGCCGATGGGCTTGAGGTTGAACTTCTCCACCAGCACCTTGGCTACGTTGGGCGAGAGGAAGCCGGGGAGGGTGGGGCCCAGTCTCATGCCCTTCACGCCCAAGTAGAGCAGAGCCAGAAGAACGGCCACCGCTTTCTGCTCATACCAGGCGATGTCGTAGGAGACCGGCAACTCATTGATGTCGGAGAGGCCAAACGCCTCTTTGAGCTTCAGAGCGATCACGGCCAGCGAGTAGGAGTCGTTGCACTGGCCGGCATCCAGCACACGGGGGATGCCGCCGATATCGCCCAGGGGCAGCTTGTTGTAGCGGTACTTGGCGCAGCCCGCGGTGAGGATGACGGTGTCGGACGGAAGCTGCTCGGCCACTTCGGTGAAGTAGTTGCGCGTTTTCTGACGGCCGTCACAGCCGGCCATGACCACGAAGCGCTTGATGGCGCCGGACTTGACGGCGTCGATCACCTTGTCGGCCAGTGCCAACACCTGATTGTGGGCAAAACCACCCACGATACTGCCCGTCTCGAGTTCGGTGGGCGGCGGGCAGCTTTTGGCACGCTCGATCAGGGGGCTGAAGTCCTTGGCTCCACCGGCCGGGCGGTCGGCCACGTGCTGTGCTCCGGGGTAGTTGACCACGCCCGTAGTGAAGAGGCGGTCCAGATAGGTGTTGTCCTTCTTCAAGGGTACGAGGCAGTTGGTGGTGAGCAGTATGGGCCCGTTGAAAGACTCGAACTCCTCGTTCTGGTGCCACCAGGAACTGCCGTAGTTGCCGACGAAGTGCTCGTACTTCTTGAAGGCCGGGTAGTAGTTGGCCGGCAGCATTTCACCGTGGGTGTATACATCCACCCCGGTGCCCTCGGTCTGCTTGAGCAGCTCTTCCATGTCTTTGAGATCATGCCCGGAGATGAGGATGCCGGGGTTGCCGCGTACGCCGATGTTGACCTGCGTGATCTCGGGTTGGCCGTAGGTGGAGGTGTTGGCCTCGTCCAGCAGGGCCATCGTGGTCACGGCCGTTTCTCCCGCCTTCATCACCATGTCCACCATCTCGTCGGCGGTAAGGTCGCGGGTGGTGGAGGCCAGACCGGCGAACAGCGACGCGTATATCTCGTCTTTTTCGTAGCCCAGTACTGCGGCGTGTTCGGCGTAGGCGGCGATGCCCTTGCTGCCTATGATCAGCATCTCGCGCAGGGAGCGCACGTCTTCGTCCGCCGTGGCAGTGACGCGCACTTCTGGAGACAGCGCCTTGGGTACGATCTCCTCACGCGAGGCAGGGGTCCAGGTAGCGCAGTCCGGAAGGTCGGCGGGCAAGGCGGACAACGTGGCTTTGACGGCTTCGCGCACGGCCAACGCCTGCTCGATGCGGTCTATGATCACATCGTCATCCCAAGCCACGTTGGTGATGGTGGTAAACAGCGCTTCGCACACGAACCGGCCGGCGTCTCTGTCCACCGTGCCCTCTTGGGCCAACTTCTCGCCGTAAATGGAGATGCCCTTGCAGACATAGATCAAGAGATCCTGCAGGTCGGCCGTCTCCTCCGGCTTGCCGCACACTCCACGTACTGTGCACCCGGTGTTCTTGGCCGTTTCCTGACATTGGAAACAAAACATCGACATTCCTCCTTCGTGTTCGTTGCTTCGGTTTGTTGCTGGCGGGTTATTGGTACGTTCTCTTCGTGCTTCAAGCAGATGGTCGCAAATATCCTAGGCGATGCGGGCCAACGGCGGAGACCAATTCCGCTCCGAGTCTTGATGAATCACCGTGGTTAGCCGTTCGGCCACGTACGGATTGGCTACAGTGGGGAAGTCTGGGATGCATTGGCGGGATCTTGAGGTCGTCTCCTGAAGGTGTCTGGCTGGCACTCCACACTATGCGACATTCGGGACATCTCCGGCTCGAGATATTCCGGAATGCTGACGAGGATCGATCGGTTAGCGGCGCTAGGCAGCGTCTTACGCATATTGGCTTTCCAGCCGTGATCGTCGCTCGCTTTCCCAGTATAGCCGCGATCGCATCGTTGGTCCGTCTCAAAGTACCGCAGCATTGTGATCAGACGAAATAACCGTGTCTATCCGATCCGGTGGCATGGTATCCGCGTGCCTAGAGAAGCACCTGGGTTCCCTGGGCAGCGCTCGACTTATACCGGCTGACGCCCAGGAGGCCTTTTAACCAGCAGTGTCTCCGACCGTATCTCCTGATGGGGTAGCCGGAGTATGGTCCAGTTTCATGACCGACGCCACCCGGCACCCCTCCGCCTCGTCTTGACTACGGATACCAGAATGGAAACCGCCAGCGCCACCGCGATGAAGCCCAAGGCGGCGACCGTGGGCACGTGATACCACTCGGCGATGATCATCTTGATCCCCACTACAGCCAGAATGGCGGCAAGGCCGTAGTGCAGGTAGGCGAAGCGGTTCATGCATCCGGCCAGTGCGAAATACAGCGACCGCAGCCCGAGGATGGCGAAGACGTTGGAACTGAAGGCGATGAAGGGATGGCGACTTATGGCGAGGACCGCAGGGACGGAGTCCACCGCAAACACGATGTCGGCCGATTCGATGGCGACCAGTGCCAAGACCAGGGGGTGAAGAGGAGCCTGCCGTTGACTCGGGTGACGAAGGAGTGGCCTTTGTAAGTGGGGTCGAGGGCAAGATGGCGCTCCGCGAACCTGACCACGGGGTTCTTTTGCAGGTCGATGGTGGCTTCCTGTGATCGCCACATGCGCACGGCGGTGAAGATGAGCAGAGCTCCGAACACATACATGGTCCAAGACAAGTGCTCGAGCAGGGCGAGTCCCCGAGGATGAACAACAATCGCAGCACAATAGCGCCGAAGATACCCAGGTACAGCACTTTGCGCTGATGTTCCGGTCCGATACCGAGAGCCGTGAACACCAGGAGGAACACGAACATGTTGTCGACGCTCAGTGACTCCTCCACCAGGTAGGCCGCTACGAACTCCCGGGCCATGGCGCCGCCCTGCCACCACCACACGAAACCCGCGAACAGGAAGGCCAGCGTGATCCAGAACGCACACCACCGCAATGCCTGCCTGACGGTGGGCACTTCTTGCCTGCGACTGAAAACGAAGAGGTCGAGCGTGATGAGAAGAGCCACCAACACGCCGAATGCGATCCAGGGGATGGTGCCGGTCATGCAGGGTGTCCCTACCCTTTCCGTTCGCTTGCGGTCCACTCTCGGAGGCCGCAGAAGACCTCCGGCAACAATCACCGAAGGTCTCGCCACGAAGGTGCGCCCGGGGAATCGGCTCTGCCGTATTCCCGTACTGACGAACGCACCGCTCGCCCGTGTGGCCTACAAGGCTGGGGCGAGCCGGCTACTCCCCTTCACCGTTTCAAGATATCACACGCCTCTGATTGAGAGAAACCCGATGCGTTGGCCCCACTGCTGCCTCGGGCTGGAAGCCGGTGTCGAAATCACCTGGCGTGTCCGGGCTAGTCGGGCGCACGTGTCGTGTAACGGGTACAATCCGACCCTGTTTCCGCATCGCGGAAATCACGGATCTCTGTGTCGCGGAGGAGAAGAGGGTTTGACCACCACCGCGTTCGCTTTGTTGTCTGCGTTCGGGTTTGCGTGGACGTATGTGTTCATGCAGCTGGGACTCCGTGGAGCGCGGATCTCCCCGTTCACTGCTCTTCTCATCAACGGTGGGGGGTACGTTGGCCCTGGTTGCTGCAGTGTGCTTGTTGGGGGCGTATCCGCCATACGGAGTGAGTCCTCTGGGGTTTTCTACTTTGCTCTGCAGGTTTGATGGCCGGCCTGGCCGGGCAGGCCGCCAACTTTGCCGCCATCCACCGTATTGTGCCACACGCACGGCTTCGCTCACCATGACCGACAACCTGTTTGCGTTGGTGATTGCGCTCCTCGTGCTGGGACAGAGCATCTCACTCGTGTCGGGAGCCGGCATCGTCATCCTTATGGTGGGAGCCATAGCTTTCATTCGTGAGACGGCCGGGAACAGCGAGGTTGATACGGAGGATGTTGCAGCCACATTCCCTGACTTGGGTGCGGAGGAGACCCGAATGGGTGCGCTTGGCTCCGTGGCACTTGCGGGGGCTGAGCCGCGGGCCGGCTCCCAGTGCCCTGCTCGTACTGAGCGCTCGGGTATGGCGTTCGCCATACTCTCCGGACTCCTCTTTGCCAGCGCTGGTGTCTTGAGAGCACTCGGTGTCAATGAGATGCCGGTCGCTTTGTTTGGAGCGGCTATCAATATCACTGTGGCATTGTTGGTCATGGTCGCCGTGTACGCCGTGGGGGGCAAGTTGCGCGAGCCCTTCTCAGTAGGGTGGAAGAGGGGTGCATATCTGTTGCTCTCCGGCGTGGCGTCTGCAATGGGCACGGCTGGTTTCATGCTGGCGCTCCAGTACGGAGGCAAGGTAGCGGTTATTACGGCGCTGAAGAACACGGCACCGATTTTCACCTTCGTGTTTGCGATGGTGTTTCTCCGCCGCCACGAACGGCTTGGCGCCAAGGTAGCTCTACTGGTGATTCTCGTGGTGTGCGGCGGCGCATTGGCAGCGTTTGGAAGGGGTTGATGGCGCCAGGGCCCAGCGGCTGATTCGCGGCTCCGACTCGACTATGATCTGGGGGCCGAGGGCCCGGCCCCCCGTGCATTCAGACGGGGAAGTCGACAGGCTTTCAGCTCTTGGTGTTGGGGAGATGGCGCCCGCAGTGGCCGATGATCGCGCGCCCGTGCTCGTCGAACTTGAAGTGGATGCGCAAAGTGGATGTGACCCCGCCGGCGCCGATCTTGAGGTGTTGCTCCATGAATGTGGGCCGGCCGTCCACTAGGAAGGTGCGTTCACTGCCGAACTTCCCTGCGGTGGTTGGGCTCTCGTGTGGCGCGTACTCCAGCCAAGGGGCTTCTTCACGGTGGTTCGAGAACCACTGCTTGGGGCCCACAAAGTGGGTTCCCATCGTGCGTGCGGCCATGCGTTCGCGCGTACACCTCCCCAGAAGCCGTATGGCGATCAAGGCCTTGAGTGGGTCCTCGAGCGGACAGTCTGCGGCCGAGTCCATGGCCTGTGGAAGGACGACCATGCAGTCGGCGAACTCCGCAGCCGCGCGTTGGAGGCTATCGGCCACGCTCGCAGGAGGCGGTACCCCATCCATCGGATCGGTTGGGTGTTGGAGACCGCTTCCATCAGGTCCACCCGCCCGTGGCGACTTCTCGCTCAAGGCGGACTGCAACTGCGCTATCCGGGTCTCCCGTGCAGCCAACTCGTTCCTCAGTCCCTCGATCTCTGATCGCAGAGCATCAATAGCCTGATCACCTTGCTTGCGCGCCTCACGGCTGCGCCAAGCCTCCTTGACCGCCGCGGCTGCTTCACGTGTGAAGGCGCGTTCGGTGACGAGCTCAGTTATTCGATCGAGTTGCAAGAACAGTTGATCTCGGATGTCTTCAGTTGTGGCCACACGGGTCTGCGTCATGCGCAGCAGGGCTTCGGCCACGGGGGCGATGATTTGGTTAGGGAACTCGATGTCGGCGATCCCGGCTTCAGCCACTGCCAGCCTCACCGAACGTATCAGCTTTGTACGGCTGAAGGGCTCGAAAGTGCCGTCTTTCTTACGAATATCGAAAGAAGTCATGGTGTTTGCCAGTTCCCGTACCAGGGAGGCTGCTTTGCGCAGGTTGGAAACGGGTTTGGCGGGGCTCACGAAGCCCTCGAGCAGCTTGTTCTCCAGGTGATTGGGATCGATGAGGACGATGGGTCTACCGAGATTGCGGGCGTAGATGATGTCAAAAGTAGTGCCTATGGACTCCTTCCACATGTTGGCCACCAGAATGTCGCACTGGGCTACCGCGCGCAGATTGCGTGAGAAGTCCCATGTGTCACCCCAGGTGTGGGGGCTGGTACAGGTGAATTCGTGGAGCAGTTGGGCCAACTCCTGACGCCAGGCCTCTCTTTGCGTCTGATTGCAGCCGGAGAGTGGTCCGGATAAGTGGATCGTGAGTGCCTGATCGCCGCGTCCTGCCATGGAGACCCCCTTAGCTCCCAGTATCGGCTGAGCTCCTGACTTCCATTACCTTCATCAATTACCTTCATCTTCCTTATCATCTAGCATGGGAAAAGAACAGATGAACGGCGTGGCCTGATGTAGGTGCAGGTGCCGAGGATGGGTCTTCTGAGGGGTGGGGACGCAGAGAACAGGGCTTGCTTGTGGCGGAGTTATAGATGTAAAATGCATATAGATGGACGATGGATGGTGCCGTGGAAGCGTGTACAGGGATGGCCGTGGTTGCGCACCATCCTCACGAAAGGGGGCAGTGATGCCTGGTGGTGACAGAACCGGTCCGCAGGGAAACGGGCCGATGACGGGTCGGGGTGGTGGCTACTGCATGGGCTCCGGCGAATCCGCAGGTGGCAGGCTTGGGGTCGGCCGGCTGGGGGGATGGCGTTTCGCGCTGGGAGCAGGCAGGTTCTTGGGCCGTCGCCTCTCCGGCGGATGGGGCCGGGGTAGGCGCAATCGCTTTCTCGGCATCTCAGATCCTGCGCGGGCTTGGCGGCGGAGATCCATGCAATCTGTGGCCGCTCCACCCGATAGAAGAGAGAAATAAGTGAGTACTACTCCTCCGTGTGACCCGGGGGCGTCTGGCGGCGCCCCCGGGGGTGCCCTCCCGAGCGAACACGCGCTCGGCACTGCGTTGCCCATGGTCGAGCGCATCGCGCGGATTGTCTCTGCGCCTCGGGGCGCAGACGGTGGCCGCACTACCATGGCGGACCCTGTGGTGTCCGATATTGTGGTGGGACGGAAATACTCCGCCGTCCAACTGGTCGACGGAAGTGCGGGGGTGGCTCTGACGCAACATCCGGTGTGGTCGGCCGGGTGTTGCGGCGACCCTGACGCGGGGGTGGCGCCGCCGCAGGCCGGCGCCGCGTTCCAGGGTTACATCGGGCGTTCGTCGGCTGAGTTGGTCGAAAACCTTAGGTCGCCCGATTCAGTGACGGCGGCGGTGGCGCTTGCGGCAGTGAATGCTCTGGTCAACCGTGCTGACGTCTCCCTACTCCCGGGAGATCTTCTCGAATACCTTGCGGTTCGGCCGGAAGATATCGTGGGCATGGTTGGGTTCTTCGGACCCCTGGTTAGGCCACTGCGGTCGCGATGCAGGCACCTCCACATCTTCGAGAGGCGGGACGAGGGCGACTGCCTGCCTGCCGATGAGGCTTATGAAGTACTTCCCAAATGCGACATCGCCATCATCACCAGCGGTACCATCACCAACGGCAGCATCGACGGACTCCTAGCGGCTTGTGCCTCCTGTCGTGAGGTGGCCATGGTGGGCGCATCGACCCCCATGCTCCCGTCTGCCTTCGCCGACACCCCGGTCACGTGGCTCTCGGGATCGGTGGTGGCCGATGTTGCCCATACCGTCGAGATCGTGGCGGCGGGCGGGGGGCGCAAAGAATTCAATCGCTACCTCACCAAGGGCAACCTCCGAGCCTCCTGACCCTGCGCCCACGGACGCCTGCACATGATTGTGGGTGAGGTGCGGCACCATCCTTGCATGAAGTACGTCTTTGGACCCGTCTCGTCCCGCAGGCTGGGTAGATCACTCGGCATAGACACGATCCCCCTCAAGACCTGCAACTGGAACTGCGTCTATTGTCAACTGGGGCGAACGCGCCCTCTGTCTGTCCGACGCGCGCCCTATTGCCCTCTCGAGGATGTGGTCGACGAGGTGCGCCGCGTGTTGTCGCGCCCCGAATGTAGGGAGATCGACTGGATCACCTTCGTCGGTTCGGGCGAGCCGCTGCTGCACAGTCAGATGGGTAGGTTGCTGTCCGAGATCAAAGTGCTGAGCGAGGTTCCGGTGGCCGTGCTTACCAACGGCTCCCTCTTGTATCTCCCGGGGGTGCGCGCGGAGCTCCTGGGCGCCGATGCCGTGCTCCCTTCGGTGGACGCGGGCTCGGCCTCTCTCTATCGGCGGATCAATCGTCCACACCCATCGCTGCACTACAGCGACTTCGTGGCGGGGTTGGCCAGCTTTCGGTCACAGTTCGAGGGCAAGTTGTGGGTGGAGGTTATGCTTGTGGCGGGCCTCAACGATAGTGGTGAGCAACTGGCCGATCTGGCACGGGTGCTGGATCGTATCGGCCCCGATGCAATCCACGTCAACACCCCCGTTCGTTCACCCGCGGAGGCTTGGGTGCATCCGCCGTTGGAAGACAGGGTGGCGGAGGCGGTGTCTATCCTCGGTCGGGTGGCGGAGGCTGTTCCGCCGCCACCGTCCACTGGACCCACCTCATCATGCGATGCCCCCTCGTTAGCGGATATCGCTCCATCAGCCGGCGCCGACGGTGGGGTGGAACCCCCTGACTCCGAGTTGATGGACGCCATTATGGCAGTGGTGGGCCGCCACCCTATGGACGAGTGGGATCTGTCCGTCGTCTTCCTAGACCGCTCCCCGGCTGTGGTTCAGGCCGCGGTCAAGGAACTCATCGCTCGCGGGAAGGTCCAAGAGGTCCTCAGGTACGGGAGGCGCTTCCTGGGACCCGTGGGTGGCCGTTATGCCGCGGGGGCGGGTCACCACGACGCCGGTTGAAGACGCATGAGGGTGACCACGGTCACCGGACGCTGAGCGCAGCCACCGCAGTCTGGCGGGAGCGTGCATCGGGTGGCGCTCTCCTTCGTTGAGTCCGGTCCGGACGTGTATGTCGCCAGGAGGTTGGGGGAATTCATCAACACCTAGCCACTTGACAGCAGCCCGGTCCTGGTCCACTCTTCCCTGCGGCCTTCAAAACGGGCGAAGCGCCCTCCGAGGAGTTGCCCATGCTCGGTGCCCATGCTCGGCGCTCATGCTCGGTCATCCTATCGCACGGGGAATGACCATGGAACTGCGACCCAGAAGCCACGAGGCTATAGTCGAACTCATCCGCAGAGGGGTGCAGATACCCAACCCCCTGACTCTTGACATCGGTCCGGAAGTGGATCTCGAGCGCATCTCAACGCGTGGCGTGGTGCTGTTCCCTGGATGTCGCATCTACGGCGCCGCCACTGTCATCTCGGCCGGTGTCAAGTTGGGGGCCGAGGGACCGGTCACCATTGACGACTGCCGTTTGGGGCCCCATGTGGAACTGAAAGGCGGCTACTTCCATAGGTCGGTCTTCTTGGCCAAGGCAAATATGGGATTGGGCGCTCACGTGCGCGAAGGCAGCATTCTGGAGGAGGAGGCCAACGGTGCCCACTGCGTGGGCCTCAAGCAAACCATTCTCTTTCCTTTTGTCACGCTGGGTAGTCTCATCAACTTCTGTGACTGCCTCATGGCGGGCGGCACCAGTCGCAAGGATCACAGCGAGGTGGGCAGCTCCTACATTCACTTCAACTTCACCCCCGATGGAAACAAGACCACGGCTTCGCTCTTCGGTGACGTGCCACGGGGAGTGATGCTGAATCGCCGCCCCATCTTCCTGGGGGGCCAAGGGGGGTCGGTGGGGCCGGTACGGGTCGGTTACGGCACCGTCACGGCCGCAGGTTCTATCCTGCGGGACGATATCGGGGAGGATGATCGATTCGTGATCGTGGCTCCTCACCCCGGGGTAGAGCGGAGTGTGGCTCTTCGCGCACACAAGAATCTGCGGCGGGTCGTGACCAACAACTTGACCTACCTGGCCAACCTGGTTGCGTTGGAGGAATGGTACCGGCAGGTGCGCCGGCCGTTCTTCGCAGCCCAGGAGTTGGGACAGGCGGTGTACGAAGGCGCTCTGGAGATGCTGATGCTGGCCAAAGAGGAGCGTACCAAGCGACTGCGGGTGATGGTGGAGGGGGTCTATCCCAGCGATACGGCTCGGGCCGGGCTCAAGGAGTGCGTGGCGGAGATATGCGCTCTGTTCTTCCAGGAGCCGTCCAGCGCGGGGCGTGACGAGTTCCTGGCCTCTTTTCGCGAGGCGGTGGGAGGTCGTGCGAACTCGATCCAAGCGGAATACGTCTCTACCATCCAGAAGTTGCCGGCCGCCGTCACCGCACAGGGTGAAGCTTGGTTGCAGGGCATTGTGGATGACCTGTGCCGGCGGGCGGCGGCCTTTGTGCCCGGCATGGGTTTGTTCGAGGACGAAATCCATTCGTAGGGCGAGGGAGCCCGCGATCGTTTTGTTGCACATCGAGAGGAGTAACCGTGGGCAGGTTGTTTGGGACTGACGGCATCAGGGGCGAGGCCAACCGTTACCCCGTGGACGCGGCTGTGGCTCTCGCTGTGGGGCAGGCCATCACGTATGTTCTGAGGAAGAAGCACCACACCACGCGCGTGATCATAGGCAAAGACACCCGCATCTCGGGATACATGCTGGAGAGTGCTCTCGAGTCCGGGGTCACCAGTATGGGGGGTGTGCCCTACTTGGTCGGCGTGCTGCCCACGCCCGGTATCGCCGTGATCACCGAGGGCATGCGTGCCGACGCCGGGTTGGTCATCTCGGCCTCACACAATCCATACCAGGACAACGGTATAAAGATATTCTCCGGGAGCGGGTACAAGCTGTCTGATGCGCAGGAACAGCGTATCGAGGACCTCGTTCTGAGCGGGAAGCTTCCTGAGATGGTCCCGCCTCCGCGCGACATGGGTCGCGCGTACCGCCTGCACGACGTAAACGGACGCTACATCGTCTTTTTGAAGAACACCTTTCCACGCAAGCTGTCCTTGGAAGGCATGAAGATCGCCATAGATGTGGCCAACGGCGCCACGTACAAGGTGGCGCCGGAGACCCTCACCGAACTGGGCGCCGACCTCACCGTGATTCACAACAATCCGGACGGCTTCAATATCAACCACAACTGTGGATCACAGTACACCGCAGATCTGCGCCGGACGGTGCTGGAAAACGGATGCGCCGTGGGCTTGGCCTTCGACGGTGATGGTGATCGACTCATCGCCATCGATGAACAGGGACGTGAGATCACAGGGGATCAGATCCTGATGATCTGTGCCAAACAGATGAAGGACGAAGGCCGGCTGGCCAATGATCTGGTGGTCAGTACGGTGATGAGCAATCTGGGACTGGCTGTGGCCTGCAAACGCCACGGCTTCAAGCACCACGCCTCCCAAGTGGGGGATCGCTACGTGCTGGAGGATATGCTGCGTTTGGGCGCAGTTATTGGTGGTGAGGATTCCGGGCATATGATCTTCTTGGAGCACCACACCACCGGTGACGGCATTCTCACCGCTTTGCAGTTGCTGGCAGCCATGCTCAAGAGCGGCGAACCTCTCTCCGAGCTTGCCAAACTGATGGATGTGTACCCGCAGAAACTCATCAATGTCGACGTCAAGAGCAAGCCGGACCTAAGCACAATTCCCTCTATCGTGGAGGTTATTGCTCAGGTTGAGGCTGAGCTGAAAGACGAAGGTCGGTTGCTGGTACGGTACTCGGGAACGCAGAGCATGTGTCGGATAATGGTGGAGGGCCCCACGGACGAGATAACTGACAAGTACTGCCGTCAAGTGGCGGATGTCGTCAGAACGGCTCTCGGTTAGGGGACGATAGACCATGTCCTTTCAGATCTATGTGACGCGCGACTTCGACCAGATGAGCCAGGTGGCCGCCGGTTTGGTGGAGGCCGATATCCGCGACAAGCAGGCGGTCAAAGACGAGTACGTGCTCGGTTTGGCCACTGGTAACTCGCCCACCGGGCTGTACAAGCACTTGGCCAAAGCCTTCAATGCCGGGCGTATCGACGCCGGCCGCGTACGGAGCTTCAATCTCGACGAGTACGTGGGCCTTCCCGGGGAGAACGCGCAGCAGCGGGCTCTGCACTGCGAATCGTACAGCTTCTTCATGATCATGGAACTCTTTGGTCTGCTGCAGTGCAAATTCCGCGAGACCAACGTGCCTTGGGGAACCCTGATAGACGAAGACGCGCTGACCGAGGCGCTTGAGTCGCACCCCGAACAGTACGAGCTGCAGGGGATGGACAAGGGTCGAGCAATCGTCATCAAAGACTCGGCCACAGGTGTGCTCAAAGACATAAAAGTCAATGTGCTTGAAGCCTACGAGAACAAGATCCAAGCCTGTGGCGGTATCGATCTGCATGTGATTGGCGTGGGCGGCCGCGGTCACGTGGCGTTTCACGAGTGCGGTATCCCATTTGAAGGCAACCGCGTTTTGCTGGTGGAACTCGACCGCAACACCAGAGAGAACGCTGTGGTGGACAAGCACTTCTCGTGTGTGGAGAACAGTGCTCGCTATGCAGTATCGATGGGGGCGGAACTACTCTATCAGGCTCGGAGCGTGCTGATGGTCGCCAACGGGCGGCGCAAAATGGAGCCGGTGACTGAGTCGGTGGTGGGCGAGGTGTCCTGCGACATCCCTCTTGGTTACAGTCAGCATCTGCACGAAGCCGGGGTCGGGTGATCTATGTATTGGACGAGGCGGCGGGCGCGGGATTGCTGGACCGGCGGGCCGAGGTGGAAGCCAGGGCTACGATCTGATTGACGTGCGCGCCGAGCCCTACATCCGCGTGTCGAGCCTGACGTTCTCCCGAGATCCGATCACAGGGTGCATGGGCTGACTCGGACCTGACGTGCGGCATGGCGGGCGCCGAGGCCACCGTGACCGGTGGCCTCGGCGCCCGGGTCAGGACGTGTGCCCTTTGTAGATCAGGCGCGGTGTCTCCATTAGTACGGTGGTGTCGGGGGGTACCGACTCCGTGAGCCAAACGCTACCGCCAATGAAGGAGCGCGCCCCGATGACGGTCTCACCGCCCAGGATGGTGGCGCCGGCATAAATGATGACGTCGTCCTCCACGGTGGGATGACGCTTTCGGCCGCGGAGGCGGTCACCGGCGTCGCGGGGAGGGAGAGTGCCCCCAGGGTGACGCCCTGGGTAGTCCGGACGTTCTTGCCGATTTGTGTTGTCTCTCCCACGACTACGCCGGTGCCGTGGTCAATGGCGAACCCCTCTTCGATCTCCGCTCCGGGATGGATATCGATGCCGGTGATGGTGTGTGCGTACTCGGTCATCATGCGCGGCAGCATGGGCACACCCAGCTCGTGTAGGCGATGGGCCACACGATACGCAGCGGTGGCCTGAATGCCTGGGTAGCTGAACACGATCTCGTCGGTGTTGCGTGCAGCGGGGTCTCCCTCGAAAGTGGCGCGGATGTCGGTGGCCAGAAGCCTGCGGATCTCGGGGATGGATTCCAGCAGCTCCAGGGCCAGTTGAAAACCTCGATGCTCGCAGTCGGTGCATGCCCGGTCGTAGCGGAAGCAGTCGTGCCGGATGCTGCGCGTGATCTGATCGGAGAGGAGGTCGAAGAGCGAGGCGGTGGTTTGCCCCAGGTTGTAGCGAAAGGTGACGGGATCGATGCGGCCCCGGCTGAAGAACCCGGGGAATAGGAGTTCGCGCAACAGGCCGATGGCCTCCACCACCGATTGCCGCGAAGGGATGGGTTCAAATCCCAGATGGGTGTGACACTCGTCACCGGTGCAGCTTGCAATGACCGCCTCTGTGACGTCTCCCAGGCGGGAACGGTATCCGAGCGCGCTCTCAGCAGCCACCCGGCAACCCCGGCGAAGCTGGGCCTCTTCGCACTTCGCGTTATCCTGTCCGCCCATAGACTCCAGGGTGGTGTTGCCTGCCGGGCTGCCGTCGGCCGCCTCGTCAGTCCACGCCGCGTCGCCACGGCGGGCTGCGCTGAGGGAGCGGGAGCGGCCGCTGCCTGGCCGCTGGCTGACCCCGTTTGTTTGGTCTATTTCGGTCTTGTCCATCTTGGGTTTGTCTCCTTGGCTCTCTTCGAACGCCATGTCACGAGGTGCGGCGAATGTGATGCGGCGCTGCAGGTGGTCGGAGATGCAGGCGGGTGCCCGCCTCGGCACTGCGTGCAGCCGTGTATTCGGAGTCTAGCAGTAGCCGATGGCGGCGGTTTATCCCACCTATCATGATCGCTCCTCTTGCCTGTGCATCACAGGTGGGAGGAGATATCACCTGCTTTGGGCTAGACTACCTTGGCTATGTCCGAACTCACAGATCTCCTGAAAGAAGAGGATCCGGTCGCTCTTCATCGTTGGTTGGAGGCAGCACCAGCCAACGAGATCGCCGACCAACTGGCCCGTTTGGAGCCGGCCCGGCGTGCCATCCCCTTCCGTCTTCTTCCCAAAGACAAGGCCGTCGTGGTCTTTGAGGAATTCGATCCCCCACTGCAGACGGAGTTGATTGAGGCACTCAAAGATGATTCGGTTCGCCAACTGATGGAGGAAATAGACCCGGACGATCGGGCCCGCCTCCTCGATGAGGTGCCCGCCATGGTGGCCAAGCGGCTCATGGCCGGGCTGAGCCCGGCGAAGCGGGCTCTCACCGCCAGTCTCCTGGGTTATCCGGAGAGGTCGGCGGGCCGCATCATGACACCCGAGTACGTAAGCCTTCGTGCGTCCATGACCGTGCAGGAGGCCATGGCCAAGGTGAAGGCTCAGGGTGAGGGAGCGGAAACCATTTACACGCTCCCCATCACCGATGACCGCCGCAAGCTCGTCGGGATGACCTCTTTGCGGAGACTGGTGCTGGCTTCGGCCGATGAGCGCGTCGGCGATCTCATGGAAACACAACTGGTTTCTGTTGACGTGACCACCGATCAGGAAGCAGCCGCCCGCTTGGTGCAGGAAGCAAACCTGCTGGCCATTCCGGTGGTGGACCGCGAGTACCGGCTGGTGGGCTTGATCACTGTGGACGACGCCATGGAGATCATCGAAGAGGAAGAGTCGGAGGACTTGGCGCGTACCGGTGCTGCCGAGCCACTCGGGCGGCCTTATCTGAGTTCGTCGGTCATTCGCACGGCGCGGACACGTGTGGTGTGGTTGCTGGCCTTGGTGTTGGCCGCCACCCTGACTGTGAATGTACTGCACGTCTTCCAGGGGACCCTCGAGAGCGTGGTTACGCTGGCCCTCTTCATCCCGCTCCTCATCGGAACCGGGGGCAACACCGGCGCTCAGTCGGCCACCACCGTGGTGCGGGCTATGGCGCTGGGAGAGGTGAGGTTTCGTGATCTGCCCACAGTGGTGTTCCGCGAAGCTAGAGTGGGACTCCTGCTTGGTGGCATGTTGGGCGTGCTGGCCCTGTTGCCGGTGTCGGTGTTTGTGGGTCGTCAGATTGCCCTGGTGGTGGCTATCACTTTGCTTGTCATTTGTTTATTTGCCGCCAGCGCAGGCGCGTTGCTGCCGATGCTGGCTCGTCGTGTAGGCATCGACCCGGCCATTGTGAGCGCGCCCCTCATCACCACCTTGGTGGATGCCACGGGGCTCGTGGTGTATTTCCTGGTGGCTCGCATAGTGCTGGGTCTGTGAGTGAGACATGGAGGGACGGCAATGAGCGAGCACAAAACACGGCTGTTCAAGAGCGAAGTGCCCCAGACGAGAATGGAGACTGCCAATTTCCTTAGGGAACTGGCGGACAAAGTTGCTACGGGCACGGTAGTGCTCAGACGCTCGGGTGAAGAGTGGG
The DNA here is from genome assembly GCA_040770645.1 of Thermoleophilia bacterium. Lineage (GTDB taxonomy): Bacteria > Actinomycetota > Thermoleophilia > RBG-16-64-13 > RBG-16-64-13 > JAAYZX01. Next base: position 51,609 of record JAXGIS010000004.1, on the reverse strand, counting down.
AAGTGGTGATTCCCGAGCACGTGGTTCTCGAGGTTCAGCTCGACAAGAAGAGCAAGTCCGGGAAGGGTGTGAAGCACTCTCTGGATATTGAGATCGAATGGTATGAGGGTGGCGCGGGGGCCGGACCGGTCGAACTGGGGTGAGGGGAGAAGCTGGCGCCGGCGGCCGGGCGGCAGGGCCCGCCCGGCCGCCCGGCCGCCCATCAACGTGGAGTCTCAGTCGCTTGTCTGGTTGGCCCGGCCGTCGCCCTCAGCACCGGTGTGGTTGCGCGGGCGGCAGGAAGGGCAGAGACCCTGTAGCTCCACTTTGGCGTTGGTGATGGCCCAGGACTGAGTCGGTTCTTCCTTTGAGGCCGTCCGGGAGAAGGCCTCCAGGAGATCGGCCCCCGCCGCTGTGATCAGCGTATCCACGATCACGCCGCAATGCAGACAGCGAAGGTGATGGTGGGGTTGTGGATTGACGTCGAAATGAATGAGGCCGTCACCGTCGACGAAGCTGGACAACAGACCGGCCTTCACCATGCGATCCAGGCATTGGTAAACGGTGGGAAGGTGCACGTGCTCTCCCGTGGCGTTCAGACGTGATGTGATCTGGGCGGCCGTGGGATGATCCGAGCCTTGGCGGAGCAACGCGAGGATGAGGCACCGTGTTCGTGTGGGCCGGAGCCCTCCTTCGCGGAGCGCAGCCGCCGTCTCTGCGCGTATCTCCATGTTCTCGGCTTTGCTCATTTCCTCGATCTGGTGTTCAGAGATCCCATGCCGGAATCATACCTGGGATTGCACGCTTGGGCCGCCGAGCGGATGGTGGCCGGCCCATGGCCGTCGGGTGCTCAGGCCGCCTTGTCTTCGGTGGCGGGGATGGGAACGGCTGTGAGGCTGGTGGACATCTTGTCGCGGTTGCGGCGGGAGTAGAGAAGGGCGGCCGCCACGCCTGCGGCACAGGCGCCCGCCGTCTCCAATACCATGGGCTGCACGCCTGTCCACTGGGCCAACGTCCCCACCAACATGGAGCCCAGGGGCGCCATACCCATGAACAACCATGTATAGACGCCCATGACTCGGCCACGCAGGGACGGTGGCGAGATCAGCTGTAGACGGGTGTTGGCGGTGGTCATGAAGAGGATGCCGCACAGCCCGAGCCCCACCAGAATTCCCATGGTGACGAACTGCCACCGGGAGACTCCCATGAGCACCAGCAGAACCGAGAAGCAGGTGGCGGCTCCCAACAACAGTCGCCGTGTAGGTCTACCTCGGGCCGCCATCCAGAACGCGGCGACCATGGACCCGATACCCAGTGAAGAGGTCAACGCTCCCAACCCTGCCGGTCCCGAGTCCAATACGTATCGTGCCAACAAAGGTAGAACGGTCATGAAATTGTAACCGAACGTACCAATGGCGAAGACGAGCAAGAAGACCACCATGATGTCGGGGGTACGCCGGGAGAAGGACAGCGCTTCGCCTATCTGAGTGACCATGGGAGATCTGGAGATGGGGGCCGCCATGTGGAGCTGCGACGTCTTCAACGCCGCCAGACTGCCAAGTACTACAAGATAGGTGGCCGCATTGAAGTAGAAGCACGCTGCTATCCCGAGAGTGCCGATCAGTGCGGCGCCCAACGCCGGACCCACAATGCGGGCCAGGTTGAACTGCAGGGAGTTGAGCGCCACAGCGTTGCCCACGTCCCGAGTGCCAACCAGTTCAACCACGAATGCTTGTCTGGCCGGCATGTCAAGGGCATCCACCACGCCGCGCAGGGCCGCGAGCACGAAGATCAGGGTCAGGGTGACGGTCCCGGTGCTGGTTAGGACGGCCAGAGAGAGGGCGGCCAACAGTTGGCAGCTTTCCGTTAGGAGCAGCACAGGGCGCTTGGGGAACCTATCGGCGATTACTCCTCCGAAGGGCGACAGGAAGATGGAGGGAAGAAAACGAATGGTGACCGATAGGCCCAGCACCGCCGGTGAGTTCGACACACTCAACACCAACCAGGATAGGGCAACCTCGCCCGCCCACATGCCCATGGTGGATACCGCCTGGCCCAGCCAATACATTCGATAGTTGCGGGTGCCGAGCGAGCGGAAGGTTCGGGAGAGGCTCACTCCCAAGCGCGTTGCCGCCAGCGCGAAGCCGCTGGTACGCGTGGAGTCAATACGGCTTCTGGCCGATGGCCGGCTCATGACGCCGACTCCTCGGTGGGATCTGCAGGATGGGCACGCTGCGGCTTGCGCCAGCACAGCCAGCGCTCGGCTCACCTCATCTAGGTCATCGCCCAGCGCCAGGGCGGTCTCGGCCATGAAATGATCGCCGGCTTCGGCGACTTCTTCAGTGAGACGGCGCCCGGTTGCGGTCAACTCCAGGGGCAACTGCCTTCTGTCGTCCCTGCCCACTCGCTTCATCACAAGACCACGGTCGGCCACCTTGGCCACCAATCCGCTGGTGGTGGACACTGTGACTCCCAGGATGGCTGCCAGTTCGTTGACCGTGATGCCGGGGCTCTCGGCTACATTGAACAATATGCGAAGCTGCGGGAGTGTTAGATTATGCAGTTCCCATTGGCGCAGCCGTAGGATGTCCAATGCACGGACGCAGCGCCAGTAGTTTTCGGTGAAGCGCTGGAGTGGGGAGTCGGGTGTTGTGGTTTCACTCACAGAAGACATGATACTACGGCGACGCCGTACTATCCGGGTGGATATGCAGGACGGTCGGTTGTTGTGGTTTGAGTTTCAGCTGTAAGCTCAGCGAACCGTCCACGTGATTGGAGGCCGGCCCGCGCCGGTAACTGTACGGAGGGATAGAAATGGAGAATGGGTTGGCCGGCGGAGACCGGGGCGAGATGGAGAGGATCCTGAACGAAGAGACGTTGGGGTACGTAGGGCTGTGCTCTGACGGCGAACCGTACGTGATACCCGTCAACTATGTCTACACCGATGGCACCATCGTGTTTCACGGCTCGTTTACGGGCAAGAAGAACGACTTCATCCGTGCCAACCCCCGCACGTGTTTCGTAGTGGGCCGCCAGACCGGCGAGGTGCGAGATCACGCCGGCGCCACCTCATGCCACATCGACAACGACAGTGTCATCTGCTACGGAACCGCGCGTTTGGTGGAAAACGTGGAGGAACGCTGGGCGGCGTTGAACGTGTTCAACCGCCGCTTCCATCCGGAGACCGACGGCATCGCTCGTGAAAGGGCCGAGAAATGCTGCGTGGTGGAGATCCGGATCACGGAGATGACCGGCCGCGTGGAGCGCGATCGCTCCTACAGGCGCATGCGCCACGTGTTCGCGGGTGATGATTCTGACACCGCCGCGGCAGAGGAGATGGGTGGCTCCGCCGTCACCTGCGGGGACTAGAGCGATGTGGCCGAGAAGGTGTCACCCAGCGATAGGTCGCCCGTTCGCAGACCCAAGGTGAACCAACGGGCGCGTTGCTCGGATGTGCCGTGCGTGAAGGAGTCGGGGACTACGTACCCTCGGGCCCTCATTTGGATGCGATCGTCGCCTACGGCACCCGCCGCCGCCATCGCTTCCTCGGCGTCGCCCGCTTCCAAGACTCCCAGTTGGGTGTCGGCATAGTGGGCCCATACGCCGGCTAGGAAATCGGCCTGCAACTCCAGCTTCACGGAGAGTGCGTTCGCCTCCTCTTCGCTCACTCGTCGTTGCAGGGCCGACACTTGGTCCAGTATGCCGAGTTGTTTCTGCACGTGGTGCCCCACTTCGTGGGCGATTACGTAGGCTTGAGCGAAGTCACCAGGGGCGCCGTATTGGGTGCCGAGTTGATCAAAGAAACTCAGATCGATGTAGATGGTCTCATCTTGCGGGGAGTAGAAAGGCCCGGTTGCGGCGGAGGCGTAACCGGAGCCCGTTTGCACACTGCCCGAGTACAGTACCAGCCGCGGCTCCCGGTAGCGACGGCCCATCTGGGTGAACAGAGCGTTCCATATGTCTTCCGTGTCGGCCAGGACCACCGCCACGAATTCTCCCATGCGCTGCTCATCGGCGGTGAGGGTTGAGGTGGCGGTGGCTCCGGGTAGCGGCAGGTTCTGGACCTGATCCAGCACCTCACCGGGATTGCCACCAAGGAGGAGTATGATGACCGTGATGATGATGGCGCCGATGCCACCGCCCACGGCGATGCCACGGCCCCCGACCCCCCGGCGGTCCTCCACGTTCGTGCTCTGCCGTCGGCCTGCCCAGCGCATGTCAACCTCCCATCCGCGGGCGTGACGGAAGGTTCGTCGCCCGTACGGCCCGCAGGAGAGTCATACCTTAACACGGCCTCGGGCGAAACCGGCTTCTTATGGATCCTTCCTTCTGGATCCTTCCTGTGGATGAGCACATTGGGGAGGCGGCACCCTGCCTGCGTCCTGCCTTTGCCGTCCGCTCGCCTCCGCCCCCGGCCGCTGCTCTGGCTGCGCATCGTAATGCCCGCCCGTGGTCTGCCGCCACTTTCAGAGGCGGCAGGTTTGGTCTGATGGCGACCGGGCACAATGCTTGGAACCCACTGAGTACATTTGTGGCGGCGTGGACCTGCTTGAGTGGTTTCACATATACCCGGGGGGGTATAATGGGCCGTTGTATCCACTGCGATTACGTTTGATGACGTTCCGTGTGCGCCAGGGAGGTGTCCACCAATGAAGCAACTGCTGGTCCTGGGGGCCGGCACGGCGGGGACAATGGTTGTCAACCGCCTGCGGCGGGTGCTCGATGTGGATGAGTGGAAGATCACCATCGTCGACCCCCTCGAGACCCACTACTATCAGCCGGGGTTCTTGTTCATCCCCTTCGGCATGTACAGCAAGAACGACGTGGTCAAGCCTATGCGCGACTTCATCCCCGCGGGGGTGGAGGTGATCAAAGCGGAGGTCGACGTCATCGAGCCCGATCAGAATCGTGTGAGGCTGGCGGACGGCAAGTTGGTGGGCTATGACTTCCTGGTCATCGCCACGGGGGCCTACATACACCCCGAAGAGACGCCCGGCCTGAACGAGCACGAATGGGGGCGTTCCATCCAGGAGTTCTACACGCTGGAGGGAGCCATTGCCCTGGCCAAGTACCTGCGTACCTGGCAGGGCGGCAGGCTGGTGGTCAACGTGGTGGAGAACCCCATCAAGTGCCCGGTGGCTCCCATCGAATTCCTCATGCTGGCCGACTGGTATTTCCATGAGCAGGGCATGCGTGATCGAGTGGAGTTGGTGTACGCCACGCCGCTCTCCTCGGCTTTCACCAAGCCCATAGCCGCCAAACACATCGGCGACATTCTGCAGCAGAAAAACGTGCGGGTGGTGCCCGATTTCGTGGTGGAGCACGTCGACCCCGATGCCAAAAAGTTGGTCCACTACGATGAGAGCGAGGTGGAATACGACCTCCTGGTGAGCATTCCACTGCACAGGGGCGATGGGGTGATCGCGCGCTCGGGCATGGGCGATGAGCTGGACTACGTACCGGTGGACAAGAACACGCTCCTGTCCACGCAGTACCCCAACATCTTCGCCTTCGGCGACGCGGCCGCTCTACCCACGTCCAAGGCGGGTTCGGTCATCCATTACGCCGTGGACGGTTTCATCGACAACTTCCTGCGGTACATCGATGGACTGGATTTGCTTCCTTCCTTCGATGGGCATGCCAACTGCTTCATCGAGTCCGGCTTCGGCAAAGGCATGCTCATTGATTTCAACTATGAGGTGGAGCCGCTTCCCGGACGCTTCCCGTTGCCGGGCGTGGGCCCCTTTGCGCTGCTGCAGGAGTCAGAGATGAATCACTGGGGCAAGATGATGTTTCGGTGGATGTATTGGAATCTGCTGCTCAAGGGCCAAGAGCTGCCTCTGCCGGCCCGCATGACCATGTCCGGCAAGTGGACCCGGTGAGGTGGCGGTCATGGACGGGGAACTTGCTGCCCTCAATCAGAAGCTGATCTCCTCACCAAGCAGGTGCAGTACCTGACGGAGCAGGCCGAACTGGCCGCCCGTCGCCGGGCGGAGCGGGATGAACTCATCCACGATCTGACACCCATCGTCAACGACGTCTTCCGGCTCACCACCGAGCAGTTGGAAGAAGTGCAATCGTATGTGGACTTGGGCGATCTGCTGCGCTTCCTCAAGCGCCTACTGCGCAACGGTCGCAACTTCGACCGCATGCTCGATCAACTCGAGAGCTTGATGGACCTGGCGCAGACGGTGGGTCCCCTGCCCGACAGCGCCTTCGAAAAAGCGGCCGACTGGCTGCAGCGCGCCGAGTACAGGGGTTATTTCACTTTTGCCCAACGCGGCGGGCGGTTGGTGGACAGCGTGGTCACCTCGATGAACCAGTTCACGCCGCCGGTGAGGACTTCGCTGCGGGCCCTGCTGAACAAGGCGCGTGATCCGGATGTGCAGCGTGGTTTGGCGTTAGTGCTGCACGTCATGGGCGCAGTGGGGGAGCAGGCTCTGCGCTGTGCCGAAGTGGGGGGGGGGGGGGGGGGGGGGGGGGGTGGGTGGGGGGGGGGGGGGGGGGGGGGGGCGCCGCCCCCCCCCCCCCCCGCCCCTGGACGTACATCGGTCAACCTCACGGAGGAGGTAGATACGTATGGGAACCAAAATCATTGCCGGGAAAGAGGTTCAAGTCAACGACGAAGGCTTCATGACCGATCCTTCCGAGTGGAACAAGGACATCGCGGCAGCCATAGCTGCGGAAGAGGGCGTGGCCGAACTCACGGATGCACATTGGAAGATCATCGATTACTGTCGCGATTCCGCCCCCAAACTCAACGGCAACGCTCCCACCCTGCGGCAGATCACCACGGGTACGGGTGTCTCCACCAAGGAGCTGTTCGCACTGTTCCCGAAGGGCCCGGCCAAGAAGGTCGCCAAGATCTCCGGCTTGGGCAAGCCTGAAGGCTGCGTCTGATTTGCGGTTAGGAAGGAAGACTCATGGCTGACGAGAACCGCCATATCGCGTTCATCTGCTCCAAGGGCAACCTGGACATGGCCTACCCGGCCCTGGTCATGGGTTGGGCCGCTCTGGGCAACGGCATCGATGTGACCATCTTCTTCACTTTTTGGGGTCTCGACATGATCACCGAGAAGCGGGTTGACCATCTCGAGATACCACCGGTGGCGAATACCAGCATGAAGATGGGCATGATGGGCGTGCCCGGCAACCTGGGCATACCCAATATCATGGGGGCCCTTCCAGGTATGACCGCGTTTGCCACCAGCATCATGCGGAAGAAGATCGCCGAAGTGGGGGCTCCTCCCGTTCGCGAGTACCTGCAGATGTTGGTGGACGGGGGCGCCAAACTCTATGCGTGCAAGATGTCGGTGGACATGATGGGCCTGAAGAAGGAGGATTTCGTGGACGGCGTCATCGACGTCGTGACCGCGGGCGACTTCATAGATATGACCGAGGGCGCTCAGATCATATTCATCTGAGCGCTGCTGGGGTGCATGAGGGCTTCGGCGACGGGGTTCCGTCGCTGAAGCCCTCATGCCGCAGGGGGCGAGCGGCGGCTCTCTGGCTCCCAGGCATTTCTTCCAATTGACTTCGTGTATCTCCGTCATAGAATGAAGTTGTGACTGTATATACGTCGCCCGGCTTCTGCCACCCTGCCGAGCCACGGTGTCTGTGTGCCGGGCTGCTGCGGAACGGAGGTAGGGTCATATGAAGACCAAGACCCGCATTGCCCGCATCGCTTTGTCCTTCCACCTGCATCCAGCCTCGCGCCCCGTGCGGTCGGCGCTGCTACCGATGTTGGTGCTGGCGTTCACTTTGGGCCTGGTGCTCATGCTCCCCCTCTGCCCGGCCGCAGGGGTTGACGGCATTGTCTTCAGTGACGTGCCTGCGGCCCACCCCCACCACGACGCCATCTACGACTTGGCCGGGCGCGGCATAGTGAGCGGATATACCGACGGTAGCTTCGGTCCGGACAAAACGGTGCTCCGCCAGCACTTTGCCAAGATGCTGGTCAAGACCAAGGGTTATCCCGTATCGGAAGCCGACGAGTGTGACCAGTTCACCGATGTGTCGAAGAGCCTGCCCGGCTCCTACATGGATGCCACGGACGTTCTCTACCCTGATCACTACATCGCCGTGCTGGTAGCCCGCCACGTCACCCACGGCAAGACTGCCACTACCTTCGACCCTTGGGGTTATGTCACCCGTGAGCAACTCATCACCTTTGTGGTGAGGGCGGCGGCGTTGCCTGAGCCTGTGAGCCGGAAACCTGCTCCTTTCAGTTCTGCTCAGTTCTCCATAGCCGAACACCATAACAATGCCTGTTTGGCCTACCACCACGGGCTGCTTGCAGGCTTACCCGGGCTGGGGGCGGGCTACAGGTTCACCGCTTCGGCCTCCCGGGGTGAGTGTGCTCAGCTGCTTTCCAATCTGCTGGGCTGGGAGCGGGAGCTCGATACGGTTTGGGCGTACCTGGCCGTCGGTGTTCATTCCTCCCTAGCCATCAAGTCCGATGGCTCCCTGTGGGCTTGGGGCGGTAACCAGTACGGTCAGTTGGGAGACGGCAGTACGAAGGGCCGCCGCGTTCCCGGCCGCATCGGAAGCGACAATGACTGGAAAGTGGGGGCTGCCGCCGACTACTGCCTGTTCATACGGAGTGACGGCTCCCTGTGGGCCTGGGGCGACAACGTAGTCGGCGAACTGGGGGACGGCAGCACGGAGGATCGTCTGTCGCCCGCCCGCGTGGGTACCGGCAACGACTGGAAGACGGTGGCGGTTTACAACCAGTCGCTGGCCCTCAGTCCGACGGCTCCCTGTGGGCTTGGGGCTTTAACACGCGGCCAGGTGGGGACGGCAGCACGGGCATCGTCTGTCGCCCGTCCGCGGGGTACCGACAACGATTGGGCGGCCGTGAGCGCCGGTCATCAGTTCTCCCTGGCCCTCAAGTCCGACGGCTCCCTGTGGGCTTGGGGTACAACACGTACGGTCAGTTGGGAGACGGCAGTATTACGAGCCGTCAGTCCCCACCCGCATCGGTACCGACAATGATTGGAAGTCGGTCGCAGCCGGTCACCACTCCTGGCCCTCAAGTCCGACGGCTCCCTGTGGGCCTGGGGTCGTAACGAGTACGGTCAACTGGGAGACGGCGGTATCAACAACCTGCACGTTCCCACCCGCATCGGTACCGACAGTGATTGGAAGATCATCACGGCCGGGGGTGACTCGTTCCCTGGCCCTCAAGTCCGACGGCTCCCTGTGGGCCTGGGGTTGCAACAGCACGGTCAACTGGGGGACGGCAGTATCAACAACCTGCACGTTCCCACCCGCATCGGTACCGACAATGATTGGAAGGCGGTCGGAGCCGGCGGCTCCACTCCCTGGCCCTCAAGTCCGACGGCTCCCTGGGCCTGGGGCCAGAATGATGGGGACAGCTGGGAGACGGTAGTAACGTCGATCGGCACCAGCCTGTCCGCGTGGGCGTGCGGGAGGATTGAAGTGGGGTGCGGTCGTGCGCTACGTCTACCGGGCAAAGAAATGCATGCCCAGCCAGGCCCAGGCCGTCAGCAGACCCACCCGGCCGGACTTGGTACGGGCCAAGCGGCGCACTACCACGGCAAACGAAGGGATCCGACTTTCGGGCAGAGAGCTGAGCAACTGCAGCACTACCAGTGCCGTGAGGGCAGCGATGTATCCCAGTATAGTGATGGCCCGGCTGCTCATGGTTCTGTCTGCCTCACCAGGAACCACCCGAGAGCCAACCACAGGAGCAGGATGATCACCCTACCCCAGTAAGCGGCGAGGAAGTCGTCCATGATCACGCTGATGGTGGGGTGGTCGTAAGAGCCTTCGCGCAGCGACGGCTGCATCAGGAGGGCGGCGAGCTCCCACAGGGCGCCGGCACACAGAAACACTATCCAGGCCACCAGCCCGGCACGCGAATAGCGCGCGTCGGACGAATGTCGTTCGTCGGACGGGTGCAGCTCCTCGGACGGGTGCGGCTCCTCGTAGGATTGCACCTCTTCGCAGGAGTACGGCTCGTTGGGATTGGCAATGGCGTGATCTTCTCTGGGGTTGGTTGTGTCTCCGCTACGCTCCCAGGTGCGCGTGAGGATCAAGGTTGCGGCTGTCACCACTGCTATGGTGGCCGGCCAGGAGAAGCGCGGAAAAGCTGCGGTCACGAGGCAGAAGACCACACCGGCTCCGGCTAGAAGGGCTCCATGGTAAGCGCGACGTCTGTGCAGCGCCTCGGAATCGCCATCCAAATCGATAGCTACAGCCACCCCGTGGCCGGAGGATGCGGACAAGGTTGAGGATGGGTCCGGATAGGCGGGGGGCTCGAGATCGTCCGGCGGTCCGGGTGTATTGGCGTTGAGGGCACAAGTGGTGCCGGCGGAAGGTTCGTTGCTTGTTTGCTCAACCGTGGCCTCTGTTTGTGGAGCAGGTTCCGCCGGCGATCGTTGGCGAAATGTGGCCCAGGCCAGGACGAGGCCCACGCTTCCCAAGAACAAGGCGTGAACGGGTTTGTCGGTGATCCACACGAAGACCGCGGCCACGATGAGCGCCAGGGCAACGGCATCGATGCGGCGGGCCATACGGCGTACGCAGCCGGCCAGACGGCGCACAGAGCCGGCGCCGTGCCTCGTCCGGCGCTCGGCGGCACGGTCCGGCACGCCGCTCTGTGCGGTCTCTATTGCCTCGCCCATCACAGGTGATTGAGGTTGCTTATCAGGCATGGCAGTTGTCTCCGCTGCCTCGGCTCCACACGGGCGGTTTGCGTTGCACGCCGCGACAGCGCAGGTTCAGTAGCCGCTCTCTCTAATTGTAACGCGCCGGCGTCATCCTGGTAGCCATGCGCGACGGGCTGGGACGGCGCGTTTGCGCCGGCCGGCTCGCCCCGGTGCGATCTTCGAGAGGTCACCCGGCCCTCGGTGTGATCCTCTGCCGGCTTCTCGGTTCAGTCTCCGCAGGGGCAAACGTGATCGAGTCCCAGGAGTCGCGCGGCGCCGCTGATGGTCACCCCGTAGAAGACTGTGGGTAGTCCGGTCTGTGCTCTCTGCACAAACGGGGCGATGGTGCCGTTGGCCAGGGTGGTGCCGGTGACCAGAGCGAGGTCGCACCAGTCCAGCAACTCCGGGGTATGGGCGGCATCGTGGACGGTGGCGCCGAAGTGCTCTCGACCCACATTGGCCGCGTCCAGGTCGGTCACGCGCACGTGGTAGGAGGCTGCCATCCTCTCGATCAGCCGCGGTTGGAACCCCACAATCAAGATGCGTAAATCATTATTCGGAGTTAATGATTCATCTTCAAACCGAAGCGTTCCGCGATCCACGTGCCCACTTCTTCCGCACATCGCCGGGGGCCTCGTCCTTGCAGTGACGCGATACGTCCACCAGCTCCGCGTAGCGGACCACGGCGTTGAGGGTGGCTGCAAAAACGGCCCGTCGGAAGTTGTTGGTCAAGGGCATGGTGGCGATCTCCTGCACGGAGGCCGAGTACTCGCCCGCCATGTCGGTGAACGCCTGGCCGGCGGCATCACGCACCACCGCCTGCAACATGGTTTCGCGGCCGGTGATGATGGGATAGTCGCGATCTTCAGGATTGCCGATGGCCTCGGTGGGCGTGAGGGGGTGGTGACCACCACTTCTTCCGCGCCCAAGCCGAAATCAACGGTCAGCCTGAGCAGCTCTGAGCGCAGAGTGCCGAAGATGTGATCCATGTCCACGGTCTCGTTGGGCTCGCGTACGTTCACTGCACTCCTATTACCTTGGAGGTACTTGAGCTGCCGAAGGCGATCCGCCTGGAGACCGAGCGAGGCCGGCGGCTGGTCGCTTAAGTTGCGAACCAGGTATACCTCATCTCCCGCCGAAAGACGAGTCTCTAGCTTGCGCTCGTTTCGCGCCGGGCGATATACTTGCTCACAAATAACGGAAGGATAGGAGTCAATGGGTAAGGATGGGGCCACCGCGAGCCTGCGCGGCTGGAGTCTGGTTGCGGTGCTGGTTCTGGCCCTCATTGTGCTGGGGGGGTGCGGCTCGGCCACCAGCGCGCCGAGCAGCGGACAGCCCTCCACAACGGCGTCCGCAGAGACCACGAGCTCTTCCGTGGCGACCACACCCACCGGCGCGGCCTCCAAGTGCAACGTGTTCGCGGCGGGGTCGCTGACCCAGGTGTTCCCCGAATTGCAGGTCGCCTTCAAGCAGGCGTACCCGGAGTTTGCCGGCGTGGAGTTCGTGAACAACTTCCAGGGCACAGACACGCTTGTAGCGCAGATCAAGGAAGGCGCTCCTGCGGACGTGTTCGTCAGCGCCAGTCTCAAGTACGGCAAACAACTCTATGAGGAAGGTCTCATTGAGGCACCGGTGAATTTCTGCCGCAACAAGCTGATCGTGGTGGTTCCGGCCGGGAACCCGGGTGGAATTGCGTCTCTGGAAGACCTTGCCGCGCCGGGTCGGAAGATCGCCATATGCGCCGAGAGCGTGCCGGTGGGCACCTACACGCGTACGGTACTGGAGAAGATGAACGACGGCCTCGGCTCCGACTTCTCGCGCAAGGTCATGGGCAACGTGGTGACGGAGGCCAACAAGGTTACCGCTATTGTGAGCAGCGTGAGCCTGGGGGAAGTTGATGCAGGCTTCGTCTATGTGACCGATGCCACGTCGGCCGGGGACAAAGTGGAGCGCATCGATATCCCCAATGAATATCAGAGTGATCCGCTGCCCACGTACCCCATCGCGGTGGTCAAGACCAATAGGAGCGGGGAAGTGGCGCAGAGGTTCATAGATTTCCTATTGAGCGCCGAAGGCCAAAGAATCCTTCAGAAGTATGATTTCCTTCCTGTATCGTAGGTGAGGATGGAGGCAGTGACGACGCTCAACCCCTCAGGAGCTGGTGCGCCGGCCGGCCGCGTCGCGGCCGGCCGGGCGGTCCTCGAGGGGGCTCGTCGCTTCTGGGACGTGGTGGCGGCGGTGCTCACGGGTTTCGCCACCGCCGTGCTCATTGTGTTCATCGCTCTGCCGCTCTTCGCCATCTTCGGCAAGACCACGCCCGCCGTTTTCTGGGAACAGCTGCGCTCCCCGGTAGCTCTGGATGCCCTGCGCGTGAGCCTGGCCACCAGCGTGGTGGCGCTCGTGTGCATTGTGGCGCTGGGCACGCCCGTATCCTATCTGCTCGGTACGAAGCGCTTCCCGGGTCGGCCCATCATCATCACCCTCTTCGAGCTGCCGTTGGTGTTGCCGCCTGCGGTGGCAGGTATCGCTCTGTTTGCCGCTTTTGGGCGCTTCGGTATCCTGGGGTCCCAACTGGGGGCACTCGGCATCCAACTGCCCTTCACCTGGGTGGCCGTGGTCATGGCCCAGGCCTTCGTGGCCATGCCTTTCTTCGTTAGGCAGGCCACCGCGGGATTCGCAGCCGTCGACCCACACCTGTTGGGTGTCTCCCGTACGTTGGGTGCCGGAAGCGCCCGCACCTTCTTCCGCGTGGCGGCTCCATTGGCCGGCCCCAGCCTGTCGGCGGGGGCGGCGCTCGCGTGGGCCCGCGCGCTCGGCGAGTTCGGCGCCACCACCCTGTTTGCCGGAAGCCTACAGGGCACTACGCAGACACTGCCGCTGGCCATCTACGGTGAGTTCTCGGCGGCCAACATGGAGGCGGCCCTGGCCATGGGCGCCCTCATGGTGGCCCTCAGCGGGGCCATCCTCGCCGCCGTGAAGATGCTGCGGCGCACCACGTACTGGAAATGACCGATTCAAAGCCACGCGAGCTTACAGTGCAGGTGCGCCATGAGCTGGGGCGCATCAAGCTCGACGCCCAGCTGCACGTGACCGGGGGGGTGCTGGCTCTGATCGGGCCCTCGGGCTCCGGCAAAACATCCGTGCTGCGGGCCGTGTCGGGATTGCTCAAACCCGATTGGGGTTACGTGGCCACCGACCAGAAAGTCCTATTGGACACCGAGCAGTCGATCAACCTCCCGATCGAGGAGCGTCGGGTGGGCATGCTCTTCCAGGACGCGGCGTTGTTTCCTCACATGACGGTGGCTGAGAACATCGAGTACGGGCTGTATCCGCGCCCCAGAAGCCGGAGCGAGCGGAATGCCCAAGTGGCTGCCCTGCTCGATCAATTCCGTATCGGGCAGTTGGCTTCGGACAAGCCGCGGCATATATCGGGGGGAGAACGGCAGCGGGTGGCCCTGGCCCGGGCTGTGGCCACGTCGCCGGAGTTGCTGCTGCTGGATGAGCCACTCTCGGCGCTCGACTCGGTCACCAAGGCCCACGTCTCGGCCGAGCTCTCGCAGTGGCTCCTGGAACTCAATTTGCCCACCATCCTCGTCTCCCACGATTTCGCGGATGTGGTGGGGTTGGCCGATCACGTGGCCATCATAGAAGAGGGGTCTATCGTGCAGTCTGGCAGCAAGGATCAGGTGTTGCGTTCCCCGGCATCGGCGTTCGCCGCTGCCTTTGCCGGGATCAACTTCTTCCCCGGTGACGCCGCGCCGCGGGGTGGGCTGACAGAAGTACACGGTCCCGGGGGGATGGTGCTCTTGAGCACGGACACCTTGGTGGGTCCCGTGGGAGCAGTGGTTCATCCCTGGGACGTATCCCTCTCCGAGCAGAGACTGGATAGCTCCGCCATGAACTGTCTGCGCGGTCCGGTTATTCAGGTGGCGAACATCGGCAGTAGCACACGGGTGACCATCGGGAGCGTGCCGCCGATTGTGGCGGAAGTCACGGGGGAGTCGGTGGATCGGCTGCGGTTGACTCCGAACCGCGTGCTGTATGCATCTTGGAAGGCGGCGGGCACCAGGCTGGTGCCCCGGGGCTTGGAGGAGCCTCGACGGGATCCGGAGCCTGCGTGACGCTGCGTCGCCGCCGGCAGGAGCACGCGACGGGCCCCACTCTGCGTGCTCCGGTGACGCTTTGGTTGGCCGGGCGGAGCGTGCTGCGGCGCTCCGCCCGGGTGCTTCGCCCGCCCTCCGGGCGGTGAGGCCCGCTACAGTCGTGAACCCTGGTGGTTCGGCGGACTTATGCTAGTGGCTCACCTAGGATAGGTCCCGAACGAACTCCTCCATCCGATCCATGGCCTCGATCACTCGTTCTCCAGGCTCGGCCGCGAAGCAAATACGGACGTACCCTTCTCCAGGTGGTCCGTAGAAGGACCCGCTCTCCATGGATACGTGCTTCTCTGTGAGCAGACGGTGGCAGAACTCGGCCGAGGTGAGCCCCAGATCCTTGATGCTGGGGAAGGTGTAGATGGTGCCTTCGGGCAGATGACTGGAGACCCCAGGCATGGCGTTGAGGCGCGTGTGGAGGATGTCGCGCACGCGCTGGTACTCCGTCACTATCTCCTGCACACAGGTCTGCGGTGCGGTGACGGCGGCCAGCGCCCCGTACTGCCCGAACAGGCACGGATGCGTACTTTCGTTCATGGTGACTCTCATGATCTGCTGAATCAAAGGCTGGGGAGCCACGGCATAGCCCAAGCGCCACCCCTCCATGCCGTAGGCCTTGCTGAACCCGAACATGGTTATCGTGCGCTCCCACATGCCGGGAAGAGAAGCGATGCTCACGTGCTTGTGGCCGTCGTAGACCATGAACTCGTAGACCTCATCGGTGACGACCAACAGGTCGTGGCGGATGGCGATATCGGCCAGTTGCCCCAGTTCGTCTTTGGTGTACACGGAACCCACCGGGTTGACCGGGTTCACCAGCAGCAGGATCTTGGTGCGCGGAGTAATGGCCGCCTCCACGCGCTCCGGGTCGGGGCGAAAAGACGGGGTCAGGGGCACCGTCACCACGCTTCCCCCGATGAGCGCGATCTTCGGTGGATGTTGGGGGTACCCCGGTTGCAGGTGTATGACCTCATCGCCCGGGTTCAAGGTGGCCATGAAGGTGGCAAAGGCGGCTTGGGTCAGACCGTTGGTTATCAAGATCTCGTCCGGCGTGGCCTCGATCTCGTTCATGGTGCGAACCTTGTTTGCAAGTGCCTCCCGCAACTCGGGCTGGCCCTGGAGATGTCCGTAGTGGACCAGGCCCGCGTCCAGTGCATCCTTGGCTCCCTGCTTGATGTGAGCCGGCGTGTCAATGGATGAGGTACCGAGTTCCAGGCGGATGAGCTCCACACCTGTGGCCTCTAGTCTGGACGCCTCCTCATAGGTGCCGAAGCCCTTCTTCTGCTGCGTGGCCATGCGATCCGCCGACCACTGCTCAACTCCACTCACGTTTCCTCCTTTGTAGCGGGCTTGCTGAACAAGCGCAGGCTTCGCTGTTGCTCGTAGCTTTCACTCTACCCCGTCCCTGGTCGGCCTGACAATCGCACCTCTAGTCATATCGGGTTGGACGCGCCGTTCACGCATGTCATGGTTTCCGTGTCTGGCGGTGTGTATTGGGTGATACAGTCAGAGGTCCAATGCGGCTGGAGGGTGGGGGAGACGAGGAGTCGGCGGCGCCGGACGCCGAATATTCCGGTTAGTGAGGCGGCAGACCGACAGGGGGTGGCCGAGTTTGAGGGACCTGAGTAGCGTCGAGCTTCCTCCGCCTCGGTGAAACGCCGCGGTTACGATTCGCCCGAGGCTCTGTTTCGAGCGCAGTATGTATCCCTCTGTCGGATACTGTCGGTCTTCTGCGGTGACGAGGAGGGCCGATGCCGCCCAAGAGGCGTTCGTGCAGGCCTGGCTTAGGTGGTCGCGGGTGAGTGGCCTGGAGAAGCCGGAAGCGTGGTTGTGGCGCGTGGCCGTCAACAGGCTGCTGAACGGAGGCGGTCGCTTTCACGCAGAGCTGGCTCTACTGCGGTTACAGCCGAGGAGAGCGCGGTGGACGTGGACGGCCGCTCCGGATTTGGCCGCGGCTCTGCGCACTCTCCCGCCCGGCAGCGTATGGCCGTGGTTCTGCGCTACGTCGGTGACCTGTCGGTTGCCGAGATCGGCGAAGCCATGGGTGTCGCGGAGGGTACGGTACATCGGCATTGCATCGTGGTCGGTCTCGGCTGCGCGAGCTTCTGGGGGCGCGCTATGAATGAAGAGGATCTGCTCTCGCGGGATATGAAGGCGCTGGCACTTCCCCATGATGTGGAGGAAGGGCTGCGGCTGGTGCGGCGGAAGGTGGTTCGGGTCCGTCGGATGAGAACCGTTCTTCGAGTGGCAGTGGTTATTGCTGTTCTCGCCCTCGCCTTCATAGGCGGGCGACAAGCTTGGATGGCCCTGCGACCCAATCCTGTGGTGGTCATCGTGGATACGGACATAGCCGATGGTTCAGCGATGGTGGACGGCACCACCACGGCTGCAGGGGGGCTCGCCTCGGTGGCCCAAGAGCCGCTCGAGGTCGTCACCCACATCGTGGGAGCGGTCGACTCTGTCGGTCCTCGCCTCGCCTTCAGCGTGGCTTCTTACGAGTGGGGGACGGAGGCGGGTCGCTTCGGCCACAGTGGCGGAGTGGGCTCGGGGCCCACCGTATTCGCCACGGCTCCAGATGTGGAGTCCATCGCGGTCCTGGACACGGCCAACAACCGCGTGCAGATACTGGAACTCGGTGGCGGGTGGCGCTCCGCGCCCACTCCGCTTCCGGAGGGTGGGCCTTACGTGGATGTGGCCATCTGCGCCGACGGCAACCTGGCGTTGCTCGCTGCCGGGGAGGTGGTGCTCATCAACCTCAACGGAGAGGTGCTTGCGCGCCATGCGATCGGCTGGGACCGGTTCCTACCGGAGCACCTGTCTAGAAGCGGCGCCGATCTGTGGATCGTGGGGACGGCAGAACGTCGTCGGGGCCGACGGTTTCACGCGAAGCTATCCCTTCCTGCTTGACGGCCTGGTGCTCTCGCGCGAGGCGGCGGCCGACCGCGTCCGGGAAGGTTGGGTCACGGCCGGGGCCACCTTCAAAACGGTCCGGCAATCGAGTGCCCTCCATCAGGTACGTATAACGCCGGAACAGGGGCAGTCGTTGTTGCAATGGAGCATCGTGTCGATGTCGGGGCAGCTGGTGTCTTCTTATCAAATGCTGGCTCCGGATTGGCCGGCAACTACTACCTGGCGGTGATGAAACAAGGTCGACGGCGAGCCCGCCGAAGCCGCCACTTGGTGTGGTGGGCCTGACGCCGGCCGGCGAGCAGTTGGGGCAGGTGCGATGGCGCCCAGCAAACGACTATCCGGGTGGAGGTTTCGAGGTGGGCGCAGACGGCTGGGTCTACTATTTCCAAGCGACCGCCTCCGGCCTCCGCCTCGTCCGCTACGGCCTGGAGACGGACGTGGCTTACCTTATGCAGGAGGAGGGCGCGCTGGTACAAGGCTATCTCGCAGCCCTGCACGCGCGGCTGGTGGCGCGTGGGATCGCCGTCATCAGCGTGACGACCGACACCGGCAATCCGGCGCTTGCACAGGAGGCCAAGGACGAAGCTCCTCCGGGCAGCGTGTTACCCCTGGTGTGCGTGCGTGTGGCGGCGGCGGCACTCGCCTCGCCGGACGGCATCTTCGTTGGCCAGAGCATTGAGCATGAGGTGCTGTACATGGTGCGGCACGGTGTGCCGGTCCGCATGTTGGTCGTGTTGGGTGTCAACGACGACGGCACTGAGCAGATGGGGGGCATGAAACCGCTCGGTGATCTCGCCTACTCCAACCATTGGGACCTCCCCGGCGAAGTGGGCGACGAGGAGTCGGCGGTGCTTCTGGAGCAGGGGCTGAGGCGGGTGGTGGAGGAGGTGGGAATGACATTGATCTCTCTCCACCTGGATCCGGACGACGACGGTTTCCATCCCCACTTGGTGGTGTCGGTGGGCGGTGACGCCTCTACCCAGACCGCGCTCATCTCTGAACGTGCGGCGGCGGTGGTTGAAGAGCTCACCGAGCGCGGTGTGAAGGTTCCGGTGTTCAGGCTCTCTGTGAACAGCCGGGCGGGGGAGCCGCTACTCCGCAGCTACAAAGACCAGACCGTCGGCGGCGGCAGCTATGGCAGGTGGGCCTCGCCGACCATCAGACTCGATGACCATATGACCCTGTCGGTGCCGATTCCGTCGGTTCCTTTTTCATAGAGGAGGCCAGGCAGGGAGTATGATGGAGACAACACAGACCGAGTGACGGACGATCGCGGTCTTGGAGAGCAGCCCGTGTTGAAGAACGGCAGACTCGTTTTTGTGTCGGTGATGATGGCGGCCCTGGCGCTGCTGTGTGCGCAACCGGCCACGGCCGCCACGGCCGGGTGGGTTGTTGAGTGGGTTGAGACGCCGGCGGCCAGTGGGCCCCAGGAGCCTTCACAGCATCTGTCGGCCGACGGCGGTCGGGTCGCCTATCTGACGGGTGCCGGGGACGCCGGACAAGTGGTGATCTACAACGCCTCCACGGGGCTCGCCAACGTTCTCACCTCTCTGGGAACGGCGGCAGGGGCACCGGCCATCAAGGGTGACAACGTGGTGTGGCCGGAGTACTCATCGAATCCGGGTCTGGAAGGCCTCTTTCTTTGCACCCTCTCCGACGGCCGCGTTGGGAAGGTGGCCCACGGCCACGTCTATGGGGACCCGCTGCTCCACGGCGGGCGTATCTTGTGGATGGGCGGCTCCAACGAGAGCATCGTACTCAATCTCTACGATATCGCGAGCGGGACCAACATCGCGCTAAACGAAGGGACTTGGGGATGGAGCGCGCCTCTGCGTCTGAACGACTCGTGGGTGGTATGGCGCGAGCATCAGGCGGACGGAAGCGATCTCCTTTTCTCCTACGATATCAATGCTGCCCGGAAACGTGTCTGCCCCGAGGCGGCCGGAGGCCGCACGTATGCCCTGTTTGGCGACCGGCTGGTGGTGGGCAAACCAGCCGTTCCCGGGACGGCGCAGCCGCCGGAACTGGCCTTCTTCGATCTTCACACCCGGGTTTTCACCGATATCCCGGCTTCTGCGGGTGCCGTGGTCTCCTCGCTGGCGGTGGACGAGGTCAGCGGGCGACTGGCGTGGACGGCCACGGATGCGGCCGGGGCCTTTCTTGCCGTCTACGATGTGGCCACGGGATCTTTGGAACGGGTGGCCATGCCTCACCATCTGCTGGGGCCCATCGAGATCGCGGGCGACATCGTGCTCTTCCGGGGACAGGCTGGTTACGATCTTCTCAGTTCCGCTCCCATGACCCTCTTCGCCTATAGCGTCGTGAACCACACCCTGATCGAACTGGGGCAGTTGCTGCGGGGATTCCCCTTTGCCACCGACGGGGTCCACGCCTACTGGATCGACACGGTGCTGGCCAATGAAGGGTGGCCTCGCCTCTCGCCACACTGGTTCCCGGAGTCATCTCCCTCCATCGCGGCGTCGGAGCACCTCTTCGTAGCGGCCGCGCCGCCTGCCGCCGTGGACCCGTTCGCCGACATCACGGGCACACACCCCTACCGCACGGCCGTCGTCTCGCTGTATGAGAAGGAGCCGTCGCCGGATACGAGAGTGGAGGCGGCGCGGTCTTCCGCCCGGACGAGCCATGCCTGCGCGCCCAGTATGCCAAGGTGCTGGTGGAAGCCCTGGATCTCCCGGTGGAGGAGGGCCTGGTGGCGCCGTTCTGGGATCTGGGCGACAACGACCCTGCTTCCTTGTACCCCCACGACTACATCGCCGCCGCATACCAAGCCGGGCTTATCGAAGGTTTCCCCGATGGTTCATTCCATCCCTGGCAGCCCGCGGGGCGGGCGCAACTGGTGACGCTGACTATCCGAGCCGCAGACAGGCTCCGACCGGGCCTGTTGCTCGACACCCCCGCCTACTACACGCCGCTGCCGGGCAACTTCGATTCCACCCACGCCTTTAGCCTGGCCATCGCTCAAGACAACGGGCTCATGGATGGTTTGCTGGGCTACGGGTGGGAATGGGATCCCTGGCGGGCGGCTACGCGGGGGGAGGGCGCCCGGCTGCTCTGGAACCTGTTCCGCATTGATCTGAGGCAACCGTGATCCGCTGGCCGAAACGCATGCGGGTCGGTGTTCTGACCGTGCTGATTGTGGCGCTGTGCCTTTCCCTCTGCGGTTGCGGGCCGGATGACCGGCAGCTTCTCGAGCAGGCCTTGGCGTCCATCGCAGCCGACCAGGATCTCACCGTGGAAGGCGTGGTACGGCGGCCGGAGTGCAAGCCGGCAGCTCACTCCGGCCGAGGCGGAGGTGCTCTGGTGGCTTGCGCCTGGGAGCGCTCACATTGATTGCGGGGCGGAAGCCTCTTGGGATCCGGTCCAACGCCTGAGAATCGGGTAGCGATCATTCACACCAGGCCGGTGGCGGGCGCGTACAGCTCAACTGTCCTGGGATGAGACCGGCGTCGAGATGGGCTGGTACTTCGCTTGCGGCTTGCCGTCCGGCGAGGTCCCTCAGATTGCGGCCTCGCTGCGTTGGTGCTGCGTGCGCCGGAACTGGCGTCATGGCTCAAGGAGGAAGCGTGGCCCGCCGCTCTTCCCGCGGACGCCACGGCCGGGCAGGTGGTGGCTGGGGCGGTGAGGTGAGGATCGAGGCGTCCGACTGCATTGCCATCAAGGTGGACCCGACGCAGCCGGTGAATGCGTGGTTGTACCGGCAGGGGGGCGAGGCCGCCGTGGGCTACGGAGGATCGCTGGTGATCAGGGGTGACCGCCTCTTCGTGGCGCTTGAACGGCCAGTCCGGGCTGTTGGCCGCCCTGCCAGATGGCGAGGTTCCCGAGGTTCAGGGCCCCGCCGCTCCCCGGTACGTGGAGATCTCGGCTGCCGACTTCCCGGACAAGGAGAGCGTCCAAGGCGCAGAGCGGGTCATCCTCGTCTGGTGGGGGCTGCTCAGCGATCCCTATCACGCTCGTCAAGGCCATGCGGCCGGAGGCAGGCGTGGAGAGGGGCGCCGATGGGTCCACCTTCACGGTGCGCGGCATCGTGCGGAGCGATGACCTCTGCCGGCCCTACCTGGGCGCCGCCACGGATTGGGCCATGGAGCTGGGGTACATGGTTCGTATCGAGATCCCGGTGACGCTTACGGTGGACGCGTGGGGTCGCCCACTGGAAACCAACGTGGCCTACTTCGGTGACCTGGTGACCGCGCAGCGTTTCGGCTGGGTACGCGGCGTGTGGGAGGTGGAGACGTCGCAGGTGATGGGCGTCTCGGACTACCTTGATTCCTTGAAGGGCGAGTAGGTGGCCGGGAGGGATACGCATGCCGGGAGATGCAACGAAAGTGGATGAGGTGACGCACGAGGGTAACCGATCACGAACCCGTCTGTGGGTGGGCATGATCCTGCTGGGGGCGCTGGTGGCCGCTGCTGGCGGCGGTAGCTGTCGGATGCGGTGAAGCTGTAACGGAAACCACCGTGCCTCCCGGCACGGACGCCACCACGACCGCCGTAACCCCCGCCTTCACCTCAACGACGCTCGCCGACGTCGCGCCGCCCTCCGGCATGCTGACGCGGTCATCGCCTACCTGGAGTACGCCGTCACCGGCCGTCAGGCCCTCGAGCGAGGACCCGCGGTTCTCCTTCGTGTGGCCTTCCGGCCAGGAGTGGGGGCTCTGGGCCGGGAACGTCGAGGTCTTCCCGGCGGACACCGACCGCCTCCCGCCCCAGTTCTACCAGGAGCCCCCGGACGACGGCCTGCCCCAGCTTCCCGACTTCATAGCGGACCTCGATGGCCACCTTCCTGGATCCGGTTCCATTCCCAAGCCACTGTGGGTCTTTGCGGAGAGCGAGGATCTCAGCGCAGCCGGGCCCGCTATGGTGGCGGCCAAAGAGGCTGGGCGGCCCATCCTGGTGGTGGGTAGCCGGTCTGACCGCCGTGGCCGAGGTGCTGGACGTGACGCCGGACATGGAGCAATCGTCGGGCGCTGACACCGTCACCGCTGGCCGAACCTTCGTGCGCTATCTTGCCCTGGAGGAGCAGTCCCTGGTTGAGGGCATGATCCTGCCCTGTCGACTACTATGTGCAGCCGCCGAAGGAGGTCGGGCCCACGCCCACGCCCACCGAGATCTACGACTCGCTGGCGCTGTCCACGCTGCACATTGATCCCCCGTCCCTAACGGAGGAGGAAGGGTTGGCTCGGGCGCTCGAAAGCGGCATGTACATGGGCTTCTGGGCCGGCAATGTGGAGGTCATCCCGGAGAACAGCGTTCATCTTCCCGATTTCTTCTACTCCGGGCCCACGCCGCTTCCCGCGCCGCGCACGGATCAACCGTCGGCCTTCGTCGACCCCGGCGCCATCAACACGCCGCTCTGGGTGATGGGGGACGAGGTGGATCCCCTGGACTACACGGAGCGCATCCGCGCCGCCATGGCGGAGGATCGGCCCATCATGTTCTACGCCACCACCGAGGAGGTGGCCGAGGAGACGTTGGGCATCGAGGATCCGGCCAGTGGAACGTCGTCGGCACCCATGAGCCTCCAGATACGCCCCTGGTATCCGTGGCAAAACGGGGGCGGGCTGGGGGTCTTCACATGGGGTGACGCGGAGGCGGGGGAGGAGTTGAGCTCGCCCAACTGGGTCTTTCAGATGCTGGCGATGGTGACACTGGAGGGACCCAGGGGGGTGGAGAACGGGGCGCGGCCGCAGCCGCTCTCGCGGGAGGAGTTGGCCCAGATCCTCGTCGGCAACTACCGGGGCATCGACATGGTCCTGGCCCTGCCCTCGGCGCTGCCGGACGGCTTCGTGGTGGCGGGGAGCTACCGCCCCTCCGCGGCTCCGGGTGGAGCGTCGGCCGGTTCCGCTACTCCGCCGGTGGTGGACAACCCCAACCTCTTGCCCACCTGGTGGGGCGTGCGCTACACGCGTGACCCCGAGGCGCGCGAGGCCAGCTTCTGGTTGCTGGCCGGTCTGCCCACGGCGCCGCGCGGTGCGGATTGGCGCCAGGTGGGGGAGACGGCCGCTCTGGGTCCGGTGAGTGTGGCGGCCTGGGGCGACGTGACCTGGGTGCGCGTGGGCAACGGCGAGCCGGCGCTCTACCTGGTGGGTCCCGTCGCCATGGAAGAAGCCATGGTGGAGACGGCGAGGTCCATGATAGTCGACCCCACAGCGCCACAACCCGCACATGCGTGGAATGGCGATCAAGCGGGAGACAGCGGCAACTACCATTGCGAAGGAAATCTCCTCGCCAACTACCTCGGGGGTACGTTCACGCTTCCCGCTCAAGTGGGGTTCGCCGATATCATCGTCTACGGTGTCGTGACGGACGTTCTTCCCGGCCGCTGGAACAGCCCGGATGGCACGCAGTGGCAGGGGCCGAACGACGCTTCCACTGCCTCGGTCATCTACCGCACCTTCTACGTGGAGCCTATCGAGATCCTGAAGGGGCAACCCGCATTTGGGGCGCCGGTGGCCTTCATGGCCGAGGGTGGCATCAAGGGGGAAATCAGCGGCCCGGTGAATACAGGCGATACGGTTTTGGTCTTCGCCCGGTACGAGCCGAACGCGTATGGGGGAACGTGGCTCACAGACGCGTACCGCAGCACTCACGGCGAATGGTCCATCTTCAAAGAGACGGATTCCGTCTTGACCAACCTATTCGTTCTGGGAGGTTGGGAGAATCAGATAGCCGATGAGGGCTTCGATCGGGTCACACTCGAGGACGTCCGCGCCGAGGTCGCCGGGGGCACGTCTGCGCAATAGGGGGCAACTCACTCCACTTGCCACGGCGACTGCCCCTACTGGTAGCGCTTGTTATGCTGGACTTTGCCGCAGCTCATCTGCGTCGATGAGCTCGCTGCCGCGCCTGACCGTGAGGATCTGGACCGAATCCCCCACGTCGTAGAAGACGCGATAGGACTCGAAGATTAGCTCGCGCGCATCGCCTGCGTCCACGTCACGGGCGGGTTTGCCGCTGAGTGGGAACGCCGCGAGCTGTGTGTCCACATGGGCGAAGAGCTGCTCCACCCAATCGCGTGCGGCAGCGGGGCTGTTCTGAGCGATGTAGGTGGCAATCTCGACTACGCGGTCGATGGCGTGCGGTGACCAGACGACGCGCATCCTAGGCAAGTTTGCCGAGTACCTGCGCCTTGGCTTGGCCATGCGCGATGCCCTCGCCGGCGGCAAGCTGCGCGCGTGCGGCGGCGATATCGTCGATGGTCTCGAGCCGCTCGCGCATTGCCGCATACTCCGAGATGTCGACAACGACGACAGTGCCGCGGCCGTGCTGCGTGAGTACGAGTGGACGCTTGGTATCGTTCACGTGCTTGACGAACGACGCGATCTGAGCGCGGAACTCTGAAAGGGGGCGGATGTCCTCATCGAGCTTGAGTGGGCGCATGATGTCGCTCCTTGTACGCTACGATGTACAAGTTGCAGTATACGCTTGCTCGGAGCCATGATAGAACCAAGTGTGGGGGAGGCGAAGCGTGGACGTCGAGTTCAGCGTGAACGTGGATGCGCCGGCGGAGCGGTTGCGGGACATACTGGCGGACGTGAAGGCCTGGCCGCGGCGGGCCGCCTCGTCGTCCGGCCGTCGGCTGGGGTTGTGAAGAAGGGGACCACCTTCCGGGCCGGTCTTGGCGGCCTCACCTGGGCCATCAGTGTGACCGAAGCGGACAGGCCCAGCAAGCTGGCGTGGGGCGGGACGGCGCACAGGGCTCTGGGGTGTCCATGAATGGGAGTTCGTGGAGAGGGCGGGGATGACCAGGGCCACCACCAGAGAGACCATGGGCGGTTGGTTGTTGCCTTTCGTTTACCCGATGGTGAGGCGGACATTGCCCCGTACCGACAGGAAGTGGTTGGCCGATCTGAAGGCCAGGGCGGAGGGCGCAGAAGTTCCTGACCGACGGCCCTAATATTGCAGGTCTTCCCTCCCTTGGCTTAGGTGATCTGCACCAAGAGAAGCGCTATTTCGCCTTCTTCTTTGAGGTCTTCGATCTTCCTCATCAACCTTGCTTTCTCCTTGAGCCGCTCAGCCTCTGCTTCAAGCTCTCGCGGTGTCTTGTTCTTTGCTCCTGGTGTACGTGCCATCTTTCGCTCCTTCAATGGAGTTCACTGAATGATAAATATATCATATTTTCGTGACTTGTCACAGTGCGGCGCGGCAGGGCTGCTCAAGCTCGCCATCGATTCCGGCCAGCAGCCTGGCTGACCAGCGTATCCAGCAGACGGGGTGAGCTGACCCACAGGGGAGCGCGGCCACCGTTGTGCCGATCACGCCGGACCGACAGTGGTGGAGGGAGTATTGGGGGGCACGGATTGAAGGCGCGGAGTTCGCCATCCTTGAAAGGGTCGACTGGTTCAATAACCGCCGGCTGCTTTAACCCATCGGGCACATTCTCCCGCGGAGTTCGAAGAGATGATGCACGAAGTCTGCCGCGTTGAGCCCGCCGGCGAAGGACTCGACCAGGCCGAGAAATCGACCGCGTTCACACACAGATCCTTCGCGGTCCCGGGTGAAGGTGGTGTCCCTCCCCGCAGAACGCCGCGAAGCTCGCGGGCGGACCTCAGCGGCAAGAGTTCGATAGATCACCGTGGGCGAAAGCCTGACCTTCTGCCCGGGCATCAATCCCAGCTTCTCGCGAATGTACTTGGGGATGACCACTTGGAACTTGGTGGAAATGGTCACGGTCTCCATGCCCGACTCCTTGCTTGTCATCCAGACACGATACCGATGAACGAAACGTTCTATAGGCCGCGGAAGACCGGCTTTCGCCGCTCCACGAACGCCTGAGCCCCTTCGAGCCCATCAGCGGTCCGGCTGAGTGCCGCCACCTCGCGGGCCTCGCGCTCCATCTGGGATTCCGGACCCTCCTGGGCGGCCATTCGTAGGAGGCGCTTGACGCCCCCGTAGGCCCGGGTGGGGCCCTGGGCCAGTTCGCCGGCCAGCGCCGACACCGTCTCCTTGACCGCTTGCGCCGCCACCACCCTGTTGATGAGGCCCCATTCAAGGGCTTCCTGCGCGGAGAGCACCCGGTTGGTGAGGTAGAGCTCGGCGCAGCGGCGGAGGCCGATGATACGGGAGAGGAAGTAGGTGGAGCCGCAATCCGGCGCCAGTCCCACCTGGGTGTAGGCGCTGGTGAAGCGGGCGTTCTCCCCGGCCACGGCCAGGTCGCAGCAGGCCACCAGGCTCAGCCCCGCGCCGGCCGCCACCCCGTTCACCATGGCGATCACCGGGGCGTCCATCCAGGCCAAGCGCGAGACGGCCGCGTCCAGATAAGTGGTCATCTCCTTGATGAGCAGGTCGACATGGGCGGGGTCGGCGGCGAAGCCGGCCACGTCGCCACCGGCGCAGAAGGCCCGGTCGCCGGCGCCGGTCAGCACCACCGCGCGCACGGCGCGGTCAGAGCCGCAGCGATTGGCCACATGGTGCAGTTCGCGCGCGCTTTCTAGGTTGAGCGCGTTGAAGCTCTCCGGCCGGTTGAGGGTGACCCAGGCCACGCCGTCGCGAACCTCGAACAAGACGGTGGAGTAGTTCATTGGTCGTCTCCCGTGATAGGCCGCCTGCCCGCGCTACTCATGGCAAGGTTATCATCCGGCCGAGACCATCCGGCCGAGACGTCCCGTCGTCCCCCTTACGGCCCCTTCCACGGTGGGTCGGTGGGGTCGTCAGGTCAGCGTGCGGCCACGCCTAGGTAGTACGGCCAGATGACAAGGCCCAGCAGCACCTGCCACCAGACCAGTTGCGCAAAGGCCCACGTGAACAGCCACCCTATGAACCAAAGGGAGCCAAAGAACCCTCCGGCCTGTGCACCCGAATTCGAGGCCATGATTCCTCCATTCGTCTGTCGTTACGCTGCCAATGTTACCGTCAGTTCGGGGACTTCTTGATCAGTTCAGCGGTGTCTCTCTCCACGGCGTGCGCTATCTTCTTGGCCGCAAACGAGGTGGGCCACATGTCACCCCCGTCCAGGTTGGCGGCGTCGTTGAAGCCGAGAACCCGCCGGGCGTGGAGATCTAGCGCCCGGAGGAACGGCGCGAGCGGGCCCCGGCCGGTCTGGACGCCGGCCTCAGAGCCCAGAAGGCCGATCCGGCCTGCATGCACCTGGCCGAGGCCCGCAAACGCCCGGGTGAGGCCCTCATGGAGAACGAGCCGCTGCCGGACCGCTGTCGATTCAGGCACGGACTCGTCTCTATAGCTCGGCGTCATCGTCAGGGGCGGCAGCGACGTCAGCAGGGTCGGGGAATCCCCCGCAGCCGCTGGGCGGATCCACAACGTCTGGGAAGGAAGCCTCCTTGAACCAGGTACGGTCATATTGCGTCATGCCGGAACGCGTCTCGATCACCCTCTCGTCGCCCCAACCCACCTTCAGCATCTTATCGATCCGGAACGCCCAGGACTCGATGATACGCCGCGTCTGCACCGGTTGGTCCAGAGGATCCAGGATATGATCGAGTCCAAACCCGAGTTAAAGGCCCTGCCATCTGCGCGCGGCGGTTATGTATGGGAGCGGTATTCGCAGGAGCGGCAGGTTACCGACAAGGAGGCCCACATGGCAAGGCTTGTCTCCCGGCCCGCTTCACTGATGTTGCTGCTCGTGGCGGCGTCCTACCTCGGGTTGTGCCGGTACTCCGTCTGGGTCCACTTCCGCCCCCGCAACCGATTCGGCGTCGGCATCTTCTACCACTGTTGCCACAACTACCACTCCTGGGGCCGCCACCCCCACTGGTTCGGCGCCCTCACTGCAACTGCCCGAACCGGAGGCAGGCGTCTTGAGTATCGAATCCATGATCGCCGCCTGCGACCTCGTAGTGTACGGGAAGGTGTTGGCAGAGCTCCCCGGTCGCTGGAACGGGCCCAACGCCGACCAATGGACTCCCCAATTCCCTGACGATGCCTGCATTGTTTACCGAAGCTGGATCGTTCAGGTTATGAGTACCGAGACCGGGTTTTCGCCGGTGGGTGATCTGGTCACCGTCCACACTGAGGGTGGGACGGTACCGGCCGGAACGGTACCCGGCGGGCAGGGGATTACCATGACGCTGAAGCGAGCGGAGCCCGAAATTGCGGTGGGTGATGAGGTTCTTCTCTTCCTCGCTCAGGACGATCTGCGTTACGGCGGCACCTACCAGCCTGTTGGTTACTGGCTGTATCAGGGTGCGGCGGGCGCATTCGTGCACGAGGGATACGGTGGTTTCCGGAGACCGGCCGGGGCTGCGGGAGGCGCCGAAGAGACGGTGAATATGGACGCGCTGCGGGCGGCGATCGAGACCCTCGAGGCGGGCGGTACGGGTGGTGGGTCCACTGTCGGCGACGGAACGCAGGGTTCGTGGAAGAAAGGAATGTCGCTGAGCGGCGTGGCAGATTGGCTGGCGCAACGACTGCCTGGTGACCGGCGCGTCATTCTTCCCAGGCAGTTGCCCGAGGGCTGGGCGGTGGCCGATGACGATCAGTCATTTTCTGATTTGGTGTCGTACGGGAGTGAACAGAATCCCTGGGTACAGGCCATGGGGGATGGCGCCGGCGCATATCCCGAGCCGTACCGGGTGGTGTTCACGGACGGCCGGCGGTTGGTTGCTCTCATTGCCTACCAAGTGGGCGATTGGGGAGAGACGCCGTTCCACGCGGTTCTGGCGGACGGGCGCTTGGTCCGCGTTTTCGTGGATGAGGACCGGGTGATCGCCGCTGTTCCCGGCGATATCTCCTTGGTGGTGGTTGGCGAACCGGGAACCAGGACGGCGGTGCTGCGCATAGCGGCGGCGCTGGAGACGGTTAAGTAGCGCGATCAGGAAGCTTCGCCAAGACCGGCGGACGGGGACCGTTAGGCGGGAACCGGTACACGGAGGACGGCGGGCGGAGGCCGGCGGGCGGCGTGTGTCTCGGCACCTTTGGCCGGATCGCGGCGTCAAACCTGCGTCGCTGTGTCACCCACTCTTGTGTGGTCAGGTATCTCGGCAATGGGAGGGAGTTGCTCATGAGAGCCCGCAGGGGTACGGCCCGAGTGATAGTTGTGGTTGGCGTTATGGCTTTGGCTTGTGTCTTGGTCGCGGGCGTGGGGCTGGTGCTCCTCTCCGGATGCGGTGCCTCTCCACCGTTCGGCGACAGCACCTCCGCAACCAGGATTGAGGTGACCAGCAGCACTTTGATCGATCCTCCCACGGCCCTCATGGCGCAGGGCGCGTACGGCATCCCCGACCCAATCATCAACGGCGGCTACTCCTACCTGGGATACGGTCGCTTCCAACTGCTGCAGACGACTGCCGGTTCGGATACCGCGGCCGGCGGCGGGGAGCACGGCTCCCAGTTCTTCTGGCGTGACGGCCGCTACGTCTGGGAGGACGGCCGGCTGATGGAGGTGGACGAGGGACTGATCCGGCTCATGCGGGAGAAGGGGTTGTCCTTCCCCGACCACCAGCCCTCGCTGGCCGACCCCACCTACCAGCGGCTGGGGGTGGTGGACTACTCGGGTCTCTCCGCCGAACAGGCGCTATCCGCGCTCGTGCATGAGCTGGGCGGTTTGGGTTGGTGGGTCCGCCACACGTACATCGATGCGTTTGAGCCCTTGGCGGTCACGTTCGCCCTGGAGGAGGACGACAACGGTCCCTTCGTAGAGGAAGTTCTGCTGCGGGCCGCGATTAACGCCAGAACGCGGGGCTTGGCCATCGCTTCCGTCCGCGTGGAGTACTTGGGCCACACGAGTGGGAGGCCCCAGGAATTGAACCCCGGGGATAACCTGGAGGAGGCGGCCGCCAAGCTGTGGCCGGTGCCGCCGCCGGCACCGGATAACGATGCCGTCCGAGCCATGGTGGCGGCTGCGCTCCCCGGCGAAGGAGCCTACCCCGGATGGATCCTGCGCCTGCTGGAGGTGGCGAGCACCCGCCTGGAGAGTCGCCGCGTCACCGTGTGGGTGGAGGCGCCCCATGCGGACCGAGCGCAGGCCGAAGCCTACATGAACGAGGTACTCGAGACCGTTCCGCTCTCTGAATGTGGAGCACGGAGCAGGTGTAGCCGTGGTGTACGTGAGTGTGGTTGACGCCGGGGGTAATGCCGTATCCGGGGCCCGCTGCGATCTCGATATCGGCCGCGACTCCTTCTTCGTCAACCTGCCCTAACGCCTGCCGGTGCCGGTGGAGGGGCCGGTGCCGCAGACGAGCTCGACAGGGAATGGCGCACGACGCCGTCGGTGCGCGCCGCAGACTCCCCGGTGGTTCTGACTTTGAGCAACGCCCGGCGCTCGCCGCCAGCAATGTGGGGACGCCATCTTCTCCTTGCTGGAGGGTAGGGGCAGCCTTAGAATCATAATCACGGCTCTTGCCTTTTGCCCCACGTGTTTGAGGGAGGTTGTGATGAGAAGGCACTCCACCAAGTGGCGTCGCCTGTTGTTTCTCGCAGTGGGGATGGTGGGTGTCGTGTTGCTCACCTCACTGGGAGGTGGTGCTTCTGCCGGGCCCGAGACAGGCTCGGGGGTACCCTTGCCGTCCGGCCCTCCCCCTGCTCCATTTCTCCCCAACGCCGGCTTCACGACCGATGGGCCGACGACCAACGGATCTGCGGCCGCCGGCCTCATCCTGTCCCTCAAGAGCCCTGCCGGCCTCGACTCCGCCCTGTACCAAATGGAGCGTGTTCATGAGGCCCAAGGGGTTGACGCCGCCCAGACTTTCGCCTTCAGCCGCGGCCTCACGCTACTGGGCGGGGATGTGCGTGTAATCGTTGAGGCGGAGCCGGGAAGAGCGCGTGATGCACGTGTCGCTGTGTCCGCCTGCGGAGGGAGGCTCATCGACGGCTACGAGGAGTACCTCTCCGCCTGGCTACCGCTGGGGACACTCGAATCGCTGCTGGAGGAGCCCGGCGTGCTGCGGATCACCCCAGATGTGAGCCTGGTGCCCGCCGACCCCCTCTGGTCAGAGGCCGCACACCGGGCGCGACCGACCTCCTCTCCTGCCGCCGACAAGACGCCGGGCGGGTCGATCATCAGCGAGGGAGTGGCCGAGACCCATGCCGATGCCTGGCACGCCGCCGGGTATCGCGGCCGAGGTCTTAAGGTAGGGATCGTGGATGTGGGTTTCGCCGGCTACTCCGAACTGCTGGGTACCGAGCTGCCTTCTTCGGTCGAGGTGTGGCGTTCGGGGGCCACGGCTTCTGCAGAGAATCACGGCACGATGGTGGCTCAGGTAGTGCATGACATGGCCCCGGAGGCCGGCCTTTTCTTGGCTGCGGCCCGCACACCTGTCGAGACCGGCCGGGCTGTGGATTGGTTGCTCCAACTGGGAGTGCAGGTGATCAACCATTCCTGTAGCAACGCCGCCGAGGGGTTGGGCGATGGGCGAGGACCGTACAACGACATCGTGACTCGGGCCGTAGACCACGGCGTCTTCTGGGCTCAATCGGCCGGCAACTACCGCAAGAGCCACTGGATGGGCGACTTCACCGACCCCGACCATGACAACTGGCTCAATTGGGACGGTTTGCAGGGGAGTCCGCCCCAGACCATCTGGGTGCCGGAGGGAAGAAGGATCAGTGCTGCTCTTGTTTGGGACGATGCCTGGAGTGGGGCTACCCAAGACTACGATCTCTATCTCTATCGATGGGATGGTGAATACCGGTTGGTGGCCGAATCGACCAACAGGCAGAACGGGACGGCCGCGGCGTGTCCGGCTGAGGAGATAGACTACATGGCGCCCTCAAGTGGTGTCTACGTGTGGAGTGTCTGGCGTCACTCGGCCACGCGTACGGATGTGGACTTCGACTTCCTCACCACGACTGATTACCTTGACGACGGCTACGGCGGCTCCTACTTCGACTATGCGCGCAGCATCGCCATTCCGGCCGACAACCGCTCAGCCGGGTCCATGGCTGTGGCGACCGTGGGCCGGGGACCGGACTTCGCCCAGGAGTTTTACTCCTCAGAAGGCCCCACGCGTGACGGCCGCATCGCGCATGAGATAGCGGGGCCTTGCGGGGTACAGACGTCGATCGGGAACTTTCCCGGCACATCGGCTGCCGCTCCCCACGTGGCCGGTGCCGCCGCTTTGGTCCGGCAGGCCTTCCCGGCCTTCTCTCCGGCCCAGGTGGAGGACTATCTCAAGGCCAACGCCCTCGACTTGGGCGACCCCGGACCTGACAACCAGTATGGCTACGGGCTGCTGCGCCTCCCGGCGCCGCCGGCCTCGGCGGACGGCTTCGTCGACGTACCGCCCGGTCACCCATACGCGAGCGCCATCGCCGAACTCTCCGCCCGCGGCATCATCGGCGGCTACGACAAGAACCATTTCGGCCCCGAAGACGCGGTCATGCGTCAACAATTCGCCAAGATGATCGTGCTCAGCCTGGCTCTGGAGCCGCTTCCTGCGGAGCAGTGCCCCTTCGGGGACGTGGGTGCGGACTGGCCCTATCCCCGCGGCTACATCGCCACCGTCGCGCAGCGCGGCATCACCACCGGAACCGCTCCCGGCTCGTTCGCTCCGTGGGACAACATCGGCCGGGCGCAGGTGGTGACCATGGTGGTTCGAGCACTCGACAACCTTCGCCCCGGTGCCCTCGTGGCGCCTCCGGGCACTTCTGTCGGCACACTGGGCAACTTCAGCTCCATTCACGCTCCCGCCATGACCAAGGCCGAGCACAACGGCGTGCTCGCCGGCTTGATCGGCTTCGGACCTTCCTGGGACCCTTGGCAGAACGCCACTCGGGGCGAAGTGGCCCAGATGCTGTGGAACGCGCTGCGTCTGCTGCGATGAATCCGGGGGGAGGCCCACACGGCCTCCTCTTCTGGGGCATCTCGGCTCGGACCGCGAACGATCATGCCCAACAGCGATAGGTGATCATCCGCACGGTCGCCGGCCTACGGCCGATGCCGGCCCTGCTCAGTGGCTACGCGGGCATGAGGGCACCCGGCGCCACCTCGCCTCACCGCAGTGAACCTTTCGGCCTTGGCCCGTGTACTATTCAGGAAGTAGCCACCCGCCGGGAGTCGACATGCCGGGAGACGATGCCGTTCTTGTTCGCCGTAGCCGGGCCGGAGATGGCGAAGCTTTCGGTCTTCTTTTCGAGCAGTACAAGAACCTCGTTTACCGTACGGCCTTCCTCATAGTGGGAACGGCGGCCGATGCCGAGGACATCTTGCAGGAAGTCTTCCTACAGGTGTACCGCGCTCTGGATACCTACGATCCTGCGCGTGGCTCTTTCGGCACGTCGATTCATCGGATCACGGTCAACTGTTGTCTCAACTGGCGAAGAGGCCGTCGCCCCACAGACCGTCTGGAGGGCCGCGAGGATCGGGCCGAGAGCCTGGTATGCCTCCCAGACGAGGTTCTGGCAAATCGTGATTCGGTCCATCGTGCCCTGAGCGTACTGAGCGACAAGTTGCGGGTGGTGGTGGTGCTTCGCTACTTACTGGGACCTCTCTTATGCGGATATCGCCGAAATGCTCGATCTACCGTTGGGAACGGTCAAATCCCGGCTCAACCTGGCCATGCACCAGATGAAAGACCAACTGGGGCCCGGGCCGCAGGATCAGGGGCGCTTCGTAGTGGAGGCGGAAAGATGAGATGCCGTGAAGTAAGGAAGATGTTGGTCGCCTATTTGGATGGAGAACTTGCGCCATCTGAGTGCGCGGCCATCGATGTGCACCTGGCCCGGTGCAGGTCCTGCGAGGGTGACCTGGCCGCTCTGGGTAGGACCCGCATCGAGATTGCAGACGGCATGCGGAGACTGGCTGCGGGAGCGGTGCCGTCGATGCACGCCTGGAGTCGCCTGCAGGCGGTCATCATGAACCAAGACCTGTGCTCGGCCGGAATGCCGCCTGCGAAGACGGTCGGCAGGCGTGCATTGTCACCGAGGCGCAGGATTGCACTGGTGGCTGCAGTCACAGTGGCCCTTGGGGTGGGTGTGGTTGCCGCCGTACCCGCGGCGCGGTCAGCAGCCAAGGGCCTCTTGTGGGACATCCTGCACCTGAACCGTCACCACCTCGTCTCAACTGAAGCGGGTTACCTGCCGGAGGGATTCGAGTCGGTTCCAGTCGACCACTTGGGGAAGGTTGACGTTTCGTCACCGGATGGTGAAGGCGGTAGCGCCGCGCCCGCGGGGCGAAGTACCCCGACTGAGGAGTTGCTCTACCGAAGTGGCAACTGGTACCTGCTCATAAGGACATCCTCGGACGGCCTCGCTCCTCTGCCGGAAGGCCGGGCCACCGAAGTGAACGGCAATGACGCGGTGCTGATCACGGGACCCTCGGCATTGGCGTTACTCCCGGAGCAGTTGGGGATGGATCTGGAGGGGCGGTCGGTCAGGAAGGCGCGGTGGACATGGCCGCATCTTCCTCTGTTGTCTACCGAGGCACTAGGGCGATCGTGTGGGTTCAGAGCGGCGTCAGGGTGGAAGTGGTCTCCAATCTTCCCGAGGACGAGATCCGAAAGATCGCGTACGGATTGATATTTAGATATGTAGAGGGCATCTGGCGTGGCGGGGCCGCCTGTTGCACCTCGTCCCGGGACACACTCGAATACCGGTAGACCGGTGCGAGATGAGGAGAGATGGCCTGAACAGGCTGCCATCGGGGAGGGAGCTCCGGTCTGGGGACCGACAGATTTCGCTCTTTCGCAGGATTGCTCAACGATAGCCATCCTCGATTCCTGGAACGGCCGAGTGCAAATGTACGATATGTCTGGCGGGGTCGTCAGCTCAACCCCTATTCCCGGCTCGATCGGGATTTACCTCGAGTATCTTGCGAACGGCAACCTCGTCCTATTGCATTCGAGCGAAGAGAACCAGCTGCTGACCGTACGTCCGGGAGGCGACGTGACGCAATCGGTGCTGGCAGACATAAACGTTGTCTGTGGCGAACCAGCGATGCCATCAGGGATTGCGTCAATCGGAGACGACCTGTGGGTGAGATGAGTTAACGAATTCTGGTGGCCGGCTGTCATCGCAGGGGCTCCTGCTCGCCCGCAGGCTTAAGAACAGCAGGCCATCACCGGCGCAGGTCGTCCGGTCGCGGTGGGCTTCGTAAGAGCTATCAGGGTCTCCGAACGGCATGCACGGTTGATCTGATTGACACCGCATCGGGCATAACAACGCGGCTTTCGATCGGGGCTTCCGATCTGCCCATTTCGGTCGTGCGCGTCCTTGGGGGCGACGAAGCAGGCAACACGTATGTCCAGCTGGAAGTGGGAAGCTACGATCAGCCGGCTTCGGCCCCCTACCGAGTAATCCGTATCAATAGGGATGGAAAGAAGACCGGGGAACTTGCCCTTACCGACAGGCGGCCCGGCGATTGGTTCTCGACCGGCATAAAGGTGGGCAGCGACGGCCGTGTCTACCAGATGCTCAGAGGCGGCGATGCCATTCAGGTCGTGGTACAGTCGTACTGGTGGCTTCACTGCCTGGGGTCCAAGCTAGCATGAGTGCTTTCTTGGGATGTTTGGAGGTACTGCCGAAAGGAGGCAGAGGATGACCGACCGAGGTATAGGAAAGAAGCAATCGATGCGGCCGGGGCGCGGAAGCAAACGCTTCGTCTTGGGCATCGCCATCGTCATCGCCTTGGTAGCCACCGTGTTTCTCTCGGTGGCGCTGGCCCAAGGAGAAGACCAATCCGTTCCCATGACGACTCCGGTGACGGATGCCACTCCGGTGAGCGATACCGCACCCGGTACGGCTGAACCGGTGTCCGAGGACGCAATCACGAGCACAGCGCCGGTCGCAAGCGGACCGGGTACCACCAACAAGTATCCCAATGACTGTATCGACCGGGCCGAGACCGAACGTTCCCGTCGTATGGCCCAGGCCGTGGCCGCGCTCCACCCCTCTCTCATCCTCTACTATGCTGCCGAATGGCAGAACGTTCCCGATCCGGTGATAGACATCGCCTTCATGACGGCGCCCATCGAGCAGTTGGAGGCGGACTTCGGAACCAATCAAGGCACGCTCTGCATCACCGTCTTTAGGGACGACCGCGAGTGGCCCGAGGTGTCGGAAGCGCAAGAGCAAGCCCAGGCTGATGAGCGGCCAAGCTACATACCCAAGACAATCATCGGCCAGGCCGACATTCCTGGAGCTATCGCCACCCGGGTAGCACAGGTAGAGGGTGATTCCGGCGGTCGTGTCTTGGTCAGACTGCATGATAAATGGGTGGTCAATGTGATGTCCGAGCCCCTGGGCCACGAAGGACTGGCTCCTCTCGATCTTGAGCAGACGGTGGAGATAGCCAAGCTCATCGTGAATATGATGCAGGAATAGAACTCGATGAGTCCACACCTTCCGAG
The DNA here is from genome assembly GCA_040770645.1 of Thermoleophilia bacterium. GTDB lineage: Bacteria > Actinomycetota > Thermoleophilia > RBG-16-64-13 > RBG-16-64-13 > JAAYZX01. The sequence continues at coordinate 14,637 of JAXGIS010000004.1, read as the reverse complement.
TGAGGTTCGAAGAAGGCAGTCATCTACTTTCCTCACCTTACCGTAAGGAGGCATAAGATGACTAGTCAAGACCATGGACCGGTAGCGGCCAAGAGGAGAGGCAAACACGCGATCCTGGGAGTACTCATCGCCGCTGTTCTTGTGGTAACAGTTTTTCTCTCCATAGCTCTGGCCCAAGGCAATAACCCGGATGTGTCCGCTGCCCCTGACGGCACCACCACTGATGCTGCCGCCGTAAACACGCAGGAACCCACATTAGGCACTACGACGCCTGTCGCACCACCTCAAGTGCAAGAAGGTTCGGCTAACGCCAACTATCCGCAGGATGGAGCGGAGCGGTTTGAGACTGAGCGTTCCCGTCGCTTGGGCGATGTGGTGGCCGGGTTCTGCCCTTCGCTTGTTCTCGGTTATGCGGCCGAGATTAGGGGTAGCGGCCCCATAGTGAACGTCGTCTTCTACACAGCTCCTTATGAGCAAATCGAGAAGGATCCAGGGACGGGCCAAGGATCTATTTACCTGTATGTTTTCAAAGACCCGCGCGAATGGCCCTCCTTGGCCGAACTGCAGGCCCAGGATGCTGCTGAGCGGCCCAGCTATATCCCCAAGTCCACCACCGCAGAAGCTGCCATTCCAGGGGCTCAGCTTGCACGAGTGGGGCAAATAGAAGGTGATAACGGGGCCACCGTCATGGTCAAACTGCATGACGACTGGGTTATCAATCTCATCAGTCAGCCTCTTGGCCATCAGGGATCCGCGCCTCTGGATCGTGAGCAGACCATCGAGTTGGCCTCCCTTCTGGTGAAGGCGATGGAAAACGAGGAATAGGAAAGATCCCTAAAGCGGTGGTTTGATGAAAAACCAGCCGCTCTTTGAAGGAGGAGCCGCGTTCAAGTAGAACGCGGCTCCTCCTTTGGTATATGTGCACTAACGCTTTTACCACTGCCATGCAAGTTCGGAAGAAGAACCGCGACGGGTTTGTTGGAGGCTCCGACTCTTGAGAGGATGGGGTCATGAACAACTCATCAAAGAGGTATCCAGTCGAGATGCGGGAGCGGGCCGTCCGGATGGTGTTCGAGCACCAGAGCAAGCGCCACTGGCTGGCCCCAAGCGTACCCTGATGCCGCCTAGTCGAAGGCCGCGCGGCCGAATGCAAAGAGCATCTGCTCAAGCTCACGTAGGAGGGACGTGAAATGAAGAGATTAGATCGGAGCGGGCATGATGCGTGCACGTACGGGAAGACGGGGAATGCCAGGCATCATTCTCCTCGTGACCTGTCTGGCCTTCAGTCTGATTGGCTGCGGCGTCGCGGATAGTGATTCAGACTGGCAGAGCATTCGCGAGCGGCTCGCGGACAGCCGTCCGACTTCAGTGCGTATCGAGGGAACGGGCCCAAGGAGTTGAAGGAGTTGACTGTCACCGGATCCGACGCCGACCTGCTGAAGGAGTACGTTCGCGACGGGGCATTCAGTGAGGACAACGCCGCCTGGGGTGGAGGAACGCCCACGGTCATCGTCATCTTCCGTTTTGCGGACTCTCCCGACCTCGTCCTCGCGCAGTGGCCGGACAGGAGGTTCCAGATCCAGACCGACCGCATAACAATTCCTCATCACCGCTCCTGAACTTGCCTCCTTCTTGGCCCGGTCTGGCTTCGATCCCACGCGGTAGGTACCGGGAGCGGATCATGAAGCGGGCTGGGATCACGAACCTGGGTCCTGCATTCGAGCAACTGCCGCTTGTGGCGGACGGCCACGTGGTCTGGTTCCTGCCGATGGAAGAGGGGGCCGGTGTCCTCCGGATTCGTGATCTTCACAGCGGCATCGCGCGGACCGCCACAACTGAGGGTCGTTCACAGGCATGGGCAACCGACGGAAAGCACGTCGCCTACTTCGCCTCCAAGGGCTGGGGACCCGTGTCTCTCCACGTTCTCGAGGTGTCAACCGGGTATGCAGAGATGATCCGGGAGTCCATCGTGGGGTGCATTCGCCCGGTGTTGAGCGGAGATCTCGTCATTTGGCGGCATGCGGATCCGCCAACCTTCAGTGATGCGTCGGGAACTCCACGATTCGTGAAGACCTGGACCGGGCACGCGCGCCAAGGGATTCTGGATTCCGGCGGGATGATAGAGCTGCGTCTTGACGCTCGGGACGGCAGCGTGACCCGGTTTCAGTACCACAAGGGGCACGCGGCTTCGAGTGGACCTTTCCCAGATCCCGAGGCGTGAAGAGGCTGTCGCCAGGGCGGTGGAATGCGTGGAGCGGCTGTTCCCAGGGCACACATTGAGCTGGAGATAGCTACCCTCAGTGTGTCCAGGGTGGCCGCGTGGCCTGGTCGACTCCGGTGGGCGCTGAACCCAGGCCGTGCAGTTGCGGGTGTGGGACCGGGTCACCGGGTTTTGTAAGAAGTGGGTCTAGGCGGCTCTGTTCCCGCTGCGATGGTGTCCGGGCTCCGGATTGCGCAGTGGCCATGGGCAGAGACCGCTGTGGCCATTATCGCGCTGGTCGCCGGCATCGGTGAGGCGGCGCATTTCGGCAATCCGCACAGGCCGACGAGTAGGCGAGGGCCCGATCTGATGGCCCTTGGGCATGCGCGGTGCGAGGGTGTCGGGTCTGGTGGAGAAATCATGCTCTCCATGGCCGTTTCTGCTTCAGTTCACCCGTTCCTCACTTAGTTCCCCCGCGGCAGCCTGCGCAGCCGACCCAAGGGGGCCATGCTCAATCGGATCAGTGAACTTCCTGGCTTGTCCACGCATATACAAGAGAATAAGGTGGGTGGACGAGAGGAGGCAGCTGAGAGGGGCGGCGTGATGTTCGGGGTCGCGCCTGATGGGCTCTCACCCAACAGTCGGCGAGTTAAGAGTTGGGATGAGTCCCGCGCTTGCCGGTAGAGCTGACGGCAGCCTGCCCAACCGGCAGGTTCGTAGGATTGCGTCATAGGAGGAAGATAGTGCAAAAAAGCGCTGAGGGCAGCCAGATTGGGCCTTCTCCTTAATAATCGCATCATTACTGGTTCTGCTTGCGACGCCGGGCCTGGCGAAGGCGGACTACTATGCTTTCTGGGGCTACGACCCCACCACCGGTCTACACGGACTCCACGCTGGCAAAGCCTGATGGTACCGAATCTCCCCATCCCTTAGGTGGTGGCCTCACTCCCGGCTACACGACAATAAGTACCTGGTATAAGCTGGGGAGCTCTCTGGATGCGAGGGAATGTGGAGGCATACAAACGCTTCTACATTCGGTTCCAATCGGATATGACCATGCTGCCGACTGGGCGGCAGCAAGCACCACTGTACTGGAGTTGGGGAACCGGTGACGGATACTACGTCCTTGATCGGCAGAGCATCGCAACCCACGAATTTGGTCACGCGATTCCCCTTGGACATCCTGGGGACCTTCGATGGACCGATCCCCAGACGATGTGGGGCTTCTATGATGAGGTCAACGGCGACCGCACAGGGGTTTACATGCGAACGCCGTCGGCAGATGACGCGTTTGGCCTCAAGAGGCTCTACCCCAGTCAACTGTGAGGAGGTGTGACATGAGGGACAACCGCAAAGCCGCCTATATCGGCGTATTTGTCCTTCTGTTGGGGCTACTGCTTCTGGTTGCGGGTTGTGGTCGCGGGGCAGAGAACCCCCAGACGAGTGACGGCTCGGCTATCGCCCTGAGTTCGACCGGCGGCCGGACCGCCGACGCTCAGGAACAAGAAGCGCCCGCCTTCGACTTCTGTGCTATGTACGTGCCGGGAGTGAAGAAGCTGGAGAACCAAGCCGCGCAGGCGGAGATCGTCGTCCACGGCAAGGTTGTGGATGTCGGCGTCGGCCGCTGGAACAGCAACGATGGAAAAGCATGGGTCACAGACAATGATCAGGACTGTCCACTGGTGTACCGCTGCTTGTCGGTGGAGCCGATCGAGTTGATCAAGGGCGAGCCTCGATTCGGCAGCCCCATATCGTTCATCGTGATTGGCGGCACGGAGGGCGAGGTTTCCGGACCGGTGGAAGTGGGTGCTGAAGTGATCGTCTTTGGCAACTATTTCGCATCACTATACGGGCCCAACGCCGTGTGGCCTGAAGATGCCTACTTCGCACGTCTAAACGAATTCAGCGTCTACCGGAAGTCCGGCAACGAGTTTGTCAATGTGGGGAACGCCAACGCTCCGGCCTTCGGGAAGACCAGCCTGGATGCAGTCAGGGATGCGGTGGACGGGTAGTTCAACCGATGAGGGCGGCCTCCGAGAGCCGCCCCCGCTTGCGCCGCAGAAGAGACCAGGCGCGTGTGTAAGTTGCGAAAGCACCCGCCGGCATTGTGAAAGGCGGACTGGGTGGCCCCAATGCGTGGTGAGTCAGGGCAAACGTGGGTAATAGGCAGTCATGGGACTATTCAACTGGGGAGCCCCCTTCATCGTCCATTTTCTCGGCGGGCATTGGCGCCGTACGGAAGCGGAGCAGCTGGCTCGGCTGCTCCGTTCCTTTGTGCCTTCAGGCGGACGTCTGCTCGATGTGGGCGGCGGGGCCGGTGTGGTAACGGTGCAACTCATGGGCGCTCTTGGCGCCGAGGCCACCATCCTCGACCGCTCGCCCGAAATGTTGGCCCGCGCGCCCGACCATCCCCGGCTACACAAGGTGGTGGGCGGCGCGGCGGGCCTTCCCTTCGCGTCGGGGTCGTTCGATGCAGTAGTGGTTTCGGACGCCTTCCATCACTTCGGCGATCTTCCACAAGTAGTGAGAGAGCTGCGGCGGGTAGTACGACCCGGCGGCGGCATAGCCATCTCTGAGGTTGACCCCAGCGGCCGGCGGCGGCTGCTGGTGCTGGTTGAGCGGATATTGGGCGAGCCGGCGCACTTCTTCGCGCCTGCCGAGTTGTGCCGTTTCATGGCGCTCCAGGGAGTCTCGGGACGGTGCTTCAAGCTCAACTCCACCATCTACCTATTCGTGGGCGAGGTCTAGGTCGCCGGAGGGAGGGCCGGAAGAAACCGGGCGGCCTCTCGCTTCTGGCGGAGTGCAGCCTTCACTGCGCCAAGGGCAAGAGCGCGTTGCCCGTGACTGAAGTGGGCTGCACCTGCGGAGACTGCGCCGTCTTCAAGGGATTACGGCCCGCTAGACGGCCATTACTGCGTAGCCGAGCAGGCGGGCGAGGGAGCGAAGTAAGGACAACCCCGAGCGCGGATCGGGCATAAGACCCGATCCGCGCTCGGCACATGCTGCACCCGGCGTCATTTGCCCAACGACCTCTTGTTCCCTGATCCCGGCTTCGTACCGCGTCTGCTCCCTTACCCCCGCCAACTTGCTTTGGTGGGATCGGCGAAGATGAGGCGCGGTGTGGCGGCCGTGCGTGGGCCACAGAGCTTGACGCAACGTCTGGGGTCGGGTCTGCGTCTGCACCGGTACTGGAGCGTCAGGGGAACCGGGGTGCCGGGGGATATCGCCGGTCAGAGGAGGTCGCTGTTGTGAGCCGTCCGTCTATCCATCATGACGGTGTGCGTCTGTCTGGTGCTCATGGCTTCGGTTGTGGTCACTCGTAGGTTGGCGGCACGTCCGCGGTGGAATCGTCCCCGACCTCCGCCCCAAAGGCCGCGGGTCCCTCCTCAGCCGGTCGAGCTGCACCAACGTGGGGTCTGGGCGCCGGCGGCGGAGGCTTCCGCCGAGGAGGGCGGCCCTGGTGGCCGATTCGCGGCGGCCTTCGCCCGGACCTGCTCGGGCGCGCTCTCGCATGAGGGAGCAAACGGCCCTCTTGCCCTGGGACTCCGACGCTGAGCATGACCCACGACGGGGCGCGGCGCGTCACCCAGCAGGAGATCGCCGCGCGCTGCACCTGTCGTTGCCCTCGGAGTGGGTGCCGGTAGCGGTGAACGCCTCCTCGATCTCACTCTCAACCCCACGTCGATGGGTGATGCTTCGACTTCAAGCCGGCGGCGCCTCGCCCGAGTTCCACTCGGCCACCGCCTTCTGGGCCCAGACCGCGAGCCCTTCCATCAGCAGTACCTGGACCCGCTGGCCCGCTACTACGGCTCCGGTATCACCACCCCGACCTCAACGGCGACCGCGAGGGCGCCAGCCGGGGTGGTGGCGGAGTGGCGGCCCACGAGATTGACGGGAGTTCACCGCCGGTGCGGGCGCCCCGTCTCCCAAAACCGGCCGCTGCTCAAGGCTCGACCTCGGCCGTTCACCCGGATGGCCCTGGGACCAGTTCGACCCCGCCATGACCCGACCCCGTCCCTTCACCCTGGACGACGGCACCGAGGTCACCGTGGACACCATGAGCATCAACACCGACTTCCTGGTGGCCGAGGGCGAGGACTACCAGGCCGTGGAGCGCCCTACGCCGGCAACACGCTCGCCTTCCTGGCGATCCTGCCGACAGACCCCACGGCGGCCGCCTCGTCCGCCGGTGGTAGCCTCACGGTCTTTGAGGAAGGCCTCACGCCGACGAAGTTGGCGGCCATCATTGGCGGCTTGGCCGGCGAGGGCCTGACCACCGTCAGTCTCCCCAAGTTCGACCAGCGCAATTCGGACCTCGAGCCTGCCCTCAGCGCCATGGGGATGACCACCGCCTTCAAGCAGGGCGATTTGCCGCGCGACGCCCACCGTTAGCCGGTCCATCGATGGCGTGGCCCAGTACGCCTACATCGAGGTCAGCGGAGCAGGGGACCAAAGCGGGGGCGGCCACCGAGGTGACGATCGCGGCCGCATCGGCGGTAGCCTCGAGCCAACCGGCCGTTCCTCTTCTTCATCCGCCACGTCCCCACCGGGGCGCCGTTTGTGGGGGAGGTCAGGCCCGCGCAGCGCCGGGCAGCAGTAGGGGAAGGGGCCTGCCTGGCCGCGGCCGCGGCGATTGCCGCGGGTGCCGGGCGGTGGCGCGTCGCGGCCGCCGCCCACGGTGGGGCGGTATCTTCGACTCCTTCCGTCTCCACGGCCTGCTTCAATCCTTCCCGGCAGCGATCCAGATCGACAAGATCGAACTCGAATACGCGCGAAGCGCCGTACTGCTCGCGGAGGAGGGAAGCCCGCGCGCCGTGGCCCAGGCCGGGTCGCGGCGCCGTCTCCGGCGTTCCAGCCGCTCGTCTGCGCGGCGGGCGTCGTGGCTCATAAACGGCCAGTTGTTCGGTTGTGAGTGGGGCGGACATGAATGAAGTATGGCCGGAGCACGGCCCGGGGCGGCTTCACCAATCCGGTTTGCGTGCTGATAGTATCTTTGGTGGGCGAGGTTGGACACCACATCTTCCGTCCGATGCGCCTGCTAAGGTGAAAAGAAACGCCACGTCGCGCCAGAGAGGTTCGATTGGACGAACGCTTCGCCCACAGCCCGAGCGCCACTGGGAGGGTCGAGACGGTGGCCATGCACCTTCAGGACGTAGCCCGCGCGCTGCGGAGTTCGCCGCGTCTTTCGGGGCGGAAGAAGAGGCGTACATGGCCGGGCTCATGCATGATTTCGGCAAATACGGCGCCCTTCCAGCAGCGGCTCAGGGCGAGACGTCGGGCGTGGACCACCGGTCCGCCGGGGCCGCCGAGCTTCTGCGCGTGGCGAAGGGGGTGGCGGGAGTGGCCGGCGCCGCCGCTATCGCGGGGCATCACGTGGGGCTGCCGACACTTGGGCAGCCGTCGGTGCACTTGGCCCATCTCTACAGCACGGAGATGGATCGCGGCGGGCCTCGGCTCTCGTCGTCTGACCAGGAGTGGCTCAGACACCGCGCCGGTCAGGACGGGGTGGAGGCGCATCCACTGGACGGCTCTGTCTACGACTACCGAACGCACCTGGAGGATGGTCATTGGACCGCCGCCGGCATGCTCGATGTGCGCATGCTCTATTCCGCCCTGGTGGACGCCGATTTCATAGAAACGGAAGCCCATTTCCTCGCGGATGCGTCCGGCAGCAAAGGCTACCGGCCAGAGCCACCGACTCTCCTGCCCGAGCAGTCGTTACAGGCGGTGCTTGGCCACACCGCGGGCCTTAAGGCTGATAGCAGGTCGTCAGATGAGGTTGCGGTTGCACGTGCCGGGCTCCTTTCGTGCTGCCTGGAAGCGGCCTCAGCCGACCCGGGACTGTTCACGCTGACGGCGCCAACGGGTACAGGCAAGACGCTGGCCATGCTGGCCTTTGCTCTCCGCCATGCGGAGCTGCACGGTTTGTCCCGCGTGATTCTGGTGGTTCCGTACTTGAGCATCCTGGAGCAGACGGCTCGGGTATACCGCGCGGCGCTCAGCACGGCATTCACCGCGGAGACGCTCCAGCACTATGTGTTGGAGGACCACAGCTTGGTGGGCGAGCGCGGTGACTCAAGCCGCAGCGACGAGTTCGAAGATCTTGATCGCGAAGATCAGCGGCTGCTCTCTGCCGCTAGGCCTTCCTGGGACGCCCCTTTGGTGCTCACCACTTCGGTGCAGATACTGGAGTCGCTGTTTGCGTGCCGGCCTCGGGCCTGCCGCAAACTGCACCGCCTCTCGCGGGCCGTCATCTTGTTCGACGAGGTCCAGACACTCCCCCTCCAACTGGCCGTTCCCACGCTGGCCGCCCTCAGTCGTCTCTCCGCCAGGTACGGTACCAGCGTGGTGTTCTCCACGGCTACGCAGCCGGCCTTCTCGGAACTGGACCGCTCTGTTCGCGCGCTGGCACCCAGCGGATGGTCCCCCAGGGAGATCGTCCCTGCCGACACCCTGCAGCTCAGACCCCGCGTATCCGTGACTTGGCCGGGGGCCGCCCCACCCCGGTCGTGGGAAGCAGTGGCCGAGCACATCTCGTCCGTTCGCCGGATCTTGTGCGTGGTTAATCTCAAGCGGCAGGCGGCTGCGCTGTTCCGAATCCTCCGCGCGTGGGGTTGCGAAGATCTCTATCATCTCTCCACCAACATGTGCCCTGAACATCGGCTTTCAGTGCTGGCCGGAATACGGGAGACCCTGAAACGGGGAGACCCGTGCCGTCTAGTGGCCACTCAGTGCGTCGAGGCCGGCGTGGATCTTGATTTCCCCGAGGTTATGCGGGCATTCGGTCCTCTGGAGGCCATCATCCAGGCGGCAGGGCGCTGCAACCGCAACGGCACAGCCGAGAGCGGGCGGGTCACGGTTCGATCCGAGGAGGATGACTATCCCGACGAGGCGTACCGGCGGGCGGCCGATGTCACTCGGCTTGTGCTCTGCCCCATGAAGGCTCGCTCGACCTGGATGATGTGGTCCTGCACGGGGAGTACTACTCGCGCCTGTATTCAGTAGCTGATCCAGCATCGCTGAATGCAGATCTGGTCCGTGCCATCGAGGAGCAGAACTTCCACGAGGTTGCGCAGCGCTACCGTCTCATCGAGCGAGCGGGCATCGAAGTCCTCGTTCCGTGGCGCGAACCTGACTTCGCCGACCTGGCCGAAGAGGCCTGTGCCTCGGGTCTCACCGCGGAATGGGTGTCGGGCGCGCCCGCACTCGGTGAATCTGTTCCGCCCTCGCCAGCAAGACGTACACCGCTATGCCATGGAATCCGTGCGGCTCAGCCCCCAACGGTGGGCGGATGACTGGTTCGTCTACCTCAACGCGGATCACTATGACCCAGACTTGGGGCTGGTGATACCCGACGGTTTGGATCTGCTCATAGCCTAGCCAAGGAGGTGCCTTTGATAGGGCAGGATCAGATACTCGAGGTGTGGGGGGACTTCGCCTGCTTCTCGCGGCCGGAGATGAAGGTGGAGCGCTTCAGTTACCCGGTCATCACCCCTTCGGCGGCACGGGGCATCTTCGATGCCGTGTTCTGTAAGCCCAGCCGTGATGTCAGCAAGGCGCATCCTGATGGCAGGTGACCAGGGTGGAGGTGTTGAAGGAGCCCAGGTTCATCGGCCTGCGCCGCAACGAGGTCAAAGAGAAAGTCAGTGTGAATCAAGTGGCGCGCGGATGCGCCGGACCGAGGTTCCACAGCCCATCGTGGCCGACGCGGATACTGCTACAGCCGGCACGGATCAGAAGGGGAGGACTCAACGGCAGACGATGGCGCTGAAAGATGTGCACTACCGTCTTCATGCGCGGATAGTCCCCTGGCCGGGCTGGGAGGGCCGCCTGCCGGCGTTGGAAGCGCAGTTCCGGAGGCGGGCGGCATGCGGCAAGTGCTTCTTCCAGCCGTGCTTCGGGTGCCGCGAGTTCCCCGCGTACTTCCGGTTGGTGGAACTGGGCGAGATCCTCGGTCCCCCCATCGAGTGTGACCTGGACATCGGTCTCATGTTGTACGACGTCTTCGACCTATCTCGGCCCGGCCATGCCTTGGATGCTCCGAGCGTCAGTCTGTTCCGCGCTCGGCTTCTTGGCGGGGTGTTGGAGGTGCCGGAATACGGGAGTGACGCGGTTCTCAAAGGGGTGTCGGGTGATGTCCCGTGTTGACCCGTTTGCTTGAGTATGCTGAGAAGCATCAGTTGGAGGCAGAACCTGGTTTCAAGGTCAAGCAGGCGCGGTGGGCCCTGCAGTTCTCGGGCAACGGTGAATACCTCGGTGTGGTTGAACTGGGGGATACCGGTTTGTCTCGGAATCCCGGTCGTTCCTTCGCCAAAGCACCCGATTTGAGCCAGGCGGAACTGATTGCCGGAGGCACGACTCGCTCGCACTTCCTCATCGACTCTGCCGAGGTGGTGGCGCGCGTGAGCAAGAACCCGGACGCTACGAAGACGGTGGAGAAGAACGCCGCCTTTCCGCGCCCTGCTGGCTGAGGCCGCACGAGACGTGCCCGAGTGCAGAGCCCCAGCGCTGGCATTCGCCGACGAGTGGGTCATCGTGGAGCGCATTGCAAACGATCTGCTTGCCCACAGAGCCAAACCGGCCGACAAGGTGACACTGGCCGCTGATGGGACACTGCTGGCAGATGACTCCTGTTGGCATGACTGGTGGCGTCGTTACCGCGCATCCATCCTGCCTTCCGATCCCGACCGCACGTGATTAGGGAAGCCGCAACCGGGGAAACTCGTGCCGCCTGCCAGGACTCATCCGAAGATCCAGGGATTGGCGGCTAGGAGGGTTGCCCACCGGTGATGTTCTCTTCGCGGCTTCGACAAGGAGTCGTTCTGTTCATATGGCTTCAGTCAGTCCGAGAACTCGGCCATGTCGGCGAGGTGACGGCGGTCTACCGCGCGGCCTTTAACGACCTGGTCCAGAAGAGCGGCAGGCAAATGGCGGGCACGAAGTTGCTGTACCCTGGTTCAAGGAGCCACTTGCGGCGCTCGAGGAAGACCTGCTGGACTGGCTCGAGCAAGGGGAGCAGCAGAAGGAGCGCGAGGCTGCGGTCTGGGCACGCGAACTGCTCCGAGCCATACAATCAGGAGCGCGCCCAGACCTGGCCGGCAACGGCTACTACATCCTGACGGTGTCCGGCGCCAGTGGGCGAATCATGGTCAGAGACTGGGCGGAAGGACCCTTTGCAGAGCTTGCCGCCAACGTGGCTCAATGGTTCGATGACCTGCAGGTGGTCCATCGCGATGGGTCCGGCCTGACTCAACGCACCCAAGTTCTTTGCGGTGCTTGCGAGCACGGTCCGTGATCCTCGGGATTTGCACGCTCCCTCGTCTCTCACATGTGGCGATCGGCCGTGAGCAACTACGCCATCCCCGCAGCCGCACATGCCGGAGCCCTGGTCCGTTTTCGAGCGGACGTGCTGAAGGATGAACGTTCAACCACGCCCGGGTGGGGCTTCGGGCCTGGCATCTACGCAAATGGCGACAGGAAGGACGAACGGACTTGAGCGGACAACTGGACGTGCCTCGGCTGAACGCCGAACACCAGAGCGCCGCCTATCAGAGCGGGCGACTCATGGCCATATTGGCGGGCGTTCAACGTGCGGCCCTCGGTGACGTGGGGCAAGTGCGGTGCAGAGGTACCGCGCCGCGGCGAGCACCACTCCTGCTCTTGTGTTGGGACGCCTCACCAGAACCAGCCAGTTCCACCTGGGGAAACTGGATCCGGGCTGGCCCATTGGTTCGAGACTCACATTGCCGAGGTCTGGTCTCGCTTCCAGGAGGAGCCGCCGCGAACCTCTTCTTGCTCTCGAAGACCAGCCTCTTTGCCATGGGCTACTACCAGCAGTTGGCGCAGTTGCGGGCCAAGAGTTCAAACCCCGAGCCGGACGCGGAGGACCGACGACATGCCGGAACCCATCGAGAACCGCTACGAGTTCCTCTACCTCTTCGACTGCGAGAACGGCAACCCGAATGGCGACCCTGACTTCCTGGAAACCTCCCGCGAGTCGACCCCGAAGACATGCGGGGGCTGCGTCGGACGTGTCCCTCAAGCGCCGAGGTGACTACGTCCTCTCCAAGTACCCGGATCAGAGGTGGTGTTCAATGCCCGCTTCCGCATCCTGGTCCAGCAGGGCATCAACCTCAACCGCCCCATCCAGCAGGCGGCGGACAGCACATCTCCGGCCGGCGGCGGGGCGGAACAGCAAGGGTCCTCGTGTGGCCACCAAAGACAAGGTCGCTGCCGCACGTGACTACATGTGCGCTCACTACTATGACGAGAACCTTCGGTGCGGTGATGAGTACGGGAGCCAACGCGGGTCAAGTCCGTGGGCCGGTCCAACTGGCGTTTGCCAGGTCAGTGGACCCGGTCCTTCCCATGGATGTGGCCATCACCCGCATGGCCGTAGCCGAAACGCTTCCCAATGCAAAGTCGGCCGATGACTACCTGAAGTGGGAATCTGAGCAGCCGGAGGACAAGCTGCGCACCATGGGTCGCAAGTCGCTGATCCCTTACGGTCTCTACGTGGGCAAAGGCTTCTGTGAGTGCCAACTTGGCCTCCCAGACCGGATTCGATGAAACCGATCTGGAGCTCCTGTGGGAATCGCTGCTCGGTACGTTCGAGGGGGCCAGGTCGGCGAGCAAGGGTATCATGTCTCTCCGTGAACCGCTGTTCGTATTCAAACACGTGGGCATGGATACAGATGAATCCCAGCGGCGGGCGCAGGCACGCCCCGGCTGCGCCGCGGGCACACATGCTCTTCGATTTGGTTCGGGTACGGCGCCGAGGTGCGGCTGTTCCACGCGGCATCTCCGACTACGAGATTATGTTTCGAGGGTCGAGTCTGCCGGCCGGCGTGAGGGTAGGGTTCGTCGTGAATGACGTCGGGCGGCCTGTGACCTACTGGGACAAGGCACCGTCGAGTCTTGAGTTGACCTGGAGTACATGAAGCCACCGCTAGGCAGGTACAACGAGGATGAGTTGCTGCCCATATCGGCCCTGCAGCACCTGATCTTCTCTGTCCTCGCCGAGCCGCCCTCATCTATCTGGAAGGAGGTGGAGCGACAACGAGTTCACCGTTGACGGGATCCAACAGCACGAGACCGTCCATGCTGAGGGCGCACGTTCCCAGAAAGGCATTCGGGAGATTCGCACTTTGCCCCTGAGGTCTTTGAAACTGGGTCTTGTTGGCATAGCCGACGTAGTGGAGATAGGGGAGCTCGCCGGGCACATGACAGTATTTCCCGTCGAGCACAAGCGAGGCAGACTGCGCCACGAACGGGGTTACGAGGTGCAGTTGTGCGCTCAGGCTCTCTGCCTGGAGTGGAGTTGTTGGAGGTCCCAGTGCACGCTGGAGCGCTCTTCTTCTGGGAAACCAGGCGCCGGCTCACCATCGACTTGGACCAAGAGCTGCGAGAGGAAACAGAAGTGGCCGCAGTTGAGCTTCATCGCCTACTCTCGGGGGACGCCACACCGCCGGCCGTTCCGTGGCCGGCGGTGTTCCAAGTGCTCTCTGGTAGAGTTGTGTATTCCACGTGCGTCCAGCCGGCGGCGGAAAGCCGCGGACTACGTCAAGGCCCTCGTCACAGGAGATCCACGCGTATGAGGCAGTTGCTCAACACACTCTTCGTGACGACCGATGGATCTACTCCTCGCAAGACGGGAACACGGTCCAAGTCAAGGTTGGCGGCGACACACGCGCGCGCGCCCATACACACGCTCCAAGGCATCGTCTGCTTCGGGCGGGTGTCCTGCAGCCCCCACCTAATGGCGCTCTGTGCGGAAAACGACGTACACATATCGTTCCTCACTGTGCACGGCCGCTTCTTGGCCCGCGTGGTAGGCAAGGCTCATGGGAACGTTCTGTTACGAAAGGAACAATATCGCCGGAGTGCGGTGCCGGACGAGGCCGCCGGCGTTGCTCGGAGCATTGTGTTGGGTAAGATCTTCAACTGCCGCGCGGTGCTGCTCCGTGGCGCCAGGGAGGCCGACGACGAGATGTCAGCCTCACGTCTGCGCGATGTCAGCACGAAGCTGAAGCTGATCAGCAAGTCGCTGGTCAGACCTGATCCTCTGGATGCGCTGAGGGGCCGAGAGGGAGAGGCGGCCAGAGCGTACTTCGGGGTGTTCGATGACCTCATACTCTCGCGTGACGGTTTCCGCTTCGTTGGTCGTTCCAGACGGCCGCCTCTCGATCCGGTCAACACGATGCTTTCGTTTGCGTACACGCTTCTCGTGCATGATGTGACGGCTGCCTTGGAGTCGGTGGGCTTGGACCCCGCGGTGGGGTTTCTGCATCGCGACCGACCAGGCAGGGGAGGCTTGGCGCTCGATATGGCCGAGGAATTCCGGCCCGTCATCGCTGATCGCCTGGTGCTGTCCCTCATCAATCGCAGGCAGGTGAAAGCTTCGGGGTTCGAAAAGACGGTCACCGGTGCCGTCACCA
>JAXGIS010000003.1:0-132578 GCA_040770645.1 Thermoleophilia bacterium | reverse complement strand
TTCCTTGCCACTCTTGAACATCTCCAGCATGCGCTCAGTGACTGAATAGCCGCCGGCGGCGTTCATGGCTCCCAACAACACGGCCACAAACCCGATGACGCGCTCGGCAGTGGTGGTGGCCCCACCCAGCGCCACCATGGCTCCCACCACCACTATGCCGTGTACGAAGTTGGAACCGCTCATGAGCGGTGTATGGAGGATCACGGGCACCCGGCTGATGACCTCGTATCCCGTGAGGGCCGCCAATAGAAAAATGTATATGGCGGTGAAGCCGGTGATACTGCTCACTTCACCCCTCCTTGTTCGAGGGTCTGCTTGAGGGCGGCCTCATAGGTGGATGGAATGGACAGCTCGTAGTGCAGCTCGCCACCGTGAGTGAGAACGCTGTCCTTGATGATGGGGTCCTCCCAATCGATGAACAGCTCACCGTCCTTCACAAGCAGCACTACGAAGTTGTATAAGTTCCGCGCGTACAGCTCACTGGCGTCCACCGGCAACAGGGACGCGATATTCGTGGGACCGCAGATCTGCACCCCCTCGTGCACGATGGTCTCCCCGGGCACGGTCAACTCGCAGTTGCCCCCGGTGGATGCCGCCAAGTCCACTATCACCGCTCCCGGCCTCATGCGCTCCACCGCATCGCGGAAGATCAACTTGGGCGCATCTCGACCGGGGATGGCGGCAGTGGTGACCACGATTTCAGCCTGGGCAATGTGATCGGCCAACATGGCCTGTTCCAGTTGCCGCTCCTCCTCGGTGAGTTCGCGCGCATAACCCCCGGAGCTCTCGGCGTCAACCTCCAGGCCAATGAAGCGTGCTCCCAATGAGTGCACCTGCTCCCGAGTGGCTTTGCGCACGTCGTAGGCTTCCACAATGGCCCCCAAGCGCTTGGCCGTGGCGATGGCCTGCAATCCGGCCACCCCCGCCCCGATGACCAGCACCCGCGTCGGCCGAATGGTACCGGCGGGTGTCGTGAGCATGGGTAGGAAGCGTCCAATCATGTTGGCCGCCATAATCACCGCCTTGTAGCCGGCCACCGCAGCCTGGCTGGTGAGCGCGTCCATGGATTGCGCCCGTGTGATGCGCGGCAACAGTTCCATGGCGAAGGTGGTGATGCGATGGTCGCGCATGGAGAGCGCGTACTCAGGATACGGCGAGGATACAGCCAGCAGCCCACCACAACCTGCCCAGAGAGTGCAGTAGCTTGATCTCATCCGATCCGGTGGCTGCACCCGACAGCATGATCTGTGCCCGTTCCGACAGTTCGGACAGGTCGGCGCAGAAAGTCACGCCTGAGTAGAGATCATCGGGAAACGCAGCCCCCTCCCCGGCACCGCGCTCCAGCTCAGGGCTCCACACCCAGTTTCTCATAGCTGCCGATTATCCCCGGCACCAGTGCCACCCCGATTCTCGCCGGGTGTGCTTCCTTTCGGTATCCCCACAGTCACCGTCATGTCGCGACTCCTTACCGCCGCAGCGGGGAAAGACGAGCATTCGTGCACACGTGAGCCGAGATGCTCGATTTCGAGAACCGGCAGTTTGTCTCTATCCACGTCCTGCACCGGGCACTTCGGAGCGGGCGGCGTGGGCCCCCCAACCGATGTTTACCGGTGAGCGGGATAAGTAAACACGTGCAGTCTCGGCGTCATTTGAGAGCACCGGCAACGGGAGAGGGGAGCCTCTTGATCGCCCGCCCGAGAAAAGCAGTCGGCCACAACGGCACGGTACCGGGGATGACCCGCTGAGAAGGAGGTATCCTCCGTTCGGAGGGCCTCAGGAAGCCGCGAGCGCCCTACTCCTTGTCCACTTGTAGTCGATGAGCTCCAGAGTACACCGTTCAGGCTCTTGGGATGCACAAAACCGTACTCGCAACTTCCCGGAAACTGACGGTATGATCTTGCCGTGAGCAGGATCGGAGATTATGCGATAACCTGCCGCGTCCAGTTCCTCAATCGCCCCGGGCGCTGTCCACATTCAGGCCCATGAGCATGATTCCCTCGCCGCGCGCGGCGATGAGTTGGCAGTGTTACCGTCGCCGGTGGTGTCCTCCGTAGCTCGATGCCGGTCTGCCCCACCATGTAGCGGGCGACCTTGACCTTGGCAGCCTCGTCCACATAGGTCTCATCCGGAGCGCTCTTGCCCAGCACCAGCTCCCACCTCTTTGTAGCGTCTTCCAAATCTTTTACAGCGATACAAATACGCAATTCGATCTAATGATCTTCATGCAACCATCCTCCTTCCATAACCTCCTCGTAGACCATTCACACCGGAGCAGCGGGCATCTATGCATCGGGTTCAGTAACTACATCGGCCCCACACTGGTGTTGCCGCTCAGACCCCTCGGGAGCCAACAACGGGAATCAGCTGATCATGGTTAAACCACCGTCCACGCTCAGGATCTGCCCCGTGAGGTAGCGCTTCGCCCCTTCAGAGGCGAAGAAACCGACCACGTCAGCCACGTCCTCCGGGGTGCCCGTTGACGCAGCGGCACCATCTTCGCCATCCTCTCCCCCATCTCGCCTTCGTAGAAGTCATCGAGCAACTCGGTATCCCGTATAGGGCCGGGGGCGACACGGTTACGCGGATCCCGTAGCGGGCGGTCGCGAGCCAAGGCCTTGGAGGTGGCCATCATGGCGGCTTTGGTGCCGCAGTACACAACGTCACCGGGATTACCTACACGCCCGGCATCACTACCGATGTTGATCATCAGGCCGGTCTTCTTCTCTATCATTTTGGGCGCCACCGCATGCGTGACGGCCAGGAACCCAATATAGTTGACATCTATCAACCGACGCCACAGGGCTTCGTCCGTATCAACAAACATGCGAACAATGTCTATACCCGCATTGTTCACCAAGATCCATACAGGGTACCCAGTCCTCCACCACGCGATCAACCGCCGCCGTGACGGCGTGAACCGCACCGGGTTTGTTGGAGGCTCCAACCTTTGAGAGGATTGGAGCATGAACAGACAGACGAGGTATCCACAGGAGATGCGGGAGCGGGCGGTGCGCCTGATTCGAGCACCAGGACGAGTACAACTCGGGAGTGGGCGGCCATCACCTCCGTTGCGACCAAGTTGGGCATGACCCCGAGACCTTGAGGAAGTGGGTGAGAAGGGCCGAGATCGACGAAGGCCAGCGCTTCCCGGCCTCACCACGACTGAGCGTGAGCGCTGAAGGAGCTCGAAGGAGAACAAGGAGCTCCGGCGCGCAGATGAGATCCTGAAGGCAGCGGCCGCTTTCTTCGGGGCGGAGCTCGACCGCCGACCGAAGAAATGAGCAAGTTCATCGACGATCACAAAGAGACGTTCGGGGTCGAGCCGATGTGCGCCCGTTCTGCCCATCGCTGCCACCTACTACGCCGCCAAGACTCGGCCTCCCTCCATGCGCGCACTCGCTGACCAGGAGCTGGAGGCGGAGATCAAGCGCATCTACAACGAGAACTACGGCGTCTACGGCGTGCGCAAGGTCTGGAAGCAGCTCCACCGCGAGGACGTCCGGTGGCCAGATGCACCGTCGCTCGTCTCATGCGCGAACTGGGCGCTACTGCCGGCGTCGTCCGGGGCAAGACCTGGAGAACCACTAAGCCCGACACCTCTTCCGCCGGCCGGCCGGCCTCGTCGACCGCCGGTTCACGGTCACGGCCCCCAACCGGCTGTGGGTGGCTGACCTGACCTATGTGAGGACGCGTGGAGCGGCAGGACCTATGCCGCCTTCGTCGTGGACGCCTTCTCTCGCCGCATCCTGGGCTGGCAGACCTCGACCACACTGAGGACCGACCTGGCTCTCGATGCCCTGGAGATGGCTCTCTGGACCCGAAGGGAAGGACGTGACCGGCGTCGTCCTGCCATAGTGATCGCGGCGTCCAATACCTTTCCATCCGCTACCCCGAACGGTTGGCCAGAGCCGGCGTCGTCACCTCCGTCGGGAGCCGTGGTGACAGCTATGACAACGCTCTCGCCGAGTCCATAATCGGCCTTGTACAGAGACAGAACTCATCGAAAAGCGAGGGCCCTGGAAGAACCTAGACGACGTCGAGTACCACCTTGGAATGGGTCGACTGGTTTAACCATCACCGAGCTTCTCGAACCCATCGGCCACATGCCGCCGGCGGAACTGGAAGAGATGTTCTATCGTGGAGAAGTCCCCGGTGACGAGGCCGGGACTCAAACAACTGAGTCTCCATTGAACCCGGTTGCAGTTCAGCGGCGTAGTCGGTGACATCGCACACCACGGCCAACCCTCTACCCCTCGCTTTCGATCTCCGAGACCACCTTGGCGACGGCCTCTTCCCTGCGCGCCATCACAGCCACCGCGGCACCGAGTCGCGCCGGTTGTGACAAATGGCCGCCCTATACCTTTGCCTGCCTCCGGTGACCAGGCCACCTTGCCGGTGAGTTCGCCTGCCTCAGGCATATCGTTCCTCCTGAACCTATCGTTACCCAGCGAGCCTTGAACACCAATGGTATCGTGGGCCCGGCCGCCGTAGCCTGTCCCCACCCTGCTTCTCGCCGCACCGAGGCGGCACCGGCCCGCCACGAGCACGAGTCCATTAGCCACTGCCCCCAGCCCGCAACCGCGCCGCCCGGCGTGACTGAAACAGAGCGGCGGGCGGCCCTCGGCCGCCCGCGCCCTCCAGGCCTTCACTTTGTCCCTTCCACCCGCGTCTTCTTCATCCCTCGCTATATGCCGTCGTAGTTGGGTCTGCGCTTCTCCAGGAAGGCTCCTATGCCCTCTCTGGCCGCGGGGCCCACAACCACCTCACCAAATGCCTTGTACCCCACCTCCAAGGCGTCGGCCAACCGAGTTTGGGCGATACCATCGCGGATGGCCCCAAGGATGATGGATACCGCCCGAGCGGAGAGAACGGTCCCATCCATGGCCACCGGTTCCTGGTCCGGGATGGCCGCCGCATCCGGCGCCGGAGCTCCCCATGTGGGCACAACCCGGCCAGAGCCCGTACACGATCCGCCGCCGTTTGCACCAGCTCCCAGTAATCATCAGCCAACGCCGACACCACTCCCAGATCCAGGGCCTCCTGGGCACCGTGAGCAGGTCGTTACGGCATAACGCATCTGCGTAAACTTGGCGGCGGCTTGCCGCGACCGCGCGGAAGGGGATGATGACCCCCGCCTATGCCGGGCAGGATGCCGAGCGTGATTTCCGGGAACTGGAAGACGGCTTTGCGCGTGGCCACTATGTCATGACAGCGCATAGCCAGTTCGGCCCCACCCCCCAGGCCAGACCGTTGACCACCGCCACCACCGGCTTGCTCATGGCATCCATGTACACCAGCAATCGCGACGAATCACGTGAATACTGCGCTGAAGCGTCCACCATCGCCCAGCATCTCGGGAAGCGACCGATGTCGGCCCCGGCACGAAGAGCACGTTCCGTATCCGGTTATCACGAAGCCCTTGACCGAATCATCGGTCTGGTACTGTTTGAGTACCGCCAGGATCTCGTCGGTGACCTTGCTTGTCGGTGATGGCATTCATCTGCGCCGGGCGGCGAATGGTGATGACCACTACGTCGTCCAGCCTGTCCACCAAGATGTATTGGTTGAATGCTGTCGAAGCTCTTCGAAGCGATCCAGATAGTTGAGACCGGGGAATCCGGGGCGAGCCGCTTCGAAGTCGCGCAGCACCCCTCCACGCCGGCGCGCCCCAACTCTCGCAGGTTCAGCAGGCCCTTCTTGAAACCGAGTGCCAGCGAAACGGCAAGGTTCAAGTCCTCGGGGGTGCCGATCTGGCGGGCTACGATATCGAGTGACTGACTGAACAAGATGCCCTGAAAGCGCGTGCGCGCCACCTGCCGGACTTCATCAGGGACATCCACCTGCTGAATCGCGCTTGGTGGCCACCAACCATCGCAACACGCTGTTCCAGATGTTGGCGGGTTTGTAGCAGTCGCCCTCGGCTTCTTGCTGTCTGGTGTTGGTCTCCACGATGATCAGGTTGCCGTTCGACTTCTCCACCACCCAGAACGGGCCGGCCATGACGAACTCCTCCGCCACCTTGTCCAGTTGCATGGCCGTGCCGATGTCGAGCGTGTATGCAGCCTCGTTGCACCAGTTGTCGAAGATGCGGTCCAGCATGAAGCGCACCACATCGGCAGTCACCACCGGGGTCTTGCCGGTCACGGCGAACAACCAGTTGAGGTAATCCACAACGGCCGGTCCGACTTCTCCCAGGTGATCACCTCCTTTTACGGGTTGTACCAAGCAGGAGCGAAGAAGTGGGTCACGGTGGTTCGTTCAGGATGTTTCATATCGGCGAAAATAACCGCCGCCGGGATAGAGCTGGTGTTGGAGGCAACGATGGCCTCCGGTGACACCCGCTCCTCAATCATCCCGAATATCTTCTTTTTGAGAGGTATGCTCTCCGTGGCGGCTTCGATGATCAGTTCTGCGTCGGAGATGGCGTCATAGTCGGTGGTATAGGTTATGTTGCCGAGAACCTGCTCCACCATTTCCGCTTTCAACTTCCGCGCTTCACGCCTTTGGCGGCGTAACCCTCGAAACGCGTCTTGGCGGCGTCAAGCGGGTCTTGGACCACATCCACCAGCGTCAACTTGAGCTCTGGGATGGCCAGTTTCAGGTAGTAGCCGATGTCCGGGCCTATGGTTCCCGCTCCCACCATGGCCACATGTTGGGGAAGCGCGGTGCGGGGCGGGTCTGAAGGGGGTTCACGAACCTGGGGTAGAGCGCAGGCGCAGCCATCCACAACCTCCTGTACGTAGCACCGTCCGTTGCTTGTGGCGGTTTCCGGCCTCGCCAATGACAGCCGCCACCGGCCGTGCACAACCCGGTGAGGGCATGTCATACCCTCGTTCACACCTTACCTATTGTACTTCAGAGCCGACTTCCACGGTCTTCTGAGCACCTGCCGAGCCAACACGCCTCGGCCAAGGAGTCGAAACCCCTCGCAGGCCGCCTCCGCGAAACGGACGTGGGCGGCGCCCCCGCACGGGGGCGCCCGCCCACAACAGTCGGCCACAAGGACCCGACCCCCTCCCGGCGCCTCTAGGCCGTGGCCGCCCACCTCCTTGCCCAGTTGGAAGGCCATGGAGTTGACTTCCAAGATGGGCGAGGCCAACTTCCCGACGCAGCACCGCGTCCCACTGGTGTCCGTGAACGGCAACCGCGGGGAGAGCGCACCCAGCAGCACCAGGTTGGTGGCGCGGGCCGTGCCGGCCTGGGTAGCGATGGCCCTGGCGTTAATGCCCAACACGTGAGCGTGGGCTTCTGCAATGCGCTCGGGGTACTTGGCCGGGCCCCGAGGCCACCGTGGAGGGTTCACCTGCACCGTGTTGTAGATGAGGATACCCTCCGGCTTCAGCCAGTTGATGTAACGCAGAGCCTCCAGAGGCTCGAACGAGAGCAGGATATCGGCGGTGCCTGCCGTAAACAGCAGCGAGTGGACCTCTCGCCCGAAGCGCAGATGTGACACCACGCTGCCCCGCGGCGGAGCCATCATTACCTCGCTCTGCTTGATGTCAAAACCGGCCTCGAGCGCGCCCATCTGGCTCAGGAGGTAGCGGCCAGATCACACCCTGGCCGCCCACGCCGGCGAGCGGAGTTGGTGGTGGTAGTGGTGGTAGTGTTGGTGGTCATGCTCACCCCTCCTTTCCGGCCAGGGCGTGTATAGCGTCAAGCGGCACATCTGGGCGCAGACCCCGCAGCCGATGCATAGCGAGGCGTCAATGAGTACGGAGGTCTGCACCTCTCTACCGACTTCGGCGGCGGGTATGACTCCCGGCGCGTACAACCCACGCAGGCAGCGCATGCTGCGGCCTGTGCGAGCATCGGCCTCTATGACCCCCGAGGCTACATTTGATCCTGTATTCCAGCACGCAAGGCGCTTGGGCGATGATGACCGCCGGTTCATCGGCGTCCAAGGCAGCTTTGATGGACGTCTCCAGAGCCGCCAGGTCATAGGCATCGACCGTCTGTACCCTGTTCACTCCCAGCGCCCGACACAACGCCTCCATATCCACCGCCGGAGCCTCTTCGCCCGACAAGGTACGGCCCATGGCCGGGGTCTCCTGACCACCGGTCATGGCCGTGGTGCGGTTGTCGAGGATGATGACCACGGAAGAACCGCCGTTCCACACGATGTTGAGCAATCCGGTCATACCGGAGTGGAAGAAGGTGGAGTCGCCGATGACGGAGACCTTGCGGTTTTTCCTTTCGTGGGCGGCTTCGCCCAAGGCCTTCTCTATGCCGTGGGCGGTGGAGACCCCGGCCCCCATGCAGATATCGGAGTGCAGGGCGTTGAAGGGGGGCTGAATGCCCAGGGTGTAGCAACCAATGTCGCCGGCCACGAACACCTTGAGGCGCGAGAGCACGGTGAAGACACCGCGATGCCCACAACCGGGACACAGAGTGGGCGGCCGCATGGGAAGACCCTGCACCGGAGCATCGGGCTGAACGGTGAAGACCGGATTGGCTCCGGACACGCCGGCCCGCGTCAGGCCCGTGGCCACCAGGTAAGGATCGAGCTCGCCCCACCGAGGCAGGAGTTCGGCACCGCCGTCCACCTGTACTCCCATGAGCCGGATCTGCTCTTCCAAGAAGGGGTCGAGTTCCTCCACCACGTAGAGGCGCCGGACTTTGCTCCGGAACTCACGTACCAGCTTCTCGGGCAGCGGGTAGCTCATACCCACTTTCAGGAAGCTGGCCTGAGGGAAGGCTTCCCTGGCAAACTGGTAGGCCGCACCGCAGGCCACGATGCCCACCTCGGCGTCGCCCATCTCAATGCGGTTGATGTCGGTCTCGTCGGCCCAGGCACGAATACCTGCCATGCGCTCTTCAAGTTCTTGGTGCCGCGTGCGGGTGAGACCAGGAAGCAGGCTGTAGCGCGGCTCACGAATCAACGCCAAAGGCTCGGCCTTCTCCGTGCGTTCCCCCAGTTCCACCAAGCCCTTGGAGTGGGAGGTGCGGGTGGTAGTACGCAGCATCACCGGAGTACGGAAGCGCTCGGATAGTTCTATGCCGACGCGTACGTAGTCCTTGCACTCCTGGGAAGTGGCCGGCTCCAACACAGGAATCTTGGCGTAGGGGCCCAAGCGTCGGTTATCCTGCTCGGTTTGGGAGCTGTAGCGGCCGGGATCGTCGGCCACTACCACCACGTAACCCGGAGTGCCCACATAGGAGGCGTTGAAGACGGGGTCGGCGGCTACGTTGAGACCCACCACTTTCATTGCCGACAGGCAGCGCGCCCCCACCTCGGTGGCGCCGATGGCCACTTCCACGGCCACCTTCTCGTTCACAGACCACTCACTGTAGATATCGGGGTAGGTGGCAACATTCTCCAGGATCTCCGTGGATGGAGTCCCGGGATAGGCGGTGGCCACGGTTACCCCGGCCTCCCAGGCGCCGCGGGCGATGGCCTCGTTTCCTGACATCACGCTACGCATAGCATCTCCTTGGGTTGCTTGTGCTCCGGCACGCCGCCAGGAGCCGGCGTGCGTGTACCCACCATGGTGCCGGTCGCATGGGGCGCTAACATCTACGCGGCAGCGAGCCAATGCATGTGCACCGGCACGGACTCTTTTCCCGCCACAGCGGGCACGAAACCCCCCTCCTTTGGTCCACTGGTTCGACCACTCCCTGCGCTCAATGATACAACAGTCACCCGTGCTCAGGAGCCACTCGGTGCCGCCGACCCGCCGTTATCGGCCTGATACGCCCGATCCAGCAATTCTGATATGTACAGAACCGGCAGACCACCGGCCGCCTCCGCCCGCCGGTACTGCGTCACACACGAGGGGCTCGACGTGACAATCACCTCCGCCCCCGCCTCACGGAAACCGTCCTCGCGCGCCTCCAGGATGGAATCGGATAGTTCGGGCTGGGTCAGCATGATGGCTCCGGCTCCCCCGCAACAACCAGGGGCCAGTGTGGATTCCACCAACGTGAGTCCCGGCACCGCCTGCAGAAGACGGCGTGGAGCATCCACCACCCCCTCATGGTGGCGAAGATGGCAGGGGTCATGCCACCCGGCCGTGACCATCAGCGGCCCAGGAGGGACGATGCCCAGGCGATCCAGATACACGGTCAAATCCACCACCCGCTCCGCAAGCCGGCGCATGCGCTTCTCTTCAGGCATACCCAAGAATAACTCGCCCAGATTGCGCAGGTGCGAACAGCAACTCGACTCATCCACCACAATGGTCTCAGCTCGGCATCGGCTCAGAGCGGCAAGGTTCTTGCGCGCCAGAGCCCGAGCCCCCTCCAGGTCCCCGGCTGAGTGACACGGCAACCCGCAGCACGACACCCGGGGCAGTTCCACCTCCACTCCATTGCGCCACAGCACCCGATATGTGGCCAACGCGGCGTCCCCGTACAGGAAGTCCTTGGCGCACCCCAGGAAATAGACCACTCTGTCCCGCGGCGATGGTGGTGGACCCAGCCGCCGCTTCTCGGCTTCGATCATGCTGCGTCCAGTCTGGGCCGGAAACACTGGTCCGGTCTCCGCGGCTCGCTGCAGCACCGGCCAGATGTTGAGGGCCCGGCTGCGGGTCACCAGCCTGCGCAGCCCCGTGACCTCCGCCAGTCGGCCCAACCGCGTCAGCCCTTTGAACACCGCTGGGCGTGAGAGGATACCGCGATAGATCAGTCGCTCAACGAAACCGAGGCCGTGACGCGCCCGGCGCGCCGCGCGCGCGTGCGTGATCACATGATCAATCTGGATCTGGGGGGGACAATACTCCACGCATGCCCGGCACTTCAGACACGTGTCCACCGCTTCTTGAAATCCGGGGTCATCGGGGTCCAGGCGACCATTCAGCACGTCGTCCACCAGCGAGATGCGCCCGCGCGTGACGAGCCATTCGAAGGGCTGAGCACCGTAGGTAGGGCATCCGGCCATGCAGAAACCGCACTTGTTGCAACGGTGGATCTCCGCCAACACCGAGTCGGGGACAGTGAAGATGGGACCCGGACGCACCGAACCGGGGTAAGAGGCGTGCGCGGCGCCCGCCGACATCGGGGGCTGCGCCCTCTGAGGAGCCGTCTACGGTCGGATTCACTTCGCGTCACCAACTGCGCGTGCAGGAACCGCGAGAGGCAAATGCGGATTCAAAGGTCTACCTCCACTGAGCGCTGAGACCAGTGCGCTCTCTACCGCATCTTGACTGCGAGGGGGCCGCGGCGGAAATCCGACCCAACCGGCTGTTCCCAGCACAAGCGCCGCCGCCGCGCCTTCGGCCACCACACTGAAGTCCCCGCCCGAGCCTTGGGACAACTCGCGCACCAACGCCTCCAGTCCGGGAATCGGGCCCCTTTCGTCCTGCCAGGAGAAGTAATACACCCCCGACCCGGCGTGGCCCCGGAGATACCACTCGTCGCCCCCCACCGCTCCGACGGCAGGCAAAAGGCGCCGCAAACCGGGGACTTCCACAGAAACGCGCGCCCGCCAAGGAAGGGCGGCGGCGACCGCCCGATTCTCCTCCACCTGCGACTCCCACGCCGCAGCGCGGGCATCGGCCACATGCAGCGCGCCCCAGGCGTGTGCGCCGGCGCGGGCAGATACCCCAACCTCTGGCCCGACGAAATCGGCCAGAACACGCAGCTCGCGGCCGGGTCCGGCAGAGACCTCCAGCGAAGCCGGTTGGGTTCCATCCGTCAATACAGCTCGGATCCATTCGTCAACAACGGCGACCGAATCCACACCGTACTCCCACCGGGCCTCGGCAAGGACCGATGCCTCGGGAAGAGGAAGAAGCCTCACCGTCACCCGCGCGAGCAGGCCAAGACGCCCCCAGGCACCGAGGTGGAGCCGTACCAGATCGTAGCCGGCCACGTTCTTCACCAGCTCACTACCCAGCGTCAACACCCTTCCTTGTGGTGAAACCACCTCCAGCCCCAGCACCCAGTCCGGGTCAATCCATAGCCAAGTCGCAGCGGGTTGACGAAGCCCGCAGCCACACAACCTCAAGCGTGGCCTCCGTGGACTCGACATGCATCAGGGGGAGCCACAGCCCTTCCTCGGCAAGGCGCTCGTGAACACGACGAAGCGGCATACCGGCCGGGAAGGTGGCGGTGAGGTTGGCCGCATGAATATCGGGCTCGCCCCCAAGACCGAGGGCCGATACGGTCACCCCCGCGTCCGGCTCGTCGAGGGACGCGGGGTTCCGCCACCAGTGCCGTCGCGAGCCGCCGCCGATCACGGCAACCGGGGTGTGTGTGCCGTGGGCTTCTGCGAGGATCGCGGCCGCTTCCGCCGGAGTCTGTGGGGTCTCGAATGCCCTCACCATTTCCCCACCGGTGCCGGGATGTTCTTGCCCGGATTGAGTACGTCGGCCGGATCGAAGGCTTTCTTCGCAGAGCGCATCAATTCGAGCACCTCTTCCGAAAACTGGAGCGACATACCGGACAGCTTCTCTATCCCTATGCCGTGCTCGCCGGAGATGGACCCTCCCAGGGCCACACACGCTCGAGTGATGTCCTCCGTGAGCCGATGCAATCGCCGTACCTGATCTGCATCTGCCGGATCGAAGGGTACGGTGGGGTGCATGTTGCCGTCTCCGGCGTGAGCGGTCACGAACACTTTGAGTTGGTGCTCGTGAGATAGACGAAGCACCTCGCCCAGCATCTCCACCAAACGATCCCGGGGAACCGTCACATCCATGGCGGAGAGTGAGGCGCTGGAGCGGGCGAGCGCCCCGTATCCCGCACGCCGCGCCTCCCAGAGCTGATCACGCTCCTCTGCCGTCGCCGCTACTTGGATGTCCAGAGCATGATGGGCACTCAGAACCTGCTGGATACGCCGAGCTTGGGAGTCTATCTCGCCGGAATCCCCGTCCACCTCTATGAGGAGAACGGCGTCAGCATCCTCAGGGAAGCTACCGGGACGTCCGGCGTTGATCACTTCCACGGTATTGTGATCCATCAACTCGAGCGCAGCCGGCACAATCCGTTCCGCCACAATGGCCGACACCGCCGCCATAGCCTCGGTCAGACCGCCAAACACTCCGAGTAGAGTCCGATAAGCCTCCGGGAGGGGAGTGAGACGTACCGTGGCTTCGGTGATGATGCTCAGTGTGCCCTCGCTTCCCACCATAAGCGAGGTGAGATCCAGTCCCGGGGGCTCCTGCAATCGACCTCCCACCTCGATCTCGGTGCCATCGGCCAACACGATCCGCAACCCGAGCACATGATTGAGAGTCACACCGTATTTGGCGCAACGCGGCCCGCCCGCGTTCTCGGCCAAGCTGCCACCAATGGTGGCCACCCGCATGCTGGAGGGATCGGGAGCATAGAAAAGGCCGAAGGGAGCCACAGCTCGCTGCAGGGACTCATTCGTGGCTCCGGCCTGCACCACAGCAAGTCTTCCGTATGGGTCCACGGACAATACCCGATTCATGCGCAGCATGTTGATGACCATGCCCCCCTTGATGGGGAGTGTCCCTCCAGAGAGATTGGTTGCGGCCCCCCGTGGGACCACGGCGAGACCGTTCTCCGCGGCCGCCCGCACACAGGCCGCCACCTGAGTTCCATCGGCCGGAAAGACCACTATGTCGGGGAGGTGCTTCTCGCCGGTGGCGTCATACGCGTAGGCCAATAGGTCGCGGGGTTGGCGACGCACCCAGGCTCGGCCCAACAGGCGAACCAGTCCCGCCTCGATTGTGTCCACACCAATCCCGGCACCATGGGCGACGAGAGGCAGACTGACACCTCGGGGGGAGTGGGGATTGCGCTGACTCACGCCGTGAAGGCCTCCGGCGGCAGCGCCTCCCATCCCGGAGCCGGGAAATCGAGCAGAATGAGATGGACTCGACCCGGGCCGTGCATGCCCTCAACTATCACCATCTCTATGTCACCGGTGCGACTGGCCCCCGACACGGCACCCACATAGCGAGGCACAGGCCGTCCCAATACTCCTTGAGCGAAATAGCGCACCAAACCCAAGCCCTCCCCCAGTGTGGGGACAATGGCGTGCGTATGGGCCAACACCACGTGCGAGAAAGGTAGGTTCGACACGAGCTGAGCGTAGGCATCATCGGCGCCAATGAGAGCGGTGGCCGTCTCCACCACCAGCGCAGTAGCGCCGGTTACGCCCACATCCACGGCCAGAAGGTCGGCGCGGCTGGGTGCATCGATTCCGGGCCCGCACCGCACGAGTCGACCGCCGACCGCAAGATGCGGTTGCGCATCGATTTCCTGCCACGCGGGACACTCCCTCACCGCCACGCGGGCCTGCGACCCCACCACCGCCAGCAGCCGGTCACGGGCCTCAGCCGCGTCACCCGCCACCTGCACCTGCCAGCCGTGGCCCCGAAACGACGCCACGGCATCGGCCACCAAGGTCGCCGCGGAGCGATTCATCCTGCAGCCACTCCGTCATCGGTGGCCTGCCCCGTATCCAGCGACCCGCCTCGGTATGCGGCGGCCAGCACCTCGGCCATGTGCACCACGGGCATGGGCCCCCCCTGCAAATGCATGTGGCACCCGGGATTGCCCGTCACAATGATCGACGCGCCGCTGGCGGCGGCGTCTTCCAACTTGACTTCCCGTAGCCGCGCGGACAGTTCAGTATGCTTGAGGCCCCACAGGCCGCCGCTGCCGCAACAGAACTCGCGTGGTTGCATCTCCCGGAGATCCAAACCGGGAACTGCATGCAGAAGGGCGCGTGGCTCGTCGCAGATGCCCTGCAACAAAGACAGGTGGCAGGAGTCTTGGTACGTCACTGATACAGCAGGATGTATCCCCTTCATGGGCGCGGGCCCCAGTTGCGCCAGGAACTCCGAGAGGTCGCGCACGCGCGCCGCGAAGGCGCGCGCCGCATCGGCGTAGTCGGGATCATCGGCCAACAGAGTCGCATACTCCTTCAGTGTTGCCCCGCAGCCTCCCGAGTTGCTGATGATGAGCTCCTCTCCCCGGAAGGCATCTATGTTTCTTCGGGCCAGAGATCGCGCTGCATCCTCGTCGCCTGCGTGCTCGTGGATGGCCCCGCAGCACCTGCTCGCGTGGTGTCAGCACCCGGCACCCGTTCGCGCGCAGTACGTCCAGAGTGGCGGTTGTGACACCCCCCAGCAACTCGTGGCTCAGGCAGCCTCGGAAGAAGAACACCCGGGCCGCTCGGGAGCGGTGGGCGCCAGAGACGGCGCCACGGCGGGCGGCGTGGACGGAGGCGGCAGCAGCCGCTCGGCGGCGTCGAGCTTCAGGGCACGCAGTACTCCCGTTCTTCTCACCAGACGTTGGAAGCCCGTGCGGGCGTACGCCCGCGCCAAAGACCCGAAGCCCGCAAGCAAGGTGGGGTGGACTACCAAAGCAGCCATGAGACGATCGGCCGCCCGGCCAAAGGCAGGCGCCTCTCTTCGCGTCACAGCTTCGGTCTGCAACCGCGTCAGGAGCCTCGGCGTGTCCAGTTGCACCGGGCAGATGGTGCGGCACTTGCCGCACTTAATACAGAGAGAGGCACCTCCCTGTTCCGCAGCCTCCCGACCATCGAGCAGCCAGGTCTGCAGCGCCCCGATTCCGCCCACCCGCTTTCCGGCGAACCCGTCGCCAATCTGACCGTAGATCGGACAGAAGTTCAGACAGCCACCGCAGTTGATGCACGCGAATGCTTCGGCGTAACCTTCGGCTATGGCGCGGCTCCGCCCGTCGTCAACCAACACTACGTGGACTTCCTCTGGACCGCCACCGTCAGGTGTGGGGCCGGATAGGCAGGTGACGTACGTGGCAAAGTCCTGTCCACCCGCGAAGACCGAGGCGGCACGGGCCACCGCCCATGCCTCCTCCAGGGTCGGTACGATCTTGGTGATGGCAGCCACTACCACCACCACTCTCGGCAGAGCCGTGGCTGCCCGGATGTTGCCCTCATTCTCCATGAGACACACGGAGCCGGTGTCGGCGGCTATGGCATTGGCGCCCGCAATCCATAGTCTGCGCGCGCAAAGTAACCCCGCAGACTGCGTCGGGCGGCAGCGACCAACTCCTCGGGGCTGTCGCCCAGCTCCTCTCCCAATTCCCGGGAGAAGAGATCACGCACTTGGAAGCGATCGATGGACGCCGCCGGCGAAAGCACATGAAAACCGGTGGTCCCCGCCATCTGGTTGATGCGATCACCCAGGTCGGTCTCGATCACAGTGAGGCCCGCATCTGTCAGCACCTCGGCCAGATGTAGTTCCTTGCCGAGATTGGACTTGGACTTGACCACCAAACCAGAGGAGGGCATCAGCGCATGCACGTGGGCAACGGCCTCGACCGCAGTATCGGCCACGTACACCCGCATGCCGTTGGCCTCCATTCGCTCACGTGCGAGGGGGACGAGCTCAGCATTGCGGTCCAGCGCGGCCAACTTCAACCGCCTGGTATTGAGCGCCAGTTCGGGAAAGCCTGCGATGGTCTGCTCCACCTTGGGCCGGATCATCCCGAATGCCCGACCCCGCGCGCTACTTCCCCGCTCATCTTGGAGCGCGGCACGCACCCGAGATGCGAGTGCGTTCACTCGCCCACCTCGCAGGCCATCTCGTGACCTCCGCCCAGGTAGGCGGTGATGATCGCTTCGTCCTTCAGCAGGTCCGCGACAGGGCCTTCCTGTACCACCCGTCCATTCTCGAGCACGTAGCCTCGGTCGGCCACCGCCAGGGCCATACGGGCGTTCTGCTCAACCAGGAGCAGGGTAGTTCCTCGTGTCCTTATGTCTCGAATAACCCTGAAGACTTCCTGCACCAGCATCGGCGCCAGCCCCAACGAAGGTTCATCGAGCAGCAGCAGCTTCGGCCGTGCCATGAGACCCCTGCCGATAGCCAGCATCTGCTGCTCCCCTCCAGACAGGGACCAACCGTAGCTCTTCCTACGCGCCTGCAACGAGGGGAAGATTTCGAGAACGCGTGGGAGATCTTCCCGGATCTCGGCATTGCTGCGCCCCGCCGCATACGATGCCACCTCCAAGTTCTCCACCACCGTCATGCCGGGGAATATCCTCCGACCCTCCGGGACCTGGACGATGCCTTGACGCACCACCTGCTCCGGCTTCATGCCGATCAGACTACGGCCGTCAAACTCGATACGGCCCGTGGCATTCACGGTTCCGCTGATCGCCTTGAGCAGCGTACTCTTACCGGCACCGTTGGCACCCACCAACGTCACCACTTCCCCATCTTCCACCACGATGCTGATGCCGCGTAGTGCAGGGACTTTGCCGTAGAAGGCGTCCATGTTCTCTATGCTAAGCACCGACCGCCTCCTCACTGCCCAGGTAGGCCTCGATGACATCGGGGTTGGCGCGTACCTCATAAGCGGAACCCTCACCTATCTTGGCCCCGAAGTTCAACACAGTCAGCCGGCCGCAGGCAGCCATGACCAGATCCATATCGTGCTCGACCAAGAGTATGGTCAGCTGATGTTCCCGATTCAGTCGCGCGATGAGAAGCTGCAAATCACGCTTCTCGGTTGGATTCATGCCTGCCGGGCCGGCTCGTCCAACATCAGCACTTGGGGATCGGTGGCCAACGCGCGCGCGATCTCGACCAAACGCTGCTGCCCGTAGGGCAGGTCGCCGGGCAAGGCATCGGCACGGCCATCCATGTCCACCACCCGCAGGGCCGCCAGCGCTGCTTCCCGCGCCTGGGCTTCCTCCCGCCTCTCACTCGGTAGACGCAGGAAAACCGGCACCAGGCCACTGCGGGTGCGGCAGTAACGCGACACCATCACGTTGTCCAGCACTGAGAGGCGCCGGAACAGCCTTATGTTCTGGAAGGTGCGAGCTATGCCCAGGACGGTGCGCTCAGCCGGAGGCACGCGAGTGATGTCACGGCCCCCCAGCAGTATCTGGCCCGAAGTCGGAATGTACTGACCGCTGATGAGATTCAGCGTGGTCGACTTTCCAGAGCCGTTGGGACCGATGAGACCGTGAATCTCGCCCTTGGCCACCGTCAGATCCAGCGAACTCACTGCAGCCAGCCCGCCGAAAATCTTGGTGATGCCCTTCAGTTCAATGGTATTCACTCCGCCACCCCGCCCTTTGCCGGACGACCCGCCCTGAGGCGCGCGCCGAGTTGCTGGAGCAGGCCCAGGAAACCCCGGGGAGCAAACGCCAGAATGGCGAGCACTATGAGTCCGTAGATAATCGCCCACCAATCCTGGAGACCGCGCAGTAGTTCAGGCAACACGGTGATGACCGCCGCACCCAACACGGCTCCGTAAGGCGACATGCGGCCGCCGATCAACAGCATGGCCAGCACCTGCACGGCCACCTCCAAGTGGAACACGTCCGGGCTGATGTAGCCGATCAGATGCGCATACATGGCCCCGGCCAAGCCCGCGAATGCCGCCGATAGGGCAAACGCCAGGATTTTGACCCACACCAGCTTCACACCCATGGCCTCCGCCGCCAACTCATCGTCCCTGACCGCTTCCATGGCTCTGCCCAAGCGTGATGTACGTAGACGATTGGCCAACAGCACAACCAGTCCCAACATCAGGAGTCCGAGGAAGAAGTATTTCTGAGGCGTGTTGAGGATGAATGAGCCCAGGTTGGGGGCGGGGATGTTCCGGATGCCGTTGGGGCCCTCGGTCAATCCCATCCAGTTGACCTCTACCTGGCGCACCACTTCGGCGAACGCAATGGTCACCATGGTGAGATAGTGCGTCTTGAGACGCAGCGTGGGAGCTCCCAGTAAGATACCGAATATCCCGGCCACGATGGGAGCCGCCAAGAAACACACGTACCACGGCACTCCCAGACGAGTGGCGAGCAGAGCCGCCGTGTAAGCCCCAATGCCCCAGAAGGCGGCCTGTGCCACGGAGAAGATGCCGGTGAGACCGAAGATCACATAGAGGCCGATGGTGATGATGCCGTTGATAAGCATCATATTGAGGATCTGATGCATGTAGCTGCTGGTGAACAGGAACGGCAGCGCGCACGCAGCCGCCATGCCTGCCCAGGGGAGCCATTTCTTGTAGGTCTTCATGGTCTCCCCCTCACACCTTGTCCGCGATCTTCTCGCCGAAGATCCCCTGCGGCCGGATGATGAGGAACACTATCAGCAGCGCAAACGCAAACACGTCCTTATAAACCGACGAGATATAGACGGCGCCGAAGGTCTCCACCACTCCGATGATAAGCCCGCCGATGATGGCTCCGGGCAGGCTGCCCCAGGCGCCGATGATGGTGGATATGAACGCCTTCAGCCCAAGCGTGAAGCCCATATCCAGGCTGACGAAGTAGATGGGCGCAACCAAGACTCCGGCCAAGGCCCCCATCATGGACGCCATTATGAAGGTGAGCGTGCCCATAGAGAGAACGCGGACACCCAGCAACTGGGCCGTGGGCCTATCCTGTGACATGGCCCGCATGATCTTGCCCGTGCGCGTCCGATAGAAGAAGAAGTAGAGAAGCGCGGACAGGACGATGACAACACCAACGATCAGCAGGTCCTGTGGCCTGATGCGCACGTGACCCAGGGTGATCATGTTCAGCCCAAACGGCTCTTGGAAGGGTAGCGCGTATGGGCCCCATATCTTCAGGCCCACGTTGCGAATCACAACGGCCGCCGCCAACGTAGCCGCAAAGTAGGTGGGGCCATCCGCGCTCTTGAGCGGGCGGTACGCAATGCGCTCGAAGATCACCCCGATGATGGCGGCGCCCACAAGCACCATGGCGAGCGCGGGGATATAGGGGATACCCCAGTTGGTAGCGAAGGTGACCATCATGAAAGCCCCCAGCATCCCAAACTCGCCCTGGGAGAAGTTCAAGATGTTGGTGGTGTTGACCAGAAGCATGAAACCGAGGCCCACCAAGCCATAAACAGATCCAATGGCCAGGCCCGTTATCAACGATTGGATGAAAAATGCCACGAGCGTCTCCCCGAGATATGGAGGCGGTGGGGCGCGAGACTACGCCCCACCGCCGATGCCCCAACCAAGCATCGGGTACCGACCCAGAACGACGGCCTGCAACCTACTGCCTGTGGGTTACTTGGGCTGTTCCTCGAACTTCTTGATGACCTTCAGCTTTCCGGCGTCGATCTGCAAGATGACCCCTTCGTGGAAACCATTGTGGTTTTCATCGAAGGTGAAGGTACCGCTAATGCCCTTGTAGCCCTTGACACCGGCCACGGCATCCCTGAGTTTCTCGGGCGTGTCGGCACCCTTGGCGATCTGCTCCAGCGCAATGTTGGTAGCGTCGTAGTAAATGGCGGACTGGAACGATGGTGGCACGTCCGGATTGATGGCCTTGGCCTTCGCGGTCCAAGCGGCGCTCGCCTCATCCATGCTGGCCGAGGTGTCCAAGAAGACATACACCCCATTGGAAGCGTCACCCGTGAGCTTGAGGTAGTCCGGCGTGCCAAAGACACCGATCATGGGTACGTCGAGACCCAACTGCTTGGCCTGAAGCGTAACCATAGCCGCATCTCCCGGAACCGACCAGCAGAACAAGGAGTCGGCGCCGGCGTTCTTGATCTTGTTGAGCTGGGCGGTCACATCCTTGTCCTGGCCCTGATTGAAGGTCTCAGCCGCAACCAAAGACATGCCCTTGCTCTCGAGGTAGGCCTTGATCGTCTCGTAGCCGCCCTTGCCGTAGTCGTTGTTCGGGTAGATGATGGCCGGTTTCTTGACTCCCAACTCCTCAACAAAGAACATGGCCACGAACTTGGGGCTCAGCGTATCCTCAGTCCGCACACGGAAGAACCAACCGTCTCCACCCCTGGTGATGGCCGGATTGGTGGCACCAGTGATGACGGGCAGTTTTCCGGATGTGATGAGCGACTGCTCGATGGCCAAGACGTACGCCGTGATGGGCGGGGCCAAGATGAAGGCAGGCTTGGCGCTCACAAGCTTATTGAACGCGTTGACCGCGCCCGCCGGAGTGCTCTGGTCGTCTTCCGACATCACTTCCACCTGCGCCCCATTGATGCCGCCCTTCTCGTTCCATTCATCGACCGCCAGCTGCACGCCGGACAGAACCGAGCGGTGGCACCGGCGGTGGGGCCGGTCTTTGAGAAGTAAACGCCCACTATCACCTTGCCCCCGAGGGCGCCGAGGAGGTGGTGGTGTCGGCAGGCGCGGTGGTCGTGGATTGCGCAGGAGCGGTGGTGGCAGAGCCGGCCGCTGTGGTGGTGGTGGACCCGCCGCAGCCGGCAGCAACGACACTGATAGCAAGAAACAGTACGAGGATGAGAACCGATGCTTTCTTCATAACGTAGAACCCCCTATGCCATTGGACCTGTCATCCGTGCCATGTGAACTCATGATCCCGCACCCGGCTTTCGCGCCTGCCGGATTCTCCTATCACAGAGTCATCGGATGACTGTATTATTAGATGACATCACCCATCTGTCAACCGCCTCAACCAAGCACCGCCCTTTATAATGTTTAGACAACCGGTAGGGAACTTCGGCCCGAGGACCGCGAACCGAGGGGTGAGGAACGGACCACGCCTCAGGCCACGGAGAGGACAAACTCATGGTGAACACCCGGGCGTCAAAGAACATGACCGAGAACGTCTGGCCGTCGTGGCCGGTAGGGCATGATTGATCGCATCCCCCTCTCCAAGCAACTGGCTGACGAACTCTGTCGCCAGATATCGACCGGGCGCTTCCGGCCGGGTGACCGCCTGCCCCCCATTCAGGAGATGGCCGCGGATTACGCAGTATCTGTCTCCTCGCTCCGCGAAGCCCTGCGCTCTCTCGAAATAGTGGGCGTCTTGTCGGTCAAGCACGGCAAGGGCGTGTATGTCAGCGACCGGGTCCAACTGAACGATGAGTGTGTGTCCACCATGCTCGCCATAAACAGTCTCAAGCTCAAGACGGTGTACGAAGCAAGGATGGTGGTGGAGGTGGGCGCCATACCACTGGCAGTGAAAGGGCGACCGATTCAGATATCGATCAGATGCGCACCGTGTTGAACGAGATCTCCATCTCGTCACCCCCCGATGCTTTGGCCCGCGCCGACATCGCCTTCCACACCCTGCTGGTCGGATGCACCCGCAACCCTCTTCTGACCGAGATGCTCCAGCCGCTCGTGAAGGCCATCAATCGCGACATCCGTTTCATCCATACCCTGCCACACGTCATCGCGGAGTTTCTCGGCTGGCATCAAAGGATTTTTCAGGCACTGGAGGCACGTGACTGCGCGGACTGCCAGGCGCAACTGAGAGGACATCTGCTCAGCGGTCTCAGTATCCTCACGCGTGAGGAATTCCCCAGCTGAAGGCGGCGTAGCATCGACGTACGCTGATCCGCGCCGCGCGCCGCACCAGGCGCGGAGCTGCAACCCTGGCCCTTCCCCAAGATTGCAACCCGCAAGGGCAAACAGGGAGAGCCTGTCTTGGCCCTCCCTGTCTTTCAGTTCGGTTGCGGCCTGCAACCGGCAAGGCGCGCTGCCACCGCGGGTGCCTACCGCATCCTGCCGGCCGTCTTCACAGGCGCTCGTCTTCACACGCGGTACCTCGAGACAGAACCGGCACCCCTGTGACGACCGCCTCCGCCTGCCGGCCATCGCTTTGAGCCGCAGAGCGACGGAACCGCCACCCCCGCCCGCCTCGACAGAAGCATCACGCCGATCTCTGCCAACGGCGGTTGAACGCAGTCTTACGGCATCACCCTCTTCGGCCGACTGCATCTTCCCTCCGGCCGGTCAAACCCCACCCCAAACCGGGTGACGCCGAAGACCGTGAGCATCACCACCGTGCCGACTCCCAGAGCCACGGCCCCCGCCGCGAACACCCAATCGGCCGCTTCCACGCGCAGACGGCGAAGGTAGGTGCGTTGCGGAGAGGCCCCGAATCCCCGCGCGTCCATGGCCAGCGCCACTCTGCCCGCCCGCCGCACAGCACCGGCCAACAGGGGATGGCGTAGCGCCGCGTTCTCTGGAGCCAAGCCACAGGGCCACGCCCTTCGGCCATGCCTCGCGCCCTCTGCGCAGCGCGTATGTTCTGGTACTCGCTCTGCAGGAGAGGCATCATCCTGTAACCGACCAATACTCCAAAGGCCACGCGGTAGTTCAAGCGTAGCTGTTGGACCAGACTCAGTACGAATGCTCCGGGCTCGGTGGTGAAGACAAAACTCAAGGACAGGGCGGAGAAGGCAAGCACACGTAGGGCGATCGATCCACCCATCATGAGACGAGACTGCGTGACCGTGAACGGCCCCCAAGAACCCAACACCGCATCTCCAGCCACCTCTCGGCCGAACAACAGGTTGGCCACCATAATACCTACCGCTGCCGCCAACATCGGGGCCATGGTCTTCAGGAGCCGTGCGAGCCCCACGCCCCCCAGTCTCCAGGCGGCGAGCACGCCCATGAGGGCGAAGACGGAGGGCGTCACCGGATCGAAGATGACCGTCAACATAAGCGACAGCAGCAGCAGCACCCCCAACTTCACCACGGGATTGCGTCTGGCCAGATAGGAGTCGGCTGTCTCATTCACCTGCTCAGGGCCTCCGCCGGACGAGCGCCTCCGGCCCGCGCGCTACGCGGGCGCCCACCGCCTCGCGTCGCGGCCGCCCACTCGCCCTCACAAACTCGCTCACCGTCAGCGGGCTGCGCGTAGGCTCCACTCCATGCGCAGGCGCCGGCCCGCGCGCAGATTCCGGCTGGTACGCACTCGTCAACCCGCTCTTGACCGCCGCTCCCCCCGGAGCAGACACGCCGGCCTCCCGGAGAGCGGCACACAACCGCGGCACCAGGGGCGCAACCAACCCCCACCCCTCGAGTTCTCCCCGGCGCCTGAACAGCCGAGCCGGTGACCCATCGAATACAACGCGGCCGTCTGCCAGGACAATGACCCGTCGCCCACACGCCGCCACCAACTCCATATCGTGAGTCACCGTCACAATGGTGTGGCCTTCTCGATTCAGAGTCAGCAGCATGTCCTGCAGGCGCAAACTTTGCGTGCGATCCTGACCAAAAGTGGGCTCGTCGAGGATTAGGGCCTTCTGCCCACGTGCCATCATGGCCGCCACGCTCAGCCTCCGCTTCTGTCCCTGGCTGAGTGTGAAGGGGTTGGATTCTGAGTACTCCTCGAGGCCGAAGCGGGCGAGCAGTTCTAGGGACTCGGCCTTGACCTGTTCCGGATTCTCGCCCCGGCGTCGCGGCCGACCGGCCAGAATCTCGGAGCCCACCCGCTCGCTCACGAACTGATGCTCGGGGTTCTGGAAGACGTGACCCACCAAACCCGCCAGACAGGCGGGCCGCACGGTGCGCACATCCTCCCCGGCCACAAACACGGTTCCCCTCGGCGCCTCCCGTACCCCTGACAGCATGCCGGCCAACGTGCTCTTGCCGGCTCCGTTCGCTCCCACCACCGCCACCCACTCACCCCTGCGGATGTCAAAGGTGATCCCCTGCAGAACCTCCGTGCCGTCCCCACCGGGGTACGCATACGACAAATCCCGCACGGAGAAAAAAGGACCGCTGTTTGATCCCAGCCCCACCCCAGGGCCTTCGCTGCCGAGCTCATAGGAAGACAAGACCTCGGTGATCCCCGCTCCCCACCCCTCGGTCCAACTCAGAGCATCCACCAAATCCGTCGGCGTCAAGGGGCGGCCGGGAACATCCCAACCCGCATCCCGCAGCCCGGCCACCACCTCTACCACCTGCGGGAGCCAAACACCCGCTGAGCGAAGCAATCGTCCGTCGTCATAGAAGACGTCGCGGGGCTCCCCCTGCGTCAACAACCCTCCACCCGGCCCCAGGACGAGCACCTCGTCGATCCACTCCATGACATCGTCCAGTCGATGCTCGATGAGTACCAGCGTGTGTCGGCGGGCTTCATGGAGGCGGCGTAACACTCTGAATAGGTCCACCGTCCCCTGCGGATCGAGGTTGGCCGACGGTTCGTCGAGCACCACAACGCGCGGTTGCATGGCGAGTACTGAGGCCAGCGCCACCCGCTGCTTCTCGCCACCGGAGAGGCGGTGCAAACGGCGCCCCTCGAAGCCCTCCAGCCCCACCAGCGCCAGGGCCTCTCTGATGCGCGGGCCCATCGCCTCCGCCGGCACGCACAGGTTCTCCAGGCCGAAAGCCACCTCTTCCTCCACGCGGAGCGTGCAGAACTGCGACTCCGGATCCTGGAACACCAGCCCCACTTCGGTGGAGAGCACGTACGCAGGCGTGTCGGCGGCCACAATACCGGCCACCACCACTTTCCCCTGGTAATCGCCCTCCACCGCGTGGGGAATGAGACCGTTCAGGCACAGGGTCAGCGTACTCTTACCCGAACCGCTGGGCCCCAGCACCAGCAAAGACCGCCCCTCCTCCAAGCCAAAGCTGAGCCGCGACAGTACAGGCCGCGCCCGTCCCTCGTACGTGAACGAGAGATCCGTGACCGCTATATGCGGATTCACCACCACAAGCTCCCCGCCATCCTAGGGACGTTCTCCGGAGAGGGGCCTGCGGGCACGGGCTATGGCGAGGCCTGTGAACACCCCGGCGCGCGTGAGAGAGTCGGCCAGCACTTTGGACAGCAGCCCCCCCAGCACCATTCCACTGACGACCATGAAGGCCGCCGCAACCAAGATCGATTCCGTACTGTACATGTGCCAATAGCCGTACCAATAGCTCTCGAAGATGATGGCGCACAGCCCCGACACGGCACCGGCCGCCATGAGCATGGGGGTCGCATAGCGCCGCCATTTCCCCGCCCCAAACACCAGTTCGGCCCCCGCGCCCTGCACCAGCCCGCTCAATACGGTGGACACGCCCCACTGGTTGCCGGGCAACATACTGATGAAGGCCGCCACCAACTCGCCAAGCAGCGCAGCTCCAGGCCTCCTGATGACGTACGGGACCAAGACGCCGGCCAACATCCATATCCCGGCGAGCAGATAATGGAAGGGGAAGGGTATCAGGGGTAGGATCACGGCCGACCACAGCGGCCCCCATCCCCAGAAAGAAAGCCACTGACGACGGCCAACACCGACCCCACCACGATATCGCGTGTGGTCCAGCGGCAACGATTCAGCGCCGGTACGCCGGTAACCAAACCCCTCTCATCGGTTATGGAGCGAGGGCGCCCGCTTGCGTCCATCGGTTCCCGTGGCATATCACCCATGAAGATCACTTCCTTCGTTGGAGGCGCCGGAGTCATCACGCACCACATCCACGTGTTTCTGCTGGATATCCGCCACCACTGCGGGAGAGGGCGAACCCAACGTAAAGGCGCAAACCATGACCACTGAACCCAAAGCCGCCGCCCCATCGAACGCCGCGCGGGCGGCCTGGAAAACCGTGTCCTTCGGTCCCTGCATGAGGGTGCTCAGTGTCTGCACCCGCACCGTGAGACCCGTGGCGGCACCGCTCCGCGTCGCCGCTTCCACCCCCGCGCGGATGGCCTCGTCGAGGCTGGGCTGCCGCAGCGGATAGAGGGAGAACTGGCACGCCATAGTCTCCTGCGCGTCTCCCACCGCCTGCTCCCGAGGCCTGTGGTGCACCACCAGCAGATCTCCCGATCCGTGTGTGATCCTCGCCCGTGTGCCACTCAGTTCGTTGCTCACCCCGCGCGTGGAGCCCTGCTGCAGATCTTTCTCCCCGCAGCGCGTGGCGAAGACCCTCCGTGGTCACGTTCTCCACCTGTGAGGTGAGGGGGATCAAAGAGAATGTCTCCCGGGGCCCCCTGCACTTCAACATCCCCGCATGCCAGGAGGACTTCGTGCGTACTGTCAACCAAGCGCACTCGGCAGCCGGCGAGCCACGGCGCGCTCAGAAGCACCACAGTGCCCAGGAGGTGATCGATGCGCGGTCCGCCCAGCGCCGCCAACACCACGATATCGTCCGCGCCCTGCTCCCGCGCCACTTTGAGTGCGAACTCAAGGTCGGTCTCGTTCTTGACTGTGGGAAGAAGTCGTACCTCCGCCCCTCGTCTTTCGAGGGCTTCTCGCGCCTCCGCCGAGATGGAGTCCATGTCTCCCACCAGAATCAGTGGAGTGGATCCTATCCCCATCAAATCCAGCAGATCCAGATGATTGCCGCCGCCGTCCGCCACGACCACCAGTTCCACCTCGTGCAACTGACCCATGAAAGGCGGCAGCCCTTCGGGCCCCGATAGCTCGGAGCCGGCGATGATGACCGTGCGCACCGTCTGCCTCCAGACTAGAAGTTGGGCAAGACGGAGCCCCCAGGGAGAGAAAAGGCGCCACCTCTCGGCAGCGCCTGGCTTGGACCTCTGACTCGTTGCTTCCCTTCGCTGGCATTACCCAGATCAGGTTCGCAGGGTCTGTGGGCGGAAACCACACTCTCAGCGCCGGGCGCTCCCCTAGCAATACTCCATCAGTGTACGCCCTCTGCTCGCCCGATACCAGGCCTACTCAGTTGCACCGGGTCGCCCGCGCCCACACAGCGAGTCGTGTGGCCGCGCCACGCCCACGCCGTCGGCGCGGCTCACACCAACACGCTGTCTCGCACACGCCCTGGCTACGTAGGCCACAATCAGAGGCAGGTCGGCGACCACGCCGCCAGCCACTCGGCGAAGGAGCGCGGTACAGATGCAGCAACCGCAGCCGTATCGGCATCAATCCGCGCGCCGGATCGGGCCAATGAACCATCTCGGCGTTTTCTATCCGCGGGCTCCACGTCTCTTACGGTAACATCGAAAGCCATGCACGCGAGAATCGACAATCTGGAAGCACGGAGCATCGAGGTTTCCGAGTACGAGGCGTTCTACCGCACCACCTGCACCGCTTTCGGCGAAGAGCCCAAGACCACAGCCATGGAAGCGGAGAAGCCTTCGGTTGAGTTCGACCGGACCCTTGCAGTCTTCGACCGTGGCCTCCCCGTGGCCACCACCGCCATGCTCACCATGGATGTGGTCGTTCCCGGTGGCCACCGCCTCCCCTTGGGTGGACTCAGCTGGGTGGGCACGATGCCGGGGTACACCCGCCGGGGTCTGTTGACCGGCCTGGTGCAGGCGCAGTTACAAGATATGCTGCAGCGAGAGGAGCCCGTGGGCGGCCTGTGGGCTTCGGAGAGCACCATTTACGGCAGATTCGGCTTCGGCGCAGCCACTTGGAGCATCGGCCTCAGCCTGCCCAAGGTACATGCCGGATTACGGACAAGCGCCAACGCGAACGCCGGCTCAACGCTGAGCCCGGCGACAACCGCTCTGTCAGCCTCCTTACCACAGAGTCCGCGCTGGACATACTGCCCCCCTCTACGATCGATTAGCGCGGGGTGACGTGGGTTCGCTGGGGCGCAATGAGGGTTGGTGGCGCGTGCACCTGGCCGATATCGAAGAGCATCGTGACGGGGGCGGGCCGCTCTACCACGCAGTGCACCACGACGCGAAGGGAAACCTCGACGGGTACGTCTCCTATCGCATCACCGTCAAATGGGAGAAAGGATATCCGGGCAACAGCCTCGACGTGGTGCAGTTGGTGGCCGGCTCCCTTGATACGGACGTGCGCCCTCTGGCGGCACTGCTTCGACCTCAGCCTGATTGAAACCATCATGGCTTCCTCCCGCCCCGTGGACGAACCTCTACGTTGGATGATCCACGATGCCCGGCGGTTGCAGATAACCCGCCTAAGCGACGCGCTCTGGCTGCGCATCCTGGACACCGTCCGGTGCCTGGAAGCTCGCTCGTACGCAACATCGGGCAGGCTCGTCCTCGAAGTGGCGGACTCCTTCGGCGGTTTCGCCCGAGGGCGATATCTGTTGGAGGCGGATTCGGGCCGAGCCCAAGTTTCGCGCACGCGGCGCTCTCCTGACCTACGCTTGGACGTGGCCACTCTGAGTTCAGCTTACCTGGGCGGCGTGAGCTTCAGTACGCTGGCGGCGGCGGGACGGCTGGAAGAGGTCACGTTAGGTGCTGCCACGCGCGCCGACGCCCTCTTCGCGGTTCCGCGCGCACCCTACTGTTCCACCGACTTCTAAGCGGGACCAGGCCGCGGCCCCCGAAACGGCTGCGAGACGGGAGCAGGAGCTCGGCTCCCACCCTCTACTCCGCAGCCAAGCCCTCGGGAGCTTCCACAGGGAGTCAAACCCAGGAAGCGCTCCACGAAGCGGCCTCTCCACATCCAGCGCAGCAGCACGGCCCACAACATCGCCGCCGCCGCCAACACCGGCCAGCCATACCAGGGGAAGAGGGTGAGATCCCAGATGGTGCGGCCGAGTGGAATGGACACAGGCGCCACGAAGAGGACCAGCAGGCCAAGCGCCAACCAAGACGGGCGCCGATCACCGCGCAGGCGTTCACCGCCGGTCAGAAAAGGCGTGGGCGGTACCGTCAACGGAAGCAGGATGAGGCTGCAAAATATGGCAAAAACGGTGACGGCCGTGGTGGCAATGGGCAGCGCGGCTTCCATGGCTTGGCCGGAGTTGGCCCCTGGATTGGCGGCCAGAAACGCGGCGATGGAGGGATAGAGATAACCCAGATACACGCCCAAGCCCAGGAGGCTCATGAGCACACCGGCCGGGGCGGCAAAACTGAACACCCGCCGCATCAAGCCGGGGCCCTGCACGGACCCACTGGGAGCCCAATAGGCGAGTGCCACCGCCGCAGCACCGGCGGCGAAGAACGACAGCAGCGACGACTGTCGAGGGAAGAAGGGGAACCCACCCACCAGCATGACTGAGGCTATGAGCAACGCCTTTGACACCACTCGCACCATGAAGATACGCAAGATGTCGATCATGCCGTTGACTATGCGCTGCCCTTCGCGGAACGCGAAGGGCAGCGCCCCAAACGAATCCTGCATGAGGATCATGTCGGCTACGCCACGCGCCGCCTGTGTGCCACTCTGCACAGCGATGGCCACATTGGCTTTCTTGAGCGAGATGACATCGTTCACCCCGTCGCCGATCATGGCCACGTAATGGCCACGTTCGCGGAGGGCTTCCACCAGCTTCTCCTTCTG
This sequence comes from Thermoleophilia bacterium, assembly GCA_040770645.1. Taxonomy (GTDB): domain Bacteria; phylum Actinomycetota; class Thermoleophilia; order RBG-16-64-13; family RBG-16-64-13; genus JAAYZX01. The sequence continues at coordinate 102,765 of JAXGIS010000003.1, read as the reverse complement.
CTGAGGCGTCACCCGCCCGAATACGGTGGCCTCCTCGGCCATGTCTCCGAGTTGCGCCGGGGTGAGTCCCTCCAGCTCCCGCTCCGGAAACGGCCGTGAGGTCGTTCTCAAACCCCGCCTGTCGGGCCAACGCGGCCACCGTCTGCGGATTGTCCCCAGAGATGACTTTGACAACCACGCCGGCTTCTCTGAATCCGGCCAGGGTCTCCCGGACTCTCGGGCGTAACTCGTCACTCAGACGAATCAAGGCCAGGGGCACCAGGTCGGGAGGGAGCGAGATGTTGCCTGCCTCGTCGTGGAGGCCCACCGCGCCGGTGCGGCCGGCGAGGAGGAGGACCCTGAGGCCCCCCGCGGCCCATTCAGCGGCAGTCCCCTGCCACGCGTGGGCTTCGGCCTCCGCCCCGAGCAACTTCTCCACCATCTCAGGCGCCCCCAGCACATACACTCCCTCATGCGGATCGTCGGCGAACACCACTGCACTCCACTTGAGCGCCGAAGAGAACAGCACTTCGTCGCCGAGCGACCGCGCGGCGCCCGGCAGCGCACGTTGCAGGGCTTCGGTGGTGCGGTTCGGCCCGCCGGTGCTGGCCGCGTAATCACCCAGAATCCGCTCCACCTGCCCTCGCTCTGCGCCCAAAGGCATCACTTCGTCCAACGTGATGTTGTTGGTGGTCAGCGTGCCCGTCTTGTCGGTGCACAAGATGTCCACATGACTGAGAGATTCCACGGAGTTCGCCTGCTGGATCAGCGCCCCCTTGCCGGCCATGCGCAGGGCGCCGAGCGCATAAGCCACAGCAATGGAGAGGATGAGCCCGTTCGGCACCATGGCCACGATGACCGTCGACATGCGCACCGTTTCCACGAACGGGACCTTGTCCACCAAGGAATTGACTACCACCAGGATCTCGAAGTAGAGCACCAGCAGGAGCAGGGAGCGCACGATGGTGTTGACGTTCTTCTGGATGGGAGTGAGCACCCGGCGGAAGGCCTGGGCTCCGGCCGTAAGCCTATGGGCGAAACTGTCGGCGCCAACTTTCTCGGCTACGTAGTAACCCGAGCCCTCGGCCACGAAGCTCCCCGACAACAACTGATCGCCGGGTTCTTTGCGTACGAGATCGGACTCACCGGTGAGGAGGGATTCGTCCATCTCCATGCGCACCCCGCCCACCATGGCCCCGTCCACCACGATCTGATCGCCGGTCTCCACCCGCAGCAAATCCCCCAACACGATTTCGTCAGGCCCCACTTCACGCGGGGTCCCATCCCGCACCACCGTGGCCCGGGGACGCGTCAGGATGGCGATGCGATCGAGTGTGCGCTTGGCCCGGATCTCCTGAACCAGGGAGACGATGGTGTTGGCCACCACCACCCCCACGGCGATGAGGGCGTCAAGATAGCGGCCGAGGATGACGAGGATGATCCCGAGAGTGAAGAGGATGTTGTTGATGGTATTGAAAACGTTCTCGCGAACGATCCGGCCGTAGGAACGGCTGGTCTTCAGCGGAACCACATTCCCTTGGCCGGCCGCCCTACGGGCGGCGGCCTCCGCCACTGTCAGTCCCAGCAACGGCTCCATGGATTCATCGCGGCCCATCAAACGGGGCCTTCCCACCATCTCGAGAGCCCGGCCCAACCGTCGCACTCCGGCTGGACGCCATACCCGTGTCGGCGCACCGCGCGCACCGCATCAGGTAGCACGTTCCGTGTCCGCGATCATGGCGTCCAGTTCGGCCTTCAGCGCCGACGGCAGACCGACTATGTCCAAGGAGAGGAACCCCCGGATGATGAGGCCCGTGGCCTCGGCTTCGCTCAGGCCGCGGGCCATCAAGTATTCGATCTCCTCGCGCGCGATCTTCCCCACGGCGGCCTCATGGGTCATCTCCACATCGCTCCTACGCCCCTCCAGTTCGGGGATGGCGTGGATGAGCCCCTCGTCCGAGAGGAGGAGGCCCTTGCACTCCAGATGGGCTTTGATACGATCCGCCGCTCCCACGATGTGCCCGCGGGCGATAACGCGCCCGCCCGTGGACACCGCGCGGGAGATGATGTCGCCGCGACACTCATCGGCCTCCATGACAATGCGCGACCCGGTGTCAAAGAGCGACCCGGGCCGGGCAAGCAGAACGGAATTGAAAGTTGCCACCGCTCCCCGACCGCGCAGTGTGGCGGTGGGGTACGACTGCATGTCTTCGGCCGCCACCAGGCACACATAGTTGGATATGAAGGTGCCCCCCTCCTCCACCACTATGCCGGTTCGAGGGCGCACCGCCATCTCTTCGGGCCAATTGTGGATCATGGTGAAGGAGATGGTGGCGCCCTTCTTGACGTAGAACTCGGAGATGCCGACGTGGAGACCAGACCGCACGTGCGCCGCCGTGGCGCAACCGGTGAGCACGTGCAGGTGTGATCCCGCCTCCGCCACCACCACGTTGTGAACATCCTGGGCCAGTTTGTCCTCGCTCAGGTATAGACAGGCCTGGAGAGGGTAGGTGACGATAGCCCCGGGTTCCGCGCGGATGAAGTACCCGTTGTGGAAGCAGCGGTCGACTCGTGCCGTGTAGGCGTCCTGGTCGGGCGCCACTGCCCTCCACCAAAACTGGTCCAAGCCATCGTACTTCTCGAGCGCCTGGGCCATGGGCAGAAACTCCACCCCGGGCGCATCCACACGGCAATGCAGAACCGAGTGGTCCACCTGCAGAAAACTCCCCGATCGCCCTCCCTCATCCGGGTCAATGCCCGAACGCAGCATCACGGCTATGTCTTCGGGAGAAAGCTGCGTCAGCCTCTCCAGGGGCTCGTGTACCGGAGCTACGTCTTTGAACCGGGAGAGATCGAGATCCACCCCGGGGACCGTGACTGCACCATCGGCCGCTTGGGGGCTAGACTTGGGATTCATCAATCACCCCCATACGGAAACAGCGGTAGCACTCATCGAAGCCGTTGGTACGGATCTCGCGCAACATCTCGCGTGGGTTGCCCTCGCAGGCCAGCCGGCCGTACATCAATGTGTGCCCCACATCGACATCCACGTAGTCGAGGATGTGGCCGGTATGCGTGATCACGAGACCAGATTTGCGCCGACGCCGGTGCGCCTGCGCCAGCGTCTCCGCCCGGTTTCGCTCCGCCCGCCGGCCGAGCAACTCATTGATGGCAGTGCCGATCAGCGCAATATTCTGCAAATCGACACCGGATTCCGGCTCATCCAGGAAGACCATGTCCGGATTCTGGAGGAGCAACTGCAACAGTTCGGCCCGTTTGATCTCGCCGCCGGAGAAGCCGAGGTTTATCTCGCGTGACAAGAACTGCGTCACGTTGAGTTCCGTAGCGTACTTCTCGAGCATCTCGCCGTTTCGACGAGCCGACACCTCCACCAGTTGGCCCAGAGTCACGCCACGTATGACGGGTGGCCGCTGGAATGACATCCCGAGCCCCAAGCGTGCACGCTCGTTGATGGGCAATGCGGTGATATCCCGACCCTTGAACAATATGCGCCCCTGAGTCACCCGGTACCCGCTGAACCCCATGACTGTGTTCACCAGTGTGGTCTTGCCGGATCCGTTGGGGCCGAAGACGGCGTGCACTTCACCCGGATTGATGCGCAGGTTTATGCCTTCCAGCACCGACTTGTCGCCCACGCTTACATGCAGGTCCTCTATGTCCAGCAATGCTGGTGTGTCCATGGTTCCCTCGCTTCAGGGGATTGCGCCCGCCCGTTGCGCCGCGGTTGCGCCCCAGCCGCGATCACCCGCCTCCGGCCGGTGCCACCAAAATCACCACGTCACCCTCGGCCGGTATGTAGTCGGGCGCTACTCGTTTGCCTCCTACCAGCAGCACTTGAAGCATCTCCTTTTTCAAGCCCATATCGCGAAGCGCTTGTGCCACCGGACGGCCATCGGCCGGGAGGCGGAACTCCGCCTGCCCCTGAGGCGCGAACTCGGCAACGTGGCCGGCGATACGAAGCGTGAACTCCTGCGCCACTTCTGACCTCCCTCGGTACCCTGCCCTAGATTCTCCCACCACGGCGGCACCCGGTCCAAGTCCATCTCGGGACGGAAGCGGAGACCCAGCGCTCCCCGCGTTCCAACATTCCCGCCACCACCTACATATCGAATCCGCTGTCTTCCGCGTATCAGGCATCGACATCCGACGACAGAGGCCCTATCGTATTTGTAACAGCAGCACATGCGATGACCAAGCCAACGGGGTGAGCGAGCGAACAGGGAGGGAGTCATGACCGACGCACAAACCGAAGCGCAGGGACAGATAGAGGAGATCGCGGTTGCGGCCGACATGCCCACGGAGGCGAGTGCGGCAGGAGCCGAAGCCACTGATGCCGAGAGTGGGGCAGGCGACGCCTGGAAGGAAGTGGGAGCACAGCTCCAAACCCTGGGGGCAGGCTTGGCTACAGCTTTCAGTACCCTCTGGAAGAGCGACGAGAATAAGCGCCACCTCAGGGAGATCAGGAGCAGCCTCGAGGCTATGGTCAGCGAACTGGGGGCCGTGATCAAAGAGAGCACCTCTTCCCCCGAGGCCAAACAGGTCAAGGCCGAGGCCGGCAAGGCCATCGAAACCGTCAAGTCGGCTGGGGGGAGAACCGTGCAGGAGGTCAGACCCAAGCTGTCCTCGGCCCTGTCCACCACCAACGAGGAGCTCCAGAAGCTGCTCGCACGCATGCGCAAAGCCGAAGCCGCATCGGAGGCCGCCGAGGTGCCTTCCGCTGAGCCCACCGGTGCAGGTGATGCCGGTTCCAGCGAGACGGCACAGGACTGAGTTTGTGGATGGCCGCCGGGGGGGCGCTGTGGCGCCCGCCCGCGGCGCCCGCTCACGGCTGCTGCTGGCGACAAACCTTGGTTGCCGATGCCTGCTGCAGAGGCTTGACGACGATCTGATCAATATTGACGTGTGCAGGGCGCGTTACCGCCCACGCGATGCAGTCGGCCACATCTCCCGCCCGCAGAGGGGTCATGCCTGCATATACCTGGTCGGCGCGCTCGCGATCTCCCGCGAAACGCACCAAGCTGAATTCGGTCTCCACCAGACCCGGATTCACTTCAGTCACCCGAACCGGCCGTCCCACCAGTTCCAAACGCAGCGTGCGGGCCAGTACGGTCTCCGCATGCTTGGCGGCTGTGTACCCCGCGCCCCCCTCATAGATCTCGAGGCCGGCAATCGAGCTCACAATCACGATATGGCCCTCGCCCGAATCTTCCAATTTGGGCAGAAGAGCCTGAGTCATGCGCAGACACCCCAGAACATTCGCCTCATACATCCAACGCCAACGCGACTCGTCCGCCTCGGCCACGGGTTCCAGCCCCAACGCTCCTCCCGCGTTGTTCACAAGAACGCAGCACTGGGGAATCCGGTCACAGAACTCCGCAACCGAAGCCCGGTCGGTTACATCAAGATAATGAGCGTCAGCGTCAAGAGCAGCTGCCACCATAGCCAAGCGGTCCAGCCTTCGCGCCCCCAAATAGAGCCTGAACCCTTCCGCCGCCAACCTTTCAGCGGTGGCAGCACCGATACCACTGCTCGCCCCCGTGACCACGGCAATCCTGTCACTCACCTCTGCCTCCCCACCGCGCAACCGTTCCATTCCCACGAGAGATTCCCTCATCCCACTCCACGCCGCCGCCAGTATACGGATGCGGGGATCATGCGGTCATAGCCCATGGCCCGATCCATCCGCACGAAGAAGGGATTGAACTTGGAAGTGTGCTTCACGGTGGTCCGCACCAAATCATGAAGCAACCCGGGCGCCTTGTTGAAAGGACAAACCCTTATACACACCGCGCAGTCCTGGCGATTTTGAGCCCAGTACTCGAAGCACTTCTCACCGTTGACATACCACTTGCGAATACCGGAATGACTCGAGACATTGGGTCCTACAGGCGTCGGCTCCCCGTCGGGGATGGCACGCGACGGGCAGTGGTGGGCACAGGTCTTGCAGGTCCGGCAGAACTCCCACACACCGAACGGCCGAAACGAGTCCGCCACCAGGGGCATGTCCGTGAAAACCTTGCAGAGTCGCACTCGGGGGCCGAAACGCTCGGTGATGAGCAACCCCATGCGGCCGGCCTCGCCGAGCCCGGCCGCCATGGCCAACGGCACGCTGAGTGCGGTGTCATTCCCGGAGGGTAACGCTTTGTACCCCAAACCCCGGATGAACACGGCCAGAAGATGGGCCACGTAAGCCATCCGCGAGTACCCCAGTCCGGTCGCCGCACCTGCCAACGCGGTCGGCGATGAACGCATGGCTTCGTAATCCATGGCCAATGCCACCACCACAGCCCGGTGACAGCCTTCCGGCAGTTCGAACGGTCGATGCTCTCTGGCGATGAGATCGTACTCGTGCGAGTAGACCCAATGGGGATGGACCGAGGCCACCCCCACCAAGTCCGCCCCCAGAAAACGGGCTCCCTCTTTGACCAGTCGCGTGAGTCGAAGTGGATCCCCTTGAATGCGCGTAGCGCGATCCAGATACGGCCGCAACTTCGGAGAAACCTCATCCCACGAGTAGAGGCCGGAGTTGCTACGCGAGTTGCCGAAACCCGAGCCCCACTCCAAGTGCCACGAAGCGTTACGCAACGCGTAATCCTCTTGGCGATAGCCGGCCCTCTCCTGATAGACGATGTCGGTATAGAAACGCTGAGCCAACGGTCTGAGGGCTTCGTCCCAGGCGGCGCGCTTGAACACTTCGTTTTTCTGATCGAACCGATAGTCCGGCACCGGAAAAGGAACCGCCGACTCTGACACAGCCGTCATTTCCCACCTCACACCCGAGCGGTCAGACATCCTACAGACTGAGAGTACAATGGCTTGGTGATATCTGCACGGACATGGGCCGCACTCCTCCTGGGCCGGCAGGCCGCTTTCTGGTCTCGGACCCTGCGCCGGGGCGGCGGAGAGGCACTGCCCGGCCTGCTCGCCGAGAGGGTGTCTCCTCTCATCCTCTCGGAGCTGACCGCATCACTGCCCGAAGGGGTAGTGATGGCAACGGGCACCAACGGCAAGACCACTACCTCTCTGGCCGTCAGTCTCATTCTGACGGACCAAGGCCGCCGGGTCTTGCGCAATAGGGGAGGGTCCAACCTCACACGGGGACTCGTCTCCTCCCTGGTGGAGAGCAGCCGGCTCACCCACCCACGGCCCGCTGCCGATATCGCCATTTTCGAAGTCGATGAAGCAACCATGCCGCAAGTCACTGCCCACGTTTCCCCCCGTTTGATCCTGGTCACCAACATCTTCCGCGACCAACTGGATCGCTTCGCCGAGATCGAGACCACCGCGGCTCTCATTCGCCGCGGAATTGAGAACTCACCCAACGCCACCCTGGTTCTGAATGCCGATGACCCCCTGGTGGCCGCACTCGGCTCCAACCGCCCCAACGCCGTATACTTCGGTCTGGAGGACTCCACCCTCGAGCCGCGCACTGCAGCAGCCATCGATGCGGCCGATTGCCCGGTATGCGGTTCACCGCTGGGCTTCGATCGTCGCTTCTTCTCGCACCTCGGTCACTATGCCTGCGCCGCATGCGGATTCGTGCGGCCCCGCTGCCACGTCTGTGCCCACCACATGCACCTGAGCCCACGCAGTTCCAGCGCCACCATCGGAGTGGGGGAGCACACTTTCCATCTCACGTCGGAAGTGCCCGGGTTGTACAACCTGTACAACCTATTGGGCGCAGTGGCCGTCGCCGAACAGTTGGGCGTGTCGCCACAGGCATCAGTTGCTACCTTGAGCCGTATGCAGCCGGCCTTCGGCCGGCTGGAGAAGTTCTCTCTCGACGGTCGCCGGGGGATCATTCACTTGGTCAAGAACACAGCGGGCTTCAACAAGGTCATCGACAACGTATCGGCTTGGGAAGAGGGAACCGCAATCCTGCTGTGCCTGAACGACAACATCGCCGACGGCACCGATATCTCGTGGATATGGGAGGTGGACTTCGCGCCTCTGGTGACTTCTTTCCCCTCAATGGTGGTCGCCGGTACCCGTGCTCCCGAACTGGCGCTGCGACTCAAATACGCGGGCGCCACACCCGATCAGATGCGTGTGGAGCCCCACGTTTCCAAAGCGCTTCACGTGGCCAAGGAGGAAGTGACTCCGGGGGCGACGCTCCACATCCTCACCACATACACAGCCATGCTGGAGCTGCGCAATCATTTGGTTCGTGCCGGAGTTCTACAGGAGTACTGGCGATGAGCACGCCTCTACGCCTGCGCCTGCTGCATCTCTTCCCCCGGCACATGAACCTCCACGGCGACGTGGGCAACCTGATCACATTGGTGGCGCGGCTCCGGGCACGCGGCTTCGATGCCGAGATCATACCCGTCAACCCCGGCGACCGACCTTGTATCGAGGAAGCCGACCTCCTCTTTCTGGGGGGAGGGCAAGACCGGGGCCAGAGACAGGTGGCCCCCCACCTACAACTACTGGGAGATGATATTCGCGCGTCGGTGTCGAGTGGTACGCCAGCGCTCGTCGTTCACGGGGGTTTCCAGCTGTTTGCCCGCTTTCTCAGAACCGCCGACGGCGAGGAGTTGCCCGGTATCTCGGTATTCGATGCCTATACCACCACCGGCGCCCAACGGTGTGTCGGGAACGTGGTGGTGGATGCGAAAGATCTGTTCGCAACTTGGGGGAGCGCCCCATGCGCCGACTCTTCTTTAGACAGCGCCGGAGTGGGCGGAAGCGACCGGTCCACAACGCTCGTCGGCTTCGAGAACCACAACGGCCTGACTCATCTCGGCGGCTCCACCCGTGCCCTGGGCCCGTTGCTTGCGGGGTACGGTAATCTGGGTGACGGCTCCGCCGAGGGCGCCGTGGTCCACAACGCGGTGGGCACATATCTGCACGGCCCCATCCTTCCCAAGAACCCCCACTTGGCCGATCATTTACTCCTCACCGCACTCCGCCGCCGCTACGGACCCGAAGTCACGCTCATCCCTCTCGACGACACCGTTGAGTGGCAGGCCCACCATGCGGCCCTAGAAAGAGCGCTGACAACCAAGACCACACGTTTGCTCCGGAAATGAGGCCCCTCCGAGCAGCGGCGACATCGTCACCTCTCAGGAAGCGGCACGTATCCCGTACCAAACGTGGCCGGAGACTGGTCTATCGCCGGCCTTCCAAGGATAATATCTGCGTGCTGTGCGCCGAAAGTGGCCGAGTGCCACATCGTGTCGGCGCAGACAATGATGGATTGGTTTTAGAAAGCAAATAGATGGCGATTGACGAGACCCTAACCTACTTGGACCATGCAGCCACCTCTTGGCCCAAGCCGCCGGAGGTAGCCGCAGCCATAGCGTCCTTCCTGGCTGAATCGGGCGGCAACCCGGGGCGATCCGGACACAGCCTCTCCATTGCCGCCGGTCGGGTCATATTGGAGGGGCGCGAGGCAGTGGCTGAATTGTTGGGCGTGAGCGACCCTTTTCGCGTCATTTTCACGCTGAACGCCACGCACGCCCTCAATCTGGCTCTTTTCGGTCTGCTGACTACCGGCGATCGGGTGATCACCACCGGTATGGAACACAACTCCATGATGCGCCCTCCGTGAGTTGGAGCGCAGGGGTCGAGGTGGTAGTGGTTCCCTGCGACCATCAGGGATACGTTGATCTGGAGACGTTCGAGAGGGAGTTGCGGAAAGGGGCGAAGGCGGCCTGCTTTCAACACGCCAGCAACGTCAGCGGCACCTTGCAGCCGATCGCGCAGTTGACGGCCGCTGCACGCGAGGCCGGGGCCTACTCCATCGTGGATGCCGCCCAGACGGCCGGAGTGTTCCCCATCAACGTGAGCGCCACCGGCATCGATCTCCTGGCCTTCACCGGGCACAAGGGGCTCCAAGGACCCCCCGGCATCGGCGGACTGGTATTGGGACCAGAATTTGACCCTGCGAACCTACGCCCGCTGGTGCGCGGAGGGACCGGCAGCCGCTCTGAGTTCGAAGAACACCCGGACATGTTGCCCGACCGATTCGAAGCGGGAACCCCCAACGGTGCGGGAGTGGCGGGTCTGACTGCCGGCATAGGCGCCGTGGGTGCCCGAGGCGGCGTGGCTGCAGTCCGTGCGGCGGAACTCAGGCTCCTGGCGAGACTCCAGGCGCAGTTGGCGGCCATCCCCGGTGTCACGGTCTACGGACCACAAGAACCCACGCGGCGCACCGCCGTGCTCTCGATCCGCATCGCTGGGCTGCAACCCGACGAAGTAGGCCTCCGTCTGGACGAGGACTACGGCATCCTCACGCGGGTGGGCCTTCATTGCGCACCGGCCGCACATCGTACTCTGGGCACATTCCCCCACGGTACAATTCGCATCTCGCTGGGTCTCTTCACTACAGAGACCGAAATCGAGCACACCGTCAATGCCGTCACCGAACTGGCGGCGGAGGGATACGAAGCCACGGCCGAAGACGAGGAAGAAGGTGTAGATCAGTGCTGAGCGTAGATCCGTGCTAGGCGAGGCCGGCGGCCCCACTCTGGGCGTGATTGTCTTTCACACCACTTCGGCAGCCATCAAGGCAGACAAGGTGCTGCGCCAGACCTCCTTCGCCACCAAGCTGGTGCCTACCCCGCGGCACCTATCCAGCGATTGCGGGCTCGCCATCCGCTTCAACTGGATTGACAAAGACGGCGTGGCCGCAACCCTTGCCGCCCAAAGCGTGGAAATAAGCGCTATTCACCCGCTGGCACCCAAACGCTAGACCAGAACCGAACCAGCGCCCCGAACCCCCTCACTCGGAAGTCCCGTATTCGCCCCCTCATCGTTCTCCACGAGGGCACGTGGTCTTTTGGACCGCCAGGGGACGAAACGCTGGTGGATTCCACGTAATCCTGGTAGTCGGGTTTGGTCTGCGCTTGGCGCTTCTCGAGGCGCGTGACACCCGACACCCGGAGGATGAGGACGGTCATAACGATGGGACTGAAAAAGTCCACCAACCCCCGCCGCCACCGCCAGTAGATAATATCCCCACCAAACCAATACTTCGCCGAAATAGTTGGGATGGCGCGTGTACCTCCAGAGTCCGCGGTCCAGCACCCGGCCTTGGTTCTCCGGGTTCCGCTTGAAGCGGGCCAACTGCCCGTCGCTCACAGACTCGAACAGAAATCCCGCCAGCCAGATCACGATCCCGGCGAAGTCCCATCCCGTCAGTCGCTCAGCAGCCGAGCCATTCTGAGCCGCCACCAGGCATACGGAAACGATCCACATAGTGATGCCCTGCAGAACGAACACCTGAAAATAGCTCACCCACCAAAAGGACGTCCCGCGTTCGGCTCGCATTGACTGGTAGCGAGGGTCTTCTGGACGCGCGAAGCTCCGCCGGAAGATATAGAAGGAGAGGCGAAGGCCCCACACAGCCACCAGAACCAACACGAGGATCTTACGGGTCTCAAAGCCGCCGGAGAATATGAAAAAAACCACGGCCGACACTACGAGACCGAGCCCCCAGAAGGAGTCAACGATGCCGGCGTCCCGGCTGATGAGACTGGCCACCCACAAAGCGGTCACGTATACGAACAGGACTATCGCGTTGATGCCGAGAATCTGAATAGTGGTCACGGCCGCGGCTCCTTAGCCCGTGAGAGTGCCGTACACGAGCAGTCTATCGCACGTAACGCCCGCGTGCGCCCCATTCGGATGTGCCCAGCAGACGTCCTTGCGCGTCTTCGCACGAATCCGCCTGCATTGACGCCTCCTTTCGGTTAGAATCGGCGAAAAGAAAAGCTGGAGGCGCGGCGTGATCGACTGGCGGGCAAAGTTTGAAACAGAGGCCCTCTCCTTTGACGATGTGCTCCTCATACCTGCCGAGTCCAAAGTGGTCCCCCCTGACGTGGACGTACGGACCCGAGCCACCCGGGGCATCCAGCTCAACGTACCGCTCCTGTCGGCGGCCATGGATACCGTCTCGGAGACGGCGCTGGCCATAGCGTTGGCACGCGAGGGCGGGCTTACCGTCATCCACAAGAATCAACCGCTCGAACGTCAGGCCGATATGGTGCGCAAAGTCAAAAGGAGTGAGGCAGGGATGATCGTGGATCCCATCACCCTCCCTCTGACGGCCAAATACGGTGACGCCGAAGCGTTGATGGCCGAGTACCGGATCTCCGGCGTTCCCATCGTGCGACCGGACGGCACCCTGGCGGGCATCGTCACCAACCGCGACGTACGGTTCGAGAACGACCCCACCCGGCCCATCACCGAGCTCATGACCTCGGAGAATCTGGTCACAGTGCCTGTGGGCACGACGCTTGATGAGGCCATCGAGCAGTTCAAAGTGCACAAGATCGAGAAACTCCTGGTGGTGGACGACGCTTTCAAGCTGCGCGGCCTCATTACCATCAAGGACATAATGAAGAAGATAGAGTTCCCCAACGCGTGCAAAGACGATTTGGGCCGGTTGCGCGCGGCGGCCGCTGTGGGGACCGGCGCGGACGCTTTTGCCCGATTGGAGGCTCTGGTCGAAGCCCAAGCCGACGCCATCTGTATCGACACGTCACACGGGCACTCTGAAGACGTCCTCAAGACCATTCTGGCCGTGCGCGAACGATACCCGGACATACAGCTGATCGCAGGCAACGTGGCCACGGCAGAGGGATGCCGCGCCCTCATCGACCGCGGAGTCGACGCGGTCAAAGTGGGTATCGGCCCGGGCTCCATCTGCACCACGCGGGTGGTCACTGGGGCCGGTATCCCCCAAATCACGGCCATCGCCGATTGTGCACGAGTGGCCGACGAGTTCGACATCCCAGTCATAGCCGACGGCGGGATCCGCTACTCAGGCGATGTGGCCAAAGCCATTGCCGCCGGTGCCAGCAGCATCATGATTGTCTCGCTGTTCGCCGGCACCACCGAGAGTCCGGGCGAACGCATCCTGTGGGAAGGGCGCAGCTACAAAGCCTATCGCGGCATGGGGTCCTTGGGGGCGATGGAGGCGGGCAGCGGAGACCGCTACTTCCAGGAGGGAGCCAAGAAGCTCGTCCCCGAGGGCATCGAGGGCATGGTCCCGCACAAGGGGCCTCTGGGAGATATGGTCTTCCAACTGGTGGGCGGCCTGCGGGCGGGCATGGGCCTCACCGGTGCCACCACCATCGAGGAACTGCGCCGCAACGGGCGCTTCGTGCGCGTTTCGGCGGCAGGCCTCGTGGAGAGCCATCCCCACGACGTAACCATCACCAAAGAGGCGCCCAACTACGAGCGACGATAACCTCCGGCCTGCGGGCCGTCTCCCCTTCGTCGCGTCATGGCCTACGTGAGGCCTACCGGACTCCGGCCCGCCACCCGCTGCGCTTGGCACCCTGCGGCCGCTCGACGCTACATCGCGTGCTCGCGGATGATGTGGCGGGCCAACCTGCCCACCTGCATGACCAGCTCCTCTCCGAGCAAATCGCGCGGGAGTTCGCCCAACGGGCACTCGAGCAGGGTGCGAAACGCATGCAGACATTCGCCCCCCGCCTCCCTACCGTGAGGCGCGCTGGAACTCAGGCAAGCACCACACACTGCGCCACCATCGCCCGGGCTGAAGGCCACGAGATCGGTCTCGCGCCCGCAAGACACACAACAGGCCAACTCCGGGGCAAATCCCTGCAGAAGGATCAACTTGGCCACACCGGAGACCTCTACCAACTGGGCCTCCGCCGCATCCTGCGCCCGGGCCAGACGGCCAACAGTGCGCACCAGTAGATTGAACGCCCCGGGGTTGCTCTCCTCTCCGGCGAGGAGGCGGGAGGCCGCCTCCATGAGGCGGCCTCCCGCCTCAATCCGAAAGAGTGCCTCCCTCATTTCGGCCATGGCCCGGATGGTCTCCACACCCGTCACAGTGTACAGGGAGCGACCCGGGTGCAGTACCACGTGGACCACGCTGAAAGGCTCCAACCGGCCGCCTATGCGCGACAGCGCCCGGCGCACGCCTTTTGCCACTGCCGACACCCTGCCCCGCTCACGCGTATACAGACGGACAATACGATCCGCATCGCCCAAGCGCATGGAGCCCATGACCAGAGCTTCTGTCTTGATCGAGCGGAAAGCGGTCATCGGAACCGGATCTATCTGCTGGGCGCCGGCGCCACAAAGGACGGCGCCCAGCAGCGCCTATTCGCGTTCGCCCGAGAACTCTTTCATGATCCGAACGGCATGAGAGGTACCCAACCGAGCCGCCCCCGCGTTGATCATGAGCTCGGCGTCCTCGGCCGTCACAATGCCACCGGCGGCCTTGACACCCACCCCCTCGGAGAGCAGGTCGCGAAACAGTTCCACGTCACGAACTGTAGCCCCTCCAGGGCCCTTGCCGGTAGACGTCTTGATGAAATCGGCTCCCACATCCTCAACGATTTTGCACGCCAGCCGCTTCATCTTGTCATCGAGGTAGCAGGCTTCAACGATGATCTTGACGAGCACCAAACCGCGCCCCGCGTTGACGCTCTTCATACGCACGGCCTTCACAACACGGGACAGCTCATCCCGCACGTAGCGGAAGTCACCGGTGAGCATAGCGGCGATATTCATGACCACTTCCAGCTCATCCGCACCTGCCGCCACCGCCTGTTCGGCCGCGTTCACTTTGACACGCGAGATGTCGGCCCCGTACGGGAAGCTGACAACAGTGGACACTTTGACATCATGCCCCTTCATGATGCGCTGGCACATGGGGACCCAGTGGGGAAAGACGCACACACAGGCGAAATGATGCTCGATCGCATCGCGGCACAGCTGCTCAATATCAGACTGCACCGCGGTAGGCTCGAGTAGCGTGCTGTCGATGGTCTTGGCGAGCTCCTCAAGTCTCAACGCTGAACCCCCATTTGCAATCGGTCAAGTCGTATCATCATACACCGCGTGTCAACCGCGGCTCCCCGACCCTACAGCCCCAGCCTCTCCAGAAGGCCGGGATTACGCCGCCAATGCCTGCGTACCTGCACCCCTAGATCCAGGAACACCCTGCTTCCCAGCAGGCTTTCGATGTCCCGACGTGCTTCAGTCCCGATCTGCTTGATCCGGAGGCCACCTCGACCCAGGACGATGGGGCGCTGCGAAGCCCGCTCCACGTAGATCGCCGCCCGAACGTCGATCAAGTCATCGTTCTCCCGCGCCTCCATCTCCAGCACTTCCACCGACACGGAGTGCGGCACCTCCTCCTCGGTCACGTGGAGTACCTTTTCCCTGATCAACTCCCCCACCAACCACTCATCCGGCCGGTCGGTCAGTGTCCCATCGGGAAAGTACGGTGGTCCCTCCGCCAAGAACCCCTCGAGCAACGGGATCACCTCCTCCAACCCTCGGCCGCTCGCAGCACTGATCAGAAGCACGGGGCCGGACACACCCATCGTGGCCGCTATCGCCGCTTGGCGCTGCGCACGGTCTTCACTGAGGAGGTCCGTCTTGTTGACCGCAATCACCGTCGGCACCCCAGAGGCGGCCAACCGCGATGCGATGAACGCGTCTCCCTTACCCACAGATTCATCCCCCGCGATCAGCCAAAGCGCGCCATCCACTTCCTGCAGGGTTTGATCTACGGTGGCCTGCATGCGCCGAGTCAGTTCATCCCGAGGTTTCTGGAATCCGGGAATGTCCAGCAGGACCACTTGGCTCGCGGGTCGGGAGACAACTCCGGCCACGCGATTGCGCGTAGTCTGCGGCTTGTCCGATACGATACTGACTTTGCGGCCGGTCAAACGATTCACCAGCGTGGATTTACCCACGTTCGGCCGTCCCACCACTGCCACGAAGCCCGATCGGAAACAGGTCCCGCTCATTCTCCACTTCCCACGGGATGAATCCCAGCTTCATCAGATGACGATCTCTGCCCCGCCCGTAGAACTCCGGCACCTCCTCCAGCCAGGAAAAGCCGAAGCTCTCGTACAAGGCCCGCGCGGCCTCGTTCTCGCTGTCCACTGTAAGCATGAGCCCCGTTACTCCCAGACTCGGGAGCCAGCGGACAACGGCGGTCAGGAACTGCCTTCCCAGGCCGCATGATCGCCACTCAGGCCGAATGTAAAACCCCACTACCCACATGACCTCGGGCATGTCGGCCACGCGCATCAGCTGGCAGCCACCCACCAACTCATCACCCAGATAGGCCAGCAACACCACACCCGCACGAGTCATGAGCCCAAGATCGTAGGGGCGCAGACCGGTGTCGCCGAAGATGTCGCGATCGTAACGGGCCAGCGTCTCGAGCTCCTGCGCACTCGGATGCGTGAGGCGGCGTATGTGCAGGCTCTGTTCAGACAAGATCGTCTGGCAACTCGCCCTCGAGATCCTGTAGCAACCTCTGTTGTTCGCTCAGCATCTCGCCTGAATCGGTTTCATGATCGTACCCCAATAAGTGAAGCAGTCCGTGGGTCAATAGAACGCGCAACTCATGTGAAAGGGTAGCGCCCTCGTTCAAGGCGTTCTCCCGGGCTACCTCGGGTGCAATCACCACGTCGCCTAGACAGGAGACCCCCTCTGTCTCCTCCGACCCGTCAACCCAATCATCATCTTCAGCATCAGCGAAAGAGAGCACATCAGTAGGCCCTTCGCCCCCTCGGTAGCGCGAGTTCAGACTCGTCATCTCCTCTAGACCCACGAAAGCGATGCCCACCGTGCCTACGGCCCCTCGCTGTTCGAGCACCCTCAGCACCCACTGTCGCACGGCGGACTCATCCACGCCAATAGGGGATGAATTGACCACCGTCACCCGGTCAAGCAGCATCACGCCATCACCTTCCCTTCCACCGGGTACTCGATGCGGTGACCCACGACCCCCCGCAGCGCCACCAAGAACGCGTCCGCCACTTTGCCCAGGTCCCCGAAGGTGAGCTGCGACCGGTCCAACTGGCCGTCCTCCATCTTCTGCCGGATGATGTCGCGTATGAGCATCTGTATCTTCTTCATGGTGGGGTGCTGCATGGCCTTCACGGCCGCCTCCACCGAATCGGCCAGCATGATGATGGCCGCCTCGCGTGAAGTTGGCTTGTCTTCTTCGTAGCGATACGTCTCCTCGTTCACGTCTCCGACGGAGTTGTGCTTGGCCTTGTAATAGAAGTATGAGAGTACCGAGGTCCCATGATGCTGTTTGATGATATCGACCACAGGCCGGGGGAGACCGTATCGTTGTGCCAGTTCCACGCCGTCGCCCACGTGCGCCATGATGGCGAGCTTGGACAAATTAGGATTCAATCGATCGTGGGGGTTGTGCATATGTAGTTGGTTCTCCACGAAGTACTCCGGCCGATTGATCTTTCCCACATCGTGGTAATAGGCCCCCACCCGGGCCAGCAACGAATCAGCGCCCACGGCCTCAGCCGCGGCTTCGGCCAGATTGCCCACCATGATGCTGTGGTTGTACGTGCCGGGCGCCTCCTGCATGAGACGGCGCAACAATGGCTGAGCCGGGTTACCCAACTCAAGCAGGCGCAACGGCGTGGTCAGGTTGAAAATAACCTCAAATACCTCCAACAGGGCCACGGAGAGGATGAGGCCCAGAAAACCGGCCCCCGCGCCCCACAGCGTGAACTCCAGCGCTTCGAGCACAGGGGCCTCCCTCAGCATCTCGGCTGCGAATACCGCTACCAGACAAAACCCGAGGCTATGGCTCCGGCGCTGAGGAGTTCTGAGCGCTCGATCAGGTGAGAGACCGGGTAAGCAGCGCAAAGCCCGCTGATAAGCGCCACCAACGCATACTCCAAACTCAGATTCGTAATGAGACCCAAGTTGATGGCTTCCAACACCACGAGTAACGATGCAGCGCGAGAGCCAAGCACAATCGACCCGACGATTCCCAGTGAGACGATGGGCACCAGATAGGGAGAGGGGCGGTATGGAGAGAAGGCGGGCAAGTAGCGCGAAGAGAAGCAGGAGAGTCGCCCCGGCGAGCAGCAGGTTGTTGTCTTTTGATGGCAGCACCAAATCGTCTCAGGTACAGCCAGATTGCCGCCATCTCCAAGAGCACGGTAAGGAATATGCCCGTCCACACCTTCCAGTCCGCACGAGTTCCCACCAAGCCCGGTTTCTGCAACTTCAAGATCTGCTGACGTGAAATGATCTGCCCGGCCGTGACCACCGTCTCCCCCTTGGCCACAGACACCATCACGGGGGCCACACTCGCTGCAGCCTCCTCGCGCCGGGCCTCAGTGAGATCGAGATCCAGAACCGTGTTGGCCTCCAGTCCGCGGATGCGATTTCGGCCACGGTCCCTTGCGCCCCGGCCGCAAGCGGCAGACTGGCGGCGATGGCACGCACCACCGCCTCTGGCCCTCCAACGAGTCTTCGGTCACCGTTTGCCCCAGCACTTGGCGCAGCGCCGCCGTGCTCTCCTGCTCCACTTGATCCAGAGCCGACAAATCGGCTTGAAGGAGGTAACGTAGCGCATCGTCGTTCAAGGTGCCGGGTGAGAGCTCTCGGAGTCGAGCTATCTTGTCATCCATTGTCACTCCGGCATTGAAATCTGCGCGTAGGCTGCGCGCCCGTGCAAAGAGCGCGCGGACTTCCCCCGTGACCTCCACGAGTACGCTGGGATTACTCGGTAAACCGGCTCCACCTGCTCAGCGGCCTGGCGTCGCAGTTCCTCGGTGGCTGTATCGTCTTGAAACGCCAGCGTGCGCGGTGCCACCAGCGTCTCAGTGGCCAGATCTCCAACTTCAAAATCGTAACGCGAGGAGGTAACTCGAGGAGATGATGAGCGTCAACCCTACCGTGAGGACTATTGCCAAGACAATCGTCAATCTGCGCCGATTCCGTCCCTCAACGAACGTTCTGAATCCGGCAAGTCTCTGGTGCAATACGGGCCGATAATACATGGCGACGGGGGAGTCTCAGACGTCAAGGCTCCGCCGCGGGGCTCGCTGACGGCGAGTGCTTGGACGCCTCGCGCTCTTGCTCGGCGTAAGTCTTGTAGGCGGTGACGATGTCCTGCACCAGCTTGTGGCGAACCACGTCGTGGCTGTCAAGGTCACGAACCCGATACTTCAATCTGCGAGTATGTGACGCACCACCACGAGCCCGGAATGACGCCCACGCGGCAGGTCGATCTGGGTTATGTCACCAGTCACCACCATCTTAGACCCGAACCCCAGACGTGAGAAACCTTCATCTGCTCGGGTGTGGTGTTCTGCGCCTCGTCAAGGATGACAAAAGCGTCATTCAAGGTCCGCCCCCGCATGTAGGCCGGGGAGCCACCTCATGGTGCCGTTCTCCAAGTGAGCCGTCAGACGATGCTCTCCATCATGTCGTACAGCGCGTCGAAGAGTGGGCGCAGATAGGGATCCACCTTCTCCATGAGCGATCCGGGCAAGAACCCGAGCTTTCGCTCCGCCTCCACGGCCGGCCGCGTGAGGATGATGCGGGTAACCCCACCCGACACGAGCGCCGCCGCCGCCATGGCCATGGCCAGGTAGGTTTTGCCCGTCCCCGCGGCCCGGATGGCAAACGTGATGGTGTTGTTGCGGATGGAGTCTACGTACGCCTTCTGGTTGACGGTCTTCGGGGCGACCCGCCGACCACGGTGCTCGATTATCACGTCGCCCACGATACCCGGCAGCCGTTTGACGCCGTCGGCCCCTTCGGCCTCACTCAAGCTGGCGGCCAGGTGCACAGTCGATCGATCAAGCGGTCGCCCGCTCTCGAGCAACAGGACCAACTCCTCCAACAGCGCCGTGGTTCTCTCCACTTCGAGAGGATCGCCTTCCAGAGTCAGTCGATTGCCGCGGAGGGAGAGGTCGCAGCTCACCATGTCTTCCAGCGCACGCAGGTTGGCGTCGTGCTCACCCACGAGCAGAGACGCAACCTGGTTCTCCAGATCCAGCCGTTTCTTAATCACAGGCCGGATCGATTCTTCCTGCATAGGCCTGCTCCTCCGGGACCCAACCAGGGCCGCCGGACCACGCGCTCATGCCGTCAGTCGCTCTTTCACCAGCCGCGAGGCGAGAGAACCGTCCACCTGAGCGCCACCCTTGGCCATGACCGCACTCATGACCTTCCCCATCTCCTTGGGAGTGGTTGCACCCAGTTCGGTGATCACTTGATCGATCAGGCTCACCAATGCCGCCTCATCAAATTGCTGCGGCAACATGTCATTGATCAGAGCTAGTATCCACTCTTCTTTCTCTGCCAACTCGGGGCGCCCGCCGGATCGGAAAGCCTCTGCCGACTCCAAGCGCTTCTTGCGCTCGCGCCGAAGCACCTGCAGCTCTTCGGCCTCGCTCAGGGGGTGGCGAGCCTCTTTGGCTGCACCCTGTAGTTCCGAGACCAGCACCCGTAGTGAAGCGGCACGATCACGATCCCCCGCCTTCAACGACTCTATGACCTTACGCTGGATGTCCTCGAGGAGGCTCACGTCAGATCTCCCAGTTCACGCCCGCCGAGCACATGTACGTGTAGATGATCTACTTCCTGCCCGGCGTCAGGCCCATTATTGATAACCACTCGATAACCCGTCTGACTGATGCCCGCCGCGGCGGCGGCGGCGGCAATGAACGCCAGCAGGCGCTGCCCAAAGTCCGCCTCCTGATCCGCAACCTCGTTCACAGAACGCACGTGGCGACGCGGCATCACCAGCAAATGGACGGGCGCCTTGGGATTGATATCGGCGAACGCGACGAACCCCTCGTCTTGCTGCACGAAGGTGGCGGGGATATCGCCCCGAATAATCTTGCAAAAGATACAGTCATTCATACTTGAGACCATTATACTCCTCGCCCCTTCCCCCAGGATTCAACCACGCCGCCAACACACGTATTCACCAATCACCCACGGCAAAGCGTATCACGGCCGCCGCCACCGGCCCCGCCGTCTCTGCACGCAGGATGCGCCGACCCAGCCGTGCTGTGCCAATTCCCGCACCCAGGAACAGGGACAGCTCGTCAGACGCCCACCCGCCCTCAGGGCCTACCCACACCGCGAAACGCCTCAACGTGCCCTGTGACCCCCACTCACAGCCGCGAAGCCGCAACGCGTCGGCCAGAGACACGTCGGCCGCAGGGTCGAGTACAAGTGACCACCACACCTCCTGTACCAGTCGTCTTATCAGATCGTCCGGCCTTTGCGCCAAGGTCACGGCGGGCACCGCCGGCTGCCGACTTTGTTTGGCGGCCTCTCGGGAGATGCGCCGCCATCGCTCAAGACGCGATTCGGCTTTGTCTATGGCTCCTGAAGGCGATGCTTCGGCCGCGATCAGGACGAACTCGTCGACGCCCACCTGGGTGCCTTTGTCAATGATGTCGTCGACCTTGGGGAGGGCAGGTATGCCCTGCACCAAAAGGATTCGCATCCCCCAAGAAGCGGGCTCTTCGAGCACGCGCACGAGTCTGATCAGTGGCGAGTGACCTATATCGTCCACCCGCCCTTCCCACACCCGGCCGGGTGCACCTGCACACACCAGTTCCACCGCCTCACCCTGCCGAAGCCGTAAGACCCGACGCGCATGATGCCAGTCCTCCGCGGACAGACGCGCACTCCCGCCACACCGCGGCTCGTCCCCCGATTCAAAGACATCCACGAAAAACCGCGCCGGCCGACGTGATAGCGAAGCGCCACTCATGTGGGCTCAACTCCGATCGGCGATCACCTGGAGGGCCTTCTCGAGGGTCTCGTCCACGTCTTCGGTCTCCGGATCGTCTGGGGCCTCGACGTTCGGTTCGATCCCCTCGCCGTTGATGTCCGCCCCCGACGGCGTGAGGTATACGGCCATGGTGATCTTGACTGCGCCTCCGTTGGACAACGCTTGGATGGACTGAATCAGACCCTTACCAAAAGTGCGTTCTCCAACGAGTGTCGCCCGGCCATTATCAAGCAAAGCCCCCGCTACGATCTCCGAAGCGCTGGCGGTGAACCCGTCCACCAACACCAACAAAGGCACCTGGGATGTGTAGCCGCTGTGCGCGGTGAGCGTCTCCTTGGGCCAGTGCCGACCCTCAGTCGTGGCGACCACCGTGCCCTTGGGGAGAAAAATCCCGGCCACCTTGACCGCTTCATCCACCAATCCTCCACCGTTGCTACGCAGGTCAAGAATCACCGCATCCGGCACCTCCTTCTCCATGACCGCTTCCACCTCGGCCCGCAGTTTGTCACCCGAGCCCTCTGAGAACGTGAAGAAGGAGATATGTGCCACTTTCACCCCGTCCCGCTCGAGGACTTCGGTCTCCAGCACGGGCGGGGAGACGGCACGACGCGTAAGAAGCAGGTTGATGGTCTCTCCGCCCGGAGGCAGTTCACCGGTATCACCCTCGACGACCGGCGGCATGACTTTGCTTCCGGATGCCGGCCGATAGAGGCGCAGGTTCACCTCCGTGCCCTCAGGTCCTTTGATGCGCGTGACCACCTGATCCAGCGATTTCCCTTGGACCCCCTCCTCGTCCACCGCCACAATGACGTCACCCGGCCGCACTCCCGCCTGTTCCGCAGGGCTCTCTTTGAACGTGGACACCACGGTCACAAAACCGAAACGCATCTCCACCACTATCCCCACACCTGAATACGAGCCCTGGGTGTGCACCAGCAGGTTCGCGTACTCCTCGGGGTCGAAGTAGGCCGTGTAAGGATCATCGAGTCCTGCCAACATCCCCCGTATGGCCCCCTCTTCGAGCGCCGCCGCATCCACCGGCTTAAAGAACGTCCCCTCCACTTTCTGAAGGACACTGGCCTGAAGCGGGAAACCCGCGTCGGGTCCCAGCCAAGCCTCGGCCACTCCCGCAGGCAGCATCGATCTCACCAACGCCCGGCCCATCGTCGAAGAACCGAATGCCACGCCGGCCACCAACAATAGCGCCGCCATCATCAGCGCGCTCAAGGCCAGGACCGCGACTCTCTGTGAATTCTTCATACCCCCACCTTACAGATAGCCCAGTGGATCCACCGGGGAGCCGTTGATGCGCACTTCGAAGTGCAGGTGCGGACCGGTGGAAAATCCGGTGCTCCCGCACAATACGATCAACTCTCCTTGAGAGACCCCTTGACCCACCGAGACCCGGATCTCCGAGAGGTGACCGTACAGCGTGGCAACCCCTCCCCCGTGGTTGATGATCACGCACTTGCCGTAACCACCATTCCAATCGGCCAGAATGACCTTGCCGCCATCCGCGGCTTTGATGGGGGTGCCCAACGGCGCCGATATGTCGATACCGTTGTGCATACGTGTCACCCCAAACAGCGTGCGCATGCCGAATCGCGAACTCAGTTCTCCGTGCAGAGGCATGCTCAGCGCCCCCGTACCCTGCGTAGGGATCGTGGAGATGCCCGCAGACTGCAGCACCCGCCTGATCTCCTCCGACCTGGCGGCCAGCTCCTCTTCCTGCTGTTCGAAGGCGACTTTGTCGCTCTCGGCTCGTGCGGCTGCCACTTTCTTGCCCTCACGGGCTACTGCCAACGCTTCCATGGCGCTCTGTTTCTCCGCCACCGCCGCAGCCAGTTCGTCGGCTTCAGCCCGCTGCCTAACAGCGAGCGCCGATACCGCCTCACGCCGCGTCTCCAGAGCCGACCGCTGTTCCTCCATGTCGCCCTTGAGGGTAGCTATCTGTTGCAGTACATCCTGGTCCTGCCTGAGAATGATGCCCACGAGGTCGAGGCGGTTGAGCAAGTCACTGAAACGTACCGATTCCAGCAGCAATTCCACGAACCCCAGTGTGCCGGATTTGTACGCGGAGACCAGCCGCTGATTCAGTACCGTCTGCTGAGTGTGTAGGTCCTCCTCCGCCTTCTGGAGCCTCCGCCGAGTCGCCTCAAGTTCGGCGGCAACCTGATTGAGTTCAGCCTGCGTGGCGTCCAACCGCGCCTGCGCGGCGTCGGCCCTCTCCATCACCTGCTCCAGCTGGCCTTCCAAGCCGTCGATCTGTTGATCGAGGGCCTGGATGTCACGTTCTGCCGCCGCCAGACGTTGCAGTGCTTCTTGCTTACCCTCCCGGACCTCGCGCAGTCGATCCCGTGTCACGCCGAGATCTTGTTGCAGCTCCTGTGTGGTCTTGGCCCCCACTGCTGCCGGTAGCCAAAGCGAGCCGATCCCAACCACCAGCGCCAGACCCACGGCCAAGCACCCGGCCGTTATGCGGGTCCCACTCATCCGGCGAAGACGGACGCGGGCCGCGGTATCGCCGGCCCGCGTCCGAGCACAAAGCGATCGGACGCCGCGGGCCGTTTCGGCCCGCGGCGTCGCGGCAAAACCACCTGGACAGCACATCCACCTCAGACTCTGAGGAACCGCCTGAGCCCCAGTCCCGAACCCAGAGCGCCGATAACCGCCCCGGCCAGGAGAAGGATGCCGGCCAGTTCCCACAGGGAGATAGACTGGAACTGCACACTCATGAACACCAGGCTCTCCCTGATCTTGCCCATGACGAAGTTGCTCCCCAGCACCACAATCACCACGGCCAAAGCCGCCCCCAGCAGTCCCACGGCCACACCCTCTATCACGAACGGCCAACGGATGAACCAGTTGGTGGCACCCACCAGCTTCATAATCTCCACTTCGCGACGCCGCGCGAAGATAGACAGACGGATGGTGTTGCCAATGAGAAGCACGCCCTCCACTCCCAGCAGCAGGATGAACACCAGCATGATGTTCCTGGCCACGTTCGTGACCCGGAAGATGCGCTCGGCGATCTCTTTGCCGTACCGGACCTCCTCCACCTCGGGCCGACCGTCAAAACGCGCAGCGACCACATCCGCCTGTTCAGGGTCTTTGAGCGATATCTCGAAGGATGCCGGCAACGGGTTCCCGGCCAATGACTCCACCACCTCAGGATGATCTTTGAAGTCCTCCTTCAAGATCACTAGGGCTTCTTCCTTGCTTATGAACTTGGAATCCTTGACCTCGTCCCAGGAGACGATCTCGCTCTGCAGCTGTTCGATCTGTTCAGACGTGGTGGAGTCAAGTAGGTACACCGTAATCTCAACCTTGCCCTTGAGATCCTTGAGTAGACCGTCAACGTTGGAAGCGAACACGATGACCACACCGAGTACGGTCATGGAAAGCAGCACGGTGAGTACAGCCGCAATGGTCATGAAGTAATTGCGGCGCAACGAGCCGAAGGCCTCGGTGAAGAAGAACCTAAACCTCCCCATAGCCGCCCCTCAGCTGGTCGCGTACCACTTGGCCATCCTCCAGAGCGATCACACGACGCCTCATCTTGTCGACCATCTCACGGTCGTGGGTGGCCATCAACACCGTGGTGCCCGTCTGGTTGATCCGGTAGAGCAACTGCATGATGCCGGCCGAGGTCTCAGGATCCAGATTCCCGGTGGGCTCGTCCGCGATCAGTAACGGCGGATGGTTCACGAACGCCCGCGCCAAAGAGACGCGTTGTTGCTCGCCACCGGAGAGTTCGTTGGGGTAGTTGTTCGCCTTGTGCCCCAAACCGACCAGACTCAAGATCTCGCCCACCTTGCGCTTGGCCGACGACGAATTGTTGCCCGTCACCAACAGAGCGTACATCACGTTCTCGGTCACGGTCTTGTTGGGCAGGAGCTTGAAGTCCTGGAATACGCAGCCGATGTTGCGACGCAGATACGGCACTTTCCAACGGCGTAACGTCCCCAGCTCGCGCCCCCCCACGAATATGCGACCGCGATCGGGCTCCAACTCCTTGATGATCAGCCGGATGAACGTGGACTTGCCGGAACCGGAAGGCCCCACCAAGAAGACGAACTCGCCCTTTTCGATATGGAGGCTGACGCTCTCGAGCCCGATAGTGTCCGGGGGATATACCTTGGTCACGTCCTCTAACCTAATCACGCCGGCCCTCAAACCTCCCTTTTGCCCAGCTTCCCCGTGGCCCGCTGGACCAGGTATTCGCGAATGAAATCGTCAATTGCACCATTCAATACACCTTCAACATTCCCTCTCTCCAGATTGGTGCGGTGATCTTTGACGAGAGTGTATGGGGCCAATACGTATGACCGTATCTGGCTTCCCCACGCAATCTCCTTCTGTTCACCCTTCTCCCGCGCCATGCCCTGCTGTCTCCGCTCGTATTCGAGTTGCAGCAACTTGCTGCGCAGCATGCGCATGGCGGTTTCCCGGTTCTGTATCTGTGAGCGCTCGTTCTGACACTGCACCACCGTCTTCGTGGGCAGATGGGTGATACGAACGGCCGAGTCCGTCTTGTTGACGTGCTGCCCACCGGCGCCCGATGAACGGTAGGTCTCAACCCGCAGATCTTTATCATCTATGTCAACCGCTACGTCATCTTCCACCAAGGGACTGACATCAAGTGAGGCGAACGACGTGTGGCGGCGCGCCGCAGAGTCGAATGGGGAGATGCGAACCAGACGATGCACACCCCGTTCCGCCGACAGGAGCCCGTATGCGTTCTCGCCGTGGACGGTGAAGGTGGCGCTCTTCAGACCCGCCTCGTCACCCTCTGTGGCCTCTTTGATCTCCACCACGAAGCCGCGACCCTGCGCCCAGCGCAGATACATGCGCAACAGCATTTCAGCCCAATCCTGGCTCTCGGTGCCACCCGCACCCGGATGAATGCTGACCACGGCATCGCCGGCGTCGAACTCGCCTGAAAAGAGCCTCTGTTCCTCGAAGCGGTCGAGAGTCCGCTGCACGCTGTGCGCTACCCTCTCGAAGTCCTGCATGGCCTCGACAGGGGATTCACCGGCCACGGCTTCCTCATTCGCCAGTTCCAGGAACACCTCGAGATCGTCGATTTGGGTGGCCAGCTCGTGATAGTCATCAAGCCGGTTCTTCAGTCTACTGTACTGGGAAGACACACTCTGCGCCGCAGCCGCGTCATCCCAGAACGCGGGCTCGTGCATCTGCTCCGCAAGCCCCGCCAGGCGCCCGCTCAGTTGTTCGGGGTCAAAGATAGTCCTTTACCCAAGCCAACTTCTCTCGGAAGGAGTCCAACTGCTCCTGATGCGATTCAATAACGTCCCGCGTTGTGGTTTCGGTCTTCTCAGCCATGATCCTTCATTATAGCTAGCTTTTGACTGACAGTGCGGTTCGGCGCTGGGGTTAGGCGCCGCAGCACCGTTTGAACTTCTTGCCACTGCCACAGGGGCAGGGGTCGTTCCTTCCCACTTTCTGGTCCACACGCCGCGGCGCCGTGACCGTCCTGGCCGCCGCTTGGGCGCTCTGGTAGGCACGGGCCGAGGAATCGTTCATCCTGCCGCCGGCGCCCGCCGGAACCCCGGTGGTGGACCCTCCGCCGAAGCTGCGCGCCGGCGCAATGCCGTCTCCCCCTGAGTAGACCAACTGCACCGGGCGAGGATCCTCCGGCTGCGCTCCACGGCGCACGATCTCCAAATGGAAGAGATACCGCACAAAGTCGGCTTGCACCGCCTCCATCATCTCCGTATACATGCGGTAACCCTCGGATTTGTACTCCACCAGCGGATCTTTCTGCGCCAGAGCGCGGAGGCCGATGCCCTCGCGCAGGTAGTCCATCTCGTACAGATGGTCGCGCCACTTGGCGTCCAACGTGCGCAGCAGAACCCAGCGCTCCAACTCCCGCATGTTGTCGTAGCCCAGATCTTCCTCTTTGCGATCGTAGACCGCGAACGCGTCGTCGATCACGCGCTGGGTGATGTCGTCGGCATCGAGTTGATCCAACGGCTCCAAATCTTCCGGCCCGAAGGTCACGGCGTAGAACGAGCGGAGAGTCACAAACAGTTCGGTGAGATCCCACTCCTCGGGGAACTTGGAGATCGAGGTATACGGCACTATGGCAGAGCTGAGAACGTGCTCGATGACGCCACGCACGTCCTCGCGCAGATCTTGGCCCTCCAGAATGCGTTGACGCTGAGCGTAGACAACTTCG
Source organism: Thermoleophilia bacterium (assembly GCA_040770645.1). Lineage (GTDB taxonomy): Bacteria > Actinomycetota > Thermoleophilia > RBG-16-64-13 > RBG-16-64-13 > JAAYZX01. Next base: position 75,037 of record JAXGIS010000003.1, on the reverse strand, counting down.
CGCTGCTTGTTCATCACGTCGTCGTACTCGAGCACGCGCTTGCGTATCTGGAAATTCTGCTCCTCCACCCGTTTCTGGGCCGTCTCCACCGAGCGCGATATCAGAGAGTGCTCGATGGGCTGATCCTCCTCCACCCCCAGCCTCTCCATGATGTTGAAGATGCGGTCTCCGCCGAACAACCGCATAAGGTCGTCTTCCAGGGAGATGTAGAACCTGCTCAGGCCCGGGTCGCCCTGGCGCCCGGAGCGCCCACGCAACTGGTTGTCGATCCGTCGCGACTCGTGGCGTTCCGTCCCCAGCACATAGAGGCCGCCCAGATCGGCAACGCCTTCTCCGAGCTTGATGTCGGTTCCCCGGCCCGCCATGTTGGTGGCGATGGTGATGGCACCCGGCTGCCCGGCCTGCGCCACGATGGAGGCCTCGCGCGCATGCTGCTTGGCATTCAGAACTTCGTGGGGGATACCCCGCCGATTCAACATGGCCGACAGCCGCTCCGACTTCTCCACCGAGATGGTGCCCACCAACACCGGTTGCTTGCGTTGATAGCATTCCACCAAATCCTCGACCACCGCCTGGAACTTGGCGGACTCGGTTTTGTAAATCACATCGTTCGCGTCGTCGCGGATCATGGGGCGATTGGGCGGGATGATCACGACTTCCATGCCATAGGTGTGGTTGAATTCGTCCGCCTCGGTGGCGGCTGTGCCCGTCATGCCTGCCAGCTTGTCGTAGAGGCGGAAGTAGTTCTGCAGGGTGATGGTGGCGAGAGTCTGATTCTCCTCCTTGATCCTCACCCCTTCTTTGGCCTCAATGGCCTGATGGAGCCCTTCCGAGTAGCGCCGTCCCTCGAGGACCCGTCCGGTGAACTCATCTATGATCTTGACCTCGCCGTCCGCCACCAGGTAGTCCACGTCGCGTTTGAACAGCGCTTGGGACTTGAGGGCCTGCACGAGATGGTTGACCAGTTGGCCGGAGAGGTCCTCATACAGATTGTCGACCCCGTACATGCGCTCCACTTTGGCCACGCCCTTCTCGGTGGGCGCAACCGTACGTTTCTTTTCGTCTACTTCGTAGTCCTCATCTTCGCCCTCTTTGAGCTGCCTGGCGATGCGCGCGAAATCGTAATAGGTCTTGGCGGCCCGCTCCCCAGGACCCGAAATGATGAGCGGAGTCCGAGCCTCATCAATGAGGATGGAGTCCACTTCGTCGACGATGGCGTAGTGGTAGCCCCGTTGAACACGCTGGTCCATGGAGAGGGCCATGTTGTCGCGCAGGTAGTCAAAGCCGAACTCGGTATTGGTGCCGTGTACCACGTCGCATTGGTAAGCAGCGACGCGCTCGGCCTGAGGCATGTTGCTCTGGAGGGCGCCCACGGTCAGCCCCAGGAACTCGTAGATGGGCCCCATCCACTCGGTGTCTCGCTTGGCCAGGTAGTCGTTGACAGTCACCACGTGCACGCCCTTGCCGCTAAGGGCGTTGAGATAGACGGGCATAGTGGCCACCAACGTCTTGCCTTCACCCGTCTTCATCTCCGCGATGGATCCACGATGCAGAACCACGGCCCCCATGACCTGCACGTCAAAGGGACGCATGCCCACCACGCGCTCAGCAGCCTCTCTGGCCACGGCAAAAGCTTCCGGTAGCAGGTCATCCAGGCTCTCGCCCCGGGCAAGGCGGCCCTTGAACTCATCGGTTTTGCTTCTCAACTCGACGTCGGTCAGCGCCCGCACGGATTCAGCAAGTGAGGAGACCCGAGTGACGATCTCCTCGAACGCCCGCAGCTTGCGGCCTTCGCCGAAGCGGAAGATCCTATCTACGATGCTCATGTTGACTTCCCTGCCCGGCACATCCACCCGGTGCGTGTATCCGTGCCGGTGTGCACGGACCGCACCCAATGGACCCGGGGCTCATTATCAACGTTGCGGTTCTATCAGACCGTAATGCGCGTCCCGCCTGCGATAGACCACGTTGGTATCTTGGGTCTCGGAGTTGACAAACACAAAGAAATCGTGTCCCACCATCTCCAGCTGCAACGCGGCCTCTTCAGGGGTCATGGGCTTCACGATGAACTGCTTGACTTTCACGATCTTGGGCATTTCGCCCGCCTCTTCGGCTTCCCTCTCCGCTTCCTCGGGTACGGCGAAGCCCTGGCTCAAGACGGCTTCCCGGTGGGCGCCCTGCGTGCGGGCCACCAGTTTGCCACGGTACTTCTTCACTTGACGTTCGAGTTTGTCCGCTACAAGATCCACCGACGTATACATGTCGGGGGACGCTTCGCGGGCGCGGATAACCGGTCCTTTGGTGAAGATGGTGGCCTCTGCGACCTGATTGTCAGAAATGCTGGGGTTCTTCTCCGTGGAGAGCTCAAGCTCGCAGCGCGCGCCGTCCCACAGGTACCTTCCGATGCGCCCGATCTTCTCTCCCACGTATGCACTCAGGGCATCTGAGACAACCATGTTGCGGCCTTTGATCACGAGGTTCACGCCGTACCAACTCCTTTAGAGACTCTCGACAGGTTTCCGGTTCCAGGCCGGGCGGCCACACTCTCTGACGGAAGCGACCGAACCCGGAAGATACCACACCACGTGCTCCCTGTCAGTCCGTGAAGCATGGAACCTCACCCAGTGCTCTGGCGAAAGTGAACACGTGTACTTCAAGGCCCGAACGAGCCGTGATGGCCGAAGCCACTTCGCTGCTGGTGGCTCCGGTGGTGAATACGTCGTCGACGAGCATAACCCAGGCTTCGTCGCCGAAGGACACCGGCGATTCAAAGCCGACAAACGCCCCCGCCAGGTTCCCTGCCCTCTCCTCTCTGGACAACGCCTGCTGGTGTGCCGTGCGCTTGACCTTGCGCGCCAGCGGCATCACATGCTCCACCTCGGACCGACACGCCAACGCACGCGCCAGCACCTCGGCCTGGTTGTATCCCCGTTCCCGAGTGACCGCCGGGTGGGAGGGCACCCAGGTCACGATGGGCAACCCCGGCCGTGCGAGGCACCTACGGAAGACGTCGGCCGCAGCTTCGGCCATGGGTTCGGCCACCTGCTTCTGCCCCGTACTTCAAGGCTACGACCAGCTCCTGCGCCACACCCTCGTAGGCGAAGGCGCTCCCGGCCGACGCGAATCCCAGTCGTCTCCCCACGCAGTCCCGACACCAACCGTGATGGGTGGAGACCATGTCAGGCCTGCCACACCGCCGACACCCCTCGGCCAACGGTTTCAGGTCCGCGCGACACACCTCACACAGCAGGGTCTCGAACTCCCCACAGCCGACGCATCGCGGGGAAAGATCAGGTCGAGGGCGAGACGCGTTACGCGTCCTCCTGCAGCCAATGTGGCCAGAAGGGCGGGAGCTACGCCCACAGTACCGTCCCCGGTTCCAAACTGGCGCCCTCAATAGGCCCTGTATCTCCCAACAGACACCGTTCCCCCACCACGCAATCACGCATCTTCACCCAACCCATGAATCGAGTAAGCGTCCCCACCGTGCTGCGTTCAATCGTGCTACCGCGACCGAAGAGCGCGGCCGGCCAAGCCACCACATCCGAAACCGTGGCACCCTCCTCGACTACGCTGCCGCAGCCGAGAACCACGGGTCCGCGCAGCCTACTTCCACCTTCCACCCGGGAGTCGGCTCCTATGTACACGGGTGGCTCGATGTCGGCGCCACCGTCCACGTATGATCGAGGTCCGCACCAGACCCCGGGCATCACCTCCGTGGCATCCCGATCGAGTTGAACCCGTCCGTTGAGGGCATCGAAGCTACCCTGTCGATAGGCTTGGATGTCCCCAACATCATTCCAGTAACCGCAGACCGAGAATGACCCCAACCTCGCTTCCTCGGCCAGGAGTTCGGGCCACAGTTGCCTACCAAAGTCATAGAAGACGCCGGCCGGGACCCGCTGCAACACATCCGGCTCCAAGACGTAGAGCCCACAGTTGCACAAGCGAGATATCTCCTCTCCGGGCGCCGGTTTTTCTTGAAACGATCGGATGGCACCCCGGTCATCCAAAGCCACCACACCGTATTGCGACGGATCTTCCACTTCCTTCAGCGCCAACGTGGCCACGGCGCCCGAGTCGGCGTGTGCCGCCACGAGACCACTCAGATCGACGTCCATGAGCGAATCACCACTCACCACCAAGAAGGCACCGTCCTCAGTGAGAAAGCGCTCGTTGCGCTTGACCCCCCCTGCTGTACCCAACAACTCGGGTTCCAGTGAGTAGGTGATCCGCATGCCCCACTCCCTACCATCCCCAAAGTAGCTGGTTATGGACTCGGGCGCGTGATGCAGGTTGATGACAACATCGGTGATGCGATGCCGGCGCAACAGCGTCAGGATGTGGGCCAGAATCGGCCTTCCCAATATGGGTACCATGGGTTTGGGCGTGATGGCGGTCAGCGGCAGAAGCCGTGTACCCAAGCCGGCTGCCATGATCATGGCTCTCATGGGCACCCTCCTTCGGTATTACACGCCAGAGCGGCCAACGACTGACGGTAGGGCGGGAAAGCGATACCGCCTTCGGTGATGATGGCTGAGATATGCGAAGCAGGTGTTACATCGAATGCCGGATTCCTCACGCCCACGCCCTCGGGAGTCAGGCGATTGCCCCCCAGCGTGGTCACCTCCGTGGCCTCCCTCTCCTCGATGGGAATGAGGGAGCCATCCTCCAAGGAGAGGTCTATGGTGGAAAACGGAGCCGCCACGAGAAACGGCACCCCATGCTCACGGGCCAAAACGGAGACCGCGTAAGTGCCGATTTTGTTGGCCGTATCCCCATTGGCAGTGATGCGGTCCGCCCCCACCACCACATGGGATACCTCTCCCCGGCCCAAATAGAATCCGGCCATGCTGTCGGTAATGATTTCTACCGGAATGCCGTCACGCTTCAACTCCCAAGCCGTCAACCTGGCCCCCTGGAGCAGGGGGCGCGTCTCGTCGGCCAGAACCCGCAGCCGCCGGTCTCGCGCGAAAGATGAGCGAATGACCCCCAAGGCCGTACCGTACCCGGCGGTGGCGAGCGCTCCCGCGTTGCAGTGCGTCAAGATCCGGGGACCGTCATCGAAACATGGGGCCGCGGGGATGAGGGGAGCGGTGGCCGGCCCGCCGCCACCGGCGGGCCGGCCCACAATGAGGTCTGCACCGTACTCGCCGATCTGCCGACAAGAGTCCACATCACCCCCCATGATCTCCAGGGCGCGCCGCTCCAATGCGCGCGCCGTCTCCCGTGGGTCGCCCACTGCCCCTTCCCACACCGTACGCATCTGCTCCAAAGCCCATCCCAGGTTATAGGCAGTGGGGCGGGTCGCAAAGAGGCCTTTGGTTGCAGCCTGGAGGGCCGAATACATGGCAGGAGCCGCACCCGATTCGGTGAACGCCACCGTGCGCGCCGCCAAGGCAACGCCCATCGCCGCCGCCACCCCAATGGCGGGGGCCCCACGAATCACCATGGTCGAGATGGCCTCGGCCACCTCTTCCCAGGTGCTACACGTGACGTACGTCTCCACCGCTGGCAGCAGCCGCTGATCGATCATGATCACACGGCCGTCGCGCCACTCGATGGTGCGCACTTCCGACGAAATCACGCTGAGCCTCCTTCCTCGACGCAGCACCCCAGCAGCGTCACGGGCCGCACCCTTCCTCTCCCGTTCTCACGCCCCGCCGCTACTGCAATGTGAGAGGCGGGTACCCCCCGCGCCCGTGGTGTGGCGGATGCTCCGCCCCAGTGGCGTAAGCTCGATTTTCAGGTGCCGTGCTGCCAGCCGGCCAGGTACTCCACCTGCTCAGGCGTGAGCACGTCGATACTCGTCCGCAGTGCAGCCAGCTTCAGGCGGGCGACATCCTGGTCAATGGCCTGGGGGACATCGTATACGTCGGCTGCCAACTCACGGCCACGTGACACAAGGTACTCCACCGACAGCGCTTGGTTTGCGAAACTCATGTCCATGACACTGGCAGGATGCCCCTCAGCGCATGAAAGATTGACAAGTCGCCCTTCCGCCAGAAGGTAGACACGATGGCCGTCGGCCATGCGAAACTCCTCAACGAAGTCGCGGACCTCTCTACGGGACACCGCCATTTGTTCCAGAGCCGGTATGTCGATCTCCACATTGAAGTGCCCGGTGTTGGCCACGATGGCCCCGTCTTTCATGGCCGCGAAGTGCTCGCCGCGAATGACGTGTATATCACCGGTGGCCGTTACGAAGATGTCGCCGAGTGGTGCGGCTTCGGCCATGGGCATGACTCTGAACCCATCCATGACGGCCTCGAGCGCCCGCAGGGGATCGACCTCGGTGACCACGACGTCGGCACCGTGGCCTTTGGCCCTCATCGCCAAACCGCGTCCACACCAGCCGTAGCCGGCCACCACGAACACGCGGCCTGCAATCAGCGCGTTGGTGGCTCGGATGACACCGTCGAGCGTGGACTGGCCGGTACCGTAGCGATTATCGAAGAGATGTTTGGTCATGGCTTCGTTGACCGCAATAATCGGGTAGCGTAGAACTCCCTCGGCGGCCATGGCTTTGAGACGAATGACGCCGGTAGTAGTCTCCTCGGTCCCGGCGAGCACGTCACTAAGAAGGTCCGAGCACTCGTTGTGCAACGTCGTGACCAGATCTGCCCCGTCATCCATGGTGATCTGGGGTCGGGATCCAAGCACGGCCAAAATGTGGCGGTAGTAGGTGTCGTGGTCCTCGCCTTTTCTGGCGAATACAGGTATTCCGTGCGACGCCACCAAGTCCGCCGCCACATCGTCCTGGGTAGACAGCGGGTTCGATGCACACAGCCACACTTCCGCGCCCCCCGCCTTCAGGGTCAACATGAGGTTGGCGGTCTCAGTGGTCACATGGAGGCAGGCAGCTATGCGCGAGCCCTCCAAAGGTCTCTCGGCTGCAAAGCGTTCCCGTATGGAACGTAGAACCGGCATATCACGCTCGGCCCATTCAATGCGCAGAGCCCCGCGTGCCGCCAGGGTCAGGTCTTTCACGTCGCAATCGATCACGTCGGGCTTCCGTCCTTTCCGTCGCAGACCAGCAGCACGGCCAGTCCGTATCCAGCGTGTGCCGCTAGGATAGCCAAGGATGCCAGTTGATTGGTAGCCGCCATGAAACTCACCCGCTGCATGGCCAAGGCTTCGAACGCTGAGGGGCAATGGGGGCAGTTCACTTCCGCGACATCGCCCACCACCGCCTGTGGGAAAACCGCCTTGACGACCTCGGGGCGGTATAGACCGGCCAGCGCGGGAAAGCGCGGCCCCACCTCATCCCGATTCGGTCCCCAGAGGGGCGCCCGGTACGTCAGATCCGCGTGGTCGCTCACCGCCACCAGAGCATTTCCGCCGACGGTTTCCGCACTTCCGCCGACGGTGATTGCGGCATCTTCCACGCCCGCGTCGCCGAGCCACATGGACGCGGTATTCAAGACCCTCCCCGTGCAGACATATCCCACATATGCTCCCGCTGCGGGGCGCGGACTCATGACCGACCCCGCGGGCACATCTCTGACAGCCCGCCGTACGGCGTCAATTTCGGCCGGGCTGAGTGGCCGGTTCAGGCTGCGCACACCCATGTGCGACAGATAGACAACTTCCCCCTCGGGTCCGGCCATGACCGTCGCATATGCATGGGCCCATTCTTCCGCGGCCTCGCTGACCAAGACCCGCATGCCCGGCTGTCGCGTTGACGACACGACTCAAAGAACCGGGGTCATACCCGACGCCACCCTCAACAACTCCTCTCGCGTCAGAAGGTGGCTGAGCGTGTTGGAGACCCAGTACAGAACACCGCCCTTCTTCCACCAGATGTGGTCGGTGGTTCCGGATATGCCCACGATCGTATACGTGACGCCGTCGATTTCCACCGTCTGGCCGGCCGAGGCGATGGGCGCATTCAGAAACGTCGTCTGCATGATGCCCAGATACTGGTCCTCTCTGCCAAGACGATAAATGGTCTTGACGGCGGGAAAGGTGGATCCACCCCCAGCATCGATCTCGTACACTCTGCGATCGTTGTACCTGTAATAAGGGGGAATGTAGGTGGGCCCCAAGAGATTGAAGCTCACCATGCTCTGCAGAGCTTTGTACTCATCCTCATATATGATCCCTGAGGGGCCGGGGGAGGTGACGCGATTGTACTCGGCCTGGAAGTCGTACCCGAGGATGACCTTAATGACACTGGCGCCACTATCCAGCACTGTGCCCCCCGTGCCCAATACAGACGTCACTGCTTCTGCGGCCGATTGCCGACCACTCGGATACAAGACCGTGGTTTCTTCCTGTCTGGCCGGGGCATCGCCCACCGCAACCACCTCCGCGCCCACTGCCCGCAACATGCTGGCGGCGGTGGCCGCTTGGCCGGTCCTACCGTTGCCGTTCAACACCTCCACCTTCACTCCCGCCACCGCGGCGCTCGAAACCGCCTCGGCAGAAGTCTCGGATGTACCGCCGGACGACGTTCCCGTATCCCCGGAACCGGAGCCCGTGGAGTCGGTACCCTCCTGCAGGGCTTCATCCAAAGGCGCGGTCCTGTAGCTGCTCACGGCTTCCCGCAGCTGTGAATCAGTCGCCAGTACGTACCAGATCCCGTCTATCTGCTGCGCGTCACCCTCCAGGCTGATCTGCTTCACCCGGCTGCCATCGAGACGCAGGCCCCAAAAAGCTAAGTCGATCACGTCACCGGTCAGCAGAGAAGTCTTGACGTTGTCCGCCACCAGGCCCGCCAGTTTCGGCACCTGCAGAGCCGTGGCAAAGCTCACCAGCTGGCGTTTGGCCTCCGTAGAAATAGTTGCTGCCGCTGCATACGACCGAAGTCGCTGTTGGCATCGATGCGATAGCGAACGAAATCCAGGGCATCCTCGCCCATGAGCCGCTGATAGCCCGCTTGTATGTCGAGATTCTCATGATATTCAGCATCCCCGGCCTGCGTTTGATGATAATAACGGCGGTCCACATCGATCCATACGCCACCCAGCGAGATGGTCACTTGGCGAAACGCATCGAAATCTATGTTCACGAAATGGTCCAAGTCTATACCCGTAAGATTCTGAATAGTCTCGATGGCCAAGGCCGGGCCTCCGTACGAGTAGGCCGCATTCAGCTTCTGTATGCCGTGACCCGGGATCTCCACTCGAAGATCTCGAGGCAGCGAAAGCACGGAAACGAAGTTGGCCCGCGGATCCACATGGACCAGCATGATCGTGTCCGAGCGACCGTACTCCTCGATCCCGTCGCCTTCGTCGCGGTTATCCGACCCAAACACCACGATATCCATGGTCCCCGGCAGCTTGGGTGGCGGTCCGGTAGTGCCTCCGGCCGCTCCGGCGCCGGAGGATGTGGTGAGCGTGAGCACACTGATGGCGGCGGAGACCGACGGATCGTCGTGCATACGCCTCATGAGGCGGTCCAGCCAGATGTAGGACGTGGCTGCCCCAACACCGACTATGCCTATCACGATCGCCATCACGACCAGGGCCACTTTGGGCCAGCGCCGCGTGCGCGGCGCGCCATCGACGCAATAGATAGGGTAAGGTTGTTCTCTCGGAGTCATCATGGACTGCGAGGCCTCTAGCCGACGCTTCTACCCTGCCCGTCTGGAGGCCGCCACTTCAACCGGCCGGAGTGAGAGCTGTCCCCGCTACCCCACGCGTTCGATCTGAGCGCCGAGGGCCCGCAATTTCCCCTCGAGATCCTCGTATCCCCGATCGACATGGAAGACATCTCTCACCTCTGTGGTCCCCTCGGCTGCCAGCCCTGCCAGCACCAAGGCCGCTCCCGCCCGCAGATCGGAGCACCTGACGATGGCTCCCGTGAGCGGATGGCCCCCGTTGACCACGGCGTGGTGCCCGGTCACCTTGATGTGCGCACCCAGCCGAATCAACTCATCCACAAAGACGAAGCGACTCTCAAAAACGTTCTCAGTCACGATCGACGGCCCCTGGGCCACAGAGAGCAACGCCATGGTCTGAGCCTGCAGATCCGTGGCGAATCCGGGATACGGGAGAGTAGCGATATCGGTACCCACATACTGCCCAACGTCCCCACTCGCCTTGATGGACCGTGAGTTCTCCTGCACATGTACACCGATGGAACGCAGTTTGGAGAGGAAGATGTCGAGGACACGCGGGCTGATGCCTTCCACCTCCACCTCACCGCCCGTGATGGCTCCCGCCACCAGGTATGTGCCGGCCTCGATCCGATCGCCGATCACCGTGTGCTCCGCTCCGTGGAGTTCGGATACACCACGCACCTTGATGGTGGAGGTTCCCGCTCCCTCGATGTCGGCTCCCATGCTGATGAGGAACTTGCTCAGGTCCACTATTTCGGGCTCCCGAGCGGAGTTGTCTATGGTGGTCTCGCCCTCCGCACGCACGGCGGCCATCATGAGGTTCTCAGTGGCCCCCACGCTCGGGTACTCGAGCAGTATGTAGGTGCCGGTCAGACGGGGGGCCTTGACCTCCACGAATCCATGATCCGACTTGATCTCGGCGCCCAGTTGGGTGAGACCCCGCAGGTGGATGTCTATCTTTCGGGGGCCTAGATTGCAGCCCCCGGGCATGGCCACGCGGGCCTGCCCGAAATGCGCCACCAAGGGCCCCATGATTTGGATGGACGCCCGCATCCGCTGCACCAGCTCGTACGGGGCCGTTTGGCTGGCCACGCCCGTGGTGTCTATGCGCATGACTCCGTCGGCAAACGCGACTTCCGCGCCCAGATGCTGGAGCACCTCGCTCATGGTGTAGACATCTTGAATACTGGGGACGTTGCGCAGCGTGTAGGTGGCCGGCGCCAACAGTGCGGCGGCCATGAGCTTCAACGCGGAGTTCTTCGCCCCGGAAACCGGCACCCGTCCGGAGAGGCGGACGCCTCCCCGGATCAGGTACCGAGAATCGGTCCCTGCGGTCATGGACATCGGCTCCCTGACGGTCTGCCTACGCTTTGCGGAGCACCTTCAGGCGATTCAGGGCGGCTTTGAGAGCCATCTGCTCACGGAAGGGATAGAGCTTCTCCTGCCCCTCGGGCACCTTCCCTTCTTTGATCATGGCCAGATTGGCCAACGCACGGTCGCGGGCGCGGATGGCCTTCTCCTCATCTATCTCACTGGCCAGTTCAGCCGAGTCGGCCAACACGATCACGCGATCCTGCTGCACCAGAACGAAGCCCTCGGCCACCGCCAACGACATCCACTGATTGCCGAGCGTTTTCACCCGCAACTCGCCGATGTCGAGTTTCGCCACCAACGGCGCGTGCTGAGGCAAGATCCCGATCTCGCCGTATGCGGCCGGGATGACCACCATGGCCACATCGCCCTCAAAAGTCAGCCCGTCAGGGTCGACAACCTCCACCCGAAGGAACGGGGTGTCCTGCTGTCCTGAGGCCACAGCCTACTCCTCCGCCTCGCCACGCATGCGCTTGGCCGTGGCCACGGCTTCCTCCAGGGTCCCCACCATGTAGAAGGCCTGCTCCGGTATGTCGTCGTGACGTCCTTCCACGATTTCTTTGAACCCACGGATGGTGTCGGCCAGTCTGACGTACTTGCCGTCCCGCCCGGTGTACGCTTCCGCCACTGTGAACGGCTGCGACAAGAAACGTTCGATCTTGCGCGCCCGCTGCACCAGGAGCTTGTCTTCGTCGGACAGCTCGTCCATACCCAAGATGGCGATGATGTCCTGGAGATCCTTGTAGCGTTGCAGTGTCTCCTGCACCTGTGTGGCCACACTGTAGTGCTCCTCGCCCACCACGTTCGGGTCGAGAGCACGACTCGTCGAATCCAGCGGGTCCACTGCAGGGTAGATGCCCTTCTCCGCAACAGCCCGGCTCAGCACCGTGGTAGCGTCCAGGTGGGCGAAGCAGTTGGCCGGTGCCGGGTCGGTCAGGTCGTCGGCGGGTACGTAAATGGCCTGCACCGAAGTGACCGAGCCACGCTTGGTAGAGGTGATGCGCTCCTGAAGCTGGCCCATCTCGGAAGCCAGGGTCGGCTGGTAGCCCACGGCCGACGGCATACGCCCCAGAAGGGCAGAGACCTCGGAACCTGCCTGCACGAAACGGAAGATGTTGTCCACAAACAGGAGCACGTCCTGCCCCGTAACATCGCGGAAGTATTCGGCCATGGTGAGACCGGAAAGACCTACGCGCAAGCGTGCGCCTGGAGGCTCGTTCATCTGACCGAACATCAGAGCCGTTTTGGCGATGACACCTGCTTCCAGCATCTCGAGGTAGAGGTCGTTGCCTTCTCGAGTCCGCTCTCCCACCCCACAGAAGACCGACATGCGGCCACCATGCTCCGTGGCGATGTTGTTGATGAGTTCCTGGATGAGAACCGTCTTGCCCACGCCGGCACCGCCGAACAGGCCAACCTTGCCGCCTTTGACGTAAGGAGCCAGAAGATCGATGACTTTGATGCCGGTCTCAAACACCTCAGTGGTGGGCTCCAGGGCATCGAAGGTGGGAGCCGGGCGGTGGATGGGCCAGCGCTCCACGTCTGCCGGAAGTGGAGCACCTTCATCGATGGGTTCACCGATGAGGTTGAAGAGGCGACCCAAAGTGGCCTCACCCACAGGCACCGTCACCGGTTGCCCGGTATCCAGGACTTCCATACCCCGGCCAGACCGTCGGTAGAGTCCATGGCCACGGCGCGCACCTTGTTGTCGCCCAAGTGCTGCTCCACTTCGGCCACCAACCTGATCTCCTCACCGGAGGGGTCTGCGGCCCTGATCTCCAGAGCGTTGTAGATGGCCGGGAGTTCTTGTTCGAAGTACACGTCCAGGACCGGCCCGATGATCTCGACTATCTTTCCCTTGTTCATATCGCCACGTATCCTCCTCGTGCCGCCGGCCTGCGCAGCCGGCCGGCGCACTTCATCTCATCAGGCCAGGGCGTCGGCTCCGGCCACCACTTCCAAGATTTCCTGAGTAATGGAAGCCTGCCGAGCCCGGTTCATGGCCAGGTTCAGACTGCTGATCATGTCGATAGCGGACTCGGACGCGTTGCGCATTGCGGTCATACGCGCTCCGTGTTCGCTGGCCGAGCTCTCGAGGAGTGCCCGGAAGATCGCCATTTCCACATAAGTGGGAAGGAGATCGCGCAAGATCTTGCCCGGCCCCGGCTCGAAGATGAACTCCATGTGCGGAGCCACCACCTCGGAAGCGTATTTCGTAACCACTTCCTCCTGGATGGGGAGAATCACTTCGTCGGTGAGGTTCTGCTCCATGGCCGTTTTGAAGCGGTTGTAGACCAGATGAACCGCGTCAACCTCTTGAGAAGAGTATGCCCGAATCAGCACATCGGCCATCGTCTGGGCATTCAGATAGCGAGGACGATCGGTGATACCGGTATACGCCCCCGCCAGGGTGTGCCCCTGGAAACGTAGGGTGGAGACGCCCTTCTTACCGACTACGTGCAGGTCAACTCCTACGCCCTGGGCCTCGTACGTGCGCTTGAGGTCCAACGTACGCCGCACGACGTTGGCATTGAAGGCTCCACACAACCCACGGTCGGCGGTCACCGCTACCAGAGCCACGCGCTCCGTGTTCGCACGCACATCCAGAAGCGGGATCCCCGTAGGGGCGGCTGGAGCGTAACGTACAAGACCGGCGATGAACTCCATCATCCAATACGCGTATGGTCGTGCCGACTCTATGCGCTGCTGGGAACGGCGCAAGCGTGCCGCAGCCACCATCTCCATGGCTTTGGTGATCTTCCTCGTGTTCTCCACCGAGGAGATGCGCCGCCTGAGGTCTTTCTGGCTAGCCATGGTCGCCCGCCCCCTACGCCTCGACCAGAGTCGCGCCGCTGCTGACGTAATCCGCCTTGAAGGCCCGGATGGCTTCGTGCAGTTGCTCGGCCACCGCATCGGTGAGATCGCTGGTCTCCGCGATGCTCTCCCCGATGGAGGGATGCTGCGCTTTCAGGAAATCGAGCAGGCTCTGGTTGAACTCCGACACTTGAGCCACTTCCACATCATCGAGATAGCCCTGGGTGGCAGCAAACAGCACCTGTACCTGATCCGCCACCGGCCAAGGCCTGTACTGCGGTTGATTGAGCACTGCTACGAGCCGTTCGCCACGAGACAGCGTCTTCATGGTCTCCGGGTCCAGTTCCGATCCGAACTTCGCAAACGCCTCCAGCTCACGGTACTGGGAGAGGTCCAGACGCAGTGAGCCCGCCACTTTCTTCATGGCCGAGATCTGCGCCTTGCCGCCCACGCGGGATACCGAGATGCCGACGTTGATGGCCGGGCGTACTCCGGAGAAGAAGAGGTTTGATTCCAGGAACATCTGCCCATCGGTAATGGAGATGACGTTGGTCGGAATGTAGGCCGACAGGTCACCGGCCTTCGTCTCGATAACAGGCAACGCCGTCAGCGACCCGCCACCCAAGTCGTCGCGGAGCTTGCATGCGCGCTCCAACAGACGGCTGTGGAGGTAAAAGACGTCTCCGGGGAAAGCCTCGCGGCCCGGGGGACGACGGAGCAGCAGCGACATCTGCCGATAGGCGTCAGCGTGCTTGGTCAAGTCATCGTAGATGCATAGAGCGTGCTTACCCTGGTAGGTGAAGTACTCGCCCATGGCCGCACCCGCGTAAGGCGCGATGTACCGCAGTGGGGCAGACGCCGAGGCGGACGCCATCACAACAATCGTGTAGTCCATAGCCCCGTACTGGTCCAAGCGATTCACGATCTGCGCCACCGTGGAGGCCTTCTGACCGATCGCCACGTAGATGCAGATGATGTCTTGCCCCTTCTGATTGATGATCGTGTCCACCGCGATGGCCGTCTTGCCGGTCCCGCGGTCACCGATGATCAGCTCGCGCTGACCTCGGCCGATGGGGATGAGCGAGTCAACGGCTTTGATGCCGGTCTGCAGAGGAGTTCCTTGACCGGCTGCCGACGGATAACTCCCGGAGCCTTGCCAGATTCCACCGGACGGTAATCACTGGCCTCGATAGGGCCCTTGTCATCCAGCGGGTTCCCCAGCGGGTCCACGACCCGCCCCACCATGGCGTCGCCCACCGGCACCTGCAGGATCCGGCCGGTGCGCTTGACCAGGTCACCCTCTTTGATCAGGGTATCCTCGCCCAGGAGCACGGCGCCCACGTTATCTTCCTCGAGGTTGAGGACCAGCCCCATAACCCCGTGGGGAAGCTCGAGCATCTCCGAGGCAACGGCATTCTCAAGCCCGTGAATACGGGCGATGCCGTCGCCCACTGCAGCACCGTGCCTACCTCCTGGACATCCACCTCGGCCTCATAGTCACGGATCTGGGACTTGAGGACAGCGGTAATCTCCTCAGGACGCAGCTTCAACTGAACCCTCCAACCTTGCCGTTGGGCTTGTCAGGCGGGCGCGTAGCTGATCCAGCCTGTGCCGGATACTCGCGTCCGCGATTCTGTCACCGATGCGGAGCTTGGCTCCGCCGACGATTGCCTCATCCACCGTATGCTCGAGCTCCACGGTCTTCTGCAGCGAGGACTCGAGCGATGCCTTGACTTCGGCCATGAGCCCGTCGGGAAGGGGCCGCGCCGTAGTGAGCGTTACCGTTACCACATTCGCCGCAGCCTCAACCATTTCACCGAAGGCATGACCCAAGTCCTCGAGTATCTCCTCTCGCCCCTTGTCAATGAGAAGGCGCAGGAGGTTGCGGACCAGAGGGTCGCCCCCTTCGGTCAACTCCATCACCAGGCGCTTCCGAGTCTCGCCGGCCACGTCCTGGTTGGAGAACGCATCACGCAGTTCCCGGGAACCACGGCACGCTTCAACAAACGAGCGCAGATCCCGCCTGACAGCCTCTATTCTGCCTTCCTCTTCCGCTGCACGGAAAAGGGCGTCTGCGTAGACTCTCGCGACTTTACCCTCGCTCACCTGCGCCTCTTCCTCAGTTACTATTGGGCCGCATCAGCTCAACTTCAGCCAGGGCCTCACGGATGAGCCTTACGTCTTCCTCGGCCGTGAGACTGCGGCTGGTTGCCTTCTCTGCTGCTGCCAAAGCCAGATCGGCCACCTGCAACTTGATGTCGGCCAGTGCCTGGCGAGTTTCGCGCTCGATCTGCTCCCGAGCCTTCTCGAGAGTGCGATCCGCCTGGGCCTTGGCCTCGTTGACCAACTCCGCTTTGGTCGATTCGCCAACGCGCCTGGCCCGTTCCAAGATCTCCTCTGCCTCGACCCGAGCGTCTGCCAGCTGCTGCTTGTACTCAACCAGCAGCATACGGGCCTCTTCCTTCACCCGTTCGGCGCCTTCGATGGCGTCGTGGATCTCGGCCTGCCGTTTCTTCTGCATGGCCATCAGCGGCTTATAAGCCACCTTCCACAGCAGCAGGATGAGAATAATGAAGGTGAGGGCGGACCACAGGAATAGTCCGGGTGATACCTCGAAGATGCTCATGCTGAACTCTCGCGCTCCTCAGTCGTGCGCTCCGGAGGGCCGTCCGCCCTCCGGAGCTTGATGTCAGAACCCTAGGAAGCGACCGCGAGCAGGATGGCAATGACGAAGGCGTACAAAGCGAGCGCCTCGGCCAGAGCCACGCCGATGATCATCGTGGTTCGGATGTCGCCCATTGCCTCGGGCTGCCGAGCGATGGCCTCGGTCGCGCGACCGGTCATGTAGCCGATGCCGATCCCAGGGCCGAGGGTAGCAATACCAATGCCCAGACCTGCGGCTAGCTTTGCAGCGGTCCCAGCGTCCACGTTCTTCTCCTTTTCTTCTGCGTTGTGCCTGAGTTAGTGGCCGGCGTAGATTGCGGACTCTATGTAGATCACCGAGAGGAGCGCGAAGATGTAGGCCTGAAGGAAGGCCACAAAGATCTCAAATCCGGTCATGATGATGACGAAGGCCAGCGGCGGTACCGCGATGAGGAGGTTCTGGTACTGCAGCACAAGGCCCAACATCACCAGGATGACGAGATGGCCGGCGATGGTATTGCCGAAAAGTCGGATTGCCAGCGACAGCGGCTTGAAGAACTCGCCCATCAGGTGAACGACGAAGAAGATGAAGTGCAAAGGGATGGCGAGCGCCGTAGGTACACCCGGGGGCGTGAGCCAGGACCGGATGTAGCCGAGACCGTGTCGCTTGAATCCCTGGAATTGGGTGATCAGAAATACAACGAACGCCATGCCGAACGTCACGTTGATGTTGGCAGTAGGCGTGTAGGGCTTCAGAATCTCAGGTTTGGGAATGAGCCCTATGATGTTCATGGTGAAGATGTAACTGAATATGGTAAGGATGATGTAATAGTATTTCTTGCCCTTCTCCCCAAACTGTCCGGTGAGGTGGCCGGTGGAGAAGTTGAGAAGGGACTCACCAACAGTCTGCAGGGCACCTGGTTCTTTTTCAGCTTCTTGGCCACTATGTAATAAAACAGGAAAACAAGCAGAGCCGAAATCCACATATAGATGACAGCATTAGTGATGGAGAAATCGAACGGTCCCAGCTTTGGAATCTGAACGATAGTCTGAACGTTCAGTTCGTGTAGAGCTTCCGCTACCTTATTCGCTTCGGCTTCTGCTGACACTAGGAACTCCTTCTACGGAAGCACTTGAGTCGAAGACCCTGAGGCACGCCTACCCTTCGTTAACCGATACAGGAAGAACACGCTCAGCACCGTAAAACCGCCTGCAAACGCAATGGCCGTGACCAGCAGGTTCAACGGCGTCCACGCCCACAGCGCCCAAAACACCAGACCCAGGACTACCAACCGCACCACAAACCCCCCCACAGACAACAGGAGGCCCACCCTGCGCCAATGCGCCATCAACCATGCTTGTGTGCGGAACCATGCAATCTCATAGGCAACCGCCAGTCCCAAGCCCACCAACACCGATACTGCCACTATCACCGAGCCGGCCCACTCTTCATCCGCACAACCTGTGACAACACACCAACCCTCTTCCCGGCCGGCTTAATCTTGGCCCCGTTCGGTGAAAACCAGATCCTAAGCAAACGAGCCGGAGCCCAGACCTGGGATATCCAGCTCCCAACCTCATCCACCTTGGGCCGCCGGTATTATAGAACAGCGTCAATCACGACCGCAAGGACGGTTTTGGGCCACATCAGGCGGTACAGCGAACGCAACCCTGGTTGGCCGTCCGGTGAACTACAGAAGACGCACGAGCCGCGTCCCGGCCTCTTCGAATACCTGAAGAGAGAGCTCGTCGGGATAGTCCCCCGCATAGTACAGGGCCTCAATGCCGGCGTTGACTATCATCTTCGCGCAAAGCACGCAGGGTTGGTGCGTGCAGTACATCTCAGCCCCGCGGATTCGCACGCCGTGATACGCGGCTTGAATGATGGCGTTCTGCTCAGCGTGCAGGCCCCGGCACAACTCGTGGCGCTCCCCAGACGGTATGCCCAGCCGGTCACGGAGACAACCGATATCCAGACAATGGGGAACACCGCGTGGCGCCCCGTTGTACCCAGTGGCCAAGATCTGCCGATTCTTCACCAGAACCGCGCCCACATGCCGCCTGAGACAGGTCGCCCGCGTAGCCACCACCCGGGCGATCTCCATGAAGTACTCTTCCCAACTGGGACGGCTCATACCCTGCGCACCTCGGCGCCGCTAATGGACCAAGCCGCGATAAAGGGGGAACGCAGCCGTCATCGCCAGTGATTGCTCCTTCAACTCGGCTAAGCGAACGGATCCGGGCCGCGTGGTGACCACTTCCGCGATGATGCGCGCCACCGCCTTCATCTCCTGGGGACCAAACCCGCGCGTGGTCATGGCCGGTGATCCCACGCGCAACCCCGAGGTAACGGTGGGCGGACGCTTGTCGCCGGGAACAGCGTTCTTGTTCGTGGTGATACCGGCCTGATCGAGTAGCTCTTGTGCTTCCAGCCCGGTGATGTCCATGTCCCGGAAGTCCAGGAGCATGAGGTGGTTGTCCGTCCCACCCGAAACCAGCCTCAGACCATGCCCCATCAGTTCCTCCGCCAGAACCTTGGCATTCTCCACCGTGCGGCGCTGCTTGGCCTTGAATTCCGGGAGCGAGGCCAAATGAAAACACACGGCCTTGGCAGCGATGATGTGCTCAAGTGGGCCGCCCTGCGTGCCCGGGAAAATGGCTCGATCAAGCTTGGCAGCGTGTTCGTCGGTACAGAACACAGCGCCCCCACGCGGGCCGGCCAGTGTCTTGTGCGTGGTGGTGGTGACCCATTGCGCGTGAGGAAACGGCGAGGGGTGTTCTTCCGCCGCTATCAACCCGGCGATATGCGCCATGTCCACCATGAGGGTGGCCCCCACTTCGTCGGCGATAGCTCGGAAGGCAGGGAAATCAATGGTGCGCGGATAGGCGCTTGCACCCGCCACAATGAGCTTGGGCCGGCACGCTTTGGCCGCGGCGAGGACTGCCTCGTGATCGATACAACCGCTCTCTTCCGAGACCCCGTAGTGGCAGAAGCGGTAGTTGCGGCCCGAGAAGTTGACTTTCAGACCATGCGTCAGGTGCCCTCCGTGGTCCAGGCGCATGGCGAGGACGGTATCCCCCGGCTCAAGCGCAGCATAATAGACGGCGGCATTGGCCTGTGAACCAGAGTGCGGCTGGACGTTGGCATGAGCGGCGCCAAAGAGAGCCTTGGCTCTGGCGATGGCGAGACGTTCGACCCCGTCAATGAACTGACATCCTCCGTAGTATCGTGCGCCGGGGTAGCCTTCTGCGTATTTGTTCGTGAGGACACTCCCCGCAGCCTGCAGGATGGCGATGGGCACGAAGTTCTCGGACGCAATGAGCTCGATATTCTCCTGTTGACGCCCAATCTCGGCCTGGATGAGCGAATCGATCTCAGGATCCACCGCAGAAAGCGGCGCGTCCGCGTATGAGTCTGTCATGGTTTGCCTGCTTTCATGATCATCTGGACACGTTGCGCGTGGCGCCCTCCCTGGAACTCGGCGGAGAGCCACGTACGCAGGATTTCAACAGCCAAGCCGGCGCCGACAACCCGAGCCCCGAGGCACAAGATATTGGCGTCATTGTGTTCCCGGGCCATGCGGGCCGAGAAGCACTCGCTCACAGCCACAGCGCGGACCGCCGCCGCCTTGTTGGCCGCGAGCGCCATACCCAAGCCGGTGCCACAAATCAGCAGTCCCCTGTCCGCGGCGCCGGCCTCCACCTTCCGAGCAACCTCGATGGCGTACGGCGGATAGTCCACCGACTCCGCAGTGCTGGTGCCGAGATCCTCGACCCGATGGCCGTGGGACAGAAGTTCTTCAATCAGCACCGCTTTCAACGGAAGTCCGGCGTGATCACAAGCAACAGCATAGAGCATGCCGATGTCCCCTCCAGCCTATCGTCGCGAGCGTCTCGCTAGGATAGCAGAACGCGTATACGCTCCATCACCTCGGAAGTGCCCACTGCGCCTTCCCGCAACACCACGGGTTCCCTACCTTCGTCCAACGGACGGAGGTCCACCACCGTGGAGGCAGTCCCCCCAGGCGGTGGGGGCGCCCTGTGCGGTGAGTAGCACCCCGCCCCGCCCCCCCCGCCACTTCTCCAGGCACCCCGCGATGGTCCAGCGCAGCGGATTCCCCGCTAAGGTTGGCGCTGGTCGCCGCCAGCGGAACACGCAGGGCCGCCAGCAATTCCAGTAACTCCGGATGTCCCGGCACGCGTATGCCCAGCGAATCCTCTGTGCCCCCCGGAGCCTCCGGCCGAGACGCAGATATGCTCACCACGAACGTGTACGGACCGGGCAGTAGACCTTCCAGAACCAGAAGCGAGCGAACGCCCATGTGGGGTAGAGCCTCGCGAACCGCCTCCACCGATGAAAACAGCACCTGAAAAGGTTTCTCTGTATCCCTACCTTTGGCCTCCCGCAGCGCCCGCTGTCCCTTCCCGCTGCCCCACGCCGCAGCAAGACCGTAGACAGTATCGGTGGGGATACCTATAAGGCCACCGGCCGCGAGCGCCCTGCGCAGGGCCTCGAGAAGGCCGCCCTCCCTCTCTCCCGGCGACCCCCCACCTTCGCACTCATCTTGGCCGGTCATGCTGGTGCGGTCACCCGCACGGGCCCGGCTCTCTCCGTCCGCCGCTGCCAGCACCTGAGCGATGCTCAGTATCGGTGCACCGGGCACTGCGCCAGACACGAAGCGCTCCTTGCCGGCGAGATCACGCTGGACCTGGATGCTACAGAAGCCCGACTCGG
The DNA here is from genome assembly GCA_040770645.1 of Thermoleophilia bacterium. Taxonomy (GTDB): domain Bacteria; phylum Actinomycetota; class Thermoleophilia; order RBG-16-64-13; family RBG-16-64-13; genus JAAYZX01. The sequence goes on along the minus strand of JAXGIS010000003.1, from coordinate 53,909 downwards.
CGGCCAGTTGCGCCACCAGGGGAGCCTGCCCCGCCCCAACCTCCACAAACAGGCGTCCTCCCGGCATCAGCGTCTTAACCGCTTGTGGGACCAGCCGTCGGTACACATCCATTCCATCCGCACCCCCGCAGCGCACCGGGTGGCTCGTGGTTGCGGACATCCGGGCTCAAGTCCAGCCACTCCCCGTCACTCACATACGGAGGATTCGATACCACCAAACCCATCGATCGAGGCGGGACGCCTCCCAGTAAGTCACCGCGCCTGAACTCCACCTGCTCCGACAACCCTAATCGCTCAGCGTTCTGAGCCGCGACGGCCAGCGCCTCTTCGCTGGAGTCCACAGCCAGCACCCTCAGACCTTGTTCACAAGCGAGGCTCAAGGCAATGGCTCCCGATCCTGTCCCCACATCACAGATGGACGGCATTCGCCACGAAGTAGCGGCACCGTCCACCTCCGGCCGGTCGGCGCTTTCCTCCACCATCGCGGCTTGCCACATTTCGGCGGGGTGCTGTGACAGCCATTCCAGCACAACGTCCACCAGCTCCTCGGTCTCGGGGCGGGGAATGAGCACGGCGGGTGTCACAGCAAGAGTGAGATAGCGGAAGTAAGCACGGCCGAGAATGTAGGCCACCGGCTCACGCCGCGCCCTGCGTCGAACCAAATCCCGGAACGAGCCCAGCTCGAGGGGAGTGATGGGCCTGTCGTGCTGCAGGTAGAGGTCAACACGGTCCACCTGTAGTGCCGCCGCAAGAAGCAGTTCGGCGTCAAGCCGCGCGGATGGGCTCCCGCGATCAGCCAGGTACGACACCGTGGTGGCGAGAAGCGACGAGACCGTCCAAGGGAGTGCCACCGACACCACTCCGGTTAGACGCCCACCTCCGCGAGATGACCGAGCTTCTCCGCCCGTTCGGCGGCGGCCAGCGCCTCCGTGAACTCCTCCAACTCACCCATCAGAATCGAGTCGAGGCGGTGGGAAGTCAGTCCCACGCGATGGTCGGTGACCCGACCCTGGGGGAAGTTGTAGGTGCGAACCTTCTGTGCTCTATCCCCGGTGCCCACTTGGCTACGCCGCTCGGCGGCCATTTGAGCATTCTGCTGCGCCTGAGCCATGTCGAGCAACCGTGCGCGCAAGATACGGAAGGCACGCTCCTTGTTTTGCAGCTGGGATTTCTCATCTTGGCATGACACCACCAACCCGGTGGGGATGTGGGTGATGCGAACCGCCGAATCGGTGGTGTTCACCGACTGGCCCCCTGGGCCGGTGGAGCGATAAACGTCCACGCGCACCTCATTGGGGTCAATCACCACATCCACCTCTTCGGCCTCGGGCAGCACCGCCACCGTTACCGTGGATGTGTGGATGCGCCCGGTGGATTCGGTAACGGGAACGCGCTGCACGCGGTGCACGCCCGACTCATACTTGAAGATGCCGAACGCACCCCGGCCCTTGATCTCGAACACCAGTTCTTTCACTCCACCCAGGGGAGATTCACTGGTAGACAGCACCTGGTGCCTGAAACGCAGTCGTTCAGCGTACCTGGTGAGCATACGGTACAACTCCGCAGCGAAGAGGGCCGCTTCGTCGCCTCCGGCGCCGGCACGGATCTCCACAATGATGTCTTTCTCGTCCTGGGGGTCCTTCTCGAGCGTGGCCACGCGTATGGCGTCCTCCAGACGCGCCATGGTCTCCCGCGCCGCCGCCTTCTCGTCTGACAGGTATTCCTTCATTTCGGCGTCGAGGCCACCCTCAGCCATCAGAGTCTCCGCGTCGACCAACGCCGCCTGGGCGGCGGCGAACTCCCGCGCCAAATCGTAGGCTTCCTGCAAATCGGCGTGGGCTTTGGAGACTTCGGCAAAACGGCCGGGCTCCGCGAAGATGGCCGGATCCGCCAACTGCCCGCTCAGCGCCTCGTAACGCTCGATGATCTCATCCACTAATCTTTCGATCACGTCGCCTGCTCCATCACTACTGTCCCGGCCGGATCACTTGCGGGCTCGCCGCCGGCCTCCAGACGCAGCACTTCCTGCAAAGCCGCCGCGGCCACCTCCACCTGAGCGTCGCTCGGCTGCCGTGTGGTGAGCTTCTGCAATCCCAACCCCGGCCCCAAGAGGACCCGGGCCACTATGCCGTCCCGATGTCTGCCTGCGAAGCGAATCACCTCGTACGCCAGCCCGGCCACAACTGGTATCCCCACAATGCGCGACACGATGAGCCACACCAGGGGCGGCTTCCCCACCAGGGCCAGGACCAGAATGGCCAGCACCATCACCACAAGCAGAAAGGCGGTGCCGCAGCGGGGGTGCAGCGTCGAGAAGGCCTTGACCGATTGAGGCTCAAGCGGCCGTCCCGCCTCGTAAGCGTTGATAACCTTGTGCTCCGCGCCGTGGTATTCGAAAACCCGGCGCAGGTCAGGGAGCAGCGAGACTCCGACAATATAAGCCAGGAAGATAGCGATCCGAACGATACCCTCCACGAGGTTGAAAAGGATGGCGTTGGACAGCGCAGGCCCAAACCAACGCGCCACCAGAAGTGGGATCACGACAAACAACCCCACGCCTATCAACAGGGCAATGGTTACCGTGACCGCCATCTCCCGCGCTCCCAGTTGGGGGGCGGGCTCCTCCTCCGTGCCCGTGCCCTCGAGGCTCAAGTTGGCCGATATGTTGAGTGCACGGATACCGAGGCTCATGGAGTCCCAGAGAGCCAGGACACCGCGAATCATGGGCCACTTCAAGATGGGGAAGCGCGCGCCCGGGTCAGACAGTTCGTACGACCGACGCACGATGCCGCCATCGGGCTGCCGTACGGCCAAGCCCCAGAAACGGCGCCCACGCATCATCACACCTTCAATGACGGCCTGACCACCGTAGTAATGCTGCTCTGAAGCACAAACCAGGGCGTCGACAGGCAATGAATGCTCTGTGTCTGTCATGACGTTACCGATCCCGCCGATCACGCGCGGCCGGGAGCGTGAAGAGCGCTCGAAGACGCGGGCTACTTGGTCGCCGCAGCCCTGCGGTACTTCCTATTGAACTTCTCCACGCGACCCCCAGTGTCAACGAGTTTCTGCTTGCCGGTGTAGAACGGATGACATTCCGAGCAGATCTCGATACGAATCTCGGGTTTGGTGGAACGGGTCAGGAACTCATTTCCACATGAGCAGATGACACGCGCTTCCTGGTAGTCGGGGTGAATGGCTTCCTTCACGTCTCCTCCACACGAAACAAGCTCCAGAGCAGGAGCAGATGAATCTCACGAGCAAATCATGATACCACGCCTGACTCAGGCCTTCTCCGCCTTGAAGGACTCATCTTCCGCGATCTCGCGCGCACGCCCGGCCACCGCTGCTGCGTCGGCCAGCTCCCCCGCTTCCCACTCCAGCCTGAGGGCGTTCAGCAGCCTCCCCAGGTTGGGGCCTGGTTCAACGCCTACTAATGCGGCCAACTCGTCGCCACGCACCGGCAAGGGCGGCACCCCCACCCGTTGCCGCTCGGACCACAACCACATGAGATGCCGAGCCAGCGTCAGATGTCGCTCCACGAATCGGTCGGCCGTAATGGGGCCACGCGTGGCCAGTCGATCGGCCACCGATGCCATTATCAGTTCCGGCTCCCAAGGATACGCCGCCCACAGGTAGCGAATCTCGTCATGCTTCCAGAGAGGCTTACGGTTCTGCAGGAACCCCAACCACAGATGCCCCTCCACTACCTTGACCACCAGGCTCGTCAGCGCTGTGGAACAACGCAGCCGCCCGCAGATGCGTCGAGCCATCTCGGCTCCCTGCAATTCATGCCCCCAAAAGGACAATCGACCCTGCTCGTCAATGTGCCGAGTTTGGGGCTTGGCGATATCGTGCACGAGAACCGCCAGTCGCAGCGCAGCCCGCCGTGTGGTCACGCCGTCCACAGGCCGCCGCAGACGCTCGCCCAGCACGGTCGCAGCCTCGGGAAACCGGTCGGCAGGGTTTCTCAGCAGTTCATCGACATGATCGAGAGCCTCCAGTGTGTGACCGTACACGTCGTGGCGATGACTCGTGCTCTGTCGCACCCCCGCCAGCGCGGCCACTTCCGGGAAAATCTGTGCAAGTAACCCCAATTCCTCCCAGAGTCGTGCGGCTGTGGCTGCGCCGTCCACATCCAGAGTCGCCATCACCTCCGCCAGCACTCTCTCGGGTGCCGCCGCAGCCACCAGATGCCCATCGCCCCGAGCAATCCGCACCAATTCCTCATCAACCACAAGACCGTGCGTCTGAGCGAATCTCGCCGCCCGCAGCAACCTCACCGGATCGGCCCGAAACCCGCCGTGACTCACGAGCCGCAACCTCCGGTCGGCGATGTCCCGCAACCCTCCCCAGGGATCTATGGGAGAGCCACCACCCACGGGAATGGCTATGGCGTTCACCGTGAAATCACGCTGCGCGAGATCGTCCTCAATCCGTAGGCCACGCAACGGACTAACGTCTAGATGTCCCGTCCCCCACACCACGCGCTCGCCCCCAAACTCCGGCGAAAGCGTGAACCACGATAGACCACAGAAGTCGGCAACCGCCGCCGCCACGGAGCGCACAACACGGTTGTCCCGGCTGCCGATGACCACATCCAAGGTCCGAGAACGGTCGCCCCATGAGTTGGTCGCGCACCGTCCCGCCCACCTGCCACGCTGCGAGCTCGGCTTACCGCACCACGCTCTCCACCGCCGCCAGGACGGATTCCGGAAGAACCCGGGCAGCTTTCGAGGGCCGGTTCGTGGCTGGCCTCCTAGCGCTTGGCACCACCCTGCTGCTTCTTGGCGCGGCGTCTCTCGAGGAACTGCTCCCAGAAGTAGATGAATGCCGTATAGAAGAAGAAGAAATGAGTGTCCAAAATACATCCTGCCACAGGCTCCTGCCCTGAGAACGGAGCACCAGCCTCACCAGAAGCAGGTAGACGCTTGCTAGCAGTACTCCCTGAACCAGGGCGCGACGAAGTCGAGCATGCGCGGATCCACAGGTTTCTTGGGCTGAAGGCCGCTTTGACGCGCCGCCCTTCGGATTTCCTTCTTGGCCATGGTCTAGGCTCCTGCTCCCTTCTCATCCTCCCCGTTTGGGTCCTGCAGCGCAGCGATGCCCCGCAAGACATCCCCGCGGGCGATGATGCCCAGCAAGTGGCCTGTCTCATCCACCACAGGCAGCCGGTTCACGTCTTTGCGGGACATGAGCGTGGCCACCGCGCAGCGTGGCTTCCTTGGTGACAATCACAGGATCGCGTGACATCACGTCGCTGACCTTGGCGGCAAAAGCCTTTCGAACCTCTCTTCGAACTTCCGAACACTCTCCAAGAATATGACACCGTCGAACACTTGGACGTAACGCGGAAAATGCAGATCCGCGTCCAACAGCAGCAGATCCTCCTCGCTCACCACTCCCAGCAACTTGCCATCCTCGTCAACCACCGGCAACCCGCTGATGTTGTTGTCGGCCAAGACGGCGGCCAGTTCGCGCACGGTGGCGCCCGGCTCGATCGTCACGACCGGGAAGCTCATGATGTCGCCCGCTTTCACTTTGTCCAACTGGGCCTCCTGTCATACACCCGGCCGGCATACGCGGCCGGGATCATGTCCAATACCGCCCCGGCCCATGCACCTGCCCTGTGCTTCTTTGCGGCCAGCCGACCTGCCTCGGCATGCACCCAAGCACCTGTACACGCCGCCTCCACGGGAGCGAGGCCTTTGGCCAGCATGGCGCAAATGACACCGGTCAAGACATCCCCCGTGCCGGCCGACGCCAACTGCGGTGGACCGTTAACCACGGCCCATGTTCGTCCACCGGGTTGTGCGATCACGCTGGCCGAACCCTTGAGCAGCACCACCTGGTTGGTCACAGCAGCCGCCTCCCGCGCGGCCGCCAACGGTGCTCGGCCCACTTCGGACACGGAGGCGCCCATCAGTGTCGCCAACTCCCCAACGTGGGGTGTGAGCACGAGACCCGGCCGAGCGGCCAGATCACCTGCGCGGCCGGCAAAGGCCAGGATACCGTCCGCATCCAGCACGGCGGGGGGTTTGGACGCCATCACGGCGTGACGTACTACCTCGGCCGTATCCAGCTCCCTACCGAGGCCGGGGCCGAAAGCCAACGCCGAAATGCGGGGGTCGGACACAGCCGCCATCGTCCGCTCGACATCACGCAGGTGGGGGCTCTCGCCCAAAGAGGTGGAGGTGATCTCCACCGATACGGACGGCAGCGCCGCCACCACCGCCGCCACGGCCAGAAGACGCACATAACCGGCGCCGGCGCGCACTGCCGCGCCGGCCGTGAGAAGTGCAGCGCCCGGGTATTCGGCAGACCCGGCCAACACGGCCACGTATCCGGCCCGATACTTGTGGTCGTCCGACCGGCGACCCGGCACGCGCACCTGGCCCGTCGCAACCACGCACACATCGCACTCTGGTTCAAGATGCCGAGGGAGGCCTATCTCCCACACGAGAATCTCGCCCGCCGCTTCGCGGCCGGGCGGTACCACCAGCCCCGTCTTGGCGGAGTGGAAAGTAATGGTGTGCGTAGCCGCCACGGTAGTCGAGGCAATGGTTCCCGTGCCGGCGTCAACACCAGAGGGTATGTCGACGGCCACCACCGGTATTCCGCGGGCACCCAGAGTGTTGATCATGCGCGCCAGTCCCGCCAACGGCTCCCTCATCTCGCCGGATGCGCCGGTACCGAGAAGACAATCGACCACCACCTCGGTTTCACCGAGGAGGTAGCCGGGCACGGATTCGGCTGTCGCCCCCATAAGGATGTTGACCCCCAAGCGCCGTGCCGCCTCCAGATTCGTCCGTGCGTCCGGGCTGAGCTGCTCCGCCTGCTCGGCGGCCACCGCGCACACGACCGGATGACCGGCCAAATGCAATTGACGAGCCGAAGCAAGACCGTCTCCTCCATTGTTGCCCCGGCCACAAACCACGAGCGTGTGCCGTCCGGCGTAGCGGCGCAGCAGGAATTCCGTCACCCCGAAGGCAGCCCGCTCCATGAGGACAGGACCCGGCACTCCCATTTCCTCGATGGTGATCCGATCAAGCTCGCGCATCTGCGCGGCGCTCAGCGCACCGGGCAACTCATCGACACTGTGAAACCGGCTCAGCAGGCTCTCGCCCTGCACTACGCGCCCCTCCTCGCTCATTCAGCTTCTCTCGGCGAGCGCCACGGCGCTCGCTACCGCAATGGTAGCAGCGTGGCTCAACGAAAGCGCGATCGGGCCCAGCCCCAATGCCTTCGCCTGGTCGGCCGCCCTCCCGACCAACAGCACGCCGAGCGCGGAACCGCCACCCTCCACAAGTATGTCTTGCCATGAGGTCACGCCGCAACCGAGCAGCTTGCCCACGGCTTCCTTGGCGGCAAAGCGGGCCGCCAGATGCCTGACCGGGTCCTTCCGAGAGGCCGCGTATACCCTCTCTGCTTCCGAGAACAACCGCTTCTCCAAACGTGGGTACCTGGTCAGGGCGAAGCGCAGCCGCTCGATATCCACCACATCCACCCCGGTTAGCACGCGAGGCACCCGGGAGCGGGTTGATGGGCACGAGACCCGCTGAGAATCGGCGCCGATCATTGCGCAGTGGCTTTCGCCGCCAGATTCCAGGGCTGAATCATCCTCTCTCCTCCGGTCCGTGCCGGCCATACCGGACTCCTGTGCGCCTTCAGTTCCTGAACGCAATAGGGCGGGGGCCATACGACCACCCGCCCTTCAAGACTTGCGTATGCCTGCTTACTAGCGCTTGGAGAACTGCGGGCGCTTGCGGGCCTTCTTCAAGCCGGCCTTCTTGCGCTCCACCATCCGCGCATCCCGCGATAGGTGCCCCGCTTTCTTGAGATCCGTGCGCAAGGACGCATCTGCCTCCACGAGAGCGCGAGCTATGCCGTGGCGTAGCGCGCCGGCCTGCCCGGATTTGCCTCCGCCCACGATTTTGGCCACCACATCGTACCGGCCCTCGGTGCCCGTCTCCACCAGCGGAGTGCGCACCATCTGAAAGAGCGTCTCCCTCTGGAAGTACTCACGAAGCCCTCGGCCATTGACCGTGATAGCACCTGCGCCGGGAATGAGTCGCACCCGAGCCACAGCCGTCTTACGCTTGCCGGTGGCGCCGTACACTAGTCCTGCCATTGCATTTCCTCCGGAAGCTGGGCCGCATGCGGATGGCTGGGCCCCGCGTAGATCTTGAGCTTGCGGAGCTGCTGCGCCGCCAGCCGGTTTTTGGGAAGCATCCCTTTGACCGCGTGCCGCAGCACCTCGGTCGGCCGCTGCTGGAGAGTCTGGCCGAGAGTCCTGACCTTGAGGCCCCCCGGGTAACCGGAATGACGGTAATACCGCTTATCGGCGAGCTTATTCCCAGTCACAGCCACCTTGTCCGCGTTAACGACAACCACAAAATCCCCGGTGTCCACATGCGCAGTGTAGGCGGGCTTGTCTTTGCCGCGTAACACCACCGCGATACGCGTGGCGAGCCGGCCGAGGTTCTTGCCCTCCGCATCCACAACCCACCAACGACGCTGTACCTCGCCGGGTTTAGCCGAATAGGTCTTCACAGTACCTCCTTGAAACGCAACTGGGCATGATAATCGAGCCCCCGAGGGGTGTCAAGGCGGGAGGGGCGAGAACTATCATCAATACTTCACACTCCACAGGAAGAGACCATGTGCCGGCGCGGTGGGGCCGGCCTGGGTTCGCTCTTTGCCCTCCAGCAGCGCTTGGTAATCCGCGACCGTCAGCTTCCCCTTCGCAACCTCGAGCATGGTCCCTACCAGGGTGCGCACCATCTGGCGCAGAAAAGCATTGGCCTCAATCTCAAGCCACACAAACGGTTTGTCACATGACCACGCACACGCCAGGACGGTCCGGTGAAAGAACACGTGCTCGGTCTCGGTGGGCGTGAAAGCACGGAAATCGTGCTGTCCAATCGTGAGTTCTGCGGTCTTGTGTAGCAGGCCCATGTCGAGTGCGCTGGAGACGTGAAGGCAATAACGCCGCGTGAAAGGGTCCGGCACAGCCGCCGTGGTCAAGAAATACCGGTAAGTGCGAGAACAGGCATCTGCGCGGGCATCGAACTTGATCGGCATCGCAGTGCAGGCAGATACGCACATCTCGGGGGAGTGAGCGCGTTGAGAGAGCGCACCAGTGCCGCACAGTCGAGATGGCGATCGAGTTCCACGCTCACCACCTGCCGCCGAGCGTGCGCACCCGAGTCCGTACGGCCGGCCACACGCAGTACAGGCACCTCTCCCAGCACGGTGCCCAGTGCGGTCTCCAGCGCCCCCTGCACGGTGGGGACATCCGGCTGTCGTGCCCAACCGCGGAAAGCCGTGCCGTCGTACTGTAGATCGAGACGATACCAGTACCCACCACCCACGGATTGCGACCGACGCTCCGCCTCTGGGCGGGCATTCGCCTCATTCATGCCGCACTGACCCGAACTCATGTCAGCACCCATCCCCTGCCCAAAGCGAGTGCGCCCCCCAGCCACAAGACGGCCCCCGTGAGCCACACCCCGTCGCGCCACGTGAAGTGCATCTCCCGATAGTGGGTCCGGCCCTCAGTGCCCTGGTAGCATCGGCTCAGCATCGCATCCGCCAACTCCTCGGCCCGCCGGAATCCGAGCACGAAAAGCGGGACCATGAGCGGCATCAACGCCCTACCCGCGCGCAAGGGCGAGCGCAACTCCAACGACACTCCTCGCGCCCGCTGTGCCTTCACCAGTTGCTCAAACTCCGCCATGAGCACGGGGATGAAGCGCAGCGCCAGCGATGTCACCATGGCCAAATCACCGTCTGGAATTCCCAGTCTCCTGAAAGGGCGCAGGTACCAGGCCACGGCATCGGTGACCGCAACGGGGGGAGTGGTTACAACCAACAACGCACCGGAAAGAAGGATAAGTGCCAGTCGACTCACCACCAGCCCCCCCTGCTCAAGCCCCGACCGCGTGAAGGTGAGGGGCCCCACGGTAAACAGCGCGTCCCCCGGGAGCGAGATAGTCTGAAAGAAGAGGGTTATGGCCAGAATAACGACGAAGGGGCGCATGAAGCGCCACAGATAACTGATGGGGACCCTAGACAGCCAAACAGCCGCCACCAGGCCGCAGCCGAACAGGCCCAGTCCCCCCCACCTCCGGGTGGCAAACAACATACCCGCCAACACAAGCCCCAAGCCCAGTTTGAGGCGCGCGTCCATGCGGTGGACTGTGCTGTCCAACGGAAGATACTGCCCGGCAGCCAAAGAGGCGAACCCCAGGCGCACGTCAGTCACCAGCCTCGCTGCCGGCAGTCGTCGAGCCATGCTCTAAGAGCCAGGCGCTCAGAGATGAGGGGGTCACCGGACATCTGCACCCACACTCCGCACCAAGAGCCAGCGCCACGCGTGCGGCCAAGGGGGGCTCGAGTCCCGCGCGACCCAGGAGGTCCGCATCGCCCACCACCGCCGCCGGCTGCGCGTCCGCGAGCAGTCTCCCCCCTGCCAGCAGGATAACGCGGTCCGCCTCTGCCGCCTCATCCACATCGTGCGTGCTGAATACGAGAGAACGACCGGGATCGTCTCTGCGCCACTCTCCCAGGCGGCGCATAATCAGGCTACGAGCCCCGCCGTCCAGTCCCGCACCCACTTCGTCCAGCACCAACAGTCGGGGCTCTACGGCCAAGACTCCCGCCAGAGCGACCCTCCGCTGCTCCCCCTCCGACAGTGCGAAAGGGCTGCGGTCACCAAACCTATCCGGTTCCAACCCCACCGTCTCCAGGGCGGCGTCAACCCTGCGCCTGACGAAAACAGGATCCAAGCCCTGGCAGGCAGGACCAACGCCCACATCATCGCGGACCGTGGCGCAGAAGAGCTGCGCTTCTGCCCGCTGGAAAGCCATGGCGGCGGCGGCGCCGTACGGCGGCGCCGCCGCTCGGTCACCGTGCCCTCGCTGGGCACGGTGAGCCCCGCCAGAATCTCAAGCAGCGTGGTCTTGCCGGACGCGGTGGGGCCGATCACCGCCACCGAAACCCCCGGAGGGATATCCAGCTCTATCTCCGCCAAAGCGGGTCGCGCCAGGGAAGTCCCGGCGTTGTACACGTGCGACACACGGCGCAGACTGACGAGACTCCCGGCATCAAGCATGGCCGCCCTCACGCAGCACCGATACCAAGTCGTCTTCCGTGAGCACCCTCCGCCGCGACAGAACAGACTGCGGCAGACGGAGTCGACGGGCCAGCCGCGCCGCTGGAGGCTGGTCCAGACCCAACTGATCTGCCCAACCCTCAAGGAAGAAGGCAGGGGGATACCCCTCGTAGGCAACGCGCCCCGCCTCGAGAGCGACCAGCCTGCCAGCCCACAGCGCCTCTTCCATATGTTGTGTGATCCACAGAACAGCCGTACCCCTAGCGGCCAGCCCCTGCAACAGACTCCGCACCTGCATTCGTGTGGGACGATCCAACATGGAAGTGGGCTCATCCACAATGAGGACGCGGGGTTCCAGAGCCAGCAGCCCGGCGATGGCCAAACGCTGTCTTTCGCCCCCCGACAGCTGCCCCACCGGCACAGACTCCATGCCCGGGAGCCCCACCACCTCCAAAGCCGCCGCCACCCTCATCTGCATCTCCATACGCGGGACGCCCAGATTCTCCAACCCAAAAGCCACATCATCGCCCACGCTCGAGCCAACGATCTGACTGTCGGGATCTTGGAACACGATGCCGACACGCGCACGGATGAACCGCAGACTGCCATCATCGCGGGTATCGTAATCTCCTACGCGAACGCATCCGTACTGAGGGCGCAGGAGGCCGTTCGCCAGCCGAGCCAGAGTGCTCTTCCCCGACCCGTTCCGCCCCACCACCGCTACGATATCGCCCGAGTGGATGACGAGTTCCACACCGGACAATGCCGGTGGCGCATCCGGCGTGTAACGGAATTCCACCTGCTGAAAATGAAGCGCCGGGGTCCACGGACCCCGGCGCCGGCCTCATGCAGCACCATCACGTCGTCCCGCTTCCGGCGAAGGCTACTCCTCAGACCAGTTCGAGAAACACCATAGGGGCAGCGTCGCCCGGCCGGGGGCCCAGTTTGAGTATCCGGGTGTATCCACCCGCCCGGTCCGCATACTTGGGGGCGATCGTGTTGAATAGCTCGTACGAGATCTTCTTGTTGTGGAGGAGGCTGATGACCTCACGCCGCGCCGCCAAAGAACCCTCTTTGCCTAACGTGATGGCTTTCTCCACCAGAGGCTTGACTTCTTTGGCACGCGCCTCGGTGGTTCTAACCCGACCATGCTCCAGTACAGAGCAGGTAAGGTTGGCCAGCAACTGCCGGCGGTGGTCGGGCTGAATACCCAGTCGCCTCCCTTTGCGTTGATGCCTCACCGTCTTATTCTCCTCTAAGCTTCAGACCGAGGCGGGCAAGCCGGTCGCGCACCTCGTCGATGCTCTTCTTGCCGAAGTTGGGGATGTTCAGTAGCTCCGCTTCCGTCCGCGAGATGAGGTCGCCAACCTTCTCCAGGCCCTCGCGTTTCAGGCAGTTGTACGAACGGACGCTCAACTCCAGTTCTTCAATCAACGTGTCGTCGTACTGCGAAGAGGGGGGCCTCTCCTGATCCGGCTCCAACGGTTCGTCGGTATCGTGGTCGCCACCCGCCTTGCCTTCGGCCGCATCGGTGCCCGTTACGAAAATCTTGAACAAGTCGATAAGAAGCTGCGCCGATTGCGACGCACACTCCTGCGGGGTTTTGGCCCCGTTGGTATCTACCTCAAGGATGAGTTTGTCATAGTCGGTGCGCTGCCCCACACGCGACTGCTCCACCCGGTATGCTACCCGCGACACCGGGGAAAAGATGGAGTCGACCGGGATCCAATCAATGACCGTCTCCTCGGACTTATTGTCGTCGGCGGACGCATAACCTACGCCGCGTCGTACCCGAAGTATCATGTCGAGCCGAGCGCCTTCTTCAAGCGTTGCGATCTCCGCCTCGGGGTTGATGACGACTAGACTGCTGGGCGCATCGATATCGGCGGCGGTGGCCTTGCCGGGACCCTCTTTGACCAGTGCTACGTTGATCTCCTCATCCTCGCCGTGAAGAACAAACACCAGCTTCTTGAGGTTGAGGATGATATCCGCCACATCTTCCTTAACACCCGGTACCGAGGAGAACTCATGAGCCACGCCGTCAACCCTGACGGCGGACACTGCCGCGCCCTGAAGTGACGACAGCAACACCCTACGCAAAGAGTTCCCGAACGTGTAGCCGAAACCCCGCTCAAGCGGTTCCACCGTGAACACAGCCGACCGACTCCCGGTCGCTTCCACACTTACCTTTGGGGAATGGAAGTCTAACAACAAAGCCTCCTAAGCCTGCCGAAGACGCTGCGGCCTCCGACTCCAGCATTTGCCGCCGGGACTGCTACTTCGAGTAGAGCTCCACGATGAGTTGTTCCTGCACCGGTATATCCACGTCGTCACGCATGGGCACACGCAGTACCTTGCCCGTCAGGTTGTCGTGATCCGCCTGGAGCCACGCCGGGACCGAAGCAGTCAAGTCGGTCGCTTCCTCGATAGCGGTCTTGGCTCCCGCCGACGTGGGCGCGGCCGCGATCTGATCCTCCGGCCGGACCCGATAGCTGGGTATGTCCACCCGCCGACCGTTTACCTGGAAGTGCCCATGACGGATCAGTTGACGCGCTTGGCGTCGCGATGCTCCAAAACCAAGCCGGTACACCACGTTGTCGAGACGCAACTCGAGAAGCCGAAGAAGGTTCTCGCCCGTAACGCCCGGCTGACGGCTGGCTATCTCGTATAGGCCGTGGAACTGTTTTTCCAGCAGGCCGTAGTATCGACGTGCTTTTTGTTTCTCGCGCAACTGCGCAAGGTACTCCGATTGCTTGCGCCGGCGGCCTCGACCGTGCTCGCCCGGCGGGTAGGAGCGCCTGCCCACCGCGCACTTGTCGGTGAGGCACCGCTCGCCTTTGAGGAAGAGCTTCTCGCCCTCCCGACGGCACTGCTTGCACTGCGCCGATGTATCTCTTGCCATAGCTCGGTTCTCCGGACCTCTTCAGTCTTTCCTAGACCCGGCGCCGCTTCTTGGGGCGGCATCCGTTGTGCGGGATGGGAGTGACGTCTTTGACACTCGTCACATCCAAGCCCGCGGCCTGCAGGGAGCGAATGGCCGTCTCCCGACCACTGCCCGGCCCGCGCACAAATACGTCAACCTTCTGCAGACCATGCTCCATGCCCGCTCTAGCCGCTTTCTCTGCAGTGACCTGCGCGGCGAACGGGGTGGACTTCCTGGAACCCTTGAAACCGGCCGAGCCTGCGCTGGCCCAAGAAATAACGTTTCCTTCTTTGTCGGTAAGGGTCACAAGTGTGTTGTTGAATGATGTCTTGATATAGGCGTTGCCCACGGCGATGTTCTTACGCACTCTGCGCCGCCGGGTGCGCGACCCTTCACGTCTGGGCTTGGACATCTTTGCGTATCCCGTCCTTCTCGTTTCGAACTCAGCCGCCGGCCTATGCCCGCGCCTTCTTCTTCACGCCCACGGTAGGCTTGTGGCCTTTGCGCACACGAGCGTTGGTCTTGGTGCGCTGCCCGTGGACGGGCATACCGCGCCGATGGCGGATACCGCGATAGCAGCCGATCTCCATGAGGCGCTTGATATTTTGGCTGCGTTCACGGCGCAGATCACCCTCAACCAGAACGTGGTCATCAATGTAGCCGCGTAGACGAATCTCCTCATCTTCGGTCAAATCCTTGACGTAGGTATCCGGATTGATACCCAGTGCGCCCAATACTTTGATGGACGTTGACCGACCGATGCCGTAGATGTAGGTCAGACCCACCTCAACGCGCTTCTCACGGGGCAGCGTAACCCCCGAAATTCGTGCCATGGCCCGTCCCGCCCCTATCCCTGCCGCTGCTTGTGGCGCGGATTCTGGCAGATGACGAGGACGGTGCCACGGCGACGTATGACTTTGCATTTCTCGCACATCGGCTTCACCGACGCTCTTACCTTCATGCCCTACCTCTTGATTCCGCCGGACCGGTCAGAGTCCGTGATTACCAAACAGACCCGCTCAGGACTTCGAGCAGCCGCACTCCTCTTCCACACGGCTACCCCATAACAGGGAGCGCGCGTACTAGGGAGAGTCCCTCCGGGCCACCTATGTACAGCCCCCGGGCTATCGGGGGCGGACCAACACCGTTACTTGAAGCGGTAAGTGATGCGACCTCGCCCCAGATCATAGGGAGAGAGCTCCACTTTGACCTTGTCCCCAGGCAGGATCCTGATGTAATTCATCCGCATCTTCCCGGAGATGTGTGCCAGCACTTCATGGTCATTGTCGAGTCTCACCCTGAACATCGTGTTGGGCAAGGCTTCAACTACCTCTCCTTCGAGCTCTATGGCATCTTCTTTAGGAGACACAGTTAGCTGCACCACCTCCTACCGCATCTACAGCAGCCGAACGATTATCTTAGCACACGGTCAGCACTCGCGGACCATCCGCCGTGATGGCCACCGTATGCTCGAAGTGGGCCGACAAACTGCCGTCTTTGGTGAACACGGCCCAGTTGTCGGAACCCACTTCCACTTCTGGCCCACCCATGTTAACCATGGGCTCAATGGCCAGCACCATACCCTCCAGAAGACGCGGACCCTGTCCTGGGGGCCCGAAGTTCGGCACCTGGGGGTCCTCGTGCATCTCCCGGCCGACTCCGTGCCCCACCAACGCCCGCACCACGGAGTACCCCAGCGCCTCCACGTACGACTGCACTGCGTGGGATATGTCACCCACTCGATTACCCACCACGCACTGCTCAATGGCAAGCTCCACTGAGCGTTTTGTCGCGTCCATGAGCGCTTGGGACTCCGGAGTCACCTCGCCGATACCTATGCTCAGGGCGGCGTCTGCCACATAGTCCCGGAGGGTCACTCCCACATCGATGCCGAGAATGTCTCCGTTCTTCAATATGGTCGGGCCCGGGATACCGTGCACCACCATGTCGTTCGGCGACGCGCAAATGGAGGCGGGGTAACCACGATACCCCTTGAAAGTGGGCACTCCACCCCTACTGCGAATGAACTCCTCCGCCTTCCGATCGAGCTCTCGGGTGCTCACTCCGGGCTGAGCAGCCTCCACCAGCATGTCCAGGCACCCTCGCAACACACAGCCGGCCTGCGCAATCAACTCGATTTCGGCAGGGGACTTGCGAATGATCACGCCGTCGCTCCTAAGCGAATTCGGCCCTGGGCCTTCCGGTGACGCTTATCAGGCCGCCGGGCCAATCGCCGCCTTGACGTCTTCCAGGACAGCAGCGGGTGCCTGGTCACCGTCTATCCGTGCAACCACGCCCTGCTTATCGTAATACTCAATGAGGGGCTCGGTCTGTCTCCGATAGACCTCGAGGCGGTTCCGCACCGTGGCTTCAGAGTCGTCGTCGCGCTGGTACAGTTCGCCACCGCACTTGTCACAGACACCCTCTACTTTGGGCGGGTTGAACACCACGTGCACCGGGGCCTGGCAATCCCGACATATGCGACGGCCCGTCAGTCGCTTCACGAGCGCCTCATCATCGACCAGGATGGCAATGACTTTGCCCACATTGCGCTCGATGCCGGCCAACATGACGTCGAGTGCCTCGGCCTGCGGGATTGTCCGGGGAAATCCATCCAGCAAGAATCCCTTGGCCGTGTCCGGCTGCTGGAGACGATCCTTGACAATACCGATCACCACTTCATCGGGTACCAACTCACCCTTGTCCATGTATTTCTTTGCCTCCAGACCCATGGCGGTCTGGTTCTTCACCGCATCCCGTAGCATGTCGCCGGTGGAGATGTGAGGCACTCCGTACGCCTCCACGATGCCGCTGGCCTGCGTGCCCTTTCCCGCCCCCGGGGGGCCCAAAATGATCAGATCGAACTGTGCCATGTCACTCCTTCCAGTCTGGCGCTGTCGCGGACGAGGCTTACTTCAAGAAACCCTCATAATGGCGCATGAGGAGTTGTGCTTCCATCTGCTTCATAGTGTCGAGCGCCACGCCCACCACGATGAGAATGGATGTGCCGCCGAAGTAGAAGGGAACACCCACCCCCTGGATCAGCACCTGCGGAAGCGCGGCGATGGATGCCAAGAAGAGCGCACCGGGCAGGGTGATGCGGGTGAGCACTCTGTCCAAGTACTGGGCAGTGGGCCGTCCCGGACGGATACCGGGTATGAAGCCTCCGTACTTCTTCAAGTTGTCGGCCTGGTCCAGCGGGTTGAACTGAACCGCGGTGTAGAAGAAAGTGAAGAAGATAATGAGCCCCACTTCCACGAGCAGATACCACCACGTGCCCGGTCCAATGGCCCCAGCCAAGGCCTTGGCCCATGACCATGGCGTCATCTGCGCCAGTGTCACGGGCAGAATGAGCACGGATGACGCGAAAATGACGGGGATAACGCCCGCCATGTTGATGCGCAGCGGCAAATAGGTGCTCTGGCCACCGTAGACGCGCCGGCCGACAACCCGCTTCGCGTACTGGATGGGAATACGGCGTTGCCCCTCTTGGATGAGGACGATAGCTGCGATCACAGCGAGAGCGATCACGAGCATCAGGAGCCAAGTCAGTGGGCTGGTTGTGCCGAACATCTTGTAGAGGCCGCCCGGCAGCCTGGACACGATACTCGCGAATATGAGGAGTGACATGCCGTTACCGATACCGCGTTGAGTAATGAGCTCACCCAGCCACATGATGAGTATGGTGCCGACGGTGAGGGTCATCACGATAAGGTAGAAGCTGAGCGGAGTGAGTGGGTTCTGCTCCGTGAACGCTCCCTGGCTCCGGAACAGAAACACGAAGAAGACCGACTGGATGAAACCCAGAATACCGGTGAAGTACCGGGTGTACTGGTTGATCTTTTTCTGCCCCGCCTCCCCTTCTTTGGCCAGTGCAGCCAGCGAAGGCACCACCACAGTGAGCAGCGAGAATATGATCGATGCGGTGATGTACGGCATGATACCCAGAGCGAACACGGCCACGCGCTCGAGCGCGCCTCCCACAAACAGGTCCATGAACGCGAAGACGCCCCCACCCGTGGTGAGCTCTTTCAGCGCTTGGAGATCAACGCCCGGCACCGGGATGTAGCAGCCGAACCGATAAATGGCGATGATGGCTGCCGTGAAAAGCAGCCGTTTCCGAAGATCCGGCAACTTCCAGGCATTCATCAGCGATTGGAACATGCTGTTCATTTCCGCTCCATTGTGACAATGCGCCTTTCAGACATGCAGGCGACGGCTATAGGGTCTCAGCCGTCCCCCCCGCGGCCTCGATCTTGGCCTTGGCAGCGGCACTGAAACCGTGCGCTTTCACCGTAAGAGCGCGATCCAGCTCTCCACACGCCAGGATCTTCACCCGCTCCCCAAGCGACTTGATAATACCCTTGTCCATGAGTGTCTCGGGAGACACCACATCGCCCGCAGCAAACCCCTCCAGCCGGGACAGGTTGACGGGCGTCATGTACGTGCGGAAGGGGCCGATAGCCATGGCGGTCTTGGCGCTGGGTCCCCGAAGCTTCGGTAGTCTCATGTGCAGCGGCATCTGGCCGCCCTCATAACGAGCGGACACGCCGCCGCCTGAGCGCGAGTTCGCGCCCTTGTGACCTCGCCCCGCTGTCTTGCCCCAGCCGGAACCCTCGCCGCGGCCGATCCTCTTCCGGGACTTCCGCGAGCCGATAGCCGGCTGAAGATCATGCTGGAAGATCTCTGCCATCTGTCTACGCCTCGTTCTTTGGCTCGACCTCGGTGACTTCCAGCATGTAAGAGATCTTGTTGACCATGCCTCTGATCACCGGGTTGTCATCGTGATAGACCGTCTGACCCATGCGGGTGATACCAAGCGCCCGCAGTGTGGCCTTGTGATCTTGTTTTCGATTGATGTTGCTTTTGACCTGTCGGATACGTAGCATTCAACTCACACTCCCGCGGGCTGCGCCTGCTCTGCGGGCCGTTCCATTCCCAGCACCTCGCGCACGGTCTTGCCGCGCAGCGCGGCGATATCCTCGGGGCGGCGCAGGGAGCGGAGGGCAACCTCCGCAGCGCGAACCATGTTGATGGGGTTCGTAGTTCCGAGGCACTTGGTCAAGACGTCACGCACCCCGCCCAACTCCAAGACCGCCCGCACCCCACCACCGGCAATGACACCCGTACCGGGAGCCGCCGGCCTCATGAGCACCCGCCCGGCACCAAAGCGGCCGGTGATCCCGTGAGTGATGGTGCTGCCGTGCTTGGGCACCACGAAGAGGTTCTTCTTCGCATCCTCGATGGCCTTCTGGATGGCAAGGGGCACTTCTTTGGCTTTGCCATAGCCCACCCCCACCACGCTCTCACCGTCACCGACGGCCACGAGTGCAGTGAAGGAGAAGCGCCGGCCGCCCTTGACCACCTTGGCCACGCGGTTGATCTCGATAACGTTCTCTTGCAAATTCAGTGTGTCAGCCTTGATCTGTGCCACAGTCATTCCTCTCGTTCGTCAGAAGTCAAGGCCGCCACGGCGGGCGCCCTCGGCCAAAGCCTTGACGCGACCGTGATACAGGTAGGGTCCGCGGTCGAAGACCACCTTCTCCACCCCGAGGGCCTTGGCGCGCTCCGCCAGCATCTCGCCCACTTTCTCCGCTTGCTCCTTTTTGGAGAGGCCGGAAACATCCAGCCCGCCGCTGGTGGCGGCCACCAAGGTGCGACCCGTGCTGTCGTCGATCACCTGTGCGTAGATAGATCGGTTGGAACGGAAGACGCTGAGCCGCGGCCGCTCGGGCGTGCCTTTGACGCGACTGCGGACGCGCATGGTACGCCGCTCACGGGCCATCTGCTTCTTCTCGATGATACTCATTTGTGTCTCCCTAACTCACCTACGCCCGTTTGCCGACCTTGCGCCGAACCACCTCGTTCGCATAGCGGATTCCCTTGCCCTTGTACGGCTCCGGTGAGCGGATGGCCCGGATATCGGCCGCCACTTGGCCCACCTGCTCCTTGCTGATCCCCTTGACTACGATCTGGGTGGGCGCCGGCACTTCGAACTCGATGTTCTCTGGCGGATTGACAACCACTGGGTGCGAGTACCCGACCAACACCTCTAAGTCCTTGCCTTTCAGGGCTGCGCGGTAACCCACGCCAACAATCTCCAACCGCTTCTGGAATCCCTCCGACACTCCGGTCACCATGTTGGCGAGCAACGTGCGCGTGAGTCCGTGCATGGAACGGTGCGAAGCCGAATCAGTGGGACGTGATACCTGCAGGACTCCGTCAGAGAGATCGATCTGCATGTCCGGGTCAAACTCGTGTGCCAGTCTGCCTTTGGGGCCCTTGACATCGACGCGGTTGCCATCGATGACGATCTCGACCCCGCTTGGAACTGGTATGGGTGCTCTTCCGATTCTTGACATGCCACTACCACACAAAACAGACGACTTCGCCGCCGACACCCTGCCGTTTTGCCTCCAGGGCGGTCATGACGCCCCGGGAGGTGGAAAGGACAGCTATACCCAGCCCACCGAGGACCTTGGGCAACTTGTCCTTGCCGGCATAGATGCGACGACCCGGCTTGCTGACCCGCTTGAGCTGGCTGATGACGCGCCGGCGCTCTTCTGTGTACTTGAGTTCGATCACCAGTGTGTCGTAAGCCTCGCCCTTGACTAGGCGGTAATCAGCTATGTAGCCCTCATCTTTGAGGATGCGGGCGAGTTCAAGCTTCATGCGTGAAGCCGGCATCTCCGTCCGCAGATGGAGCGCCTTGTTGGCGTTCCGGATGCGGGTGAGCATGTCGGCTATGGGATCGGTCTGCGACATGATGCCCCCTTACCAGCTGGCCTTGGTCACGCCGGGGATAACGCCCTGGTGGGCGAGATCACGCAGGCAGATCCGGCAGAGGCCGAACTTGCGGAAGTAGCCCCGCGGGCGTCCGCAACGAGCACAGCGGTTATACGCGCGCACCTGGAACCGCGCCGGGCGCTTCGCTTTGGCGACCAGGGATTTCTTTGCCATTCTCCTGCTTCTCCCTCACTCAACTCGCACGGAACGGCATGCCCAACTTACGCAGCAGCGCACGCCCTTCCTCGTCGGTCCTGGCCGTGGTCGTGATACAGATGTCCATCCCGCGACTGCGGTCGATCTTGTCGTAGTCGATCTCCGGGAAGATGCTCTGCTCTTTCAATCCAAAGCTGTAGTTGCCCTGCCCGTCAAACCCGGTAACCGGAATCCCGCGAAAGTCGCGAATGCGAGGCAGCGCAATGCTGGTGATCCGATCGAGCAGCTCATACATCCTCTCACCACGCAGGGTGACCCGTAGACCGACGGGCATACCCGTACGGATCTTGAAGTTGGCCACCGACTTGCGGGCCCTGCGCAGTTGCGGTTTCTGGCCGGTTATAAGGCCGAGTTGGTTTGAGGCCTCTTCCAGGACCTTGGCGTCCTGAGCCGCCTCACCCACACCCATGTTGACAGTCACCTTGGTGACCTTGGGCACTTCCATGATGTTTTTGTAGCCGAATTCCTCCATGAGTTCCGGCACGACCTGCTTGAGATACTTGTCTTTCAATCTCGCCGTTGTCATGGTCAACCCTTATCCACCTGGACGTTGCAGAGCTTGCAGTAACGGGTCTTCACATCGCCTTCCTGCCGCATGCCCACACGGGCAGCCTTGCCACAACCGGGGCACACCAACTTGATAGTCGAAATATCCATGCTCCCCTCGCGCTCGATGACCCCACCCTGGGGGTTCTTCTGCGTGGGGCGTACATGTCGCTTGATGAAGTTGACCCGTTCCACAACAACGCGGCCTTCGGCAGTGAGAACGTGAAGCACCTTGCCGCGCTTGCCCTTCTCTTTGCCCTGGATCACCTCTACAGTGTCGCCCTTCTTGATCTTGTAGCCGCCCATCACAGAACCTCCGGGGCCAACGAGACGATCTTGGCGAAATTCCTCTCGCGCAGCTCCCTGGCCACCGGGCCAAAGATGCGTGTCCCCCGCGGGTTCATCTGCCTATCGATGAGCACGGCCGCGTTTTCATCAAAACCAATATAAGTGCCGTCGGCCCTGCCGAACGACTTCTTGACCCGGACCACCACCGCCTGTACAACGTCACCCTTTTTGACGTTGGCCCCGGGCGTGGCTTCCTTAACCGTGCCCACGATGATGTCACCCACACTCGCATAGCGATGCCTGGCACCGCCCTTGACGCGAATGCAGAGAAGCTCGCGGGCGCCGGTGTTATCGGCCACCTTGAGTCTCGTTTCCTGCTGAATCATGCGGTATCCCGTCCCTCAGACTTAGAGGAGCCCGACCTGCCGGCCCAACGGCCTACTTGGCCCGCTCCAGTATCTGTACGAGGCGCCAGAACTTCGACCGGGCAAGCGGGCGGCACTCGCGCACCAGCACCGTATCTCCAATACGGGCCTCATTGCTCTCGTCGTGGGCCTTCAACCTATTGGTACGGCGCACGATTTTCTGATACAGGGGGTGCGGCTTCACGCTGGTCACCTCGACCACGATGGTCTTCTCCATCTTGTCCGAGACCACTACGCCCTGACGCTCCCTCTGCCGTGATTTTGGCTCTCCTGACATCTAGCGCTCCTTCACCTGCTTCCGGGCGCTCTGTACAGTCAGGATCCGTGCAATGTCGCGCCGGACCTGGTTGAGCCGCGCCGTGTTGTCCAGCTGACCGGTGGCGTGCTGAAAACGCAGATTGAAGAGCTCTTCCCGGGACTGCTTGAGCTTCTGTTCCAGCTCATGGTCCGCCAACTCAATCAAGTTCTTACTCTTCAACGCCCGCCTCCTCCCTGACAACGAACCTGCACTTCACCGGGAGTTTGTGTGACGCCAACCTAATGGCTTCCTTAGCCAGTTCCTGGGGCACGCCGGCGAGTTCAAACATGACTCTTCCAGGCTTGATCACCGCCACCCACTTATCGGGTGAACCTTTCCCGGAACCCATACGGGTCTCGGCCGGCTTCTTAGAGATGGGCTTGTGCGGGAATATGTTGATCCACACCTTGCCACCCCGGCGAATCTTGCGGGTGATCGCGATACGCGCCGCCTCGATCTGACGATTTGTGATCCAACCGCACGACAGAGCCTGAAGGCCGTATTCGCCGAACTGGACCGTGGTCTGTCCCTTCGACTCACCCTTCATGCGGCCCCGTTGTTCCTTGCGGTGCTTAACTCGTTTTGGCAGTAGCATCGTAACCTCGTTTTTCTACCACTGAGGCCTTGCGGCTCATTCGCCTCGAGCGGCCGAACGTGGGCGCTCATCGCCCACACCCAGCGCCGGGCCCTTCTTACGACCCTGCTCGTAGCCTTCGGGCATGATCTCGCCCTTGTTGATCCACACCTTCACGCCGATCTTCCCGAAAGTGGTATCGGCTTCGCTGAAACCGTAATCGATGTCAGCGCGGAGCGTGTGCAACGGCACCCGCCCTTCGCTGTAGCCTTCCACCCGCGCCATTTCGGCGCCACCCAAACGACCACCCGATTTGACCTTGATGCCGGCGGCCCCCGAACGCATCGCCGAGGTGATGGCCCGCTTCATGGCGCGTCGAAAACTCACACGGTTCGACAGTTGCTCCGCAATGGACTGGGCCACCAGGCTGGCGTCCAACTCCGGGCGCTTGATCTCAGTGATATTGACCTGCACGTTCTTGCCGGTCATACCGTGGATATCACGACGCAGGGCATCCACTTCCGAGCCGGACTTGCCGATGACGATACCCGGTCGCGCAGTGAAGATGTCTATTACAACCTTATTGGTATCCTTGCGGATGATGATATCGGACAGGCCGGCATGCCCCAGTTTCCGTTGGATATGGCCACGGATAGCCAGATCTTCGGCCAGCAGGTCGGCGAAGTTGCGCTCGTTGTACCAGTGAGCCTTCCAGGTATGGATGATGCCCAGGCGCATACCCCGGGGATGGACTTTCTGGCCCACGGCTTACGACACCTTCCTTTCCTCTACCGAAACGGTGATGTGGCTGGTCCGCTTGCGTATCCGGCTGGCACGGCCCATGGCCCGCGGCCGGAAACGCTTGAGCGTGGGGCCCTCATCCACGTATGCCCGGGCAACTACGAGCTCATCGGGTGAGAGATCCTGGTTATTCTCCGCATTGGCGACGGCCGAAGCCAATACCTTCCCGACAATCGGCGCCGCACCGCGCGGCGTCAAGGCCAGGATGGCCTTCGCATCTTTGACCGACTTGCCGCGGATGAGATCAACCATCAGGCGAGCCTTGCGCGGCGATACGCGCACGTACTTGGCCGTTGCGCTTACCACGTCTACCTCCTCCGCCGCTTTTCCTTGTCGCCGGCATGGCCACGGAAAGTGCGGGTCAGAGCGAACTCGCCCAACTTGTGACCAACCATGGATTCGGTGATGTATATGGGCACATGCTTGCGGCCGTCGTGTACCGCAATGGTGTGGCCCACCATCTCCGGATAGATAGTCGATGCTCGCGACCAACTCTTGAGCATACGTTTCTCACCGGTCTCATTCATGCGCTCGATGCGTTGCATGAGTCGTTCTTCCACAAACGGTGGCTTCTTGCTTGATCGTGTCACGGCGCCCTCCTACCTGCCAGACCCACGACGCCTGACAATGTATTTGTCCGAAGGCTTACCCTTACGGCGCGTGCGGTGCCCAAGCGTGGGGATACCCCACGGCGTCACAGGGTTGCGGCCCGGGGTGGTGGAGCCCTCTCCGCCGCCGTGCGGATGGTCCACCGGGTTCATCACGACGCCACGCACGGTGGGACGCTTGCCCTTCCAGCGCATCCGGCCGGCCTTGCCCCAGTTGAGGTTCGACTGCTCGGCGTTGCCGACCTCGCCGACCGTGGCACGGCAGCGTGAGTCCACGTTGCGGATCTCACCGGACGGCATCCGCAGCTGGGCGTTCTTGCCCTCGCGTTCTTTGGCCATAATCTGGGCCGAGCACCCCGCCGAACGCGCGATCTGGCCACCGCGGCCCTTGTAGAGGCTCCACGTTGTGCACAACGTGCCCAAGGGGTATGAAACGAATGGGGAGAGCGTTGCCCACCTTGATATCAGCGTTGGGCCCAGCTTCCACCTTATCGCCCACCTCCAGCTTGGCCGGCGCCAGAATGTAGCGCTTGTCGCCGTCCGCATACACAATGAGCGCGATGCGGCAGCTGCGATTGGGATCGTATTCGATGGAAGCCACGCGGCCGGGCACGCCGTCCTTGTCTCTTTTGAAATCGATGATGCGATAGCGTCGTTTGTGGCCGCCGCCCCGATGTCGCGTGGTGATGCGGCCGTACGAGTTGCGTCCGGCCTTCCGGGACATCGGAGCCAGCAGCGACTTCTCGGGCGTGTCCGTCGTAATCTCGGCGAACGTGGGTACCGACTGGAACCGGCGGCCGGCGGACGTTGGTTTGTAGTTCTTGATTGCCATGATCTACTTCTCTTCCTCAGTCTCGCCTGTCATCACGTAGCGCCGAAGAACTCAATACGGTCGCCGGGCGCGAGCTCCACCACGGCTTTCTTCCAGCGCTTGGTCAAGCCCTTGTGCACACCTCGCCGCTTGGGCTTGGGCTTCATGTTAATGGTGTTCACACCAATGACACGAACTTTGAATATCTCCTCCACAGCCGCGGACACGTGAGGCTTGGTGGCCTTGGGATGTACCTCGAAGCAGTACTTGTTCTGGTTGATCATCCCGTAGCTCTTCTCAGAGATCACGGGGCGGATAATGATCTGACGAGCATCCACTACTCCGCACCACCTTCCAACATGGATAGAGCCGCTTCTGTGAACACGGCATTCCGCGCCCAGACGTAGTCCAGCACTTCCAGAACGTTGATAGGGAATACCCTGATCCCCGGGATATTGCGGAAACTAAGCACCATCTCCACTTCGTCGGGTGATGTGACCACGAGCAAAGGCTCTCTGAGTTGCGCCTTCTCCACGAACGTGGCGGCACGTTTCGTCGATGGCTCTTGAAACTCCACATCGGCCAGCACACGAAGCGCATCGTTCTCCACTAAGTTGCCGAGAGCCATGCGCAGCGCTTTGGCACGTGCCTTCTTGTTTACCTTGAGGCTCCAGTCTCGCGGTTTGGGTGGGAACGCCAGGCCCCGCCTCGCCAGTGGGGCAGACGGCTCGAGCCCGCGCGCGCGCCCGGTTCCCTTCTGGCGCCAGGGGTTTGTTCCCCGACCCGGACACCTCGCCTCGGCTCTTGGCCGCCCTGGTACCCTGCCGGTAAGCGGCCAACTCCGCCCGTACCACCTCGTGCAGGAGGGGAATATTCACCTCCAACTCCACGAGGTCGTCTCTCAACTGACGCTCACCGACCACGGCCCCGGTCTCGTCGATTTTGGCAATGGTAGGCATGCTGCTGACCTCTGATTACGACCAGGGAGCCCTTGCTCCCGGGGATGGACCCTTTGACGAGTATCAGGTGGCGTTCTCCGTCGGTGGCGACCACCTTCCAGGCCTCGTTGCGTGGTACGTCGGTTACCCATCTGCCCGGGAAGGCGGGTACCCGGGAACACCCGGGAAGGATCCGCCGAGGCGCCCACTGAACCGGGGGCCCTACGGGAAGTGAGTGCCATGGCTCCTCGGTCCACCCGCGAAGCCGTGTCGCTTGACCACACCCTGGAACCCTTTGCCCTTGCTGACCCCGGTGACCTTGACCAAGTCACCTTCCACGAACACCGAGACATCCACCCATCGCCGACAGCCAAGTCGCTGGGGCCGGGCACCTCATGAGATGAGCCTTGGGCGAAACCCCTGCCTTCTTCAGGTGCCCCAGCAGTGGCTTGTTCAGCTTCTTGGGCTTCTGCATCGCCAAAGGCGATCTGGGTAGCATCGTATCCATCGGTGCCGACCGTCTTCTTCTGTGTCACAACGCAGGGGCCGGCCTGTATCACCGTTACGGGCACCACTGTGCCGTCAGCGGCGAAGATCTGCGTCATGCCGACTTTTGTTCCGAGCAGAGTCTTCATCACAATTGATCTCAATGTCCACGCCCGCGGGCAGATCCATGCGCATGAGCAGAATCGACCGTCTTGGGAGTCGGCTGATGGATGTCGATCAGACGTTTGTGAGTCCTGATCTCGAAATGCTCCCGCGAGTCCTTGTCCTTGAACGGGCTGCGAATCACACAGTAGAGATTCTTCTCGGTGGGAAGAGGAACGGGCCCGGATACCTTGGCTCCGGTGCGTTCCGCCGTCTCCACGATACTGCGCGCTCTTATCGACCAGCTCGTGATCGTATGCTTTGAGTCGTATGCGTATCTTATGCTGCGCCAACGTTTCCTCGCATCACGTTTGCGGGGGCGGGCGCCGCTCCAGGGCCCCCGGCCCTCCTATCACATCATTGCCTTCCGGTTACTCTCTCGTCCCAACCTTGCTTACTTGGTGATCTTCGAGACCACGCCGGCACCCACGGTGCGGCCGCCTTCGCGGATGGCGAACCGCAGCCCTTCTTCCATGGCGATGGGAGTAATGAGCTTGACCCTCAGATTGGTACGGTCGCCCGGCATGACCATCTCCACGCCTTCCTCGAGGCGGGTGTCACCGGTAACGTCCGTAGTACGGAAGTAGAACTGCGGCCGGTACCCGTTGAAGAACGGGGTGTGACGCCCGCCTTCCTCCCGGGACAGAACGTACACTTCGCACTCGAACTCGGTGTGGGGCGTGATGCTGCCCGGCTTGACCAGAACCTGGCCGCGGAGGACTTCCTCGCGCTTGGTGCCGCGCAGGAGG
The DNA here is from genome assembly GCA_040770645.1 of Thermoleophilia bacterium. Taxonomy (GTDB): domain Bacteria; phylum Actinomycetota; class Thermoleophilia; order RBG-16-64-13; family RBG-16-64-13; genus JAAYZX01. Next base: position 26,182 of record JAXGIS010000003.1, on the reverse strand, counting down.
ACACCGATGTTGTCGCCGGCACGGCCTTCGTCGAGTAGCTTGCGGAACATTTCCACACCCGTGGCCACCGTCTTCTTGGTCTCACGGATACCGACGATTTCTACCTCATCGCCCACTCTGACGATGCCGCGTTCCACACGACCCGTCACCACCGTACCACGACCCTGAATGGTGAACACGTCCTCAATGGGCATCAGGAACGGCTTGTCGATGGCGCGCTGAGGCTCGGGTATGTACGCATCGAGGGCGTCCATGAGCTGCCAGATGGGCCCGCACCATTGACAGTCGCGCTCGCCACAGCCGTCTTCAAGAGCCTTGAGGGCGGAGCCGCGAATAATCGGGATGTCGTCACCGGGGAACTCGTACTCGCTGAGGAGTTCCCGCATCTCCATCTCAACCAAATCGAGGAGTTCGGGATCGTCCACCATGTCTACTTTGTTCATGAAGACGACCAGATACGGCACACCCACCTGGCGGGCCAGCAGGATGTGCTCACGGGTTTGCGGCATAGGGCCGTCGGCCGCCGAAACCACCACAATGGCGCCGTCCATCTGTGCCGCACCGGTGATCATGTTCTTGATGTAGTCAGCGTGACCCGGGCAGTCCACATGCGCGTAGTGGCGATTGGGCGTCTCGTACTCCACGTGGGAAGTGGCGATGGTGATACCCCGTTCGCGTTCCTCCGGAGCGTTGTCAATGGAGTCGAACGAGCGAACCGACACGTCGGGGTTCTGCTTGGCGAGGCAGAGCGTGATAGCGGCAGTGAGGGTCGTCTTGCCGTGGTCGACGTGGCCAATGGTACCCACATTCACGTGGGGCTTGGTCCGCTCGAACTTCTTCTTGGCCATTTCTCCTCCCTTTCTTCCTTACATCCCTCGCTGGCGGGAGATGATCTCCTCGGCGATAGTTGCCGGAACTTCCGTGTAATGACTGAACTGCATAGTATAGGTGGCCCTTCCCTGCGTGAGAGAGCGAAGATCGGTAGCATACCCGAACATCTGTGCCAAAGGCACCAGCGCCGCGATCACCTGCGCGCCCGCGCGCGGTTCCATGCCGGTGATGTGTCCGCGGCGCGATACAAGATCTCCCATGACGTCGCCCATGTAATCGTCAGGTACCATCACCTCCACGCTCTCGAGTGGCTCCAGAAGCACGGGTTTGGCCTTGCGCACCGCTTCCTGCACCGCCATGGATCCCGCCACACGGAACGCCAACTCGGAAGAGTCCACTTCGTGATACGACCCATCCACTAATGCGACTTTGACGTCCACAAGAGGGTATCCGGCCAGAACGCCGGTTTCCAGCGCCTCAGCCACTCCGGTTTCCACAGCCGGTATGTACTCGCGGGGGACGGTACCCCCAACGATCTTGCTTTCGAACTCAAAACCCTTACCGGGTTCATTGGGTGCAATATTGATGATCACGTGCCCAAACTGACCGCGCCCGCCGGTCTGACGAACGAAACGCCCCTCGACACCCTCCACAGTTTGGGTGATGGTCTCGCGGTATGCAACCTGAGGCCTGCCCACATTGGCATCCACCCTGAACTCACGCAGCAGTCTGTCCACGATGATCTCAAGATGAAGCTCACCCATACCGGCAATGATGGTCTGACCCGTCTCCTCGTCCGTGCGCACGCGGAACGTGGGATCCTCCTCCGCCAACTTCATCAGGCTCTCGCTCAGGCGATCCTGGTCGGCCTTGGTCTTGGGCTCGATGGCCACCCAAATCACCGGTTCCGGGAAGTCGATGGCTTCCAACAGGATGGGGTGATCGGCTGCGGTGAGCGTGTCACCCGTGGCCGTGGCTTTGAGACCCACAGCCGCTCCAATATCTCCAGCGAACATGGCCTCACGGTCTTCGCGGTGATTGGCATGCATTTCCAATATGCGGCCCACCCGCTCTTTTTTGTCCTTGGAGGGGTTATAGACATACGAACCGGCTTTCAGGAAGCCTGAGTACACCCGGAAGAAAGTCAGTCTCCCTACATGCGGATCAGTCATGATCTTGAAGGCGATGGCGGCAAAAGGCGCGTCATCTTCCGCCGGGCGCGTCACGTCCCGGCCGGTACGCGGATCAACGCCCACAACGGGTGGGATATCGGCAGGGGAAGGTAGATAGTCTATGACGGCATCCAGCAGCATCTGCACACCCTTGTTCTTGAAGGCGCTGCCGCAGAGGACGGGGACCAGATGGAGGCTGAGCGTCTGCTCCCGAATGGCCGCCTGGAGATCTCCACTTGGAACATCTTCGCCATTGAGATACGCAGTGAGGATCTCCTCGTTGCGATCGGCCAGATCCTCAATCAGGCGTTGATGGTATGTGAGCGCGTCTTCGACATATCCATCCGGGATAGGGGTGGTCTCCCACTCCGTGCCGGCGTCGTCTTTGTAGATATACGCGCACATGCGCACCAGATCTATCACGCCCACGAACGCGTCCTCAGCGCCTATGGGGAGTTGCAGCACGAGCGGACGGGCATGCAGGCGCTCGACCATCATATCCACACACCGGAGGAAGTCGGCACCCACTCGGTCCATCTTGTTCACAAAGGCGATACGCGGCACGTGGTACTTGTCGGCCTGACGCCATACGGTTTCGGACTGGGGCTCCACTCCTCCCACAGAGGAGAACAGCGCGATGGCTCCATCCAGCACGCGGAGCGAACGCTCCACTTCCATAGTAAAGTCCACGTGTCCGGGTGTATCTATGACGTTGACCTGGTGCCCGCGCCATACACACGAAGTAGCGGCCGCCGTGATGGTGATGCCCCGCTCCTGCTCCTGCTGCATCCAGTCCATCACAGCCGCGCCGTCATGCACTTCACCCATCTTATAAGTGCGGCCGGTGTAATAGAGGATTCGCTCGGTGACGGTGGTCTTGCCCGCATCGATGTGCGCCATAATGCCGATGTTGCGCACATGCGACAGCGGAAGCCGCCGCTTCTGCCCGCCACCTGCTTTCTTTGCCGCTACTTGTGCCACCTGGCTCCTCACGCATACACGAATCCGAGCGGGCGCCCACGGGGCGAACCCGCCCGGACTCGATCATGTCCTTGCTTACGCTCTGACTACTCTCCAGCCTACCAGCGATAGTGAGCGAAGGCCTTGTTGGCCTCTGCCATACGCAGCAGGTCTTCTTTCTTCTTCATCGTGATACCGGTGTGCCCGTAGCCATCGAGCAATTCGCCTGCCAAACGCTCGGACATCCGCTTCTCACGCCGCAACCGGCTGTGAGTGACGAGCCAACGGATAGCCAGCGTGTACGAACGGCGTGTGGGGACTTCCACCGGCACCTGGTAGTTGGCGCCACCGACGCGCCGCGAGCGCACCTCCAACTGCGGCCTGACGTTCTCCACCGCTTCTTTGAGGACCACCACCGGGTCATTGCCGGTACGTTCGCGGATGATGGCCAGAGCGTCATACATGATGCGTTCGGCGGTGGACTTTTTGCCATCGAGCATCATGCGGTTGATGACCTGGGTAACCAACCGGTTCTTGAAAACCGGATCCGGCTGGATTTCACGTTTCTGTGCTTTGGTTCGCCTCATGATCCTTAATTCTCCGGCCTAGTCCTTGGCCTTCACGCCATACTTGGAACGGCCTTGCTTGCGGTTGGCCACTCCAGCTGCATCGAGAGCGGCTCGGATGATCTTGTAACGTACACCCGGTAGATCCTTCACACGGCCTCCGCGGATAAGCACCACCGAGTGCTCCTGCAGATTGTGGCCGATGCCGGGTATGTAAGCGGTCACTTCCATGCCGTTCACGAGACGGACGCGCGCGACCTTGCGCAGAGCCGAGTTGGGCTTCTTGGGCGTGGTGGTATACACACGCGTGCAAACGCCACGCTTCTGCGGTGCACCTTTGAGCGCAGGGGTCTTGGTCTTCTTGGCCTGCGAGACCCGCGCTTTGCGTATTAGCTGGTTTATGGTCGGCACACAAACTCCCTGTGTCACAATGGCAAGTCACCCGCGGCACGAGCCGCGGCGGCGAAGTATAGCAAAGCCCCAACGCAGCGACAAGAAATGCTGAAGAGCGTGGTCACGCTTCCACGCCCTCCTCCGACTGTCGCTCGACCGACTGTGGTTCGGGGCCGTCGCCCTCAATAGCACCCTCCAGATCCTCCAGAGGCTCTACCACATCGTCTTTGAGGAACCAGTTGCGCTGCAGCAGCCGGGCTCTGACCTCCTCCAGACTCTTCTGGCCGAAGCCGGGCACGGCCAGCAGTTCGGTGGGCGTGCGTGCGGTCAGTTCTCTCACCGTCTCGATTTCAGCACGACTCAGCACCGAGTGGATGTAGGTGGGCAGATCCAGATCGTCGATGGGGATGTCGTCCTCTTCGTGGCGCACCCCACCGAGGAGTCTGGGCCATCCCTGTTCGGAGCCCAAGAGTTGGGACTCGAATTCGTCCCCTTCGCCCGCGAAGCCGAACAGGAGGTCGCGCTGACGGGTGGAGGCAACCTCCACGTTGCGATAGGCCTTGAGACCCGTGGCGGCGGGGATGAGCTTGCCGATGATCACGTTCTCTTTAAGACCACGCAGGTGATCGGTCTTGCCTTCCAGGGCGGCATCGGTGAGCACTTTGGTGGTCTCTTGGAAAGAGGCCGCCGACAGGAAGCTCTCTGTAGCCAAGGAGGCCTTGGTTATGCCCAAGATGACCTCGTGCATGGTGGCGGGCTCGCCGCCCGCCTCCAATACGGCTTCGTTCTCGCGCCGAAAGACGGACTTATCGACCATCTGCCCGGGCAGCAGGTTGGTGTCGCCGGGGCTGTCCACCTCCACCTTCTTGGTCATCTGGCGCACGATGAGCTCGATGTGTTTGTCGTTGATGTCCACGCCCTGGCTCTTGTAGACGCGCTGCACTTCTTCCACGATGTATTGAGACACCTGCAGCATGCCCGTGAAGGGCGGAGGCAGCGGATCCTCGGCGTACTTCTCGTTATGGGCGTTGCGCAGGACCTCGAGGAGTTCCTTGGGGTCCCGTGAGCCTTCGAAGAGACGATCGCCCGCCCGCACCTCCTGGCCCTCGTTCACCAACAGGCGCTGGCGGCGGCTGACCGTGTAGGTCTTCCTGTTCTCGCCATCGGCCGACACGATGGTGACTTTGACGGCTTTGTCACCGTCTTCGATCTCCACCGTCCCGTCCATCTCGATGAGCTTGGTCTGGCCCTTAGGTTTGCGAGCTTCGAAGAGCTCCACCACCCGCGGCAGGCCCTGGGTGATGTCGAGGCCGGCCACGCCGCCCAAGTGGAAGGTGCGCATGGTGAGCTGAGTGCCCGGCTCACCGATGGACTGCGCCGCCACGTGCCCCACGGCCTCGCCGATGGCCACCAGTTCGTTGGTGGCCAGTGATCTGCCGTAGCAGCGCTGGCACACCCCGTACTCGCTCTCGCAGACCAGGACTGAGCGCACCTCCAGCTTCATGTCGCGATGGCGCACGTCGGCAAAGGCCCTGTCCAGTCGGTCCAGTACCTTCTTGGTGATGTGGTCGTTGCGCCGATACAAGATCTCGCCCGTCTCGGGGTCTACCACATCGGCGCCGAACAGGCGGCCCAACAGGTGCTCGTTGATCTTGTCCTCTTTGCGCAGGGGGATCTCGATGGAGGCCTGGGTGCCGCAGTCTCCCTCGCGGATGACCACGTCCTGGGAGACGTCCACCAGCCGGCGCGTAAGATAGCCCGAGTCGGCCGTGCGCAGGGCGGTGTCGGCCAGGCCCTTGCGGGCGCCGTGCGTGGAGATGAAGTACTCCAGCACCGACAGGCCCTCACGGAAGTTGGACTTGATCGGACGCGGGATCATGTCACCCTTGGGATTGGCCATGAGGCCACGCATGCCGGCGATCTGGCGGACCTGCATCATGTTCCCTCGGGCGCCCGAGCCGACCATCATGTCGATCGGGTTGAACTGCTTGGCCTGCATGGCCTTCTGCATGGCCCGGGTCACCTCAGAGGTCGCGGTCGTCCAGATCTCGACCTCCTTCTGCTTGCGCTCGCCGTCGGTGATGATGCCGCGCCGGAACTGCTTCTCGACCTTGTCGGCCTCGGCCTCGTGGCGGTCGAGGATCTCGTACTTGTCGGCCGGCGTCTGCACGTCGTCGATCGAGATCGTCAGCCCGGAGCGCATGGCGTAGTTGAAGCAGAGCGCCTTCATGGCGTCGAGGGAGTTGGCGGCCACGGCGCGCTCGAACTCGATGGCCAGACGATCGACGATCGCGGTCATCTCCTTCTTGCGGACGGGGTGGTCGACGAACTCGTAGCCCTCGGGCAGCGTCCGGTTGAACAGGAGGCGACCGGCGGTGGTCTTGCGCCACACCGCGGCGGACCCGTTGGCCGGCGACTCGAGCAGGTCGGGGAACTCGCTGCCCCGGTACTCGATGGTGGCGTGCACGCTGAGGTTGCCGGCCTCGAGGTCGCGCTCGACCTGGTCCATGCGCTTGTAGACGCGGCCCTCGCCGGCGGCGCCGTCGGTCTGCGACGTCAGGTAGAAGGCCCCGATGATCATGTCCTGGGTGGGGGTGACCAGCGGCTTGCCGTGCGCGGGGCTCAGCATGTTGTTGGCGCTGAGCATGAGGACGCGGGCCTCGGCCTGAGCCTCGGCCGACAGCGGCAGGTGCACCGCCATCTGGTCGCCGTCGAAGTCGGCGTTGAACGCCGTGCACACCAAGGGGTGCAACTGGATGGCCTTGCCCTCGATGAGCTTGGGTTCAAAGGCCTGGATGCCCAGGCGGTGCAGCGTGGGCGCCCGGTTGAGTAGCACCGGGTGCTCGTCTATGACTTCCTCCAGGATGTCCCACACCTCGGCGGCTTCGCCCTCCACGATCTTCTTGGCCGCCTTGATGTTCTGGGCCTGTTTGCGCTCCACCAACCGGCTCATGACGAAAGGCTTGAACAACTCCAGGGCCATGGTTTTGGGCAGTCCGCACTGGTGCAGCTGCAGCTCCGGGCCCGCCACGATCACCGAGCGACCCGAGTAGTCCACGCGCTTGCCCAGCAGATTCTGCCGGAAGCGGCCCTGCTTGCCCTTGAGCATGTCCGACAGCGACTTCAGGGGCCGGTTGCCCGGGCCCACCACCGCCCGCCCCCGGCGGCCGTTGTCAAAGAGCGCATCCACCGCTTCCTGCAGCATGCGCTTCTCGTTGTTGACGATGATCTCCGGCGCCCCCAAGTCCAACAGGCGCTTGAGGCGATTGTTGCGGTTGATCACCCGCCGATACAGGTCATTTAAATCGCTGGTGGCAAAGCGGCCCCCGTCCAGCTGTACCATGGGCCTGAGCTCCGGCGGGATCACGGGGATGGCCTCCAAGATCATCCACTCCGGGCGGTTCTCGCTGCGCAGGAAGGCTTCCGCCACCTTCAGCCGCTTGACGGCCCGAATCTGCTTCTGGCCCTTGGAGGTGCGGATGGTCTCGCGTAACGCCGCCGTCTCCGCCTCTAGGTCCACGTCGGCCAAAAGTTCCCGGATGGCCTCGGCTCCCATGCTGCCCCGGAAGTACACGCCGTCCCCAAACGGGCTGCCGTAGCGATCCCGCAGTTCGCGGAAGAAGGTCTCCCCCAGCTCGATCTCACGCAGGTTGTCCTCGGAGCGGGCGCGCTGTCCGTAGAAGATGGTGGTCTTCTTCACCATCTCATCGAAGATGAACCACAAGTCGCGGCGCCGGTTGACCTGCTCCTCCGTGCGGCGATCCAGGTCGCGCAGGCGCTGATCCGCCTCCTGGCGCAGGCGGGCGATCTCCGTGTCCTTCTCGTGCTGTGTGCGCTCGGCCAAGGGCAGCTCTTCCAGTCCCAGAGCCTCGATATCGTCTTCGTCGGGCGTGGAGTTGCCCAGCAGCACCGAGATGCGCTTGTCGCGCTCGGCCATGGTCTTGACCTTGAGCCGGTCGCGCTTCTCCAGCAGCCGCTCCACATCCCACTCCACCTTCTCGGGCAGGGTGAGCAGCTTCTCGCGGCGCTCCAGGCCCTGCTCCCCCTCGCTACGCTGGCGGATGCGGCGATCCTGTTCGTCGTCGTACTCTTCGAAGATGGAGCCCTGGTCGTCCACCCAGTACTCCACCCGGCAGCAAGGCGTGGTGCGGTCCTTCTCCTTCTTCTCCTCATCCACCCAAGTGACGATGGAGGCCGAGAAGTACAGCACCCGCTCCAGCTGCTTGGGCGAGATGTCGAGCAGGTAGCCCATGCGGCTGGGCACGCCCTTGAAGTACCAGATGTGGCTGACCGGCGCCGCCAGGTCGATGTGCCCCATGCGCTCGCGGCGCACGCGCGCCCGCGTGACCTCCACCCCGCAGCGTTCGCACTTGATGCCCTTGTAGCGCACGCGCTTGTACTTGCCGCAGTAGCACTCCCAGTCCTTGGTGGGGCCGAAGATGCGTTCGCAGAATAGGCCGTCCTTCTCCGGTTTGAGTGTGCGGTAGTTGATGGTCTCCGGCTTGGTCACCTCACCTGAGGACCAGGCCCGGATTTGCTCCGGAGAAGCCAGACCGATAGTGATGGCATCGAACTCGTTGATATCGATCAAGGAAGGCTCCTATTCCTCATCCTCGGCGATGTGCATGCCGGGGACGGTTTCCACTCCCAACCCGGCTCGATCCGGATCGAACGGCTCACCGTCCAGTTCAGAGACGATTCCTCAAGATCCTCGCCTTCATCGAAGGCGCCATCGACCCCGGCCTCTTCGCCGGACTCCTCCTCATCATCGTCAAAACCCAGAGCCGTCTTATCGGCCACCAAAGCGGCTTGTGCTTCGGCTGCCCGCTCCTCGGCACGCCGACGGGCGGCCCAATCGATTCCCAGCTCTTCCGCAGCCCGCAGCAGATCGTCCTCTTCCTCGGCCACTTCCAACACCCCGCCCTCCTCGCTCGTCACGTTGACGTCGAGGCACAACGACTGCATTTCTTTGATGAGCACTTTGAAGGACTCGGGGATGCCGGGACGGGCGATGTTCTCTCCCTTGACGATGGTCTCGTAGCTCTTGACCCGGCCCACCGTATCGTCGGACTTGATGGTGAGCATCTCTTGGAGAGTGTAGGCCGCGCCGTAGGCCTCGAGCGCCCACACTTCCATCTCTCCGAAGCGCTGGCCACCGAACTGGGCCTTGCCGCCCAGCGGCTGCTGCGTGACCAGAGAGTACGGTCCGGTGGAGCGCGCATGGATCTTGTCGTCCACCAAATGGTGCAGCTTGAGCATGTACATGTAGCCTACAGTGATCTTCTCCTCATAGGGTTCGCCGCTGCGACCGTCGTACAGCTGAACCTTGCCGCTCACTCTGGTGCCGTCGGGACGGTTGAGATTGAGCCGCATGCGCACCTGGCTGTCGGGGTGGGCCATAGCCCAACCCAGCAGCGCGCGGTCCACTTCTTCCAGGCTGGCGCCGTCAAATACCGGCGTGGCCACCGGTGACGGCCCATGTGCCGGTGACTCGTCCACCACCCGGTAGTACTTGCGAACCAACGCCAACTCTTCTTCCCAGGTCATATCCTTGCGGCGGATCTCGTCGTCCGCCTCCATGTCCAACTCGTTGCGCTCCACCTTGTAGAAGCCGTGGTGAGCGGCCCAACCCAGATGGGTCTCCATGACCTGACCGATGTTCATACGCGAGGGTACGCCCAGGGGGTTCAAGACGATGTCCACCGGCGTGCCGTCTTCCATGAAGGGCATATCCTCTTCCGGCACGATCTTGGAGATGACGCCCTTGTTGCCGTGACGGCCGGCCAGCTTGTCGCCCTCGGCCACTTTGCGCTTCTTGGCCACGTAAACGCGTACCAGCCGGTTCACACCCGGCGACAGGTCATCGCCGTTTTCGCGCGAGAACTCCTTGACATCGATGACCACACCCTTCTCACCGTGAGGCACCTTGAGCGAAGTGTCCCGCACCTCCCGCGCTTTCTCTTTGAAGATGGCGCGGATGAGCTTTTCTTCCGCAGTGAGCTCAGTCTCGCCCTTGGGGGTGATTTTCCCCACCAACAGATCCCCCGAGCTCACTTCCGCGCCGATGCGCACTATGCCGTCCTCATCCAAGTCGGCCAGCGATTCTTCGGAACGGTTGGGGATGTCGCGCGTTATCTCCTCGTCCCCGAGCTTGGTGGAGCGGGCTTCGATCTCGTGCTCCTCGATGTGGATGGAGGTGAGAACATCGTCTTTGAGCAGACGCTCGCTGATGATGATGGAGTCCTCGAAGTTGTAGCCCTCCCAACTCATGAAGGCCACCAGCAGATTGCGCCCCAAGGCCAACTCACCCAGGGAGGTGGAAGCGCCGTCGGCCAGCACGGCCCCATCGTCCACATCCTGGCCCACATCCACCACCGGTTTCTGATGTATCAGAGTGCCCTGGTTGGAGCGTTCGAACTTGAGCAGGTCGTAGCGATCGATCTCACCCGTGGCCGTCTCTATCAGGATGCGATCCGCGGACACCCCTCGCACGGTACCCGCGCGTTTGGCGCGCACCACGTCCCCAGTGTCGACCGCGGCGCGGTTCTCCATTCCCGTGCCGATCAGCGGAGCCTCCGAACGAAGAAGCGGCACCGCCTGACGCTGCATGTTGGAGCCCATGAGCGCCCGGTTGGCATCATCGTGCTCCAGGAAAGGTATGAGCGCCGTGGCGACCGACACGATCTGCTGGGGCGAGACGTCCATGTAGTGCACTTCCATTTTGGGAGCACTGACGTATTCTCCACCAGTGCTGATGGCCAGCACCGCATCTTCCAGCAGCTCGCCCGTCTCGGGATCGAACTCAGCCGTAGCCTGGGCGATGGTGTACTTGTCCTCCTCGTACGCCGTCAGCCAATCGATTTCGTTGGTGACCCGGCCCTCGATCACTTTGCGGTATGGGGTCTGTATGAAACCAAAGTCGTTGACCTTGGCGTAGCTGGCCAACGAGCCCATGAGACCGATGTTGGGTCCTTCCGGCGTCTCGATGGGGCACATGCGCCCGTAGTGAGTGGAGTGCACGTCGCGCACCTCGATGGGAGCGCGCTCACGCGTGAGACCACCGGCACCCAGAGCCGATAGCCGGCGTCGATGCGTGAGACCGGCCAACGAGTTGGTCTGATCCATGAACTGTGACAACTGCGAACTGCCAAAGAACTCCTTCACCGCTGCCATCACCGGCCGGATGTTGATGATGGACTGCGGGGTGATGGTCTCCACGGCTTCCGTGGTCATGCGCTCGCGCACCACACGTTCCATGCGGTACAGCCCGATGCGGAAGGCTTCCTGCACCAACTCCCCGACCGTACGCAGGCGGCGGTTCCCGAAGTTCTCATATTCATCCAGGCGATGCACCTGCTCGTCCCACGGCAGATGGACGGCCACCTCGGCCAGGTCCTTGGCATCCAAGAGCAGACCCTCGTGGTCGATCTCCACCGGCAGGCTCACGAGCTCCCGCACCAGCGCCACAATATCGAGCTTGCGCAGGGTGCGCACACCCTCAGGGATATCCAAGTTGAGTCGCGTGTTGAGTTTGTGCCGCCCCACCCGTGTTAGATCGTAACGCTTGGGATCAAAGCAGATGTTGCGCAGCAGGCTGCGACTGGCATCCAACGTGGGAGGCTCGCCCGGGCGCTGCTTTTTGAACAGCTCCACCAGTGCCTCTTCCACGGTCTTGATGGTGTCTTTCTCCAAAGTATTCTGAATGAAGGGGTTGCCATCAAAGAGGCTGAGGATCTCTTCGTCCGAACCCTGGGCCAGGAATCCTGGATCATCGCCCGTCTCTTCGTTGCGGATGCCGGCCATGGCCCGCAGGAAAGTGGTGGCCGGCAGCTTGCGCTTGCGGTCGATGCGCACGTTGACCATACCGCGCTTGTCGATCTCGAACTCCAGCCACGAACCCCGTGCCGGCATGAGATTGGCCACAAGCACCTGCTTGCTGGGGTCTTTGGTGGCCATGACGTAAGCGCCGGGTGACCGTACCAGCTGTGTAACGATGACACGTTCGGTGCCGTTGATGATGAAGGTGCCCTGCTCGGTCATCATGGGGAAGTCGCCCATGAAGACCTCTTGGCGACGTATCTCGCCTGTCTCCTTGCAGATGAAACTCACTTCCATGAAGAGCGGAGCGGCAAGGGTCATGTCCTTGTCCTTGCACTCTTTAATGGAGAGCGAGGGTTCTCGGAACCCATATTCGCCGAACTCCACTGCGTACTTGCCCGTGTAGTCCTCGATGGGGCTGATGTCCTGAATGGTTTCTTTCAGACCCTCCTCTAGGAACCAGTTGAAGGACTTGACCTGGATGTCGATGAGGTTGGGGACTTCTAGTATCTGCTTTAGTTTGCTGAACGACGTACGCGGTTTCGGAGTCGTGCTGAGGCTCAAGCGGGGTCACTCCTCACATGCGTTGGGGTTTTTGCACTGGCTCATGCGCAAACTTGAAGTCTATCACAGGAATGACAAGCAGGCCAGGTCCGACGCGCACCCGCGCGTCGGACCTAACAGCTCGTCTGTTCCCGGCGGCCGCCTTCCGGGCGGCCGCCGGGAACCATATCACGTCTGCCGCTACTTGACCTCGACGCCTGCGCCGGCTTCCTCGAGATCCTTCTTCAATTCTTCGGCTTCCTGCTTGCTGATACCCTGCTTGACCGGATTGGGTGCACCATCAACCAGGTCCTTGGCTTCCTTCAGGCCCAGGCCGGTGGCAGCACGCACGACTTTGATGACGTTGATCTTCTTGTCACCCACCGAGGTGAGGATAACGTCAAACTCGCTCTTCTCCTCCTCCTCTACAGCTGCGGCCCCCGTTCCGGCCGCCGGAGCGGCCGCCACAGCCACAGGCGCAGCGGCCGACACGCCAAATTCCTCTTCGAGCGCCTTAACCAAATCCGCCAGCTCGAGCACCGACATCTTCTTGATCTCTTCGATCAGTTCCTGCGGGGTCATTCCTTCATGCCTCCATATACTGCGGGCTAAGCCCTCTCACTCCAGACTGCGTACAACACTCCCGCACACTCGCCCTCAAGCGGCCTGCGCCTTTTGTTCCTGAATTCGACCCAACGCCACTGCGAGCCCGCGGATAGGCCCGTTCAGCACAATCGCCAGCCCGTACAGCGGCGCGGCGATACCACCCACCACACGGGCGAGCAACTCCTCGCGAGGCGGCAGAGTGGCCATCTGCTCCACCTGGCCAACCGTAATGGCCTTGCTCTGCAGAAAGCCGCCCTTCACGGCCGCTTTCCGCTTCTCGCGGATGAAGGCCTGCACGACCTTGGCGGTCGCGACAGCGTCGCCGTGGCAGTAAACCAAGGCAGACGGACCCACCAGAAGCTCGGTTATACCTTCCAGACCCGCATCCGCCGCCGCACGTTTCGCCAGCGTATTCTTAACCACCTGCAAAGACGCGTCGATAGCACGAAGGCGGCGCCGCAGGTCCGTGATCTCAGCCACCGTCAGACCTTGGAAGTCCAAGAGGTACATGACGGGAGAACCGGACATGCCGGTGAGCATTCCCTCAACCCTCTTGACTTTGCCGGCTTTTGCCACGTCTCATCCCTCCTTTCCAAAAAATATCGTCCACCCCTGAGAACAGAGGTGGACGCAAAAGGATGGCCCCACATGGGCCGCAGTTCTTCTCTCGCATCCCGCCTCGGCCGGCCGGCGCATGATCACGCCTACTTATGCCCCTGAGGGAACCGACTGTCTCAGGCTGGGAAGCAGCAGTATACCCCGCTGCCGGGAGACTCCAACCTCTAACGAGCTCCTTCCTCTTCCAGCGCACGGGCCCTACTTGTGTCAAGGGGGATTCCGGGGCCCATGGTGCTGGCCATAGTCACACTGCGCAGGTACTTGCCCTTGGCCGCCGCAGGCTTGGCACGCACAATCTCGTCCATCACTTCACGGTAGTTTCCGGACAACGCCTCCTCGTCGAAGGACTTCTTGCCAATGATGAGGTGAACCACGCCGAACTTGTCGGTACGGTACTCCACCTTGCCGGCCTTCATATCCTTGACTGCCTTGCCCACTTCGAAGGTCACCGTCCCCGCTTTGGGGTTGGGCATAAGCCCCCGCGGACCGAGGATGCGACCCAGCTTGCCCACCACCCCCATCATGTCAGGCGTCGCGATGGCGGCATCGAAATCGAGGAAACCGTCTTGAACCTTCTGGGCCAAGTCTTCTGCGCCCACGATCTCGGCTCCCGCCTCCTCTGCCTCACTGGCTTTCTCGCCCTTGGCGAAGACGGCCACCCGAACCGATTTGCCGGTGCCGAAGGGAAGCATGAGCGTGCCACGAACCTGCTGGTCCGCGTGACGCGGGTTGACACCGAGCTTGATGTGGACCTCGACGGTCTCATCGAACTTGGCAGTCTGCATGCTTTTGATGAGGCGCACCGCTTCGAGCGCGCTATAGAGCCGACCGGGCTCCACAGCCCTCTTCGCCTCTTTGTACTGTCTGGAATCCTTGCTCATCAGCTTCCTCCTGGTGGTACCAACGGACGCGAAGGCCCTCCCACCTGTACGGCTACTACTACTCCTCGTCCACCGTCACGCCCATGCTGCGGGCCGTGCCCATGAGCGTGTTCATGGCTGCTTCCACATCGGTGCAGTTCAGATCCGGCAGTTTCTGCTCGGCGATGGTCCGAAGCTGCTCCCGGGTGATGACTCCCACCTTCTCCCGGCGCGACTTCGCCGCGCCCTTGGGAACACCGGTGATCTGCTTGATGAGAACGGCGGCCGGCGGGGTCTTGAGAATGAAGGTGAAGGACCTATCCTCGAAGATCGTGATCTCCACAGGGACCACGGTGCCGGTCTTGTCCTGAGTCTGCGCGTTGTAGGACTTGCAGAACTCCATGATGTTCACGCCGTGCTGGCCCAGGGCAGGGCCGACGGGAGGCGCAGGGGTAGCCTGCCCACCCTTGATCTGAAGCTTGACTATCGCCCGTACCTTCTTTGGCCACTTCCGACTCTCCGTTACCTAGATCTTCTTGACCTGCCGAAGCCCAGTTCGGTAGGAGTGTCACGTCCGAAGATGGACACCATCACCTTGAGCTTGCTTTGTTCCACATTCACTTCCGCAACCTCGCTGGTGAAGTCGGTCAGGGCCCCGTGACCACCTTCACTTGGTCTCCCACTGAGAACTCCGCCTTGGCCTTGGGCTTCTCGGCAGTAGAGGTGTGCAGTATGCGATCAACTTCCGCCGGGCTCAACGGGGTCGGCTTGTTCTCCGAGCCGACAAAACCCGTGACGCCGGGGGTGTTCTTGACCAGTGACCACGACTCGTCACTCAGTATCATGTGCACGAGTATGTAACCGGGGAAGATGCGCTTCTCCACCTGCACCTTCTCCCCGCCTTTGGTCTCGATGACCTGTTCGGTGGGGACCACGATGTCGAAGAAGCTCTCGGTCTGGTTCAGGGACTGTATGCGCGCCGCTCGAGATTGGCGCGTCGCCTTGTTCTCATGCCCCGAATAAGTGTTTATGACATACTTGGGCTCCACTGCGTTACCGACTCGCTTTCAGAACGGCCGGTGCTAGCCGAGCCTGACCAGTTTCACGAGCTGACCACGGCATCCAGAACCCCGGATGTAGGCAGCGGCGATCAGCACCGCCACAATGACCACAGAAGTCGCCTGACCACTTCTGCGCGGTTGGGCCAGGTGACCTTGCTCATCTCCACCTTGACTTCACGCAGATAACGGCGGAAACGATTCCCCTTGGAGGCCTGCGTCTGCTGAGCCTTGGCGGCTCAGAGAGCGGGCGCGGCTCATAGCCGCACCCAAGCCCGGAACGGGGCTTGCTGGTAACCTTTGTGGCGGTTTCTTTGGCCATATGGGTCTGGATTCCTTATCGGCGAGAAAGGGGGTGGCAGGGCAGGAGGGATTCGAACCCCAACATCCGGTTTTGGAGACCGGCTCTACCGTTGGAGCTACTGCCCTGCGATCTCCTCTACTTGGTTTCTTATGCGGCATATACGCGCCACACCATTTGCAGTACTTGCGCAGTTCG
Organism: Thermoleophilia bacterium; assembly: GCA_040770645.1. GTDB lineage: Bacteria > Actinomycetota > Thermoleophilia > RBG-16-64-13 > RBG-16-64-13 > JAAYZX01. The sequence goes on along the minus strand of JAXGIS010000003.1, from coordinate 10,258 downwards.
AGCCGATCCGGATCGTTCCGCTTATTCTTCGCAAGTACTCGTATAGTTCCTGCGCTTGCATTCCTGGCAGGCAAAGGTTACTCGTACGCGCATTGCTTCCCCATTTCCGACCCGAAACCAGAGTCGATAGTATCACAACGCAAAACTCAGCGTGGGCTGCGCCGTGTCCGCACGCCCCGCGCTGAGCCCAGTAGCGGCGCAGGGACTCGAACCCCGGACTCGCGGATTATGATTCCGCTGCTCTGACCAGCTGAGCTACGCCGCCATGAAGAATCTGAGCCTCCCATCAGACTCGAACTGATGACCCCTTCCTTACCATGGAAGTGCTCTGCCAACTGAGCTAGGGAGGCTCGTTGTTGGTCTCAAACGCCACCCTCAGGACCATGGGTCGTACTGGTGGGGGGGGGAGGATTTGAACCTCCGTAGGCTGCGCCGACAGATTTACAGTCTGCTCCCTTTGGCCACTCGGGCATCCCCCCAACGAGGTCCCGGCCCTTCAGGCGGAGCAGGATGATACCGCCTGCCCATACCCTTTTCAAGCAGCCGATTAACGGCTCGATCGCGATACGAGCACCCCGGTTTGCCGCCCGCAGCCGAGGCCCGATTTCGAAGCCTTCGGGCCAACAAAAACGTCCGCCCGGCGCTACACTGCACCAGTCCCTCCCGCACCCGTCGGCTGCGAATCATGGACCAGGGGGTAGATGATCTGAAACCGGCTGCGCCAAACCCAGAGGCCCGCTTCGCCCGCGCCGTCTTCTACCTGGACCGCGACGCATCGCGGGCTATCCGCGATTTCGATCTGGTTGCCGATGGAGACCGTCTGCTGGTGGGCCTGTCCGGAGGCAAGGACAGCACGATGCTCCTCCAGATCCTCGCTCGGCGCAGAGCGTGGCGCCACGAGCACTACGAGTTGCAGGCGTGTCACGTCCGACCTCCGCACCAGGTTGCCTGCGAAGAGACCGCATCCCCTGAGAGCGGAGCCGAGACCGCACGGCACGTGGAGCGTTTTCTGACTGCGATGTGTTCCCGACTCGACGTACCGCTGCATGTGGTGGATTCCGATCCCCTCCCCGACCAGAGTGAGGTGACCCGTCCGTTATCCTCCTGTTTCCTCTGCGCACGCCGTAGGCGCAAAGCCTTGGTGGAGACGGCCGTTGGCTTGGGGATTCGTAAGGTTGCCCTAGGCCACCACATGAACGACGTGGCGGAGACTCTGCTGCTCAACCTTCTCTGGCAAGGACGCTGCGAGGGCATGCTGCCCCGCCGAGACATGTTCGCCGGGCGGGTGACTCTGATCCGACCGCTGATCTACATAGAGGAGAGGGAACTGGCCCGTGCCTGCCGCCTGGGCGGCTTCCCCAGCATCAGATGCTCATGCGCATTCGCCGATCGGTCCAAACGCGAAGTGGCCGCTTCCATTTTGGAGACGGTGAGACGCAGGAGCCCGAGGAGCGGCCGCAAACGCCCCTGGGCGTAGCCTCAAACAGGCTCCGAACCGAGCGGTGCCCTGAGCCGCGCCTGGGCTTCACCTTCAGGGGCGCGCTCAACCAACCGCTCGCAAACCGGCCGTACGCGCCCGCACCGTCCGGGAGGTGGAGCCACCTGCGCCGCCACACCCTCCACCGCCACGAGTTGCCCCGCTTCCCACCTCGGGGTCAGAGTATGTTCACACCACACCGACGACCCATCACGCCGCAACCACCTGACGCAGGCCATCGACACGTCCCCCGCCAGAAGCGAGAAGTAATCTCCCTATCCTGCGGATGAAGGATGTCGAACAGTAGGGCGGGGTTGGCCAAGAAGTCCGAAGCTTCGTACCCGAGCATCACTTCCACCAAGGAGTCGATGCGCACGCATCCGCGCTCGAAGGAATCGATACTCGTACGTGATGCGCTGGGCCTCCATACGGCGTTGAGAATAACACGCTGAACCGCGGACCTGAACCACACCCTCAGCCCGCGCCCGTATCTCCGAGACGCACCGATCGTACAGTCTGTATCGGTGATGCCGATCCGGAACCGGTTTGCTGTACCCTAGTTAGTGGGTACCTGATATGTTTGTTAAGGATGAAGTCGCGGAAATCTGACATCAGGGCAATGAATTGCCTCGTCGCGCTCGAGCACCGCGGCGAAGCTTGCGGCCGGTCCTGTGCACCCGAGCGGGCCACCGAGACCCACACCCGTGTGGAACGTCGTCAGAACGATCGACGACAAGCCAAGCGTTTCGTTTGGCGCGAACGCCGCAGCGGTTTCGACCGCCGGCAACAGCTACCTCGCAATGCGGCTGAACGAGTATTTGCCGACACCCGCGCAGCTGCGCCGACCGGACTTGGTCATACTCGTAATCCTCACCATCAACCTACTAAGTGCAGTTGACGCCGTCCTCACCCTGAACGCACTTTCTCGGGGCCCAAGAAGCCAACCTCTCCTTCGCACCCTTATGGAGCGGGATCCAACCCTGTGGATATGGGCCAAAACGGCTATGGTGGCGGTGCTCTCCTTTGCGTTGTGGGCCCTAAGACGATACCGCATGGGGCTCATTGCGGCGCTCTTCGGCCTGGGAGCTTTCACGGCGACGCTGATGTGGCACATCGTGGGCTCCATCGCGCTGTTCTCTTAAATAGCTGCTGGTTTATCCTTAAAGCTCTTGTCTCTACCCTAAATCGGGTTCATTATAAGTTATACACAGCAGCCCCATAGACAATACAGACGGGAGCAACACGTGGAGACTGCGGGTTTACGAGACTTCCTAAGAATGCCGTATGACAGGCTCGAAGAACTCAACCTGGCGGCCAAACAAGAGAGACTGGACAGACGGCCGATCCACGAAGTACGAGAGGAGAGGATCCGCTGCCTGGCGGACGAGAAGCGCATCAAGGCGGTCACCGTATGCTTCACCGACCTTGAAGGCTGCCTCCACATGCTCGACTACGACAAAAAATTCCTGCTGAACTCCCCGGACAACCTAACCTTCGACGGGTCCTCCATCCGTGGCTTCACCGCGCAGCAGGAGTCAGATCTTAGACTGGACGTCGACTGGCCGGCTTTCTACTGGCTTCCGGCGGACATCTTTGGGCCGGGAAAAGTGCTGGTGTTCGCCCAGGTGCTGGACCAGGATGGATCCCCGTACCCGGCCGACTTCCGTGGGCGGCTGAAGTCTTACTGCCAGGACCTCTATGTGTCTCAAGGCATCACCTGCAACGTGGCCAACGAGATCGAAGGCTTCCTGTTCGAAGGACTGAACGCAGAGCAGCATTACCACGAAACGGGTAGTTTCGAGTTCATCTCCACCGGCGGTTACTACAACTCGCTGCCGGGGTCTCTGCTACGCAAGTTCATTGACACTGCAGCCGAGGCTCAAAGGGCAATGGGCTTCAACAACGAGAAGGACCATCCCGAGGTGGCACCGTCTCAGTTCGAGATGAACTATGCGCCCTGCGAGGCGGTGGTGGCCTGCGACCAGGTTCAATTGTACAAGCTCCTCTGCCGCCAAGTGGCTCAGAGCATGGGACTGACGGCATCGTTTTTGCCCAAACCCAAAACCGGGGTGAACGGCACCGGCATGCACGCCAATCTCTCACTGCTACACAAGGATGGCGTGAACCTGTTCTCAGACCCCAAGGGAGAGGCAGGCATATCTGCCAGAGCATGGGACTTCATCGACCGCGTCCTCACGAGTGCCCAAGAGATCTGCCTGATACTCAACTCGAGTGTCAATGCCTATAGACGCCTCGATCCCCGCTTCGAAGCTCCCAATCAGATCAACGCCTCGCCCAACAATCGAAGCGGCATGATCCGTATCCCCCTCGGGAACGCCAGGAGCGCCCGTCTCGAGTTCCGCTCCATCGCTCCCGACGCCAACGCCTACTTGGCCACTTATGCACTGTTGCGCACGGGCCTGGAAGGACCTAAGTCGGAGGAGCCCGAGGAGCAGAAGCGCTCGCGTACGCGCTTCTTACCCGACAACATCTACGACGCCATCCGACTCTTCAAAAGCAGCCAGTTCATGGCTGAGATCTTGGGCGAGCATACCCACAAGCGCTTCTGGCAACTGAAACACGCCTCTGCCGAGCGCTGCCCGGCTGCGCTGGGCACGCACATCAAACGGGCCGAGATCCAATACCATCACGAGGTTACCAACCAGTACATCTGGGGGCTGTTCTGACTTCAGCCTGCCGCCGAAGCAGAGACACTCATGCTGCGGCCGTGGCGGGCACCGTGCGTTCCGGAACGGCCACCGGCGTATTCCCAGCGCGCCTAAACAGACCGGGAGACCCCGTTGGCCAGCCACACATCGGCACCGTGCTGAATGTGCTCCTCCATGGCTGCGCGAGCAGATTCGGCATCGCGACGCTCAATGGCTTCCAACACCCGACGATGATCCCGCGGTAAGCCGGCAGCGATGTGTTCATAGGTGACGCGCGTCTCGGTGGCAAAGAGCTCGGCACGGGCGGCATGCACTGCCTCAGCCACTCGGCGACTGTCAGCCGCTTCGATGATGAGGGAGTGGAACTCCGCATCGAGCGCACGCAGCCTGCCCGCCAACTCCCGATCTACCGGCACGTCGTCGGTGGGCGGGGCAATGGCCGCAGTGCGATCCACAACGCTCCACATGCGACGCAACTGATCATCGGTCCGGCGAACGGCTGCAAGCCCGGCCGCTCGACTCTCCACCGCGATGCGATAGTCAATGATGTCCTGCACTTCGCGCAATCGGAGGCGCATAGCTTCCTGCCACTCCGCAATCGGTTGCGCCAGGTCGGTGACGAACCAACCGCCGCGTGACCCCACGCGTCGCGTGACGTAACCCTCACCCTCCAGCACGGCCAAGGCTCTGCGCAACGTGGATCGAGCGACCCCCAACTCAGGCGCCAAGTCGCGCTCGGCCGGGAGCCGATCGCCGCGACCATACACGAGGCTCTGCATCCGTAGCTTGAGCGTGGCGACGATATCTTCGACCTTGCGAGGTCGCATCGTTGGCGCTCTCCACCCCCCATCCGCCCGGCTACGCGGGGGGAGCCTCAGCTCGCAACTTCTGCGTCTCTTCCCAGTCAACCTCCCACGTGTCGGGGTTGATGGCCACGCCGTAGTCACGACGGGCTGATTCCAACGAGACCAGTTCGTTGCGCACATCCCGCAGCACTTTCTCGGCAGGCCGCTCCTTTGGATCGCCCCAGCCACCGCCGCCGCCTGAGATCTGGAAGTACTCGGTGCCCGCGGGTACGTTGTCCACGATGTCTTTGGTGGCAAGCACCCGCCACTCCGTCTCTCCCGGTGTGCGGATCTTGATGATATTGAGCGCACCATCGCCGCCGCCTTGAGAGCCGTGTGACGGCTCCACATCTCCATCGCCGAAGGTAATGATCTTGACGTCCTCTCCACCGGACAGGTAAGTGGTCACCGTGCCCATGCCGCCCCGCCAACGGCCGGGGCCGGCAGAGTCCATAAGGTACTCGTGCTGAGTCACCAGGTGGGGTGTAGCCTGCTCGAAGATCTCGTAGTCTTGGTCGAGCACGCCGCCGGAGGCATCGATCATGCCGATGTGATCGTAGCCGTCGGTACCGTAGATGCCGCCGGAACCGCCTTTCTGCCCCATGAAGAAGATGTCGACAAAAGGCTCGCCGTTATTCCGCGGGTCTTGACCGGTGCTCATGGAAATGAGGGCCTCGTTCCACTCGGCGGTGACCCGCTCGGGGATTACGGGAGAGAGTGCGCGCATGATGGCGTCGGCGTTGTTGGGGCACAGGTGGTTGCCGTAAGTGGTGGCGGCGGGGTAGGCGGCGTTGAGTAGGGTTCCTTCCGGGATAATGATCTCGATGGGACGCACTAAGCCGGCATTGTGCGGGATGTCAGGATTGAGCATCTGTAGTAGCGTGAGCAAGGTGGCCGAAGCCGAGCTGGTGTAGGTCCCATTCATGAAACCCGGAGTCTGCCCGTCGGTGCCGGTGTAGTCGAACTTGGCGGTGCCGTCCTTGACGGTGATGGTCACCTTGATCTTGTACTTGGAGCCGGGGATCTTCCCATCGTAGTAGGCGTAGGACTCACCCACGTAAGTGCCGTCGGGGATGGAGCGCAACTCGCTGCGCATCATCTGCTCCGTGGAGTCGAAGAGGAACTCCTTGTGGGCCTCAAACACGGGACGGCCGTAGCGCTCCAGGATCTTGTGTATGCCGCGCTCCCCCACCACACAGCTTCCGATCTCGGCGCGCATGTCCTCGGCCACAATGTCCAGGCGCACGTTGGCGAAGATCAGATCCCACACGTCTTTGCGCAACTCACCTTTCTCATACACCTTGATGGGGGTGATGCGCAGGGTTTCCTGCCACACTTCCGTGGCTTCCGGGTTGTAGCCACCCTGGACGTTGCCACCGATATCGGCCTGGTGGCCTTTCACGGCCGCCCACGCCACCAGCTCGCCCTCCCAGAAGATGGGCTTGTAGGCGGCCACGTCGTTGTTCTGGTTGCCCATGGAGAAGACGTCGTTGTGGAAGATGACGTCACCGTCATGGATGTCGTCACCGAAGTAGTCGATGATGTACTTGCACACCGGCTGCAGGGAGAAGGCCAAGATGGGCAGGTTCTCCTTCTGCTCCAGCATGTCGCCCTTGTAGTCGTACAGGCCGGTCACAAAGTCCCGGGCTTCGCAGAGGATGGGGGACCGAGTGGTCCGCACCATGGCGATGCTCATCTCTTCGGTGATGCTCTTGAGCCGCTTCTGGAGGATGGAGACCAGGATGCGGTCGATGGGGATGGACTTGTCCACTTGGTATTGCTTCATCAGGCGGCCTCCACGTCCTTGAGGACTCGCGCCAGGACATCGGCTTCGTTTTCCTTGATATAGATGGTGTAGGTACCCAGCCGGTCGACGATCACGTCGAACTCGGGCGTGACAAACGTGGTGGTGTTGACCTGCTCAATGATGCAGGGGCTGGCCAAGCGCATGCCGTAAGTCAGTGCAAAACCGTCGTAAACCGGCACTTCCTGATAGGCCTTCGCGGACGGAATGTACACGGAACGCGAATGCTTATAAGCCGAAGACGGATCCGGTCCGGCGTACGGCTGGCTCGGCAGATCCGGCTTATCGGTGGTACCGATGGCGGTGAGCCGCATGTTGATGAGCTCCACCGGAGTATCGCGATCCTCCAAGGAATAGCCGTACAAGGCATCGTGTGCCGCGTGAAAACGCTTCGCCACCGCAGAGAGGTTTCCGCTGTTCACATCGTCCCAGGACAGTTCTACCGAGACTTCGTGGTACTGGCGCACGTAGCGCAAATCAAGCTGCAGCACGTAGGAGATGCGATCCTGCGGGATCCCCTCTTGATCGAGGAGGGAGTCGCCCTCATTCTTCATCTCCGCGTACAGCGTCCGGAAGCGCTCCGCATCCAGTGCATCCAGGGTGGTGGGGTAGGTGCGGACGAAGTCGTGCTTGAGATCGGTGCGCAACATGCCGGCGGCGCAGAAAATGGAGGATTCGCGCGGCACCAGTATCTCAGGGATGGAGAGAGCCAACGCGATCTGACAGGCGTGGTTGGGACCGGCGCCTCCCGCGGTGACCAGGGGGAAATCCCTCGGATCGTAACCCGCCTTGACCGCGATTTCGCGGACGGCGGATGCCATGCTCACATTGATGACTTCGTACATGCCGGCCGCCGCCTCCTCGGCCGTCATGCCCAGCTTCTTGCCGACTTTCTCTTCAATGGCCTTCCGTGCTTTGTCCACGGATAGTTTCATCTTGCCACCGGCAAAGAAGTTGGGATCCAAATAGCCGAGCACTAGGTCGGCGTCTGAGCAGGTGGGTTCTTCGCCGCCCAGATCGTAACAGGCCGGTCCAGGATCGGCGCCTGCGCTCTGCGGGCCCATCCGCAGCAAGCCCACTTCGTCTATCCAACCGATGGAGCCGCCCCCGGCGCCAATCGTGACCACGTCCAGCATGGGCCAGCTGATGCGCAGACGCTCGATCTCGCCTTCGGTGGTGGTGAGGGGCTTCTTGTCCTTGATGAGCGCAACGTCAAAAGAGGTGCCGCCCATATCGCAGGTGATGACATCGGGGAAGTCTTGGCCTTCGGCATACGCCAGACCCGCCACCGGGCCGCCCGCGGGGCCGGAGAGCAGAGTGAGGCCGGGGATGTGCATAGCAACTTCCGGCGAGATGACTCCACCGTTGGAGGCCATGATGAGCAGAACGCCTTGGAAGCTGTACTTGGACAGCTTGTTGAGCAACCCCAACTTGGGACCGAGATAGAGGTCGAGTACCGGGCCGATGTAGGCGTTGATAGCCGTGGTGGACACCCGATCGTAGAAGCGGATGGCGGGCAGGATCTCGCTGGAGATGGAGAGAAACGCCTCCGGCAGATACTCGCGCACGATCTCAGCCGTTCTCTTCTCGTGATCGGCACAGGCAAAGGAGTTCATGAAGCAGATGGCGATGGCTTTGCAGTCTTCGCTCTTCAGGAACTCTACTTCTTTGCGCAACCAGGCTTCGTCCAGCGGCGTAACCACATCGCCCTTGTAGTTGAGGCGTTCTCTCACCGGACGGCGCAGATAGCGTTCCACCACCGGTCGCGCGTTCTCGAAGTGGTTGTTGTACTGCTCTTCTCGGATACCCCGGCGCATCTCCAGAGCGTCACGAACGCCCTCGGTGGTGAGAAGGCCGGTCTTGGCGCCACGGTAGGTGAGCGTGGCGTTGGTGGTAACCGTGGTGCCGTGCACGATGGTACTGACTTGACTCAGGAACTCATCCGTGCCCATATTGCGATCCTTGGCCATCTCCTCGATCCCGCGGATGGTGGCGATGGAAGGATCTTTCGGGGTGGACAGGACCTTGTAGATGTAGGCGGTGCCGTCGTCTTCCGCAAGCAGGAAGTCCGTGAAGGTACCACCAACGTCAACTCCGATCTTATACGCCATGCTGTCGCTCCACTAACGTTGGGGGAGTACATCCGGTGTGCCGGGCCCGCCGGCACGGGCAGGCGGGCCCGGCACAACATGTCACACTACGTTCGGCTCTTTGTAGGGGCCAAAGACTTCCAGGAACACGTCGCTCATCTCGCCTACCGTGCAGTAAGCCAGGCAGGCTTCTTTGAGGGCCGGCATCACATTCTTGCCGCTACGGGCCACATCCGCGAGAGCCTTGAGGCGCTCGGCCACCAACTTGTCGTCCCGCGTGCGACGCACTTCCTTCAAGTTGGCGATCTGCGTTTCCTGCCAGGTCTCGTCGTACTCGTGCAACTGCACTTCTTCTTCGCGGGCGGTGGCGTACTTGTTCACGCCCACCTTGATGAGCTCGCCGCGCTCGATGCCCATCTCCCACTCGTACGCCTGGCGGGCCAACTTCCGGCCCACGTAGCCGTTCTTGACGTTCTCCAGCATGCCGCCCCTGTCTTCGATCTCCTTCATCTCACCGAGGATCTTCTCTTCCATCTCCTTGGTGATGGTCTCGATGAAGTAGGAACCGGCCAATGGATCCACCGTGTCGCGTAGACCCACTTCGTCCATGATGATCTGCAGGGTGCGCAGAGACAGCAGTGCCGAACGAGGGCTGGGGATGGAGTAGGCTTCATCGAACGAGCACAGCGCGGTTGACTGAGCGCCGGAGAGGGCCGCCGCCAAGCCGTAGAAGGCACCGCGCATGATGTTGTTCTCGGGCTCAGCTTTCATGAGACCGCTGCCGCCGCCCGCGAAAAGGCCCTTCAACATGAGATCTGAGCGCTTTTCTCCACCCCGTAGCTCCTTCAAGTTGCGCGCCCACACCTTGCGCCCTGCTCCGAACTTGGCAACTTGTTCCCAGAGGTTGCCGTAGATGTTCAGGTTGTAACTGATGCGGCCGGCAAACTGCTTGGCATCGTAGCCCCGCTTGACCACCTCATCGATGTAGGTGTTGGCAATCAGGAAAGCGTAGGCCATCTCCTGGGCGGAATCGGCTCCGCTCTCACGGATGTGATACCCGCAAATGCTGGTGGGGTAGGTCCGCGGCTGAGCGGTGATGGCGTACTCAATGGTGTCGCCGATAAGCCTCACGGCGGCATCCAGGTCGTAGATCCAAGCGCCGCGGCCTAGCACCTCCTTGATGATGTCGTTCTGGGGGGTGCAGGAGATCTTGCCGGTGTCGAAGCCGTACTTCTCGGCCACAGCCTCGTACATGGCCATCATGATGGAAGCCACAGCGTTGATGGTGAGACCCGTGCCCACGCGATGCATGTCGATGCCCTCAAAGGCGATCTCGAAGTCGCGCAGGGAGTCGATGGCCATACCCACTCGAC
>JAXGIS010000002.1:0-297756 GCA_040770645.1 Thermoleophilia bacterium | reverse complement strand
ATGAGCTCTCGACTGGAGGAGATCAACGCGGCGCTGAAGCGGGCCAATGAAGAGTTGGAGGCGCTGTCGTCGATCGATTCGCTGACAGGCCTGGCCAACCGACGCATGTTCGACAAGCAGTTGCAGGATGAGTGGTGGCGGGCGGTGCGGGAACGCAACTGCCTGGCGTTGGTGATGGCGGATGTTGATTTCTTCAAGTCCTACAACGATACGTACGGTCACCCTCGGGGCGATGAGTGTCTTAAGAAGGTAGCTGAAGTGTTGCGGGGTGCCGCCCGGCGTGCGGGTGATCTGGCCGCACGTTTCGGTGGTGAGGAGTTTGTTTTGCTTCTGGCCAACACACCACCCGCGGGAGCGAAGAAAGTTGCGGCACGCGTTCTGTCTGAAGTGGAAGCGCTGTGCATTGCTCACCCGGGCTCTTGCGTGAGTAGATACGTCACTTTGAGCGTGGGTGTTGCCGTTGTGACCCCCGATCAGGGAGACTCTCCGACACGCATTGGTTGCGGCTGCGGACGATGCGCTCTACCGGGCCAAAACCAACGGGCGCAACCGCATGGAAGTGGCCGCACTAAGCTGAAGCCAACCAGACGTGGGGGTGACGTTCATGCGGACAGGCGCACGAGTCGCTTTAGCGCCGTGGCCTTGGTGATGAAAGTGGGCAGGGCGTGGACGTGATCAGCACGCGCAATCTGACCAAGTTCTACGGGAAGACTCCCGGGGTGCGCATCGAGGACTCTCGTTGTCGGTACGAAGGGGTGCCGTCTATGGGTTCTTGGGCCCGAACGGCGCGGGCAAGACCACCACCATCCGCTGCCTGCTGGGCATGCTCAAACTCCACCGCCTACGATGCCACCCTCCTGGGCAGGCGGCGTCAATACCCTCGGCACCCGCGGAAATGCGGCGGCGCATCGGGTACGTACCCGGCGAAGTCTGGCTGTATGAGCGGGAAACTGGGCATTGGCACCTCGACTACGTGGCCGGATTCCGTGGCGGGCGCGGTGTGCTCACAGACCAGTTGCTGGAACGCCTGGCCTTCGATCCGACGAGAAGGGTCAAAGAGCTGTCCGGCAACAAGCAGAAGCTCGCCCTCATCCTGGGGATGGCGCATGACCCGGAGTTGTTGATCTTGGACGAGCCCACCAGCGGCCTGGATCCGCTCCATCAGGAAGAAGTACACCGGATACTCGAGGAACGCGTCGCGGCGGGACGGACGGTGTTTCTCTCCAGCCACGTTCTCTCCGAGGTGGAGCGCGTGTGTGAGCGGGTGGGGGTAGTGCGCTCAGGCCGGCTGGTGGCTGAGGAGAACGTGCACGATTTGCTGGGCAAGCGCCTGCGCCATGTAGCGGTGACTTTTGCCGAGCCCACCCCGGCGTCTTTTCTGGCGGCCCTGCCGGGTGTGGACGGGGTGACTGCCCACAATGAGTTCACGCTGACGGCGCGGGCCAAGGGTAATGTGGTGGATAAGGTTGTTAAGCGCATGGCTGAGCGGTCGGTCGTGGACTTGACCATTCAACCGGCCGGCCTGGAAGAGGTATTCCTGGAGTTCTACCGGGAGGAGCAGGCATGAGCTGGACCCTGCTGCGCGGGACGCTGCATCAGCGGCGGACCTCCATGTTCTGGTTCTCTCTGGGTCTCATCGTGTACGCCTGGTTCATGACCTGGTTCTACCAGCATATGGATGAGGGGCAGTTCGCGCAGGTGCTCGAGATGTGGCCACCGGAGCTGGTGGCTATGTTCGCCGGCACCGAGGTGTCCTTGGTGTCGCTGGGCGGGTACTTCCAAGTGGAGTACCTGGGTCTCATGTGGTTGATCATAGTGTCGACGGCTGTGGTGCTGTTCGCCGTGCGGGCCTTCGCAGTGGAGATCGCGGCGGGTACCATGGAGTTCCTCCTGTCGCAACCCCTTTCGCGGGTGCGGGTGGCCGTCACGCGGGTGGTGATATTGGTGGGCTATGTGCTGCTCTTGGCCGTAGCGTCCTTTGCACCCGTCCAGATTTTCGGCCCCACCTACGGTATCCACCTCGGTGACGGTGTCTTCTGGACCTTGTTGGCCTTCGGGGTGCTGTACATGCTGGCGGTGGGCGGACTCGCCATGCTGTTCAGTTCCATTTTCCGCGACGGCGCCAGGCCCAGTGCCATCACGGCCGGGATCCTTCTTCTGTTCTGGATTGCCGATCTGGTATCCGGCGTCTCCAAGGTCGCCCGGGTGTTGAAGCCGGTCAACCTCATCGCGTATTGGCAGCCCGGCAAAATCATAAACGGTGAGGCCGTCTCGCCGGAGGCCTGGTGGGTCTATGGTGCGGTGGGCGTGGTGTCGTTGGCGGCGGCCGTGCTGGTGTTCAGCCGCAGAGATGTGGCTTGAGGTTTGGCCACATGCATCGTGGTACCGGGCGGGTGCCCAGGGTCGACCGCGGCCGAGTCATCTCCAAGGGGTGATGCTTTGGATCTGGTGGAGTGTTTGGATCACGTGAGTGGGGAGAGGGTTGCTGCGCTGGGGTACTAGGTAGCCGCCCCACTCCTTGACAGTAGCGCGTGGCGACTTTACCCTGTTTGTACTGTACCGAAGGAGGTGAGCCGCCAAAACAATATTGCACAATATCATTCTTGTAACGAATGATGTTCGAGTGAGTAATCAAGGGAGGGTGTGACGTGATAGTCCGTCGAAGTCCGGTGCTTATGCTTAGAGGGTTTCTTATACTACTGGTCCTTGTTGTGTGCTGCGCCGGCGTTGTAGCGTGCGGCGGAACAACAACCACCACTGCAGCGCCTACGGCCACTACAGCTCAGGCCACAACCACCACGGCTGGTGAGACAACTGCTCCGGCTGGAGAGAAGTTCGCTTGGACTTTCAACTGTAACGCCACAGGCGTCCCCACCTCGGCGTATGGTCAGACAGCCAAGTATTTCGCGGATCTCGTCAAGGAGAAGAGCAACGGTCGCCTCGGAGATCACCGTGCACTACGGTGGGGACTTGGGTTATAAGGCCAACGAGATGCTTGAGGTGCTGAGCGAGGGGCTGCTCGAGGTAGGGGACCTCTCCTTGCCGAATATCGCTGAGCTGAACCGCTCGGGAACTTTGGCGCCATGCCGTTCCTCCACAAGGGCTACGATGAATACTGGGAGTGGCCGGACGGATACCTAGTGCCCACCCTGGGGGGCGCATCTCGAGGAAAAGTGGGGAGTGGTGACTCCCTTGGCTCCTACACGTTTGGCTCGATCTATCTACTGTGGAATGAGAAGCTTGATGACCTGAGCAAACTCAAGGGGCAGCGATTCCGGGTGTTCGGTGACGTCAACTCCAAGTTCTGGTCGCTGCTGGGGGTCAACGTGATCGCACTCCCTGTTGAGGAGCTTTCGCAGGCGATGGAGCGCAAGATGATCGACGGGATGCCCAACTCCAACCCGCTCATTGAACAGCTGCAGGCCTGGCAGTACTACAAGTACAGAAACGATCCCGGTGCGGTGAATGGGTCATCGTTTTTCGCCATCAACAAGAAGCTTCGATCAGCTCCCGGCTGATCTCCAGCAGATTGTCATGGAAGCGGGTAGGGAAATGAGCGCTGCGCGGACGGGAGCTGCTGAAAGCCGAAGACGAGGGGATAATCCCACTGCTGGATGAAAAGGGCATGGAAACTTTCGTGGTTCCGGATGAGATAGTGGCCCAGATGCGCAACACCGGGAAGCAGGCTTGGACAGAGGGCGGCAGCCACCGGGCCGAAAGCGCAAGAGATGATGGAAGCGACATTCAAGATGGTAGGTATCGAATAGGGCCAGACTCAGAGATCATGACACCGACGAGGGAAGGGCATGACCCACCACGTCGTGTTCGGCCGGTGAGCGGTATTCTCGGCGTGAGAGCGCCGCGCACCGGCCTTTCAAAACGCAGGGTACTTACGACCTGATGAATCGAGAGCACAAACCATGAATGACATCGCTGCACAAGACAACATAAGCGACACGGACGCTTCTTCCTCTGGAGCCCGTCGGGAGCCTGAGTGGGTGAGGCGGGTCACCTCGGTAGCGAAGAAGTTGGAGGTGCTGTCCACCATTTCGGGCTATGTGGCGTCGGCCTTTCTCATTTTGGTGATCCTGCTGACCCTTTTGGATATCTTCGGGCGTAATGTTTTTCGCATCTCATTGATACGGGGGAGCACAGAACTAAGTTCCTGGACCATGGCTGCGATTTCATGGCTGGCGCTTAGTTACGCAATGAAGACGGATGGCCATATCCAGGTTCGGATCCTCGTCGATCGTCTACCCGCCAAGGTTCGCCGAGTGCTGGCCGCATTCCCGCCGCGATGGGCGTTGCCCTTCTAGCCTTCATCGTGCGGTCGATGTGGGGGCGTTTAACATTCACACTTCAGAAGGGGGTCACGGGCGTTGAGGTGAAGGTCTTCGTGGCTATCATTTACAGCGTGGTCTTCGTGGGCGCCGTGTTGCTTCTGCTGGAAGTGATGATCAAGCTCTGGTACTCCCCTTGTCCCCTTCTTTGGCGGAAAGGTGGATGCTGGAGTCTTCGGCAGCGAACTGGAGATCTCAAACACGAGTTAAGGGAAGAGGATCAAGTTGTGTTGGCCGATATGGAGACGGATAATCATGAATGATCCACTTAGCATCGGTCTGGCTTTGTTGATAATCATGGTTGTCCTGCTCCTCAGTGGGTTTTGGCTGGCCATGAGCTTGATGGGGTGGGAATACTGGGAGGTCTCTTCTTCAGTAACCTACCCATTGGCGATGTCATTACCCGGTTACAGTTTGGCCAATCGGCCAGCTTCATCCTCTTGGCTATACCCATGTTCGTATTGATGGGGCAGTTGCTCTACATATCCGGAATCGTGGATGCTTTGTATCAGGGCCTGAGCCCGTTCGTGGCGCGCCTGCCCGGCAAACTGCTACAGACCAACAATAGTGGCCTCCAGCATGATGTCGGCCATTACGGGATCCAGTGTGGCTACTTGCGCCACCGTTGCCGGCATCGCCGTGCCGACGCTAAGGAGCAAAGGTTACTCGCCGGGTCCCATCGTCGGCACCATAGGCGCATCGCTGGGTCTCCTAATCCCACCCAGTATCTTCTTCATCGTCTATGGTGGCATGCTCACCGAGCAATCCATCCGCATCTTTATGTGGCCGGTGTACTGCCGGGAGTGATGATTGAAGTTATGTTCATGATCGCTATTGGTATTCTGGCTATTGTTAAGCCGGAGCTGACTCCAGGAAGAGAAAAATATAGCAGACGTGATTATCTGATGGCTATACCACGCATTATGCCCGTTCTGCTTCTGATGCTCCTGGTTCTCGGCGTGATGTACATGGGTATCACAACGGTTACCGAGGCTGCCGCGGTTGGTGTGTTAGGTTCCGTGCTAATCAGCGCTTTCAACCGTCGCCTTAACTGGAAAGTAATCCGAGATTCATTGTTTTCTACTATTCGTACCACAGGGATGATTGTATTTATTATGATGGCGGCTCTATCGGTGTCTAATATCATTGGCTACTTGAACATCCCTACTAGCCTAGCGAATGCCATCATTGAAACAGATCTTCCGCGAGTTGTGATCTTTATTCTCATTATTCTTATGTATCTAGCACTTGGTACATTTCTCGATGGGATGTCAATGATTCTTCTGACCCTACCCGTGATCTTCCCGATCATTTCGGCATATGGATATGATCCTTTATGGTTCGCTGTATTCCTGTGCATCATGGTGGAGATCGGCCAGATGACCCACCTTTGGGATTTGATCTGTATGTCTTGCAGAATGTTACAAAACTGCCTCTAGCGTACATATTCCGTTGGCAAGTACCTTTCATCGCGATAATGTTGTTGGGCGCCGTTTTACTGTACATTTTCCCGCAGATCGCGCTGTTCCTTGTGGGTACAGGAGGCTAGAGGCAAACGATGAGTGCGCCTCGATACGGCACCATTGGCAGAGTGGGGATTGTGGTCCCGTCTCCCAACTGCGTTTTGGAAGCGGATGTAATGTCGCTGCTGCCGCCGGGGGTTTCGGCCCATTTCGCCAGGATCGGCTCGCAACCGGCGCTGAGTGTTGAGTTGTTGGAGGACATGGCAGACGAGTCGGTGGGGGAGGCTCGGAAACTCGCCTTGACGGACCCGGCGGCAGTCGGCTACGGATGCACGTCGGGCAGTTTCTTCACGGGTAGGGAGTATGACCTGAAGCTGGCCGCGCGAATTGCAGAGGTGTGTGGAGGGATTCCGGTCACCACGGCTTCGGCCGCGGCGGTTGCGCAGCTGCGCGCGCTGGGGGTCTCGGCCATAGCGTTTTGCACCCCGTACGAGGAATACATGCACCGTCTCGGTGTTGAGTACTTCACTCGTGAGGGGTTCGCGATCGTGGCTGAAGCTCATCTGAGCTTGGCGAGGCAACAGGATATCCAGGCTCTGGAGCCGGAGGTCATGAGAAACCTGGTGCGTCGTGGGGATGCTGCGGCGGCGGAGGCCGTGTTCGTCAGCTGCACGGGGCTGCCCATCCTTCCCTTGCTTGACGAGCTCAGCGAAGAACTGGGCAAACCCGTGCTATCCAGCAATTACACCTTTGTACGCACCGTACTCGAACTCAGGGGTTCAACATGCTTGGACTGGAAGGTCGCCGGCCATGACCGAATACATAGGGCCGGTGGTGGGTGACACATTTCGAACCATGCTCTGTGGCGGAGCCGAGCCGACTTGGTATCAGGAGACAGAGGAAGTCCGTCGGGAGAAGGTGCTCCCAGCGGTGCTGGAGTGTTTTCGGTTGATTCGAGAAGACTTGGGCGCGCGCCTCCTCACTTCGTTCGATGACGACTTCCTCATGTGTGGTACTCCCCGCTCGCGGGTGTGGAGCTTCTATCTTGTATACGAGGTATCCGATCTTAAAACCGTGACGGCCATGGTTGACTTGTTCCGGGTGCCTATTGGCGGAGTTCGACTCGACCGTTACTTCCATATAGAGGCACTGGTGGGGCGGGAATTCTTCCCCGCGGAGACGATTCCGCAGCCGGACTGAGATGCCGGCTCAGCCCGGATCGCCGGGGCAGCCGGGGGTGCTGAAGCCCCGCCGGCCGTCACGCGAAGAACTGCAGGCGGCAGTGGGGAAGAGTCTCCCCGATGTGATCGCACCTGGGTTGACCGTATTATTTGTGGGGATCAACCCCGGGCTGTACTCGGCGGCGGTGGGGCGCCACTTCGCACGCCCCGGGAATCGTTTTTGGCCGGCGCTTCACGGATCGGGCTTCACGCCTCGGTTGCTGAGGCCGGAAGAAGAGGATGAGCTACTGGATCTGGGGCTGGGTATCACCAACCTGGTGGAGCGGGCCACGGTGTCGGCCGCCGAGCTGGCACCAGAGGAGTTCAGGAGCGGCGCGCGCCTGCTCGAAGAGAAGGTGGCGCAGTACGCGCCGCGCTGGGTGGCGTTTGTGGGCATCGGCGCCTACGCTGCGGCTTACCGCCGGCGCGGAGTGCAGGTGGGGCTCCAGGTGGAGACCATGGCCGGGTCACGGGTATGGGTGCTTCCCAGCACCAGTGGGCTCAATGCCCACTACAAACCCGCCGAATTCGCGGCCGCCTTTCGCGAACTGCGGGAGGCGGCAGAGGCAGACCTTCTCGGCTAGGGGCGCCGGCTCGTCTCGGGCGGCTCGTCTTCGGCGGCTCGTCTCGGGCGGCCCCCGTTCGGGGCCCGTCTTCGGCGGACACTCCGTTCAGCCCGCCGTCCGACACACGTCTACCCACTCGCCCTGGGTTAGCTCCTGCACCTTGGCGGGCGTCAGGCGCACGGCGGTATTATCGCCGCCGCCCGCGGGGTAGATGACGGGAAACTCGCGCAACGATACATCCAGGTAGACGGGCACCGCCGTGCGCAGGCCGAAGGGGCACACGCCGCCCACGGCGTGGCCGGTCACCTCCTCCACCTCAGTGGGGTTCAGCATTTTGGGCTTGGAGTTGAAGCGTTCTTTGAACTTGCGGTTATCGAGGCGGGCGTCGCCGCGGGCCACCACGATGATGGGGGTGTCGCCCGCCCACAGGGCCAGAGTCTTGGCGATCAACGCCGGCTCCACGCCCAGCGCCTCCGCGGCCAAGTCTACCGTGGCGCTACTCTGCTCGAACTCGATGATGGGCTCCGTTACTCCTCGCTCTGCAAAGAAACGCCTCACGTCCTCTATGCCCATAGTCACCGCCTTCGTTGTTGGTGTCTGTGCGTTTGCTGTGCGTTTGCTGTGCGTTTGTGGCGCCGGCTCCGGAGGCCCCCATGGCCGGTTGAGTGGGGCTATCCGCACCGCGAAACCGCGGGGGCGCCGTCACATGATATCGCCATCTGTCAGGGGAACGTTGCCCAGCGGCCCGCATGCCCTTATGCTGAAACGCAGGCTGGGTTGAAGAAGGGAACGCAACCATGGACATCCTTACGGCTCTCGGTCTTTCGGTACCGGCGGGTCTCAACGCATACATTCCGCTGTTGGCTGTAGCTCTGGCCCAGCGCTTCCACTGGCTCGAACTCAGGCCTCCCTTCGATGTCCTTGGGTCGTGGTGGCTCATCACTATCATCGCCGTATTGCTGGTGGTGGAGATAGTGGCCGACAAGATCCCAGCGGTGGATCACGTGAACGACATCATCCAGTCCGTGGTGCGTCCGGCGGCCGGGGCGGTGGTGGCGGTGGCCGCGTCGGGCAGCGCTTCCGGTGTGAGTCCCTGGCTACTGGTGGTGGCCGGCGTGCTGTTGGCGGGAGGGGTGCACGCAGTCAAGGCGACCGCCCGCCCTGTGGTCAACACTGCCACCGTAGGGGTGGGGGCACCGGTGGTGAGCGCCGCGGAAGATGTGGGGGCGGTGGCGCTCTCGGCGCTGGCAATCGTGATTCCTGTTCTTGTCTTCGTTGTACTCTTGATCTTGGGTGTTCTGCTGTGGAGGTGGTGGCGGCGGAAGCGGACCGACCGTCGCCGGCCAAGAGTCTGAGCGGTCTGCACTTGGTGCCCGGTAGTGGAGCCCGCCACCCGGGATCGCCGAAAAACCCCACCACCCGCCACGGTTGGTGTCATTCGGAGTCGGTGGAAGCTCCTCCTCGTCCGGGGGGCGGCGAGGCGGCATGAATCTGTCCGAGCCCAGATGGTGGGGAACATGAGGTCGGGCCTACATCTGCACACGCTGAGTGTGGGGAGGAGGCTTTGGGCGCGGCGGGACGCTCTGAACGCGGCGGGACGCTCTGAACGCGGCCACCTGATTGGGGAAGAGGCGCCCGGGGTATTGTGAAGTCCTGGATGGAGTAGCGCATTCGGTCTGCGGCGCCGTTCTCAGGAGTGGAGCGGCCGGCCCGCGATAGCAGCGGGAGCGGAGTGCGAGAAAGGAGTGGTGGAGTGGGGATCTTCGACAAAGCCAAGGACATGTTGGGTGACGCGGCCGGGGAGATGAAACTGCCGGACCTGGGGGCGATCGACTTGAAGAGCCTGGATATGGGCGCCATCGCCGACAAGGCCAAGGGGCTGGGCATTGACCCGGAGCAGATCAAGGGCTTGTTGACCAAGTTCACGGGAGGCGACGGCAAGCTGAATCTGGGCGGCCTCCTCGAGGCGGCCAAAGGCCTGGGGCTCGACGTCGACAAGCTCAAAGGGATATTCGGCAAATAGCCGGAAGGGGGGCGTCGCGCGCGCGCCGCCCGTCCGCTGGGCGCGGACGGGCGGCCGCCCAGCTTGTGCCGAGTTTGCAGGCTTTTCTTTTTGCGATGTGGGCAGATGGGGCTTGACAGACGGGCGGAAGTGCTTAGAATGGTATGTAGAGTCCCGAGAGTTCAGACGCAGCGTCTGGAGGCTCAACACAAGAGGACTGTGGAGGAAACCCGGAAGTAAAACATCGGGGAGTACGAAGAAGCAGTCGATAAGTGGGGAGCCGATGAAAGACGCAAAGCGAGTTCACTCGGGACTCGTTCTTTGCGCACCCGGCAGGTGTCCGCCGGTGTTCCCATCGCTGATGCCCCCTTGTGCCCCCGGCTGTCTCGGTCGTCATGCGCCTCGTCTCGTGGGCCTCGCCTCCGCTTGGTGGTCGCGCGGCCCATACTCGTCTATTCGTTTGCGGTTCTGTCTTCACGGTAGAGTATAGTTCTTTATAAGTTATGCACATTGATATGCTGAGCTTACCTTGGGTGTGGAGCAGTGCTGAACGAGGGACGAGCGTGGATGGTGGAGCGGACAGGGGGCCGGCGAGGGAATTGAGCGAGGCGCCGCTGTGATTACTCGCCTGGTGTTGGTCGATGATCATCCTTTGATCCTGGATGGGCTCGAGCGCTTGTTCGGGGCCGAGGACGGTTTTGAGATTCTGGCTCGATGCGGTGACGGCGAAGAGGCCTTGGCCGCGGTCAGGCGTCGGCCGCCGGACGTGTTGGTTCTTGACCTCCACATGCCCGGCTTGAGCGGGAATGGAAGTGGTGCGTGCTCTGAAGGAAGAGGAAGTTCCCCACGCGGGTAGTGGTTCTCACGGCGGAGCTGACGAGCGCGAGGCCTTGGAGTGTCTGCGTCTGGGCGTGGCCGGGGTTGTGCTCACTAAGGAGATGCCCCTCGGAACTGGTGCTGCAGTGCGTACAGAAAGTGGCGTCCGGTGACGTGTGGGTGGAGAAGCGCTCTTTCAGCCGGGCCATGGAGCATCTCCTGCGTCGCGAGGCCGGGCGCAGCGCGTGGCCGGCAGGTTGAGTCCCCGGGAGCTGGAAGTAACCAGGCTCTGTGCACAGGGTGCTACCAACGCCGAGATCGCGCAGACTCTCTCGCTCACGGAGGGCACGGTCAAGTCCCACCTACACAACGCCTACTGCAAGTTGGGGGTTCGGGGTAGGGCCGGATCTCACTCGGTTCGCCCACGAGAACGGTCTGGTCTAGCCTGCCGCAGCGCGGGGCGATCTGCCCGGGGCACACCCGCACAGGAGCCTGCTTGTATCTACCCGGTGGGTGTAGGTAGTTCTATCCCCCGTCCAATCAGAAAAGGACTCTGACCCAGCGCCTAGGCTGTTAACTATGGCGCGCACAAACCAACCCCATGTAGAACGCCGCTCGGCCGAGAGGTTCTTGGTGTCCCTTCCCGTGGAGACCGATCGAGGCCGCGGGGTTACGCGACGTCTCTGTGGCGGGACTATATCTGGTCATCGACCAAGCCCTGGCCGTCAACGATCATCTGCAGATGACCCTGAGCGTCCCCGATCCCGACCATCCTCGGGCCCGCCCCCCTTTGCGTGTGATTCTGCGGGGCAGGGTGGTGCGCGTGAGGATCGGGCTGGAGCCTTGGCGCGGGTATCGCGCTCTGACGAAGACAGCCGCTATCTCACTCAAGCCTCGTAGAAGACGGGAGGCGACGGACGCGGTGTCGGGATGGGGTTCGCCGGCATGCGTGAGGGGTCCGGAAGTAGTGGTTTTTTATATCCCGGAGGATGCAGGGAGTTCTATCACTTGCCCGATTGCCGGGTTCGTGGCGTCTTCGTAGACTGGCTACAGGTGGTATTCCCCGCGCATTTTCCAGTGTGCGGGGATGAAACCGACCGCGCGCGACGGTCGGCTTTGATACTTGTCCGCGCGGGCCGATAGGCCGCCGGAGTGGGGATCGACCAAGGAGGGCACCGTGGGAATGAGAGCGACTTTGCTGGGTAGACACAAAGGAAAACTACTGATTGTTCTCGCGGTGCTGGCCATCGCGCTGCTGTTCTCGGCGTGGCCGGCCACAGCGGCACCGGATGCTACCTATTACATCGGTTTCACGTCGGACGTCCACAACAACACGAGTAATCTACAGAGCTGGCGGAACAGCCTCAAGAGCACGGCCGCGACCACGGGTACCGACACCCTCCATCACATGGTCTTTGGCGGGGACTACGAAGGCTGGACGACAGCGGCAACGTGTAGGACTACGGTGACCAACACGTTTACCGACACCTCAGCGGACGACGTATTCCTGGTCAGGGGCAACCATGACGGAGACAGCGCCAGCAAGGCTACGGGGCTGGTCTACGGCGGAAGCGGTGAGCCCTACGCCATCTACGCGCTGGACAATACTTCTTCCAACTGGTCAAACGGTGACTTCAAAGAAGCGGACATCGCCGCCGTCGACACTACCCTCGCAGGGCTTCCCAGTGATATACCCGTATTCATCGTGGCCCATCACCCGGTTCACACGTACGGCGGGCGCTACAGCACTAGGGCGGCAGAGTTCGCCACCATGGTCAACAAGTACCCCAACGCCATCGTTCTTTGGGGGCACAACCATACGGTGACCGATCCTTGGTATGGACAGGTGAAATTCGCGGGCGCCGCCCTTACAGGGATTACCGATCCGGACAAAATCAACTTCACCTACGCCAACCTCGGGGCCATGAACCAGGGCAACAACGGCGCCAACGGCATGCTGGCGACCGTGACCACCAGTGCGGACAAGACTACCGTCAAGTTCGTCTATTCGAATACCAGCGGCACCGTGGCCACTGGTAGTCCCTACATATTGGAGATACCGAAGTCGAATCCCCCCACCGGCCAGGTGGAACTGGACGGGCAGGTCTATTCCCAGGAATTCTCCTCTGCTTCAAGCACCTTCACCACCGCTAACTTCTCCACCGGCTCCGGCCCCGATCCCCTCACCTTGGTGGGTATCTCCTGGGTGGGTGGAGCGGATCCTAAGACCATTAGTTCGGTGGTCTTCACTCCCACCAGCGGCAGCGCCGTCACCTTGACCGAGGTGAAGACGCAGGCCGTCAAGAAGCAAAGCGGTAGTGGCGGCAGCGCGCCCGCGGGCGGAGTAGCCATTTACAGATGGCCCCGGTGACCCCACCGGCAAGACCGGGACGCGGTCACTTCTCGGCAGCTTAGTTCCAATAGCGGCGTCTGTGTGAGTCGGTCTGGCCAACTTCAAGGGTGTTAACCAGACCGCGCCTTCGGTACGGCGACACCCAACTCCAGCAGCAACGTTAACGAAACCGCGGCCGCGAGCACCATAAGCACCGACGTAGACTCTGCCGCCAACGGCCTGGTCTTCGATGTGGTCATGGCCGCCAACACGCAACAGGCAGGCTAAACCCACCTGTCGGCGGGAACCGGGCAGTCCGAACAGTGAACCGGGCTCCTTCTGTGACCGGTAGGGCCACGGCGGCGCGGCCAGCACCAAGGCCGCAGCGGCGCTTCCACCACCATGAGCTGGGATGCGGGCGCCAACCTCATCTCGGCCATCGTGGCCGTGCCCCTAAACCGGCAGCGGGCACGCCCCCGGTCAACTACACCATCGTCAGGCGTTAGCGGGCTTACGCCGGCTCACCGTGACGGCCCTCCGGATTCGTCCAGGTGGCCCTCCAGCTACACCTTCACGCGCCAGCACCCTGGTGCCAACTGAAGCCGGCTCCGCAAGTGGAACACCTGTCACTCGGATTCTCCGGCTACAACAAGTTACCGCCGGCTGGCGAATTCACCTGGTGGGGATGCAGGCGGGACGTCGCCAATGGTGGTCTCCGCGGCAGCCGCTTGACAGGTAAAGACGCGCGGTCAAGTGACGGCGCCTGGCGGATAGCCATTACAGCTTCCGGCAAGACCGGACGATCCACCCTCTGGGACCCTTAGTTCCAACAGAGTCTGGCCAACTTCAAGGGCTTACCAGACCACGCCCTACGGCACACCCACAGCAATTAGGCGACACCATAAGCACCGCCTCCCAACGGCCTGGTCTTCGGTGGACACGGCACCAACAGGGCCTAACGCCTGGACCGGTCCGAGTGAACTCTGGGTGGAGCGGCGCGGCCAAGCGGCGCTTCCACCACCAGAGTGGGATGCGGGACTTCAGCCTCGTGCCCGGCGGATGGCACCCTCCGGAACATCACGGCTACGGCCGGCCAACTAGCATCACGCCGAGCGGTCGCCGAACCAACGGCGCCGATCAGGTCTTCACCTCAATCCGGCTACCAAGTGTTGAAGGGGACGGCACCGTGGGCGAAGCTACACCTTCACCAACGTGCAGGACACCACACGATTGCGGCTACAGGACACCGGTACCAAGTGGAACTGGATGGGCCGCAGGACCACACTCTGGTGGCTACGTTCGAGGCCATCCCCACGGGGGTCGTGACCCCGGGCACATCGCCCGCCGCAGTGGTCAACACCAGCCAGTCCTCCATTACGAGCAACTCGGTGTCGGTGGCCAAAGACACGCTGGTGCTGGTGACCGTTGTGTGGAGTAGCGGCACCAGCGGCGGGACCAAGACCATCACCGGCATCAAGTTCGGAGGACATGACTTGACCCTCGGTGAGGGCAAGACCTTCCACGGAGAGGGCTCTTCGGGCGGCAGCCGTAGCGTGGGGATCTACCCCTTCATCGCACCGGCGAACATTACCAATGGAACGGCGGTCGTCACCTTCTCTGCCGCCACGACCTTCTCGATAGTGAACGTGGAAACCTTCACAGGAGTAGACACTACGAGTCCGCTGGGCACGTTCTCCGATGGCGCTACCCACAAAGACGGTAGTCAGCTTCCCAGCCAGACGCTTACTGGTCTCGACGGCAACGAGCTGGTGGTCGACCTGATGTTCCAGGCCCCACACAGCAGCTACATGGGTCTCGGTACGGGCCAGACGCTGCTCTGGCAGGGGGCCAGCGGCAGCAACAACCGGGCTCAGTCCAGCTACAAACAGGCCAACGGGTCCACCTCCGTCACTATGAACTGGACTTTCGGCGGTACGTTGCCCAGCCAACATAGTTGGACCCACCTTGCCGTGCCCATCAGGCCGGCGGGCGGTACTCCTCCGGCCACCCACACCATCACTGTTACCGCAGGCGCGAACGGCGCCATCTCGCCCGCGGGCCCGAATGTCACTGTCAACCACGGCGCCGATCAGACCTTCACCATCACTCCGGCTTCGGGCTACCAGGTGGAGGACGTGAAGGTGGACGGCGCTTCTGTGGGCGCCGTGACCAGCTACACCATCACTAACGTGCAGAGCAATCGGACGATCGTGGCAACGTTCAGGGAGTACACCAGTAGCGGCCAGGTGGAACTGGACGGCGACATATACACCGAGTCCTCTGCTACCGCTACCGGCAGCTTCACCACTACGAAGACCTTCAAGACCGGCTCCGGCGCCGACCGCCTCAGCTTGGTGGGTATCTCCTGGCAGAGCGGCGGCACATCGGCGGCTACCGTCAGCTCAGTGACCTTCACTCCTACCGGCGGAAGCGCGGTCAACCTGATCGAGGTCAAGTCCCAGACCGTGGCTAAAGGCAGCGATAGCGGTCCCGAGTATCCCAAGGGCGGAGCGGCCATCTATCGTCTGCCCAACACCATCGGGCCCAACCAGACCGGGACGATCAAGGTCACCTTCTCGACCGCCCTCAGCGGCAACAGCGGTGCAGTCGTGGTCGGCATGGCCAACTTCAAGGGCGTCGACCAGACCACGCCCTACGGTACTCCCAACTCCAGCAGCAACAACACTGGCACCACCGCCATCAGTACCAGTGTCACCTCTGCTGCCGGCGGCATGGTGTTCGACGTGGTCATGGCCGCGAACGAAGCAGTCTCGAGCAACCCGGCTCCGCCGAGCTTGACCCCGGCTACCGGACAGACGCAGCAGTGGAGCGATGCTCCTCCCGGTACCGCCAGCTACAAACGGGCCACCCGCGGTGCGGCCAGCACCAAAGCCGCCACCACCGCCGGTTCTGTCGCCATGAACTGGACGGCCGGTACCAACCTCGTTTGGGCTCACGTGGCCGTGCCCCTCAACCCGGCGGATGGCACTCCTCCGGTTACCTACACCATCACGGCCACAGCCGGCGACAACGGCACCATCGCGCCCAGCGGTGCGGTCACCGTGAACCAAGGCGCCGATCAGGTCTTCACCATCAATCCGGCTGCGGGCTACCAAGTCGACGATGTGAAGGTGGACGGCACCTCTGTGGGCGCTGTGATCAGCTACACCTTCACCAACGTGCAGGCAGACCACACCATCGCGGCCACGTTCAAGGCCATTTCTACCAGCCACACCCTCACCTACACCGCCCGGCCCCAACGGGAGCATCACCGGCCAGAAGGTGCAGACCGTAAATCATGGCGGGAGTGGCGCTGCGGTTACGGCAGTGGCCAACCCCGGTTACCACTTCGTCAAATGGAGCGACGGCCTTCTCACCCCAAGTCGCACCGACACCAATGTGCAGGCTGATCTCAGCGTGACCGCTTGGTTCGTCCTTGACGCCAAGTCGCTGATCGCTTGGGGTAACAACACCTACGGGCAAACCACCGTACCCACCGGCAACAACTTCCGGCCATCGCTGCCAACTACTACCACAATCTAGCGCTCAGGAGCGACGGGTCCGTGGTTGCGTGGGGAATCACCGACGGCAGCTCGGACAACGATCACGGGCAGGTCACAGGCGCACCTTCCGCTGGTGACTTCGTGGCGGTGTCTGCCGGCTTCCGCCACAGCTTGGCCCTCAGGAGTGACGGCTCGCTCCTCGCCTGGGGTTCTAACGAAAACAGACAAGTGATCGACACCCCCACCGGCAACGATTTCGTGGCCATCTCCGCAGGCGGTCGTCATAGCCTGGCCCTCAAGAGCGACGGGTCCCTGGTGGCTTGGGGTTTTAACGATGACGGACAAGTGAGCGGCACTCCCACCGGCAACGACTTCTAGCCATCGCCGCAGGTGGCTACCACAACCTGGCCCTCAAGAGCGACGGGTCCTTGGTGGCCTGGGGTCGGACCGATCAGGGCCAATGCAACGTACCTGCACCGAACACCGGCTTCGTGGCCATCGCGGCAGGGTACGCGCACAGCTTGGCCTTGAAGAGCGACGGCTCCGTGGTTGCCTGGGGCCTGGACGACAATAACCAAGTGAGCGGCAAACCCGCTGGCATCGGGTTCAAAACCGTAGCCGCGGGGTTCTACTACAGCCTGGCCCTCAAGAGCGACGGGTCTCTTGTCGCCTGGGGTCAGAACGACCACGACCAGATCGGCGTACCTGCCGGCACCGGCTTCGTGGCCGTCGACGGTGGTTACTGGCACGGCGTTGCCCTGGGAGTTCCAGCCCATACCATCACCGCCTCGGCAGATACGGGCGGCACCATTACGCCCGAAGGCACAGTCGCCGTCAACCACGGCGCCAGCCAGATCCTTCACTATCACCCCGGCTGCGGGATACCAGGTCGACGATGTGAAGGTGGACGGCGCCTCCGTGGGTGCCGTGACCAGCTACACCTTCACCAACGTGCAGGCCAACCACACCATAGCGGCCACGTTCAAGATGAGCAATCATCCCCCTGTGGCCGGTACGGTTACGATCAGCCCCGTTCCGGCCACCCCGGCACTCGTAGCTTCACCGCCACTCCGGCCGGCTTCACCGACCCGGACGGTGACACCCTCACCTACCACTACGCCTGGACCCTGAACGGCCAGGAGCAGGTGGGTGAGACCGGCGCCACCATCAACCTGACTGTGAAGAGCGGAGACGTGGTGGCGGTCAGTGTCACCGCCTCTGACGGAACCCTCTCCAGCGACGCTGCCACTGATTCGGTGACGGTGGGCCTCTTCCCCGTTACTTATAAGCCCGGCTGGAACCTGGTGGCGGGTGGTCCCAACTCCAACTTCGCGGGTCGCACTCTCCACCATTACGGCAACGCCACCGGCGAGTACGATACCCTGACTGAGGTCGGTATGCAGCATGCCTTCGGCTACTGGTTGTGGCTGGAAGAGGCTCTGACCGCGTATCTGAATGTCACAAACCCACCGTTGACCTACCAGGTGGGGGTGGGGTGGAACCTCATCGGGCAACAGCACGGCCGTTCCTTTGAATCTGCCGGAAGGGAAATACCGCTACGTCTATGACGGTAGCGAATACGACAGTACCGACCAGTTGCAACCCGGCGAGGGAGCGGTTCTGGTCGGATGAGGCCGGTAGCATCCAACTGACAGCGTCAGGTTCTTAGACAACGAAACGAGTGAGCGCGGCTGAAGAGTGAATGGACGTGGGTTGCCAATGAGGTCTCTCCGGAGAGAGTGCAATGGCAGCAGCTCGATGGTTTCGCCCTCCGCATCGACTACGTCGGTGCGGAGGGCGGGGCTCCGGTCGTTTGCCTGAGTTTGATCTTGTTGGTGCTTACAACTGGGTTTGCGGCCTGTGGCGACTCTCAGCAGCAGATCACCGCCTCCACTACCCCCGGCCACTGTCCCAGCGACCGGTGGGCAGAATGGCGCTCAGACGATTATTGTGACTCAGACCACCTCAGTACCGAACAGCGGAAGTACTCTCGCTTCCGGCTCTGTTGAGATTGCCACGGAGAGAGGGGTTGTAGCTGACGGCTCTGGCACGGTTTCCGGTTCGGTCGCACTTGTGGCTCCCAACTCTCCGGCCGGCTCAGGCACCGGCTCCGTGTCCCCATCCGGCCCTTCGCCCTCGGTGGCTGGTCAGAGCCCCGCTCGCACCAATCTGCGGGGGGTGGAAGGCGTGGTGATCGACATGGATTCCGAGAGCCGATAGCGGGAGCCAGGGTCTTTTCGGTGAGACGGGGGTTTGGAGTGCGCCCGATGGATCCTTCTTGTTGATCGCGCCATTGACTACTGAAGATAGTATTACAGCCAACAAAGAAGGTTATATAGGCGCCCGTCGGCGCGTACGTAGCGGTACGAGTGCCGACTACGGCACGTGCCGGCTGGAACTGGTCTCGCTCGATTCGGATAAGGCGCCACCGCGGCTCCGGGCAATTAGACCGTGACGGCGCCAGCGGACTTAGGTAAGGACTCTGTTAAGAGCGTGAGTGAGAAAGGAGCGGCCATGACGGCCAAGCGCAGGATGAGGTTGAGGAGGAGGGGGGAGCTCGCGGTTGCTGTACTTGGTGTGCTGCTGCTTGTTCTTCTCACGGCCGTTCCGGCATTTGCGGCGGACCGCTGGACCGATATCACGGACATGGAGTGGGCGCAGACCTACAAGATCACGGCGGATGAGGCAGCCAGCGTGGCCGAAGGCTATCCAGATGGGTCTTTCCGTCCTCAGCAGGATGTGACGCAGGGGCAGTTCGCCAAGATGGCGGTGGATGGTCTCGGTCTGACCACCACCCACCCGTTGTCCTCACCTTTTCAGATGTTCCTCGGGATCACATCTTCTACATCTGGGTGGAAGGTGGTGTCAAAGCGGGAATCATCTCCGGCTATTCCGATAATACGTTCAGACCCTCCAACACCATTGCCCGGCAGCAGTGCAACAATATTTTGGGTGCGTTTCTGTCGGGTCGTGAGCTGGAGACGTGCGGCGGCATCCAGGGTGCACTGGGTGTGTATCCTACGCTGGCGGCTTGGTTCGCAGCCGAGGGCGAGGCCCTGCTCGGACAGTTCGCCGATGGATCGGCGGTAGTGGACGTGCACCGTCCGGGCACCGCTTATCTGGTTCTGCGTGGTGTGGTGCTTGGGAGCACCGTAGGATCGAACAAGTACCTCATGCCCGGTAGCACTCTGACCAGGGCACAGGCCGTGGCCATGGTGGTCCGGGCCAGGTCCGTAGTATTCGTTCCCTCTATCACCTCCCTTGAGCCCGCACAGGGACCGGGGACAGGCGGCAACGAAGTGGTTATAAGGGGAACGTGTTTTGTGGGCGTGACCGAGGTGCGTTTCGGCAGCAGCGCGGTTCCCGCCACCAACTACACTGTGGATTCGCCCACCAAGATCACTGTCAAGCGCGTGCCCGCCGGCACGGGTACGGTGCGGGTGCAGGTCACTGCTTCAGCTGGTACCACTCCGGATAGCGCGGCCGCCAAATACACTTACGTGGGGGCGCCCGCCGTTATGGGACTGAACCCCACGCAGGGGCCTGTGGGCGGCGGCAATCAGGTGGTTATCACCGGAGCCAATTTTATCGGGGTCACGGCTGTTAACTTCGGCCTCAACCCGGCCGTCAGTTTCACAGTAGACTCCCCTACTCAGATCACGGCCGTTGCTCCGGCTCACGCTGCCGGCGCCGTGAACGTGCAGGTAGTGGCCGCCGGAGGTACGAGCGCGAATACGGCGGCGGATGACTACCTGTACGTGAGCGGTTTGGCCATCATCTCTCTGCAGCCGGCCCACGGACCTGTGACCGGCGGCAATCAAGTGGTGATCAACGGAGACGGCTTTGTGGGCGTCACCGAGGTGCGCTTCGGTAGCGTCGTGGTTCCCGCCGCCAACTACACCGTGGACTCCGCCGGTAAGATCACCGTGAAGAGCGTGCCGGCCGGCACGGGCACGGTGCGGGTGCAGGTCACTACCAGCGCCGGCACTACCCCCGACAGCACCGGGGCTCAGTATACCTATGCGGCGGTGCCCACCATCACCGGTCTCAGCCCCAATCAGGGTCCGCTGGCCGGCGGCAATGAGGTGGTAATCACCGGCACCAACTTCATCGGGGTCACGGCCGTCACCTTCGGACTCAACCCGGCTGTGAGCTTCACTCCGAACTCGCCTACTCAGATCACGGCTGTCGCTCCGGCGCACGCCGCTGGCACCGTGAACGTGCAGGTGGTGGCCGCCGGAGGCACGAGTGCGGATACGGCGGCTGATGATTACAGATACGTCACCGGCCTCACCGTTGCCATCAATCAAGCGGCAACCCAGGCCGATCCAACCTCCGCCAGCCCCATCAACTTCACGGTGGTATTCAGCAAACCTGTTACCGGCTTCACTACCGGTGATGTAACCCTCGACGGCACGACCGGGGCCACCACAGCCACGGTCACCGGCTCGGGCACCACCTACAATGTGGCCGTGTCGGGCATGACCACCTCGGGCACAGTGATAGCCACCATCGGGGCCGGAGTGGCTCAGGACGCGGCCGGCAACCTGAATACTCCTTCCACCTCCACAGACAACGAGGTGACCTGGAACAAACCGCCCACGCCGCAGAAGATCTACGGCCTGGTGATCACCGACTACTTGACTACCAATCCAGATGGGGGACCCATTGCCGGAGCGCATGTGACCGTCCATACCGATCCTGGCAACGTCTTGTTGGGACAGGCCTACACCGACGCCAACGGCAACTTCACCATTGACATGACCGGAGTGCCTTTGGGAATCACCGTCCTCGTCCAAGCCGTTGCGGACGGCTACAGGGTGGTCGGCATGGAAGGCGTGTTCGATGAGGTCGACGAACGGATTGAATTCAAAAAATATACGAGCCCTTCTTTCAGTGATAGAAGGTTGATGTATGGTACGGGGCCTGGATTCCCACCGCCCCTCACCCCTTGGCCCGGTTTGTGGCCCGATTGACAGATCCGTTGACGAATAACTAGGCGTGTCGCGGGGAGGTCCGGCGGACCTCCCCGCTCTTATTCTGTGGACCTGCGATTACTTCCGCGCATGATGTACAGGGCTAGGAAGAAGTGCGTCCGCGAGTCTTTGTTTTGGTTGCCTCTTTCACGGCCTCGCGTCCCTGCGTGGCCCGTTGGTTGGTATCTCTGGACTGGTTATAGGGCAAAGACGCCGTGTGCGCGGTAAGGTGGTGGTTGACGCACCGGTGAATACGGTTGGATGATGCGCGGTCAACCGAGGACAAGGAACTGAATGGCGTCGGGCGGAAGCGTGGAACTACCAGAGCGGGTGTTGGAAAGGGGGAAGCATGTCGGAAGGATCCTGGACAACAGCCGGTCAGCAGCGGGGCCGTGGTTCCTGCGCACGACCAAGATGGTGGAGCCACCGTGCATGACTTCGCCCGAAGAGCGCCGGCAGGCCATCGAGGAAGTGGGCTACAACACCTTCCTCCTTCAGTCTGAATATGTCTACATCGATCTGCTCACCGACTCGGGCACCAGCGCCATGAGCGATCGTCAGTGGTCGGGTCTCATGCTGGGGGACGAGGCCTATGCCGGCAGCCGCAACTTCATTGAAGTTGAAGAGGCGGTGCACGAGTTCTACGGCTACCGCTACCTCGCAGCTCCACCCATCGTCGAGGCGCCGTGGACCTGCTCTCTCAGTGCACCATTAGGCCGGGCGACTACATCCCCGGCAACATGTACTTCACCACCACTGGCTTCATCAGGAGTTGGCCGGCGGCACTTTTGTCGATGTCATCATCGATGACGTGCCCGGACACGATCCCCAAAGCCTGCATCCCTTCAAGTGGGCAACGTGGACTTGAGCAAGCTACAGAGACTGATCGCAGGATGAGGTGGGCGCTGACAAGATACCCTACGTGTCGGTGGCCGGTCCGTGAACATGGCCGGAGGCCAGCCGATCAGTATGGAGACCCAAGGCCGTGCGTGAGCTCACGTCGCGCTACGGTATCGCGCTTTCCTCGATGCCACTCGTATGTGCGAGAACGCGCGTACTTCATCCAGCAGCGCGAACCCGGTTGCCAGCGAGAATGCATCCATCGCTGCCATTCTGCTGGAACCTGCTCATACACCGACGGCTGCACCATGAGTGCGAAGAAGGATTCTGTTGGTGGAACATCGGCGGTTGGTTGGCTGTAAATGACCTCGATCTCTTTAATCGTGCCAGCAATCTGGTGGTGGTCTACGAGGGATCACATACCCATGGCGGCTTGGCCGGTCGCGACATGGCGGGGCCGCTATGGCTGTAAGATTCGACACAGAGAGCGTGCAGGATGAACACCATCCGTTCGCGCATCGGCCAAGGGAGTGATCAGCGAGGCTGTTTCCCTTGGGCTGGAATATCCCCATAGTGCAGCCCGTAGGAGGACACGCCATCTTCTTGGACGCCAAAAAAATATACTCTCATATTCCCCAAAGTCAGTTTCCCGGCGCAGCACTCTTGCCGCCAATCTGTATGTGAACTCAGGGGTGCGTTCCATGGAGCGGGGCGTGGTCTCCGCGGGCGACCCCGAGACCGGCGATCACCGTTATCCGAAGCTGGAGCCGGTGCGTCTCACCATTCCTCGGGCGGGTCTACACGCAGGCGCACATGGACGTGGTGGCTGAAGCCGTGCTGGCAGCGTACGTGAAGCGGGAGGAAGCCGGGTTTGGAGATGGCTACGAGCCGGAGTACCTGCGCTTCTTCCTATAGCCTCGCTTCTCGGTCCCGTAGCCTGAGGTATAGGGATGAAGCTGGCAGGCGGCATAGGAGGAAAGGCTGGCAGCATAGGAGGCCCCAGGCCCCATATTGTGCCCGTCGTCCCACGCGTGGCGGGGTATGAGGCGCGGAAGAGTAGTGGTGCTGCTGGCAGAAGTGGCATTGCTGCGCGCCTCTCTCGTCATCACCGACGGACGAGATCCGGATGCTACACACGTGGAGGGAGGCCGCGGTGGGCGGGGGCGTATGCGGAACAAAACAGGATGAGGATCAAGACGCCGGCGGCCTCGGCCAGATAGCCGAGATTCCAGCCGGTGGAGGTGGCGGCGGGGTTCGGGCTCGCGGGTGTGCTCTCTGCGGTGGGTGACGTGCCGGAGACGGCCGGCTGGGGGAAAGGATGAGTCCCAGCGACCCATCGTTCTTTCGCAAATAAGTTCGGCCCTCGTGATGAGTACCCGTAAAAACGTATTCGCTGTCTCGCCCTCCGGAGTTGATGTAGCGCTGGAAGGCGGCGCGGTCGCCGCCGCCGAGGGAGCCATCGAGGATGGTGAGCGTCTCCGGATCGGTCGATGACGCCAAGAACACGCCCCAGCGCACCACATAGTCGGGGCCGTCTTGGTCAACGGATGCAATGACACTGCTGCCGAGCGACCAAGAGAGGAGCGACCCCGGCATCTTGATGCGGATCTCGGGCGGCACAGGGAGTCCGGCCAGACGGCGGGCGTTGCCGAGCGTGAACTCGCCCTCCCCGGCCTGTGTCAGCGTTCCCACAACCAGGGCGTCCTGATCTCCGTGAGTGAGCCGATGGAGCAGATCGGCGGCGGGAGCGGGGGAGACGGGGCATATCAGGGTCCAGGTGAGCACGGCCAGCAGCGCCGGCAGCAGCAGAAGCGCCGGCCGCGCCAACGGTGCCGGCGTCCGCTGTACCGGTATCCGTGCCTGCTGTGTTGGTGCCCGCATGGGCTCTGGAGCACGCTGGTTGGGCCCGCCGAACACGGCTGGTCAGTTGATTTCCACCGACCCCACTCCACCTTCGATGGTCAGGTGCACGCGGTTGGCCGCCGTCTGGAAATCGGGGGACTCGTAGCCGTCTGCCGTTTTCGGGAAGCGATTCTCGTCCGCTTTCAGCGAGCCCAGCCCCATAGCGCCCGTCACGCGGAGCGAGACGCCCTGGGGGACCGTGATCTTGACAGACGCCGCCCCGGAGTTCACCCGCGCCTCCGTGGAACCGGCCGCCTCCGGCAGGATCAGAACCGTGGAGCTGGCGCCGGTGTTGAGATTGAACTTGGTGACGTGGGTGCGGGAGAGGTCGAGGTGTTGATCGGAGGCTCCGGTGTCCAGGTTCAACTCCAGGGGCACCGCCGTGTTCACGGCCACGTTCCACTCATACGCCTTGCCGCGCCCGCTCAGCGAGGCCACCCGGTCGGCTACAACGGCGGCGTCCATGCTGAGTTCGGCCTCGATCACGTCGCCGTTTACCTGCGCGGTCTTGTTCACACCCCCACCAAAGGTGCCCCAAGCCAGGTAGCCGGGACCTTCAGCGCCCTGCAGCAGCAGCCGCCCGGCCCCGTGTTTGACGGCAAGCCTCCCGCGTACGGCCGTTCCCAGCGGAACGGCGTCCTCCACCACGCCGGCCTGGTGACCGCGGCGGGATGCCCCCACGATCAGCACCACCCCCAGCAGGATCAGGACCAGTGACCAGAAGATGCCCCACGAGGCGCGGGGCATCCACCCCAGGTTGCCCAGAAGCAGCCACAGGCCCACCAAGACCAGGATGATGGCCCATGTGTAACGTCCTTTCACAGTGCCCCCTTCTCGTTGGGCTGCGGTCCATCTTCGGTGGGGGGCGCCATTGAGGCCATCGAGTTCGTGGCGGCCGGTGCAGCCCCCTTGATGCGCTCATATGCCTCCCGGGCCGCATCCAGCCGGCCGGTGTTGGCTTTCACTCGCTCCAGTTCTTGGTTTGCCGCCTGAACCGCGGTCTCCATGTCCGCCTTCACCTGCTCCAGTTGGGCCTGCGCGGCTGCCGCCGCCTCTTCACGCCGGCGGGCAAGCTCATCAGTGGACACGGCTGCGTTGTTGATGCTGCTGGCGAACTGGCGGGCTTTGACCACGTCGCCGTCGCGTAGGCGGCGCACGGTCACGAAGATGGGGGTCTCGATGAGCAGGTAGTGTGTGGCGGAACCTTCGCCCCCCGCCTGCGCCATGAGTTCGCGCATGACTTCTTTACCGGCGCGGGAGAGGACGTCTTGGCGGGTGGTGGCCAGCTGTTCGGCCGTCTCCACGATGGCGCTCACAGGGCCGCCGCTGAGCTGGAAGGCCCCGTCCGGAGTCTCCAAATGGTCTTCAAATAAATCTACCTTCTCCAGCGATCCCAACGGTCGGTACCCGATGCGGCGTGCTTCTTTGACCGAATCCTCGGCATCCTTAACCCGCTGCTCCCAGCTCTGTTGGGTGGCCTGCAGCGTCTTGCGCGCCTTCTCCACGGAGACGCGGTAGTAACGCTCGGCGTCGTAGAGCTCGCGTTCCTCGGGGCCCATGGCCGCGATGCGGCGCTTCTTGCGGAGGCGGAGGGCTACCAGCGTGGCTACGACGGCAATCACCACCACGGCGATGATGATGACGATGATGAGCTGTGTTTGAGTCACCTTCCCATCCTCCCGGTAGCAGGCTGCGGCGGCGGGGGCCGCGTGCATCGTCCATACCTTCGCAGTGTACCCGGGCGGGCGCCTATTCATGCGGGGTGGGGACGTCGGAGTGTCATGGGGGACCGTTTTGAGTGCTCGGCAAGGACGTAGGTGCTCGGCTTGGCGCTCGTGCGCGCCTACGAGGGGCTGCGAGGGGTAACATAGGGCTGTAGGTTTGAACCACACGGATGTGTCTAGCGCGGAGGATCCTGTGGCCACAAGCAATTGTCCGTTGTGCGAAGCCCACTGCGGTCTCGAGGTGGATGTGGCGGGAGGCCGGGTTATAGCGGTGTCCGGCGGCAAGGGGGACCCCGACACGCAGGGTTTCATCTGCCCTAAGGGCCGGGCGCTGCTGGAGCTACAGAACTCGTCGGAGCGGTTGCGGGCCCCACTGCGGCGCAACGCAAGCGGTGGCTTCGATCCCATCGGGTGGGAGGAGGCGCTGGAAGAGATAGCCGCCCGCTTGGTGGGCATTCGCGAGGAATCCGGGGCCGAGGCGGTGGCCGTGCACGTGGGCCGCGCGGGGGTGGACTCGCACTTCATCGGTTATGCCCAACTTTTCACCTACCTTTTCGGTTCTCCCAACTTCGCGCACGCCGGCAGCTACTGCTACATGTCCAAGGTCATGGCCAACACCCTCACTTACGGCGGCTACACGGCGCCGGATCTGAGCCGCGCCGGTTGCATCGTGCTCTGGGGCCACAATCCCTCGGCATCTTGTCCCGCGCTCACACTCACTTTGCGCCGTCAACAGAAGCGTGGTGCCCGGCTGATAGTGGTGGATCCGTTTCGCACGCCTTTGGCCCGGGCGGCCGATGTGCACCTGCAACTGCGTCCCGGCACCGACGGCGCCGTAGCTTTGGGCATGCTTCACGTCATGGTGCAGGACGGATTGGTGGATACGGCCTTCGTGGGGCAGTGGGTGTTGGGCTACGAGTCATTGCGGGAGCGGGTGGCCGGATTCGATCCTGAGTATGTGGAGGAGGTCTCGTGGGTCCCGGCCGATGAGCTGCGGCGGGCGGCGCACATGTTCGCCGCCCAGGGGCCGGGTTGCGTGGTGCAGGGACTGGCGGCCGAGTTGCATGTGGGCGGCATTCAGGCCATACGCGGCATCGCCGCCCTGCAGGCTCTGGCCGGGTATCTGGATGTGCCTGGGGGCGCCCTGCTGCGGCCGCGTGGGCCGTTGGCGTCGCTGGGCATCATGCGCCGATTTCCGGCCGACAAGGCGGCCATCGGGCAGCGGGAGACCCCACTGTTTGTGAAGCTGGCTACCAGTGCCCAGGCCAACCTGTATGCGCGGGCGGTGCTGGAGGGCGAGCCCTACCCTGTACGGGCCATGCTCGTGCACGGTTCCAATCCGCTCCTCACTTGGCCGGGCGGCCCGGGCACCGTGCGGCAGGCTCTGGAGAAGCTCGACTTCCTGGTGGTCATGGATCACTTCCTGACGGCATCAGCGCGCCTGGCCGATATCGTGTTGCCGGCGGCCACTTGTTTCGAGCACGACGAGCTCTACGACCGCTTCGGTTACAACGCCGAGCCTCGGCTCATCGTCTCCGGTGCCGTAGTGCAGGCGGAAGGTCCCCTGAGCGATTGGGAATTTTTCCGGCGCCTGTCCCTGCGTTTGGGAGTGGCGGAGGGCTTTCCCTGGGCGGGGAGCGGGAGGCCATCAGCGCCCGCTTGGCGCCACTGGGGGTGACGGCCGCGGATCTGGTGGGCCGGCCTCAGGGATTGGTTTACGGGAAGCATGAGTATCAGGCGTACGAGCGCTACGGGTTCCGCACCCCGTCGGGGAAGGTGGAGCTGTGGTCGGAGCGGGTGGCGGAGGTGGGGCAGGATCCGTTGCCCGCTTTCTTGGAGCCGGCTGAGAGCCCGCTGTCCACACCCGACGTGGCGGCGGATTACCCCTCGTCCTCACCACGGGGGCGCGGCATGTGGCCTATGTAGCGTCCCAGGGGCGCAACCTACCCTCGCTCCGGCGCTTGATGCCGGAGCCCGTGCTCGACATCCACCCGCAGACGGCGGCCGCCCTCGGCGTGGCCGAGGGCGGCCGCGTCCGCGATGGTCTCGCCGCGGGGTGCCGTGGAGGTCAAGGCCTCCCTCACTGCCGATTTGGAACCCCGCGTGATTCGCCTGCTGCACGGATGGGAAGAGGCCAACGCCAACCTGTTGACCCACTACGGGGCGCCCGCGTACGATCCCATCTCCGGCTTCCCGTCCTGGCGGGCGTTCCAGGCACGCGTGGAGCCGGTGAGTGCTTGACGGCGCGGCGGCGCCCGGTTCTCGGTTGTGTTTGTGACACCTAGGATATCGTTCGCGTAGCTAATGCTGCATATCACCGACATCTCCAAGTCCTTCGGCGACCAGGTCATCCTGGAGAACGCCGGGTTGCACATAAAGCCGGGTGTGCGCCTGGGGTTGGTGGGCCCCAACGGGGCCGGCAAGACCACCTTGCTGCGTCTCATCGCCGGGGAGTTGTCGCTGGATGCGGGCGAGATCACCGGTCGCAAAGACCTGCGCATCGGCTTTCTGCCCCAGGAGATCGAGGAGATAGCGGGTTCCACCGTGAAAGAGGAAGTGCTCTCCTCGTATCGAGAGGTGCTCGACATGGAGCAGCGTCTGCATGTGCTGGGCGACCGGCTGGCGGCGGCCACGCCCGAGGAGTCCCGGGCACTGCTGCGCGAGATGGCCGAGCTGCAGACGGCGTTTGAGACCTCCGACGGTTATGAGATCGAGAGCCGCGCGGAGACCGTGTTGCGCGGCATGGGCTTCAAAGACAGGGATTTCGACCGGCCCATCGTGGAGTTGTCCGGTGGATGGCGCATGCGGGTGGCGCTGGCGCGTCTGCTCTTGGAGCAGCCCGATCTACTGCTGCTCGACGAGCCCACCAACCACCTCGACCTGGAAAGCCTGCTCTGGCTCGAGGAGTTCCTCCTGGCCTGGCCGGGGTCGCTCGTGATCATCAGCCACGATCGTTACTTCCTCAACCGCATGGTCACCGACATCGTGGAGCTGGATCGCGGCACCTTGGATCTCTACACCGGCAACTACGATCACTTCGAGCGCGAGAAGCGGCAGCGCTACGAGGCTCTGGCCAACGCCGCCAAGAACCAGCAGCGCGAGATCGAACAGGCCGAGGCCTTCATCCGCCGTTTCCGGGCCAAGAACACCAAGGCCAGGCAGGTACAGCAGAAGATCCGGCAACTGGAGAAGATGGAGCGGATCGATGCCCCCACCTTCGATCGTCCCGTGATCAACTTCCGCTTCCCGCAGCCGGGCCGTACGGGGCGGGTGACGGCTGAGATCTCGCACGTGCGCAAGGCCTACGGGGATTTGGTGGTGTACACGGACCTCAACATGGTGATCGAACGGGGTCAGAAGATAGCGTTGGTGGGTCCCAACGGCGCCGGTAAATCCACGCTGCTCAAGGTGCTGGCCGGAGTGGAGCCGCCCGAGGGGGGAGAGGTGCGCCTCGGGTACCAAGTGCGTCGGGAGTATTACGCTCAACATCAGGCTGAGGTCATGAATCCCGACCACACGGTGTTGCAGACCATCCAGGCCGTGTCCAGCGCCGGGGATGCGGCGCGCGTGCGCTCGTATCTGGGCGCCTTCCTCTTCTCGGCCGACGATGTGGACAAGAAGGTGTCGGTGCTCTCAGGAGGAGAGAAGGCGCGGCTGGCGCTGGCGCGCATGTTGCTGGATCCGGCCGGGCTGCTGCTGTTGGATGAGCCCACCAACCACCTGGACATGGCCTCGCGCGACGTGCTCACCGAGGCCCTTCGCCAGTTCGAGGGCTCCATCGTCTTCATCAGCCACGACCGGCGGCTCATCAACGCCATCGCCACCGAGGTGGTGGAGGTGGTGGACGGGCACCTGACCCACTACGCCGGGGATTGGGAGTACTACCAGTGGAAGAAGGGGCGGGCGGCGCCCCCGCCCGGTGCTGCCGTGGGCGCCGCCGCCGGCCGCCCGTCACAACCGCGCGCCGCCGAGGAGGCCGAGGCCGCGCGGGCTGCGGAGTCGGGCCGTACTTCGGCTGCGCCCGCGAATGCATCTCCCGATCACGGTGACTCTCACGCCGGCCCAGACCTTGATGGCCACGACGACCTTGACCGGGCCCGTGAGGGCGATGCTACCCGGGTGGCGGCCGACGCACGGCAGCCTCTGCGTCTGAGCTATCAGGAGCGCAAGGAGTTGCAGCGGCGCCATCGCCAGGTGGAGAAGCGTATCGTGGAGTTGGAGGAACGCCAGGAGCAACTCGCCGCCGTGCTCAGTAGCCCCGCCCACAGCTCCGATTATCAGGTGCTGGTGGATGCACTGGAAGAAGCGGCGCGCCTGGCCGACGAACTCCACATGCTCTATGAGGAGTGGGAGTCCCTCACGGATCGCGTGGTGGCGCTGGACGCATAGCCTTCCGGAGTTGCCTGCCCCCACCGCCCGATGGCGCCGCAGGGTGCGAGGGCGGGGAGGTTGCGATGCCGGTGCAGGGTGCGGGGGCCGCGCCGCAAGCTACGGGGGCGGCGTCGACGGCCCGCCCGCCGGCAGGTATTGACGGGCGTGGGGGTGAGGGGTTAGATGGTAGTGGAGTCTAGTCGGCTCGGGGGAAGAGGGGGGCGTCGTTACGGACGAGGAGGGGCATCCGCGTGTTCGAGACCGCTTATCGAGAGCAGGAACGCCTGGTGGCCCGCTTGGTGTCGGCCGGGGACTGCGTTCGTGGGTGGAAGATCGGTGCCACCTCGGGCGCCGTTCGCGCCCGGCTCAAGACCTCGGAGCCGTTCTATGCCGTGCTGCTCCAGAGCCACTTCCTGCCGGGAGAGGCGGTTGGGCTCGGTGCCGGATGGGCCGAGGTGCTCGTGGAGTGTGAGATCGCCTTCGTGTTGGAGCGGCATCTGGAGGGACCCGGAGTCACGCCCCGCGCCGTGCGAGAGCGCGTGGCCGAGGTCCGCCCGGCCTTCGATGTAATAGGTCTGGCCCACGGGGACCCGCCCGAGGGCGCGGCCGATGTCATAAGGAGCAACGGGAGTTGCGCCGGCGTGGTGCTGGGCGCTACCGGCCTGCCGGTGTCGCAATGCGATCCGGCTGAGGTGGAAGTGGTTCTGCGCGGGGAAGGGTGTGTGATGGCTCGGGGGGCCGGCGCGGAAGTGATGGGCGATCCCTGCGCCGCCGTGGCTTGGTTGGCCAATCGCCTGGCGCAAAGTCACCAGCGCATCATGGCGGGGCAAGTGGTACTCTCCGGAAGTATGGCGGCGGCCACCGCAGTAGCAGGCGATGCACTCGAGGCCGACTTCGGCCGGTTGGGGCGAGTGACACTGCGCGTTGAGTGATTACCAGCCGATGTAGCTGGGGAAGATCAAAAGAGATGGTGAAGGCAGGGCCAAGACGATCAGGAGGAAGATATGATCCCCACCACCGTCCTCGTACCCACAGACGGCTCCAAGCCGGCCAAGGCCGCGGAGGTCATGGCCGCCGAGATAGCCGCCGCTATGGGCCAGGTTGAGATCGTGGTCATGAACGTCATCCCCATGACCTGTGTCTCTGATGATGTGATTTCTGAGAACATCGTCCGTATCAAGGAGACCAACTACCTAGCCTGATCACTCGAGCAGCAGCAAAGTGCGCAGTCGGTGGTGGATGCGGCTGTGAAGCGGGTCAAGGACGCGGTGGGAACTCATCACGTGACCGTGACGGGCAAGGTGTTGGAGGCCCCGTCCCCAGCGCAGGCTGTGGTGGAGGAAGCGGACAAGGGAGGGGCCTGCAGCCTCATCGTCATGGGCAACCGTGGGTTGGGTGGCTTTGGTAGCCTGGCTCTGGGCTCGGTGAGCACGCAGGTGTTGCATACGTCGCATTGCCCGGTCCTCATCGTCAAGGCCGAGTGATACCCTGTGTGCGGCCGGCGGGGGCCGGGTTCTCCGGCCCCGCCGGCCGCCACGCCGCTACGGCTTCAGTGCCGTGGCGGTGACCAGTCACGACGGATATGGAGACCGAATCCATGCGCATACGCAAGCTTCTTCTACCTACAGACGGTTCTGAGCCTGCTCGTGCGGCCGAAAACATGGCTGTCGCTTTCTGCAACTCCATGCCCGAATGCGAGGTAGAGGTGGTCACGGTGATCCACCCTCGCCAGCATATTTACTCGCGCTCCGTGCCGTTCGCCGTGCAGTCCACCGAAGAAG
The DNA here is from genome assembly GCA_040770645.1 of Thermoleophilia bacterium. Taxonomy (GTDB): domain Bacteria; phylum Actinomycetota; class Thermoleophilia; order RBG-16-64-13; family RBG-16-64-13; genus JAAYZX01. The sequence continues at coordinate 265,920 of JAXGIS010000002.1, read as the reverse complement.
ACGTCAAGAGGGCGCAGGCCCTTCTTAGTGAGGTCGGCGAGAGAGTACGGTCTCAGATCACCAATCCCCGTGCTTCGGTATATGAACAGCTTCTTGAACACAGTTCGCCGGCCACGGCCATTATCCAGGAGGCGGAGATCACGGGAGAGAGCGCTTTGATCGTGATCGGCAACCGGGGCTTGGGTGGATTTGCCGGGTTGGCCTTGGGCTCGGTGAGCAGCCAGGTTCTCCACGGTGCCAAGGGGCCGGTGTTGGTGGCCAAGGAGGGCCAGAGTTAAGCCGGACTCAGCGGTGGCTGTGGCCGGGCGTGGCCGGACTGCCGGACTCAGCGGTGGGCGTTCAGGGTGGGGTAGGGGTTGATGGCGGCGCCGTTCCCGGGGTGGATTTCGAAGTGTAGGTGCACCGACCCGCCTCGAGCGTTGCCGGTGTTGCCCGCGTAGCCCACGACCTGGCCGATAGTCACGCTCGCCCCGGGCACGATGCCCTTGGCGATGGACTCCAGATGGCAATAGTAGTAATAGTTGTTGTCGTTGCCCGCTATCCAGAGCCCGATGCCGCCGGCCCCTTCCTCGTAGGGCGTAGTGTGCCAGATGCTGCCACTGACTACCGCCAACAGCGGCGTGCTGCGCGCGCACATGATGTCGGTGCCCTTGTGAGTGCGCCCGCCTGAGCGCGGTGCACCCCACGTGTCTATGAAGCTGCAGGGGCCATCGACGGGGAAGCACCAATCGCCGGTCACCACCTTGGTGTACCCGGAATTTCCCGAGGATCCGCCGGACCCGGAAGTCCCGGACCCGGAGCCGCCCGAGCCGCTCGGAGTTGGTGCATTATTGGCCGCCGCCTCCGCAGCCGCCTTGGCCTCCGCCTCTTTGCGCTTGCGCTCTTGTTCCTCCAGTGTGGCCACGCGTTGCTTCAGCGCCTTGTAGTCGGCCGAGGCTGCCTCCAGGACTCGGAGCGCGCGGGCGTTGTCGGCGTCTAGTTGCGCCACCTGTTCGTCTTCTTGAGCCCGCTGCCGGTTGAGTTCCGCCTCGAGTCCGTTGAGCTTGCGGACATGACGCTCCACTTGGTCAAAGACGTCTTGATCTTGTCTTACCACCCGCCCCAGGAGCCCGAGGCGGTTGATGACAGTCGAGAAGTCGGCTTTCTCGGCGAAGAGCGTCTCCAGGAAGGCTGCGCTCTCCGTCCCGCGGTTCATGTAGGCTCGGCGCACACGTTCCTGCAGCTTGGCCTGCATGGCATTGAGGTCGGCGTTTGAACGATCAAGCTCAGCTTGAACTTCAGCTATTCGGTCCTGGGTCATCTCCAGGGCGGATAGGGCCCGTTCATGTTGTACAGCCAGTTGGTCGAGCTCGGCCTGGCGCGCCTTGAGGGCGGCACGGGCCTCCTCGAGTTGCGTGCGCGCGCTGGAGAGTTCATCGGCCAGTGCCGGCGTGGCGCCGAGCGGCGGAGCGACTGAAACCGGCGAGAAGGCGAGGAAGAGTCCTCCGATAAGAAGGAGCACGAGAGAGAGGGTGATCCATTGCGCCCACCACCGTGTGCGGGGTCCGGCGGCAGACTGTGAAGTCCGCCGGCGCCGTTGTGTGCTATCGCGCCACATAGTAAAGAGTGTAGCATGGGTAAGATGGTTGCGAAGTGGTTGAGAAGAGGCCCTCTTTGGTGAAGGAGGGGCTCGGGCGGAGGAAGAACGTAGAACGTCGCAAAGTAAGATGGGGGAGAATAGTCTGGCACTCCGTGCCCTGGGTTTGGCCGGGTGGGGGTGTGGTGGCAGATCCCGCGCGGGGGATGGGATGAGTGGTACGGCCCTGTGCGGGGTGGGAGTGTGGTGCGTGGCGGGTTGCACGCCGCATGGGAAGGAGCTGGTCGATGCCGTCGTTTGACATCGTGAGCCGGGTGGACATGCAGGAAATGGACAACGCGGTGAATCAAGTGAAGAAAGAGGTCTCCACACGCTACGATTTCCGCGGGTCCAAGACCTCGGTGCAACTCGACCGCAAGGAGGCCGTGGTTCGCTTCCTCACCGAGGACGACATGAAGCTTCAAGCCCTCCGCGACCTGCTCATCGGCAAAGCGGTCAGGCGCGGCATTGACACCAAGGCATTCAGTTTCGAGAAGGCGGAACGGGCCTCCGGGGACATGCTCAGGCAGGAGGTGGCAGTGGCCAACGGCTTGAGCGATGAGATCGCACGGCGTGTGGTGAAGATGGTCAAAGACAGCAAGATCCGGGTCCAAGCCTCCATTCAGGGCGATGAAGTGCGGGTGAGCGGCAAGAATCGCGATGATCTGCAGGCGGTGATCGCTCTGTTGCGGGAGGCGGATTTGGACGTACCGCTGCAGTTTGTGAACATGAGGGATTAGGCGCCGGAGACAGGCCAGGAGCCGGAAGCAACAAGGGGGGCGGCCGAGGAGGAGAGCGGAAAAGCAGGGGCCGACGTACCGCGGACATGGAGTGAGTGTGAAGCGAACAGTGACCATACCGGGCCCACCAGCCCTGGAAGGCATCTACGAGACCCCAGACGCACCTATCCGGGGCAATGCGGTGGTTTCCCACCCTCACCCCTTGTATGGGGGCACCATGGTGAATCCGGTGGTACACCACGTGGCCAAGGCGTGTCGGAGGCAAAGACTGGCAACGGTTCGCTTCAACTTCCGGGGTGTGGGTTCCAGCGAAGGCAAGTACCAGGGGACGGATGAATGGAGAGATGTGGGGCTGCCGCTGAGTTTATGGCCTACCAGGCGGCCGGCGGGTCGCCCCTGATTCTGGCCGGTTATTCTTTTGGTGCCCGTATGTCGATGCTGGCCGCGCTGAACGGGGTCTCAGCCCATGCCCTCATTCTGGTGGCCTTCCCTGATGTGGGAGCATCTGACGCCGGAGAGCTTTTGATCACATCGGAGATTTCCGTGGCCCCGTCCTCTCCATCTTGGGCCAGCACGACGATGTGGCTCCCCCGGAGCAGGTCAAGGCCTTCTTCGGCGACCGGGGCTTGGAGGCCGAGTCGGTTCTCATTGGGGGTACCGATCATTTCTTCTACGATCATCACGAAGCGGTGGAAGCCGCGGTGGAGGACTTCTTGGGGCGGGTGCTTCCCACGCCCACTCCCTCTACGGAGATGGCGAGGGGGAGGTGGAATGACTAGGAAGAAGTCGGAGGATGTGGCAGGCAGTCCCGTGGACGTGCCGGGTGGCTTTGGAAGGGCTCCGAACGGCTCCGCAGGTGCGTTGGGCGAACCCGGAGCGGTGGAGACCACCCTCGAGGAGTGGACGTGGCCCGCGGCCGGGCAGATGGGTTTCATTCGTCCCACTCCCGTTCAATCCGAAATGGTGCCGGCCGCTTGCCGGCGGCGATGTCGTGGTGGGGGCAATCCGTCGGGCACAGGTAGGGCGGGCGGTGTGGCGCTGGCTGCGATGAAGTTGTTGGAGCGGGATCCCGCTACCAGCCCCACCGAGGTTTCGCGGCCGCTCAGCGTATTGGTGGTGGCGTTCACCGCCGAGGATGTGCTGGCAGTGGCCTCAGCTTTGGAGGGCTTGAGTGGTTCGGGCACGGGCGTGGTGGCGGCACACTCCGGCGTGAGGGCGGATCGGGTGGCGGCGGCCCTCCGTCGAGGGGCCACGTGCCTCGTCGGCACGCCCGGCCGAGTGGTGGATTTGGCCGGCAAGGGGGCGCTCAATGCCGGCCATCTGCGGATGGCGGCGATTCTGGAGGCGGACCTCATGGCGTCACTGGGCGCCACAGACGGGCTGGCGGCAATCCTCAAGGCCGCGCGACCGGCGTCGGCCGATTCGCTGCAGGTGGTAGTGGTGGGAGCTCAACAGCCGGGCGAACTCGAGGAGTTCATCGGACAAGCGTTGGTTAACCCGCGCCGTTTGTCGTTCCCCGCCGTCAATGCGGGTTTGGCGGCGTTGACGCCCCACCTGCGCGAGGTGGCCGAGGATGCCAAGCTGGACGTGGCCGTTCGCGCGATGGCCGATGCGGCCGAGACAAGCCGGGGAGTCCTGGTAGCGCGGACGGAACAAGAGGCAAATGAGGTACGTGCGGCCTTGGAGCGCGGCGAAGATAGGGTCTCGGTTGAGGTCCTCGTCGACGGGAGTGAGGAGACAGCGGCGGCCTTGGCGAGCGGTCGGCCCTTGTTGAGCCTCCACCTCCCCCTCGACCCGGCGGCGTGGGCGGAGGCGTCTATGAACACTGCCAGCAGTATCCTGGTGTCGCCTGCCGAGTATTGGGATTCGGCGCGACTGGGATTGCTCGGAGCGACGCCGCCGGCCCGGAGGCTCCCGCAGGCAGCCGGCCCGCGGGCGCAAGAGGAAGGATGCCGAAAGCAAAGCCGGCGAACAAACTGTAGTAGACAGACCGGTTGCCGAGCCTGAGCATGCGGTGGTCGTCCCCGAGGATGATCGAGCCGTTGTGGACGACGCGGTGGTTGAGGCGCCGGAGCGGCGGCCCAAGAAGTCCGGTCGCGACACGGCCGGGAGAGGAGCGACTGAGGCCGAACGATTGCAGCGGCGCTATGCACTCCGAGATGCCTCCCGCAAGATCGAGTGCATAGACCCCGAAGACGCCACCAAGGAAGCGGCCAGACTGGTGCAGGAATCGCTGCGGGAGGCAGCATTCCAGCAGGCCTTTGGGCCGGCCGCCTCCGAAACCGGTGTGCCGAGTGCGGAGGCCTTGGCCGAAGCCGAGGAGCGCCGACGGGCCGAGGCGCTTCGTCGCCGCGAGGTCGATGAGCGTCTGCGTGAGGTCAAGAGGCGTCTGAGCGAGCAGGAGGGGTTGGCGGCTTGGCGCGCGCCGCAAGACAAGCCACCGGCCGATGTGGCGGCGGAGAAGGTGCCGGCTGAAGACAGGGCGGCCGCTTGGGACCGGATACCTGCAGACGAATCCGTGGCGACGCCCGCAGCGGCGGCCGAAGAGCAGGCGGGGCCGGCAGTCGAGTTGCTGAGTGAGGAGGAAGCCCGGCTTGTGGCGTGGGCTCGTGAGGCTCGGGAGCGGGTCGGTAAGCTTGTTGGTCGCGAACGGACTCGGCCGGAGTATGCAGTCTTGGCCGAATTCCTGCTGGAGCGCGGCGAGGCGAAACAAATCATTTCAGCCCTACTGGAGGAAGTGGTGCCTCTCCCCACCTCGGTGCCCAGGCACGATGGTGGCATGACGCGGCTGTTTGTGTCGATCGGACGGACGGCGCGGGTGACCCGGGATCAGGTGGAGGAGCTCCTGATCGAGCGGGCCGGCCTGCGCCCCGACGATATCGGTCGCATCGATGTGTTTGCCCGGTACACATTCTTGGAGGTGAGGGAATCCCTCGCCGATTTGGTGATTGAGCGGCTGAGCGGCTGCCAACTCCGAGGGCGGGAGATGGTGGTGGCGCGTGCAAAACCGCCCAAGAATGGGAATGGAGATTCGAAGTGATCTCCCTTAGCTCATCTGCCGAGACGTCGTCCGACCTGTGGGTGAAGTGGAGACACAGCCCGTGTGGAGAGTGCGTAACACCTGAGAGGAGTTGTACTGATGCAGTTGAAGGGATCTGAGACCGAGAAGAACTTGATGCGCGCGTTTGCCGGCGAGTCGCAGGCACGTAACCGCTACTCCTACTACGCGAGCATCGCCCGCGATGAGGGTTACCTGCAGATCGCCGATATCTTCCAGGAAACGGCGGACAACGAGAAGGAGCACGCTTGGGTGTTCTTCAAGCTGCTCGAGGGCGGCATGGTGGAGTTCACGGGCATGTACCCGGCGGGGCCGGCCCACTCCACGGCTGAGAACCTGTTGGCTGCCGCCGAGGGCGAGAAGGACGAGTGGTCGGCGCTCTACCCCGATTTTGCGGAAGTCGCTGAGAAGGAGGGCTTCAAGAAGATCGCCGCCACCTTCCGCAGTATCGCCAAGGTGGAGAGCTGGCATGAGCGTCGCTATCGGAAGCTGCTCGAGAACGTGGAGCAGGGCAAGGTCTTCAAGAGGAGCGAACCGGTGCGCTGGAAGTGCAACAACTGCGGCTATGTGCACGAGGGACCTGAGGCGCCGGGAATCTGCCCCGCCTGCCAGCACGAGCAGAAGTACTTCGAGCTCTTCGTCGAGACTTACTAGACGGTCCGTACCGATTTGAGGTGAGGCCCGGGCGGTGGATGCCCCCACCGCCCGGGCCTCCTTGTCGTCGGTGGTCGGACGGTTCCCGATATCCCGTACTCCAACCGCCCCGCTCACCTGCTCCTGATGCCTGTCCACACCGACAAGGGCCAAGATCAAACCAAGGTCTGATGGGCTGGCGCTCCCCCCGGCCGTAGGCTGTGGGGCATGAGAATCGGGCGCATACATAGACTGCTGGCAGCAGCGGCGGTGGCACTTCTGGTTGTGGGCGTGGGGGTGTGGGGCGTGGCCTCCGCCCGCAAGACCCCCTCGCCGCCCGCCGACTCATTGCTGCTCTTGAGTGGGTCCGGTGCCGGAACACAACTACAGTTGGGCGGGGGTGAAGGCGGGCGGACTGCGGATCAAGTCACTACCACCACGGTCGTCATCTATGTACAGGTGAGCGGTGCCGTTCGCCACCCGGGCGTCTACCAGCTGGCGCGGGGCGCACGGGTCTTCGAAGCACTGGACGCCGCCGGGGGAGCGGCCGCCGACGCCGACACCGAGGCCATCAACTTGGCGGCAGTGGTGAGCGACGGAGCCCGCATCGTGGTGCCGCGGGTGTGAGAGGCGCCGGCTGCCGTTTCCGGAGTGGTTGGCGACTCCGGGTCTGGGGGTGGGGGGCAAGGTGGAGCGGCCGCGCCCATCTCGTTGAGCACGGCAGACGCCGCGGCTCTGGACTCGCTACCCGGAATCGGTCCCGCTACCGCGGCGGCCATCATCGCCTATCGCGAAGAACACGGCCCCTTCCAGAGCGTAGATGAGTTGGAGAACGTGTCCGGGATTGGTCCCGCCACCATGGCGCGAGTGCGTGATCTGGTGGTCCCGTGAGGCCGGTGGGGCGGGCCGGAAGGTCGCGCCCTTCAGCCCTGGGGTGCAGGCATCCGGGGTTGGGACTATGGGTGCGGCGCCGACTCGGGCTGGCCCGAGTGGCGACGGCGTGCGCGGTCTGTGGGTTGACCGCGGCGGCACTGGGTGTCAACCAACTTGGGCGCATCGTGTGGGTACTCGGTGGAGTGCTGGGTATCCTGGTTGCTACTTGCCTGCGACTGGGACCTCGCCGTTCGGATGCCTTACCGATCTTGATGTTGACCGGCGCAGCGGCGGCCGGTCTGCTGTGGGGCGCAGCGCGAACTCACGCCGTCACCGAAGGGCCCCTGGCGTCCATGGCCGATATACCACAGGCTTCGTATGTGGTGAAGTTGGATCAATCCTTGGAACGTCACGGTGTTGCGTGGTCTGGCCCAGGTCGCATACTTGGCGTGCGGTTGCCCGGGGAGGAGGGGCGTCTATACACCCTGCGCCAATGCGTCTGGATTGAGTTGTTCCAAGACAAGCGTTCACAGATCGGAACGACGTCCGCGCCGGCGGATCTAGACGAGGCTCCCCCCATATTGCAGGCAGGGTCAACGTTGGTACTGCCGGCCCGTATTCGCGAGCCCACAAGCGCCGCCCGTGGATTTGACCAATCCGCCTACCTTCGCTCTCGGGGCATAGGTTGGGTGCTGTCCGGCAATTTGGTCGACGTCACCTGGCTGAGCCGGCAGGTGGGGCCGACAACCTGGTTCGCAGACCTTCGCAGCAAGTTGTGCAGACTCCTGGCGTCGGGGGTACCGGCTGCGCACGGCAGCCTCATGCAGGGCATACTGCTCGGCATCAAGGACGGGATCCCCCGGGACGTGAGCGACTCCTTCCGGCGCAGCGGTCTCTCCCACATGCTGACCGTGAGTGGCAGCCACATCGCGTGGTTGATAGCCGGGGTGTTGGCGGTCGCCAAGCTGATGCGGTTGCCGCGTTGGGCAGGCCTGGTGGCGGCCGCATTGATGTTGGTGGTCTTCGTGCCCCTCACCGACGGTGGGCCGTCGGTGCTGCGGGCCGCTCTGACCGGGAGCCTGGTCATTGTCGCCCGGCTGTTGGGACGGGGTCGCGACCCCTTCCAACTTCTGTTGTTGGCGGCATTGTGCCTCATCGCTTTCAACCCATATGTGGCCACCTCTCCCGGGATGCAACTCTCTTTCACCGCTGTTCTCGGCATCCTCTGCTTGGCCTCCAAAATCGAGCGGGCCCTGCACCGCGTGCCGTCCGTGGTGGCCCAGATCGCGGCGGTCACACTGGCCGCCACTATCGGCACGGCGCCGGTGTCGCTCGCCCGGTTTGGGGAGATCCCGTTGGGGTCTCTCCCGGCCAATCTTCTGGCGACACCGGTCATGCCCCTGGTGACCGGGCTCGGTCTGGTGTCGTGCCTGGCCGGGTTGGCGTGGACGCCGGCCGCCGTGTTCCTCAATCAACCGGCCGCCGTACTGGTCGAGTGGTCCATGTGTGTAGCGGGCTGGTGTTCACGTCTGCCCGGGTTGCCGCGCTCTTCGGCGGGGTTGGTGGTTTGCGCGGCGGCGGGGGTGGGCGCCGCATGGACCTTGATCGAGGTTCGCGGCCGGCGCAGCGGCCGGGGACGGTTCTCAGGGGCACCCGCCCGCCGCCGGGCGCTGCTTGTAGTGGGAGGCCTGTTGGGGGCGTGTCTCTACGTCCACGGTGCGTGGGCGGTGGACCAAGTGACGGTGGCTTGGGCCGGACGGGCCTGGCCGCCACACGGCGAGGTTCGCATTCTGGATGTGGGGCAGGGGAGTGCGGCGTTGATTCGAACGCCGGGCAGGCGGGCCGTTCTCGTGGACGCGGGATCCGCCGGGCACGCACTGGGAACCAAGCTGCGTGCCCTGGGCGTCAGGCACTTGGATCTCGTGCTCATCTCTCATCCCCACGAGGACCATTTCGGGGGCCTGGCCGACCTGGCGGGAGTGGTGACCATCGGCTGGCTGGTCGACGGCCCCAGCGCCACCAAAGCCAACAGCGCCGTCTCCCTCCAGTTCTTCTCCATCCTCTGATTCGAGCGCTGAAGCTTATCAGCGGCTGCGGTGTGCGCTGGAAGAGGCGGGTGCGAGGTGTGTGCAACTTGCCGACGATTGGTCCGAGTGTATCGACGGCTGCGGATTGCTGGTTGAAGTGCCGGAGGAGCGATGGCTGCACACCGGCGACGACAATGATGCGTCCTTGGTGGTCCGAGTGGCCGTGGGGCCGATTGATATACTCCTGCCGGGAGATGCTGAAGCGAGGGCGCTGGAGGGAGGGGCAGCCTACGGAGGTTGACGTGCTCGTGGTGGGGCACCACGGCAGCCGCGGGTCGGTCTCGGCGGTGAGTGACCGCATGCTTGCAAGGGTCAGACCTCGGCTGGCCGTGATCTCAGTCGGCGAAGACAACCCCTTCGGGCACCCGCACAATGAGGTGATGTCGTTACTGGGGGAGGCGGTCGGCACCGTCCTACGCACCGACCAGGTCGGTTGGGTATCCTGTAAGGTGAACGGGAACACGATGGCTATTAGTACCGAGAGGACTCTCAGCCGGTGAACAAGAAGAACCGTCGGCCTTTGAAGGCGGCTTATCTTATTCTGGGTGACGATCAGCCCAAGGTCGACCTGGCTCTTAGGCGCTTGAAGGCGCGCATCGTCGAGGAATCGGGCAGCGACATCAACATCGACGAGTTCGACGCGTCCGCCGATGGTGCGGCCATACGGGTGGTCAACGCCGCCAATACCATGGCCTTCTTGGGTGGTCTGCGCCTGGTCTTGGTCCATGAAGTGCAGAGCTGGAAGAAGGAAGACAAGGATCGCGTGGTGGCTTATCTACGTGCGCCGGCTCCGGACGCGTGTCTGGCCCTGGTGGGAGACAAACTGCCGGCCGGTGATCCGCTACGGGCGGCCACGGCGGACGCAGGCACAGTGCTTGAGTATGCGGCGCCGCGCAGAGCCAAATTCACAGAGTGGGTGGTCAAGCAGGGCGCCCGTCTCGGTATCGGGTTGGGCTCGGAGGAGACCCGCTATCTGGTTGAGCGGATGGGAGAGCATCAGCACCTAGTGCTGCGCGAGCTCGAGAAGCTTTCCTTGTACGCCGGACCGGGTCCGGTGAGTGTGGCCGACATCGACCGTGTGTGCTCGCGCACGCTCGAGACCAGCGTGTTCGAACTCACCGATGCGCTGGCTGGGGGCGAAGGCGCCACCGTCTTCAACCTGCTGGAAGAGCTCTACGCCGCCGGCGAAGACGCGCCGGGGCTGTTCTACCGGGTGCTCTGGCACTTCGAGAAACTGGTGCGCGTGATCGCTCTGCGTAACCAGGGGGCTTCGCTGGAGGCGGTTCAGCAACAGCTCAAGCTCAAGCCCTATCCGGCTAGGAAGCTGTGGAAGCAGAGTGAGTCCATTGACCCCGACAAAGCCAAACGGATCGTGCGCGTACTCACCGTGGCGGATGCACGCATGAAGGGCATGTCGCCCCTGCCGTCGGAGGGGAAGATAGCCGAGCGGATGGAGTTCGATCTCTGCCTTGGTGCCATTCTTGGGATTCGACGTGGCTAACCGTGGGTGGAAGGGAAGCGTAGCGGAGATAGGCGGGGTAGAGGCGCGCCGCGAGGGCGAGCACCGGCGGGAGACACCTGGAAGATCACACACAAGAGGCGCCCGGGGGCGCCTCTTCAACTTGCCGGCCGCGGGGAAGACAACGTGCGGCCTTATCCTGGAGCCGAGGGAGGCTCCAATCGGGGCGATCAGCGCGCGTTCAGTGTGCGCGCCACGCGCGATTTCTTCCGTGCTGCGTTGTTCTTATGTATAGCCTTGCGCGCAGCAGCCTTGTCGATGGTGGAGGTGAGCTTGGTGGCCACAGCCTTGACTTCATCTTCATCGCCGGAGGCGATGCTCCTCTTGAGCCGCTTGAAGAGGGTCTTGATGGAAGACTTGTAGCGCAAGTTCTCCAGGCGCTGCCGAGCGGCAATGCGTACGCGCTTACGTTGTTGCGGGGTATTAGCCAAAAGTCACCTCCTCCGTGAGCTCTTCCCTTCAGAGTCGAGGGAGTTTAGCATAGCGTAAATCCATGGGCAACGGAACCACTCGCAGACTGGCCTCAATGGCCGCACTCATCATGGCCGCCACCGCGGTGTCGCGCGTCCTCGGCCTGGTGCGGGAACAAGTCATGGTCTACTACCTGGGCCTTGGCGCGGATATGGGGGCGTTCACCGTGGCCTTCAAGGCGCCCAGTCTGGTATGGACCATGGTGTCGGACACAGCGTTGAGCGCGGCCTTCATCCCCGTCTTCTCGGAGCTATTGGTCAAAGGCCGCAGGCAGGAAGCGTGGCGTGTGGCCACCACTGTGTCGTTCGTGGCCTTGCTGGTGTTGGGCACGCTGAGCCTGCTGGGCGTGGTCTTCGCTCGGCAGGTCATGTGGCTCATGGCTCCCGGTTACTCGGACCCTGCCACCATCGGCTTGGCGGTCGATCTCACGCGCATCATGTTCCCACTCGTGCTGCTACTTGGGCTGGCCGCGATCGCTATGGGCATCTTGAATTCCTACGATCACTTCACCCTGCCCGCCCTCGGACCCATCGCCTGGAACGTGGTCATCATCGCCTCCATCACTTTCTTCGCACGGAGCCACGGCTTCTATGCACTGGCTTGGGGGGTGGTGGCGGGTACCATGGTGCAACTGGTCATGCAACTCCCGCTGGTGGCCCGGCTGCGGGAGCCGGGTGGTATCGCTCTCGATCTGCGCAATCCCGCTGTGCGGCGGGTCGGGGCCTTGCTTTGGCCGGTGGTCCTCAGTCTGGGCTTGGTCAACATCAACTGGTTCGTGAACACCATCTTCGCCAGCTTCATAAGCGAACCGGCGCCCGCCGTCATCGACAAAGCCTTCCGCCTCTTTCAGTTGCCCCAGGGCGTCTTCGCCATAGCTATCGGGACGGTATTGCTGCCGTCACTCTCCCGCCTGGCAGCGTCGAAACTCATGCCTGAATTCAAGGGTGCCCTGACGTCCGGTTTGCGCCAAGTGTTCTTCCTCACGCTCCCCTTCACGGTCTTCTTCCTGGTCCTGGGGCAACCGACGGTCAGACTAATCTACCAGCACGGGCGTTTTACGGCGGCCGACACCGACGCCGTTACCTGGGCCCTATATTTCTTCAGCCTAGGCGGGCCTTCGTCAGCGCCAATACGCTCCTTAGCCGCGGTTTTTACGGCATCCAGAAGACGTGGCCGCCGCTCGTGGTGGGGTGTACCTGGGACTCAACGTCCTCCTCAACTACTTCCTCTACCGCCCCCTGGGCGTGGGCGGGATCACCATGGCTACGAGTGCGGTGACTTTGGTCAACTTCTTGGGCCTGTATTGGCTTTTGCGGCGTGACGTGGGGTCGCTGGGTGGTCGTCGCCTGCTGGAGGGGATAGGGAAGTCACTGGCCGCGTGTGCTCCTCTGGCTTTGGCGGCGTTCGGAAGCTGGTGGCTGCTCGACCATTGGTTGGGACGATCCAACGGTGCCCAAGTGGTGTCCGTGGGCGTCGGGTACGTCTTGGGGTTGGGTGCGTACGTTCTGGCTGCGCGGGTATTGCGCATTGAGGAGATGAACCTGGTCACCGACGTTTTGCGGCGGTTGAGACGCGGCTTCGGTCGGGGCGACAGTGAGGTACCGGGTGTAGGGCCCTGACCCGGGGGCCCTTCGCTTGGGGCACCTTCAGCTCGTACCCATCTCCGCCGGCAACCGGGGTCGGGCGCGGTGGCTGCTTCTCTGGGGTACAATCTCACTTCATGGCTGAGTTCCCGCACATTCGCAATTTCTCCATCATTGCCCACATTGACCACGGGAAATCCACGCTGGCCGATCGCATCTTGGAGATCACCAATACGATCAGCGAGCGCCAGATGCGCGAGCAGGTGCTCGATCGCATGGATCTGGAGCGCGAGCGGGGCATCACCATCAAGGCCAAGGCGGTGCGGGTGGCGTACACGGCCCGCGACGGTGCCACTTACCAGCTGAACCTCATCGATACGCCGGGGCACGTGGACTTCAACTACGAGGTATCGCGCAGCCTGGCCGCATGTGAGGGTGCGCTGCTGGTGGTTGATGCCAGCCAGGGTATCGAAGCCCAGACGCTGGCCAACACTTACTTGGCGTTGGAGAACGACCTCGAGATAGTGCCGGTGCTCAACAAGATTGACCTGCCGGGAGCCGAACCGGAGCGACGGGCCGAGGAGATCGTGAATCTCATTGGATGCTCGCACGACGAGATACTCCGGGTATCGGCCAAGACCGGGCAGGGTGTGTCGGAGGTGCTGGAGGCGGTGGTGCAGAGGGTGCCGCCACCGCGGGGGAAGGCGGAGGGGCCTTCGCGGGCGTTGATTTTCGACTCTCACTACGATCAGTATCGTGGCGTGGTCGCCTTCGTGCGCGTGGTTGACGGGGACTTCCGGCGTGGGGAAGTCATTCGCCTCTTCGCCAATGGGCGGGAGAGCGAGGTGGAAGAGGTAGGCTTCTTCGGTCCGGATACGCAGAAGATCGACGAGCTCAAGGCAGGCGAAGTCGGCTACATCATCACCGGCATCAAGGACGTTGCCGACCTGCGCGTGGGGGACACCCTGACCGACGCAGCCCGGCCGACGGCGGAGCCACTGCCGGGCTACCGTGAGGCCGTGTCCATGGTCTTCTGCGGCATGTTCCCCATCGACGGTGAGGATTATCCGGATCTCAAGGACGCGCTCGAGAAACTCAAACTCAACGACGCCTCCCTCCATTACGAGCCCGAGACATCCAAGGCCCTCGGTTTCGGTTTCCGTTGCGGGTTTCTCGGCCTATTGCACATGGAGATCATCCGCGAGCGGCTGGAGCGCGAGTTTGGACTGGGCTTGCTCATGACTACGCCCAGTGTGTTGTACCAGGTGGTGATGACAGACGGTACCAAGGTGCCCATCAGCAACCCCACCGACTTTCCCGACGGTAGCAGAATCCTAGAAGTATTGGAGCCGTATATAACGGCCAATATCTTGGTACCACAGGAGTTTGTGGGCAGCGTCATGGAGTTGGGCAAAGAGAAGCGGGGTACGTTCGTCGAGATGGAGTATCTCTCCACCGATCGCGTTCGCTTGGCCTACGATCTGCCGCTGGCCGAGATCGTTCTGAACTTCTTCGATCTGCTCAAGACCAGAACGCGCGGCTACGCCAGCTTAGACTACGAGTTGGCGGGTTATCGCCCGGGTGACCTAGTGAAGCTCGATATCCTTATTTCGGGGGAAGTGGTGGATGCCCTCAGCCTCATCTGCCATCGGGACAAGGCTTACACCATGGGAAGGGGGCTGGTGGAGCGGCTGCGCAAGCGCATCCCGCGCCAACTATTCGACGTGCCCATTCAGGCGGCCACCGGTAGCAGGGTCATAGCGCGCGAGACGGTCAAAGCGCTGCGCAAGGACGTCTTGGCCAAGTGCTATGGTGGCGACATAAGTCGCAAGCGCAAACTGCTCGCCAAACAGAAGGCGGGGAAGAAGCGCATGAAGATGATTGGGACGGTGGAAGTTCCGCAAGAAGCGTTTCTGTCGGTACTCGATCTCAACACCAAGTAGGGCGGGCACCCGTGCGCACCGACTACCTCATAGCCGGGGTCATTCTCATCGCCCTCGGTTTTGTGCAGTTGTGGGCCAATGGTCGCTGGCCTTTCCGGCCGCATGAACTCGATGAGGGGGAAGAGGGGGGAGGGCCGGAGCAATCGCCCGTTCGGGAGGGCGGCCGGGCCGAGACGGCCCCGGCCGGGCGCGGTCTATGGGGCTCTTGGACCAACGTGGCGGGCTACGTGGCCATCGCCTTGGGCGTTGTAGCTGTGGTGCTGGCCGCGCTGCGGGCGTAGCTCGGTCGAGGGCCGCTCGCATGGAGCCGGGCGCGGGGGCGGTGCGGCACCTCTATGTTCATATCCCCTTCTGTCGGGCGCGCTGTGCCTATTGCGATTTTGCTTCGGAGGCTCTCGTGCCCCGAGCGCTGGAGACCGTGACGGCATCTTACCTTAACGCTCTCGAGACTGAGTTGGCATGGAGTGCGCCCTGGCGGGCGCAACATCTGGAGACTGTGTATGTGGGGGGAGGTACCCCCACCCATCTGCCGTTCGGCGCGCTGGTGGCTTTGGTGCGTGGACTGTCCGGCGAGGGGACGGCGACGGATGGCGGGCCGCAGTCAACGGGCGGGTCGTCAACGGGCGGGCTGGCGGCAGGCGGCCCGGTCGCGGCTATCGGCCCGGCTGCGGCTGCGGCTGCCGGCCCCGGCCGCGGCTGCGCAAACGCCCCCCGCAGTTGGTGCGGAGCCGGCGCTTTGGAACTGACGGTGGAGGCGGAACCCCGGAAGGCCCGGACGGCGACAAGCTTCAGCAGTTGTGCGATGGGCATGACCAGACTCAGCCTGGGCGTGCAGAGTTTCGATGCCTCACTGCGTCGGACTTTGGGCCGGAGCGTACACGACGAGGCCCTGAGGCGGGTGTGCGGGGCAGTTGCGGAATGCGGGCTCTCCAACTGGAATCTGGACCTCATCTTCGGCATTCCCGGGCAGACTTGGCGCCAAGCGGAGGGTGATGTGTTGAGAGCCGTGGCCGCGGGGCCTGCCCACATATCGCTCTACGATCTCACCTATACCCCGAGCTACGCGGCCCGCGTGGCCCGGCGCTTGGGCCTGGGCCCAAGCGCGCCCAAGCTTTCGCCGAACGGCGTTACGCGAAAGTGGTGGCGCTCCCTGGAGCAAGGGGGTTACAGCGCTACGAGGTGTCCAACTTCGCTCGGCCTGGTTACGAGTGCCGGCACAACCTGGCGTACTGGCGGGGGTGGGACTATCTGGGGGGTGGGTGCCGCGGCCGTCTCCCCACCGTGGGTGGGGCTGCGGTGGGGTAACGTCTCTACGGCAGAGGAATATGTTGCACGCTGGGCGCGATACAAGGCGGAGAGACAGCGCGGAGACAAAGCAACTTGGGGTTCACCCTCAGCCTCGACTTCAGCTTTATTTTTCATCATCCCCGCCTCTCAGCCGCACCCTCGCTCTCACCCTCCGCGGGCACGGTGGAGAGGTTGACCCGCCATGAACACCCTGTTTGAACGGGCCATGCTGGGCCTGCGCACGGCTGAAGGGGTGTCGAGAGAAGAGGTCGAAATCGTGTTGGACAATGATCGGCTACGGCAACTTCTGGCTGCGGGTTTAGTGGTGGAGCGCTGTGGTAAACTCACTCTCAGCGCGGGCGGGCTGAATGTGAGCAACGCGGTGCTGTCCGCCATCCTCGTCTCGCCTGCCGCAGAGTGACTCCAAGGGTGACGGAAGCCGGATTCATCATGGCACTCACGCAGAGACAGAAAACCATCCTGAGGTTGGCCACGGAACGGTACATCAGCTCCGGCGTCCCCGTATCCTCCAAGGCCATAGCGGCCACCGCCGGCTTCAAGGTGTCCTCGTCGACCGTGCGCAACGAGTTCGCCGTGTTGGAGGAGTTGGGTTACTTGACGCACCCCCACACGTCGGCCGGGCGCATTCCCACCGATCTGGGGTACCGGGAGACGGTGGACTCCATCATGGCCTGCCAGACAGGTCGCGAGGCGGCCACTGCCCCCGTGCAACTCGAAGAACTCGCCACCGAAGTGGATGCAGCCATGAAGCAGACGAGCGAGGCCATGGCTCGTGCCACCAATCTGCTGGCTTTCTGGTGGTGGCGCCGCGCGTCAGCGGCGCGCGGCTTCGTCACGTGGAGCTCCTGATGTTGCAGCCGTCCATCCTGCTCGTGGTCTTCATCGTGTCCACCGGTCGCGTCACCAAGGAGATGATCGAATATCCGGTGCCGCTGGATCCGGGCATGGTGGAGTGGGCCCACGCCTACCTCAACGAAGTGCTTGGAAATTCCTTGATCTCCGAGCGCACCGTCCGGCGCGCCCTCGAGAACCCCGAGCTCTCCCCCAAGGAGGCGGCGTTTCTGAAGTCATTGGATGTGGCTTTTGATCACCTGCTCGATGAGGAGTCCTCGAGCGAGCTCTACGTAGGTGGTCGGTCTGCTCTGGTGGGCCAATCCCAAGCCCCCGATCTCGAAGAGCTCCACCGCCTGATGCTGTTGCTCGAAGATCGCTACATGATTCTGCGCTTCCTGCGCTCTGCCCTGACACGTGATCGGGTGTTCCTGAGCATCGGCGAGGAGAACGAAGCCGAGCCTCTGCGCGGGTTCTCCCTGGTGGCGGCTGGTTACGGTCTGCCCCAGCGCGCGCTGGGCGCGGTGAGCCTCGTGGGTCCCACGCGCATGGACTACTACACGGCCATAGCCACCGTGCGGGGCACGGCACAGCTTCTATCCCAGTTTCTGGAGGATCGCTACGAATGACCCGTGACTACTACGAGGTGCTGGGTGTATCTCGCGATGCCGATGCCCAGTCCATCAAGAAGGCATACCGCCGGCTGGCTCGCGAACTGCACCCCGATGTCAACAGCCACGATCCCGATTGCGAGAGCAAATTCAAGGAAGCCACGCAGGCCTACGAGGTGCTGTGCGACGCCGACAAACGTCGCCTCTACGACACCTACGGGCCCGACGCCTTCCGCCGCGGCGCGGGAGGAACGGGTGGTTTCGGCGGCCCGTTCGGCGATTTCGACGACATCTTCCAGAGCTTCTTCGGCAACTGGTTTGGTGGCGCCACCCAGCGCCGGGCGGAGCCGGCGCGGGGGCAGGACCTGCTGGTGGAGATAGAGCTGGATCTGAAGGAAGCGGCCTTCGGGGTAAATAAAGAAGTGGAGATCGAGTCGCTCGACACCTGTCGTGAGTGTGGGGGCGCCGGCACCACCGATCCTTCATCCATACGGGTCTGCCCCGCGTGTGGAGGCAGCGGGGTCACCCGCACCGTGCGGCAGTCGCTGTTCGGGCAGTTCGTACAGACGGGACCGTGCGGGGCGTGCAGGGGTGAGGGGAGAGTCATCGAGCATCCGCAGCGAAGAGTGCGGCGGTGCCGGCGCGCCATGCGCACGCGGACCCTATCGGTTGACATCCCGGCGGGTATCGCCGACGGTCAACGTGTGCGCCTGAGCGGTCGTGGTGGCGCCGGGGAGCGCGGGGGGCTGCCCGGTGATGTGTACGTGCAGGTCAGGGTGGCGCCTCACCCCTTCTTCGAACGCCAAGGCGACGACATTCTCTACCGGCAGGACCTCACTATGGTGCAGGCCGCCCTGGGCGCCGACATTCCCGTCCCCACTCTCGACGGCGAAGAGGAAGTGCACTTTGCGCCCGGGACGCAGCCGGGCGATGTCATCACGCTGAAGTCGCGCGGGGTGCCGCATCTGCGACAGAGCGGACGTGGCTCGCAGCGCATCCTGATCAATGTGATTGTGCCGCGCAACCTCGATGATCGCCAGCGCGACCTCCTCCAGGAGTTCGATGAGTGCTGTGGCCAGGAGCATTACAACCACAGGTCCGAGGGGTTCTTCCAGAAGTTCAAACAGCTGTTCACTGGGTGACGGAGCCACGTGGTCGCCACCCGTCGCCCCCATCGCGATGCGCCATCGACTGACCGGGCGCTGCGCATCACCGTCCCCGGCGAGTGGGCCGAGATCGTGGGCGCGTTGCTCATGGACCGGTTGGGTTCGTACGAAGATGTGGATGCCGAAGGGGGCTCTCGTACGCTCGTTTTCTACCCGGATAACCAGGCTACGGGGCGTGTGGACCGGCGTACGGTGGAGCGCCTTCTGCCGCATGAACCCAGTCTGCGCGCCTCCTTGTCCGTGGAGTGGGAGCGCGTGCCACGAGATTGGGTCCACGGTTGGCGCCGGCATTTTAGCCCACTCACGGTGGGAAGGCTCTCACCTGCGTCCGCCTTGGGAGCCGCCGGCCGCTGCCGGGCTTGTGGATGTGGTGATCAACCCCGGCCTGGCTTTCGGAACGGGCCTTCACCCCACTACACGCGGCGTGCTCTCGCTTCTACAGGAGGGGACGAGGGGGACGAGCGGGCGGGCGACACCTGAGGGCGGGAGGGCGGCGGAGCCGGTGAGCGGCGGGTTGGCCGGGGAGACGCCCGTCGGCGCCGCCGATCCCGGGACCGCTTCCGTCGGCGCCGCCGACGCTGGCACCGGGGTCGCTCACGCCAGTCCCGCGCTCGCCGGCGCCGCTTCTCGTATCCCATTGGTGGATGTAGGCACAGGTTCCGGGATACTGGCCATCGCCGGGGCCAAGCTGGGTTATGCGCCCGTGCGGGCTTTTGATCACGATCCCCTGGCCGTGCAGGCCGCCGCGGCCAACGCTGCGGCCAACGGCGTGGAAGTGGAGGTGTGGGCGGACGACCTGCTGGAGGTCCCTCTTCAGGTTTTCGCCGGAGCGGTGGTGCTGGCCAATCTGACCCTAGGTCCTGTCACGGCACTGCTCCGCCGCGTGGCGACGCTCGCCGGCGGCGGCGGGGACCAGGCAGGTGCCGCGCCTCGTCGCCTGCTCGTTTCGGGCATACTCGCGGGCACTCAGGAGAGGGCAGTGGTGGAAGTGGCCGGCGAGGCGGGCTTCGTTTCGGTGAACACGTACCGCGAAGGCGAGTGGGTCTCCATGGATCTCCAACCCGTGCTGGGGTGAGGGGCTACCCATGCCTCGTCCCAAGCGCCTGAGCCGTAGCGCCCGGCGATACGCCACCGCCCAAGCCGTGGCGCGCGAGGCGGGCCGCGCCTTCGTTGAGGAGTTGCGTCCTACCGCCGGCCTGGTGACCCGCAACGGGAAGCACCTGGAGGTAGAGCCCCTGTTCCAACCGGGCACGGCTCTGCTGGTGGCACGGGACGGGATCAAGCCCAGTCCCGGCGACTTGGTCCTGTACATGTATGCCCACGGCCGGCGGGTGAAGATCGTGAAGGTGATCGGTCGCAAGGGTCAGGTCCGTGACGTGCTCGAGGCCCTGCTTCTCGACAGCGTCCCCCATCGTGGCTTCACCCTCGGGTATTGGCGGAGGCCGCCGCGGTGGCGCAGCGTGATTCCGCACGGGACGAGGGCCGGGTAGACCTGCGCCGGCTGTTCGCTTTCACCATCGATCCGGAGACGGCGCGGGATTTCGATGATGCGCTGTCATTTGTGCCGGCAGCGGGCAGTGGGGCGGGGGAGCACGATGCTGTGCGCGTGTATGTGCACATTGCGGACGTGGCCTACTACGTGCGCGAAGGGTCCGTGATCGATCAGGAAGCCCTGCGTCGTGCCACCTCGGTCTATGTGCCCACCGGTGTGGAACCCATGTTGCCACCTCAGCTCTCGAGTGGCGTGTGCTCTCTCACCCCCGGCGAAGACCGCAAAGCCGTCACCGTGGAGATGGTGGTGGATTCCTCGGGCCGCGTCAGAGAGAGTCAGTTCTACAGATCGCTGGTCCGGAGCGATGAACGTCTCGAGTACGACCAGGTGCAGGGCGTGTTCGAAGGGAAGATAAGGCCTTCCCCCCAACTGGGGGCGGCACTCGCTCTGGCCCGACCGTTGGCGGCCGCATTGCGGCGGCGGCGTGTGGAACGGGGCAAGATCGACATCAACTCCCGCGAGCCCGACTTTCATTGGGACCATGAGGGTAACCTGATACGCGCGCATGTGGCTCAGGATATGGAAAGCCACCAGCTCATTGAGGATTTCATGGTCCTCGCCAATGAGCAGGTGGCTGAATTCCTGGAGCAACGCCACGTGCCGACGGTCTATCGTGTCCACGATCTGCCCGATCCCTTTCATCTGGATCACCTCCTCGACGTGCTGGCCTCGCTCGATCTCCCCACACCGGTCTTCGACCCTCTCACGGCCACTCCCACCGATATCCGCCGCGCCACGGTGGAGGTGGCAGGATGGGTGGAGCGCGTCACTCCGCCGGGGCGAGGAAAGGCGGCACTAACTAGCCAGGTTCTGCGCGCTCAATCACGCGCCGTCTACCAGACCAGAAACATCGGGCATTTCGGTCTGGCCTCCAAGGCCTACTGCCACTTCACATCGCCCATTCGTCGCTACCCCGACCTGCTCGTGCACAGGGGGCTGCTGGCGACGCTCGGGCTGGCTCCCAGCCCCACCACTTTCTCGCTGGCGGACTGGGCCGAGCACTGCTCGCGCATGGAACGCGAAGCGGCCAAGGTGGAGCTCGTGGCCGACGACATCGCGTTGGCCCACCTGCTCGCCGCTCGTCTCGAGCGCGACGGTCATGCGCAGGTGTTTCACGGTGAGATCCTGAGCCTGGTGCGGAGTGGGGCCTTTGTCCTGTTCGACGATCTCTACCAGGGGTTCCTGGCTGCCCGCGATCTCCCGGCGACTATTACGAGCTCAACGAGTTGGAGACGGCGCTGGTGGGAAGGAGAACGGGGTCCGCCTACCGTTTGGCGGATCTGGTCACGGTGCGGGTCAAGAGGATTGATGAGGCACGTGGCAAGATAGACGTGAATTGAATGACAACTAGGCGGTGACCGATATGGTCGCGAGAGAGAGGGACGCATGAAACCGGTCAAGGATCTGCCGGAAGGCTTGAGCAGGCGGGTGGGCGGCACGCGCTATCTGTGGTGCGAGGAGTGCCATCGTACGTTCACGGAAGACGACGTGGTGGTGGATGACGCCACGTTCGACAAGGCCACGATGTACGCGGGCGGCAGCCCCAATCTGGACCGACTGGGGGAAGCCGTGATGATGCGGGCGCGCTGCGCGTACCCGGATTGCAACGTCCCTTTGCGCACGCGGCTGTGGAGCACAATGCGGGCGCGAGTCGGCGACCTTCCCGAGGTGCCGGAGGCGGGCGTGAGGTACGAGGAGCCCGAAGATGCGCCTGAAGCGGCTGTGGCTGAGACCGGCCAAACGGGATCAGTCGCCTCGGAAGGCAGTTGCTAGCGATGACCACGCACCCCGGCACCGAATACCGAGGCTTGGAGCAGGGGCCCATTCGGCCCCCCAGCGAGGCCGCCAGCCTGTTACTGCGGGTGACGCGCAACTGCCCCTGGAACAAGTGCAGTTTCTGCCCTGTTTACAAAGGCACGCGTTTCTCGCGTCGCCCGGTGGAACACGTCTTAGCCGACATCGATGCCGTGGCCCGCTATCTCTACGCCGACATGGGGCGTAAGGAGGAGTCTGAAGCGCTCGCCGCGGAGCGGCAGCGGAAGTTCCCTGATCTGCCCTCGGATGACGCCCTGGCGGCCAGCGTCGCCTGGAACTGGCGTCAGACCGGCATGAAGTCGGTGTTCCTGCAGGACGCCAACAGTTTGGTCATCCGGCCGGGTGACATGATTCGCATCCTGGAGCGCATCCGGGAGCGCTTCCCCTGGGTGGAGCGGGTCACAACTTACGCGCGCTCGCACACGCTGGCCACGCACCTCACCGACGCGGACCTCGCCGCCATGGCGGCGGCCGGTCTCAACCGTATTCACGTGGGTTTCGAGTCGGGATCAGATAAGGTGCTGGCCCTGGTGGACAAGGGGGCTACCAAGGCCATGCACATCGAGGCCGGGCTGCGGGTAAAGCACAGCGCCATCGAACTCAGTGCCTACTACATGCCGGGGTTGGGGGGCGAGGAGCTCTGGGAGGACAACGCGCGCGAGACCGCCGACGTCATGAACCAGGTCAATCCCGACTTCATTCGCCTGCGCAGCCTGGCCGTGCCCGATCATGTGCCCATGGCCGCCGGCCTGGCGGCAGGTACCTTCCGTCGCCCCACTGATGAGCTCATGGCCCGTGAGATCCTGCTGTTTGTCGAGAGCCTGGAAGGTATCACCAGCGTGGTCAAGAGCGATCACATCCTCAACCTCTTCCAAGATCTCGAAGGCAGGCTGCCGGAGGACAAAGAACGCATGGCCTCGATCCCGCGCGCCTTCCTGGAGATGGATCAGGAGCGACGCCTCATCTACCAGGTGGGGCGGCGGTGGGGGATCTTTGAAGGGGTGGCGGATATGTGGAATCCGCAGCGTCTGTCTTACGCCGAGCGATTGGTACAGCGGCTGGGCGCCACGCCCGAAAATATAGATGCCATCGTGGATGAGCAGGTCAAGCGCTTCATCTGACCGAGGAGGGACCGCCGCTTGGAATGGTCCGTACTCGACTGGAACGAGCCCGCCGCTCTCGGCGTGGGGTCTTGATGCGGATATACTCGAGGAGCCATGAAAGAGACCGGCATCAGGCTGATCGCACAGAACAAAAAAGCCTTCCACGACTACTTCCTATCGAGGACAGACTGGAGGCGGGCATCGCTCTGGTGGGGACGGAGGTCAAGTCCCTACGCGAGGGGCGCGCCAACCTGCGCGATTCCTACGCCGCCGTGAACGACGGCGAACTGTACCTGATCGGGGTGCATATCAGCCCCTACACCGCCGGCAACATCTTCAACCACGACCCCATGCGCGATCGCAAGCTGCTGGTCCACGCCCGTGAGTTGCGCAAACTGGCCAACAAAGTCAAAGCCACCGGATACACGTTGGTTCCCACCCGCATGTATTTCCGTGACGGCCGGGCCAAGGTGGAGATCGCCGTGGCACGCGGCAAGGCCCAGTACGACAAGCGGCAGACGCTGGCCAAGAAGGACGCGCAGCGCGAGATCGAACGGGCGGTGAAGAGCCGCGGACGAGAGCGCGACCGCGGGGAGTAACCTCGAACTCCGGCGCGGACCTTTGCCCGGCCTTTGAGCGCCCTCTGTCCTCTATGCCGGATCCGCGTCTTGGGCCGGGTCGGTGGTGTGTGCCGTGCTGGCGGCGTGTGCCGCGTCGGTGGCGTGTGCCGGCACGGCACGTGTCACGTGGCTTCTGATGAGCAAGGCCAGAACGGCTCCCACCGGCAGAATGATGATGGCCACCAGGATGGTGGTGCGCATGGCACGCGCGAACTGCTCCATGAAGAACTCGCGGCTGAAGAGCTTCTGGAAGAAAGCGAGCGCCTGGGGTGGTAGTTGCGCCACCATTTCGCGGAGTTGGGGCGGGAGCATAGCCATGATCCCCTCTCCGCCGGGTCCTCCACCGCCACGCATCTCTCCCAGGCGGGACGCCATGCTGCCCACGGCGTCCATGATGGTGGTCTTGACGTCGGCCGGTATGAAGGGGAGGGAAGATAGCTGTTCGCCAACCGCGGCCCGCGTATACGCTACCACTCGATTCTGCAGGACCGCGCCCATGACGGCGATGCCCATCACAGAACCGAGCTGACGCATGGTGGAAAGAATGCCGGACGCGGCGCCCGCCTGCGCCAGCGGAGCACTGGCCATGACCGCCGACGTCATGGGCGCCGAGACCAGTCCGATCCCCAGGCCGGCGATCACGAAAGGTAGGAGGAGAGCCGAGGTGCTCAGGCCCAGGCTGAAATGGGGTCGCGTGAGCAGAAAACCGGCGGCGGTGATAAGCATGCCCGCGGAGATGAGCCACCGGCTGCCGACGCGGTCGGATAGCCAGCCTGAGAATGGGGAGGCCACGACCACGGCGGCGCTGAGGGGGGTGAGCAGCAGGCCGGTTTTGATCGCGCTGTAGCTGAGGATGGACTGGAAGAACACCGGAAGTAAGAAGAAGAGCCCCATCATGCCGGCGCTTAGAACGGCACCACAGATGTTGGCCACGCTGAAAGTGCGTGAACGAAAGAGCTCCAGACGCATAAGCGGCTCCGGTTGCCGGCGCTCCACCAGGACGAATATCACCAGGCCGGCCGCAGCCGCGCCGAACAACGCCAGAATGGTGGGCGAACCCCAGCCGTAGTTCTGACCCTCGATCAGGGCGAAGGTGAGGCAGAACAGTGCCGCGCTCAACATCACGATGCCGGGCAGGTCTAACCGATGGGAATGTGCCGTGTCGCGGGATTCCGGGATGATGCGGAGGCTGAGTCCGAACAGCACAATGCCGATGGGCACGTTCACGAGAAAGATGTACGGCCAGGATTGGCCTTGAAACAGCCTGCTGAAGGACACCCCGTCGATGATGAGACCACCCAAGACGGGGCCTGCTGCCGTGGCCACGCCTATCACCCCGCCCCAGATGCCCATGGCCGCGCCACGTTGTTCGGGTGGGAAAACGCTGGCGATGATGGACAGCGTGGCCGGCATCATCATCGACCCCCCCAGGCCCTGGATGGCGCGGAAGGCGATAAGCCAACCAACGGAGGGAGCCAGACCGCAGGCCAGTGAAGCCAGCGAGAACAGGGTGAGGCCTGATACGAACAACAGACGCCTACCGAACATGTCGCCGAGGCGGCCCATGGTGATGAGCGACACGGCAAACACCAGCAGGTATGCGTTGATCACCCATTCAATCTCGCTGAACCCCGTGCGAAAACTCTCCATGATGGAAGGAATGGCAATGTTGACGATGGTGCTGTCCAAGAGCAACATGAAGAGCCCGATGCACAAGACCGCCAACACTCCCCAGCGACCGGGATAAGGGGTGGTTGCGGGAGGAACAGGGTTACGGGTGGCAGTGTCTTTGCCGGGAGAGAGTGACTCCATGGGTAATTGGGCCTCCAGGCCGGTGGTTGAGGGTGTAGGGCGCTGGGCCACGGGCAGTGCCGGCCGCGCAGGTCCGCGCTCAAGCCGCAGTTTACTACCGACCGGTTGAGAGCGTTGACAGCATTGAGCGCTCAGTGCACCATGGTAACGCGACGTGCACCGGTCGTGATCGGGCCGGGGATTGATCGATGAGGCGCCCACCGTTGTGGCGGTGGGCGGACAAGGAGGCGGTCATGAGTACCGCTGCGCAACGCCATGGGTTGAGATCGGTTTCGTCATCCTGGAGCCGCACGAGCGGACCGGGCACCTGCCCGAGGACACCAAACGGGTTCCATACTATTGTCGCCTGAAGGGTTTTGTGACCGAGGAGCCCAGGGTGGGAGAGGTGGTGGAAGTGGAGACTCTGCTGGGCCGCCGCGTCTCGGGCGAGGTGCTGGGTCTCAATCCTCCGTTCAGCCACGACTTCGGTGAGCCTGTGCCGGAACTGATAGAAGCCGGGTTGCAGGCCCGTGCCATCTTGGACGGTCTCGATACGCGGGCAACGGCGCCATCGTCCGGCGGAGTGGAGACGGGTCACATGAGTGCCGGGCGCGATCTCGGCTACGACGCCGTCATGGGCCGGGCAGCTCAGATCCTGCGTGCCGCTGCGGGGATCGACTACGCCGACTTCCGCTTGGGGCGCCTCGAATATGACTACGAGGGGCTCATGGCGGCAACCGGTTACTCGCTCAACGACGTCGCCGCCATTCAGCGTAAGTACAAAGTGGGCGACACGCCGCTGATCGAGTTGCGGAACCTGTCGCGACTGGCCAGGAGCTGGCGCCTCCCGGCAAGGGGCACGTATTCTGGTCAAGGATGAGGCCTGCAACGCCTCCGGCAGCTTCAAAGCGCGCCGGGCCAGTGTCTCCGTGTATGAGTCCAAGCGACGTGGTTACCCGGGAGTGATCGCGGCCACATCGGGCAACTACGGAGCGGCGGTGGCGTCCATGTCCGCCATGCAGAACCAGAGATGCATCATCGTGCAGGAGACCTTCGATTCTCGGGGAGTGGGGCAGCCTGAGATTCTGGAGAAGGGTCGGGCCTGCGAGGCCTACGGCGCGGAAGTCTGGCGGATGACCGTGGGACCCGAACTCTTCTACATGCACCTGTTGCTGCTGGAGCAGACCGGGTATTTCAACGCCTCCTTGTACACGCCGTTCTCCGTCTCGGGCATCGAAACCCTGGGTCAGGAGATCATCCAGGAAGTAGTGACAGAATACGGCAGAGAGCCGGCGGCGGTGGTGGTGACGCACGCCGGTGGGGGCAACGTAACGGGCACCGCCCGGGGAATGCTCAAAGCCGGGTGTGGCTCCACCCAGGTGGTGGCGGTCAGCGTGGACCTCACCGGGCTGCACATGGCCAGTGACACTCAGTTCAATCGCAAGAGCTTCACCACCGGCCACACCGGATTCGGCGTGCCCTTCTTCACCAATCCCGATCGAGCAGATGTGCCCTACAATGCGGCTCGGCCGCTGCGTTACGCCCATCGCTACCTCACGGTCAAGCAAGGCCCGGTGTTCTACATGACGCAGCTCATGGCTGAGCTTGAAGGCCTGGAGAGGGGCCCGGCCGGCAATACTTCGCTTTGCGCGGCTTTCAAGCTGGCCCAGGAGTTGGCCACCGACGAGATCGTGGTGGTGCAGGAGACCGAGTACACGGGGGCCGGCAAACACCCCACGGCGCAACTGACTTTTGCCCGGCGGGAAGGCGTGCAGGTGGTGAGAGGGCCTGCGTCCCTGGATCGGCCGGGTGAGGTCATCGCCATCCCCGAGGGGCCGGAGCAGGTGGACTACCAGGAGGTGGATCTGCAACGCATCCGGGCCTCCTATCTACGGGGGAGGCTGAGTGCGTTGGGGATCGGGGCTGACGACCTCACGGATTCCGAGGTAGAGTATCTGGCCTCGGAAACGAATATGGCCGTTGACGACTGCGTGCAGTTGCTGACCACGTGTGGGGGGTGAAATGCCGGCCTCTGCCGGTGGACAATATGGATGAACATGCCTTGAGCGAGCCCGATGTGGGTGGGCGCGACACACGTCGCCATGAGGTCGCGCCCAGCAACCCTGCACTTCCCGCACTCTGACGCGGTGGGATGGATCGTTCTCCTCGCAGTCTGGTCAGCATAGATCTAGGGGCCGTTCGCCATAACGTCGCCTTCATGCGTTCGCGCACGGCGGCGGGCACGCGTTTCATGGCAGCGGTCAAAGCTGATGCCTACGGCCACGGTGCGGTGCCGGTGGCACGTGCCGTGCTCGACGCCGGGGGTTACGGCTTGGCAGTGGCCACCGCCGAGGAAGCCGTGGAGTTGCGGGACGCGGGGATCACGGCGCCTGTGCTGGTGATGGGCCCGTTGTACGGCTTGGATCAGCTGGTGGAGATGGCTCGGCGCGATGTGGAAGTGGCCGTGGTGTCGCCGGACGTGGGAGAGATGCTCGCTCACCTGCCTTCAGTCGGAACTCCGCTACGGGTTCACGTCAAAATCGATACGGGCATGAACCGTCAGGGGTTGTATCCAGGGCGCGAGTTCGAGACATTTCTGGATACTGTACGCGTGGCGCGGAACGTGAAGGTGGTGGGTGTGATGACCCACTTCGCCAACGCCGCGGCCGAACCCAATCTTGTGGCCCAGCAACTTCAACGCTTCTACCCTTGTGTGGAACGCGTGCACGCCACCTATCCGCAGGCGTTGGTGCACGCGGCCAACAGCGCGGCCACCGTACGTTACCCCGAGTCGCACTTCGATATGGTGCGTTGCGGCATCGGCATCTATGGGATGTCGCCCTTTCAGGCGGACGCGCGCGCTGAAGGGTTGCGCCCCGTGCTCAGTTGGACGTCCATGGTAGTTATGACCAAACGCGTGCGCCCGGGTGAGGGCGTGGGGTACGGGCTCACTTTTCGCCCAACCAACGAACGTGTGGTGGCGTTGATCCCGGTGGGCTACGCGGATGGAGTGTTCCGCGCCTTGGGTAATCGTGGCGAAGTGGTGATCCGGGGCCGACGCCGGCCCATGGTTGGGCGGGTCTCCATGGATTCCTTCGCGGTGGACCTGGGCAATAACGAGGACGGTGTTGTGCCGGGCGACGTGGTGACCCTCATCGGTTCGGAGGGCTCAGTCTGTACAACGGCCGAGGAGGTCTCTGCCTGGGTGGGCACCATCAACTACGAGATCACCTGCGCCATCAGGCTGCGCTGGGCCGTGCGGGTCTTCACGAACGAGATCGTTTCCGAAGCCGGCGAGGAGGCTGTGGGTGAACCTGTGCCGGTGGAGGCGATGATAGAGGAGGCAGAGTAGTGGATGTGAGGAAGGCGATTGAGAGGCGCCGGAGCGTGCGCGTGTTCGATTATGAGCGTCAGGTGAGCGACCAGGATCTGGCGACCATCCTGGAGGCGGCCCGCCGTGCCCCGTCTTGGAAGAACGAGCAGCCCTGGCGCTTCGTAGCAGTGCGTTCATCCGAGACCAGAAGAAAAATATTAGCCGCCCTGACCGAAGACAACCCGGCCCGCGGGGCCGTTGCCGAGGCGTCGGTTGTGATAGTGGTTCTGGGTGTGCCCGAAGAAGGCGAAATCCATCAAGGCAAGCCATTTTATTTGGTGGATTGCGGCATCGCCGGTCAGAATCTCTTTCTGCAGGCGGTGGAGTTGGGTCTGGCCTCGGTGTGGGTGTCCCTCGTCGATGGACCCGCCGTGTGTCGAGCCCTGGGAGCTCCTGCCGGCTGGGAGTGTGTGGGTATGTTCCCCATCGGCTATCCGCTCGAGGGTGAGTACGAGAAACGGCCTCGTCCGCGCAAGGCAACCACGGAAGTGTGTTTCCTGGACAGGGTGGGAAATCCACTCCCCTTCTAGGGGCGGTTGCCGCAGGCGGCGGTCTAGGGGTTAGGATGAGCCGGTCGGCGCAACGGCGGATGTGGAGCGGCCAAGGGGGCGGCGAGCAACCAAGCGTTACCGTGCGAACCGCCACCGTGCGAACCACCATTGCGCGATCCGCGTATAATGTCTCATGCAACCTCTCAAGGACGCCGTGTTCACGTTGGGGTTGCCACCTTCGTGGGGGCGACATGGTTTCGACGGGGCTCAGGTCTGAGTGAGGGTAGCGGGTCGAGATCCCGGCCGTTCTCGTTAAACAGGCTGGAAAAACACAACTGGCAAGCAAGAACTTGCTCTGGCCGCCTAACCTAGTTTAGGCGCCTGTCGCGCCTCCCGTGTCCGCCGGGGAGGGTCGCGGCATCAGCTAGGTGGACTTACCGCAGGCGAGGGTCACCGGCGCCCGAGGGACAATGAGGTGACT
The DNA here is from genome assembly GCA_040770645.1 of Thermoleophilia bacterium. Classification (GTDB taxonomy): domain Bacteria; phylum Actinomycetota; class Thermoleophilia; order RBG-16-64-13; family RBG-16-64-13; genus JAAYZX01. The sequence goes on along the minus strand of JAXGIS010000002.1, from coordinate 236,256 downwards.
GGCCGAGCGCACCCAGCTCCTACGGGGGCGCGGAGCGAGACACTGTAGTAGGGGCTACACCCGTAGAAGCCTTCTCCAGACGAGTTTCGGACGCGGGTTCGATTCCCGCCGCCTCCACCATCCCATTTCGGTCTCCCGGCCGGTGTGCGCACCCGCATGAACGATGGATCCCCCGGCTGAGGGGTGTGTGGGTGCGGCGGCGGTGCGATTACGCATGGAGCGGCCGTGACCCGGGGTACAATCCATCTCTCATTCTTATGGAGCGATTGAGGGAGTAGGCCACGCAAAGCAAGGGAGGAGCATCATGACGGTGGAGTCGGCGGCACCGGGCCGGCATATTGTGGAGCGGGCGCTGGCGGTCGGCCGACGGGCGCTGGATGAGGCGGAGGCCAAGGCGTTGTTCGCAGCCTACGGCATCCCGGTGGTGGAGGGTGCGCCCGTGCGCTCTGCCGATGAGGCGGTCGAAGTCGCCGGCAGGCTGGGGTACCCGGTAGTGATGAAGGGGCTGTCGCCTGAGATCCAGCACAAGTCGGACGCAGGACTGGTGCTCCTGGATATCGCGGACGACGCCGGCGCGCGCAGCGGTTTCGAAACGCTCGTACGTCGTGCCCCCGTCACTCTGGAAGGCGTCCTGGTGGAGCAGATGATCCCGGGGGGCCGCGAATTCGTCGTCGGTATGTCGCGGGATCATCAGTTCGGCCCCGTGGTGATGTTCGGCTTGGGTGGTGTACTGACAGAAGCGCTCCAAGATGTGGTGTTCGGGGTGGCACCGCTCGATGAACGCGAGGCGAGTGAGCTCCTTGACGAGATCAGCTCGGTTCGTCTGCTCGGGGAGTTTCGGGGCGCGCCCTCCGTGGACCGCGACACATTGGTCAACACCATCAGAGCCGTCGGCCAGATGGCGCTGGACCATCCTGAGATCGCGGAAGTGGATATCAACCCCATGCTGGTGGAAGGCCGCCGTCCGGTGGCGGTGGACGCTTTGGTGACCCTGGCGGAACCGACAGCGCCGCCGCCCGCACGTCTGCCCCTGGAGCGGAAGGCCTTGAACGCCGTTTTCTATCCGGACAGCGTGGCCATTGTGGGAGCGTCAAATGACGTAGCCAAGTGGGGAGGGGTCATCACCATCAATATTGTCTCCGGTGGCTTCCCCGGCCCCATTTACCCCATCAATCCGCACGATCGTGATGTCTTTGGCCGGGCGGCGTACCCGAGCCTATCCGAGCTTCCAACCGTACCCGATCTGGCCATTATCGCCGTTCCGGCGGCTGCCGTGAAAGAAGTGGTGGAGGAGTGCGCGCAACTGGGCGTGAAGGCCGTGGTCATCATCAGCGGGGGATTCTCGGAGGCGGGGCCCGAAGGCGCCGTCATGGAGCGGGAGATAGCTCAGATAGCCTCGGATGCGGGCATGGCCATGATCGGCCCCAACTGCGTGGGGGCCATGTCATCGTGGCGGCGCTTCTACGGGACGGGTGGCGTCATCACCCAGCCGGGGCCGGGTCCGGCGAGCTTCCTCTCGCACTCCGGCAACATGGGGGTGCAGCTCATGGCCTCGGCCGAGGAGCGGCACGGCGGCGTGGGCAAGTTCGTGGGCATTGGAAACGAGGCATTGGCCACGGCCACGGATCTTCTCAACTACTTCTGCGACGACCCCCAAACCGGGTTGATACTCGATTACATCGAGGGTCTCGACGACGGGCGGCGCTTCATGGAAGCCGCGCGCCGGGCGGCGGTGCGCAAGCCCTTCATCGTCCTGCGGGGCGGTGCCAGCGAGTACGGTGCCAGGGCGGCAGCCAGCCACACGGGAGCCATGGCGGGCTCACAGCGCGTCTTCGAGGCCGTAGTGCGCCAGTGCGGGATCATTGCCACCACCGATCCCGACGAGTTCATCGACTTGGCGTTCGCCCTCTCGTATCTACCGCTACCACGTGGACGCCGGGTGGCGGTGGTGACCATGGGCGGCGGTTGGGGTGTGGTGGCGGCGGACGAAGTCGCGCGTAGCGGTCTGCTCCTTGCCGAGCTATCTAACGAGGTGATCGGAGAGATAGACCGGGTGCTGCCCCCCTACTGGAGCCGTGGCAACCCCGTGGACTTGGTGGGGAATATCAGGGATGGAGTGGCAGAGAAGGCCATCGAAGCGGTGGTGCGCTCGGAGGCGGTGGATGCGGTGGTGGTTCTTGGAGTCATCGGCATGGTCACGTCGCCGTTGCGGGTGATCGACGAGGTCAAGCGCGTGCAGGAGCGGTCGGGTATGTACGTGGGCGGTAGCCTACCCGATCCGGAGAAGTACCGTTTCCGTGAGGGCGACTTCATCAAGTGGGTGGCGGAACTGATGCGGGCGTACCGCAAACCCATCATCAACGTATCGGTGCGGCCCATCCAGCGCGCGGTGTTCGGAGAGGGGGTCCCTTCTCCACGGTAGTGCTGCCGTCGCCGTTGCGTTCAGTGCGTGTGATAGCCAAGATGTACAAGTACCAAGCCTTCCTCGACCGGCTGGGAGTGGGTGACGGCCGTGCCTGACGATCCCACTGAGGCCACAGAGCTGACGGAGCCCAGAGGCGGGGCCGCCGCGGCCGGTTCCGGCCGCGGCGGCCCACCGCATTTTCCGGCGCCCGCGCCGTCCCGGCGCCGATCGCCCGGGCTCTCGCGGGCGCCGGCGGAGAAGTGCCGTTCAGTCGCTTCATGGAGTGGGCTTCGCTTCACCCGGAGGCGGCTACTACACGCGTGGCAGCGGGCAGTTCGGTCGGGCGGGGGATTTCGTCACCATCCCCGCCAGGGTGCCTTTTTTCAACCAGGCAGTGGCCGCACTGCTTGCCGACTTGGTGGACGCCCTGTCGGCGGAGACCGCTCCCGGAGACGCGGTGACGGTGGTGGAGGTGGGCGGAGGTACGGGGGACATGGCCGCCGGGGTGTTGAGCGCATGGGAGCGGAGTCGGAGCGATCTGCGTGACCGTATTGTCTGGGAGATGGTGGAGCCCAGCAAAGCGCTGGCCGATGTGCAGCGCGCGACGCTCGAGAGGGCTCTTGGTGGGGGATGGTTGATTCACTGGCACCCGGGGCCGGAGGATCTTACCCAGGGACCTAAGTTGGTGGTGTCCAACGAGGTTGTTGATGCGCTCCCCGTCCATCTGGTGGATGTGTCCGGCGAGACGCCCCGTGAGACCTGGGTACGACTTCAGTCAACGGCCGGTGGGAAAAGCGAGTGTGGGATAAGCGAGTATTTGGGAGAGCTTACCTCTGAGGCGCGCCGTGAGTTGATTCGCCTCTTCGGGAGTGAAGACGCAGCACAACTGCGGGCCTACACGGCCGATGGCACCATCGAGGCGCGTCCGGCCGTCCTTCTGTTCTTACGCGCTCTGGTGGGAGAGAAGTATTCGGCCTGCGTGGTCACGGTGGACTACGGCGGTTGGCCGGCACGGGCGGGTACGCAACGTGCGGACGCCACCTACCGTAGGACGGCGCGCGCCTATCTCCGCCAACAGCGGCAAGATGACCTCACTGCTTATGTGGGCAGGCAGGACCTCACGGCCGATGTCGACTTCGGTGCTCTGGCCACGCACGGCGAGGATCTGGGGTTGGAGTGTCTCGTCTACACCACAGTGGCCGCGCTCCTGGCTGCGGCCGGCGGAGCAGAGGAGGTTGCGCGGCTGCGCGCGGCTGTAGCCGATGATCTGACCAACGACGTTAACGCTTCGCACCTCGACCGTCTCCTGGACACAGATGATGCAGGGGGTCTCTTCAAGCTGATGGTGCAGGTCCGGGAAGGATCGTATCGAGCGTAGGGGAGAGGATGCTAGACTGAGCCGCCTCAGGCTGCGTTGTGCGGCCTGAGGCTGTTACCCGCTACCAGGGGGCACAGATTGGCGCAGCACAATCACACCCATGCGCACACGCGCCCGCGTGCCGGGTGGGGTGGTGCCTTGGTGGCGTGCGCGGCGGTGGCCGTGGTGGCCGCTTCATTGGTCATCGTAGAAGCCTGGGTGTGGTGGATGGGTGTGGCTTCTCTGGTGGCGGCCGTTGCGTTGGGTAGTGGGCGGGTGGCACGTGGCGCTCTGGTCACTGCGGCCGCGGGTCCGGAAAGCCGTGCCTTTCTGGCTTCCGTGGGGTCGGCGGCGGCGCTGTGGGGGGTGGCCATCGGGGGTGCGCCCCTCCTCCTCGCTCCCCAAGACGGCCTACCGCTTGCCATTGCCGTGGGCGTTCTAGTTGTGCTGGTGGGCCTGGGTGCCTCGGTGTGGATTTCCGCGAACAAAATAAATGTCCCTTTCGTCGCTTTGGCGGGATTGGTGGGTTTGGTGGCCGCCGGCCTGCCCACGGTGTGGTTGAGCTACGCTGGCGGCACAGCGAGTGACGGCGGAGTGAGTGGCGGTACACCGCCCGGTGGCCCGCAGGCCGGATCTGCCGGTCTCGAGGCGGGGTGGGCGGTCTTGGTCGTGGCGGTGGTGGTGGCCGCCGTGTGTGGCGCGGGGGCGTGGGTGACCGCCCAGCGGCGCTACGGGCGCGAGGCGCCCGAGATTGCATGCTGGACTGTAACCGGTTTGATCACCGCCTCTTTGTGCGCGTTGGGCGTGGGCTTGGCCCTTTTCCTCGACAGGTCCGGTGGTCCGCTCACACTGCTTCTGCTTCCTGCCACAGTGTGGATGGTGACTGTGGCGGATGGCCGGATGAGCGCCGGTGGCGAGGGCGCTGTGCAGGACACCGCACCCGTGGTCTTTGAAGCCGACAAGGGCGACGGGGAGCGGGCTCTGTCTATAGGCGAAGAGAGGCGACGCGCCACGCAGTTGCAGATACTCAATCGGCTCGCCCTGGTTCTGAACAGCGAGGAAGATGCGACACGCATGCTGGACCAAGTACTGCGCGGCGCCACGCAGTTGCTGGGAGCGCGGAGCGGGTCGTTGTACCTGATGGCCGACGGGCGGCTCCAACTGGAAGCACTGAGCTTCGTCCGAGGGGGTAGCCCGGGGTCGGATCCGCGCCACCAGGCGGTGGAGGTACGGGCGCTTGCGGTACAGGCCATGGCCGAGGCACGGGTCATCCGCCTCCCGGCGGCTGGGGAACCGGGGGCGGGAGATGGGGCCTTGATGGCGGCGCCTCTGGTGCGATCCGACGGCGAGGTGCTGGGCAGCTTCGTCATGGCGGGCAGCTCGGGTGCGTGCGGATTCGAGGCCGCCGACGAGATGATGGCCGGGACCTTGGCTGCCCATGTGACGGTAGCCCTGCAGAATCGCCAACGTTTGGAACAGGAACAGCAGGTGGCTGAGTACCTGCAGCGGGCCATGTTGCCCAGGGCCGCCGCCATCCCAGGCTTGGAACTCGACGTCACTTACGAGAGCGCATCGGAGGCGGCGTTGGTGGGTGGGGACTTCTATGACGTCATACCCGTGGACGCCACCAAGACCTGCTTGGCCGTGGGCGATGTGTGCGGCAAAGGCCTGGCTGCGGCCACGGAAATGGCGATGGTCAGGCACACCGTGCGGGCCTTCGCATCTCTGGGTCTCCGCACCGGAAGGTGGTTGACCCTCTGCAATCAGGCGGCCGTGGCGGACGGGGAGGCCACCGACTACATCACCGTGGCGCTTGTGCTGATCGACACCTCTACGCGCACGCTCGACTACGCCATGGCCGGTCACCCACCGCCCATGGTAGCGCTGCCTCAGGAGTCGTGGGAGTTGGCCGGCCGCGCCGGGTTGCCCATCGGCTCATGGCGGGAGCAGCAATACGAGACGCATCGCGTGGTCCTGCCCAAAGGCGCCACCTTGATCTTATACACCGACGGTCTGTACGAGGCCCGTCGACCCGGTGGACGCATGTTCGGCGAAGAGGAACTGGCGGCGGCGGTGAGGGAAGTGGCGGCGGGTCCGCTTGGCGGAGCCGCCGCGATTGGTGGCGGCCGCCCGCGCCCACGCGGGCGGCCGCCTGGCCGACGATGTGGTGGTGGTGGCCGTCAGGATTCCTCCTCGTGGGCGAGACCAGCGGCTAGGTTATAATACGGCGGCGAGTCCGACGGCTGAACGGGCGCGCCGCTCACACGCTCGTGGTCCCAGCGCTGGAGGTGGCCGTCGTGCGACCGGTCAGTCGCGGCAACAGGGGGAAAGAAGTCCTGGATATCCAGAAGCGTCTGCGTGGGTTGGACTTCTTCTTGGGACGTGAAGGAGTAGACGGCTTCTTTGGTCCCAACACCGAGTTGGCCGTGAAGGCCTTCAGCAACAACGTCTTCTGTATGCGGATGGGGTGGTGGGCGACAACACGTGGATGGAGTTGGTGGAGGCCGGCGACACGCTCGGTGACCGCCTACTTTATCTACGCCAGCCACCTATGCGGGGCGATGATGTGCTCGCCATCCAACAGATCCTGGACGAACTTGGTTTCGATTGCGGGGCCGAAGACGGGATCTTTCGTCAGCAGACAGAAGACGCCCTCATCGAGTTCCAACGTAACACGGGCCTGAACACCGATGGCATGGTGGGCGAGGCCACCATCGCGCAGTTGAAGCGGCTCAAAAGGCAACACCCGAGGGCAAGAAGACCGTGCCCGATCGGCACGACGGGTATGTGAAGCTGGTTGGGCTTCGGGGGTTGCGCGTGGCCGTGGACGCTGCGCGGAGGCAACGACATGGGCGGCCGCGGCGTGGCTGGGCTTCTGAAAAAGACATCAACCTCTCGGTAGCGCAGGCGGTGCGCGCTTGTTGGTCGAGGCCGGGGCCGATGTGACACTGGTACGCGAAAGCGACGTGGCCATGAGCCCGTACGAACGGGCAGACGCTGCGCATGCCTTCTCCCCTGAAATCTACCTCAGCATAGCTCACGGGTGGGACCGTGATCCCGAGGTGGCCGGGCGCTGCCACTTACTACTTCCGCCGTGCAACGTATGTGGCCGAGTCAGGCAAGCGGTTGGCGGGCTATATCGTGAAGTCCTTGGTGGAGGGGCTCAACCGCGTGGACTTGCACACGCACGGTCGCAGCTACGCCTGTTTGCGGGAAATGCCGTGCGTGGCCGTGTTGGTGGAGCCTGGGTTCATCAGCAATGCGCACGAGGGCGGTGCGCTTGGACGGGATGAAGGGGTTATGGCCGAGGCCGAGGCCATAGTGCGGGGGATCACCTGGTTCTTGGAGCGTCTCTGAACGCCGGTTCGATGGCAAGGGTAGTGTGTAGGTGTTGCCGGGTGCACGGCGAACGCATTCTGACGCCATGGTAGAATGTTGGATTGGGTGCGCCAGGCATTTGTATGCCCATATGTCCCGGCGGGCCGGGCGTGACAACCTCATGGGAAGGCAATGACCATTAGGACCAAAGCCACAACCAGAGGGCGTCTCACAGGAGCACTCCTCACCCTCCTCCTCATTTTACTGCTACTGCCGTTGTGCGTAGCAGACGGCGCCAAGGCCGAACCGGCGCAAATCACACAAGCCAAGAGAGAAGCCCAGGAACTGCGGGCCCTCATCGAATCCACTAGTATCGAACTGGAGCAAGGCCGTCGAAGCCTACAACGGTGCCAGGGTAAGGTTGGCGGCCACCGAGGAAGCGCTCGAGAAGAACGCAGCGCTGCTCGCCAGAACTGAAGAAGACCTGGCCACGGCGTCTGCGCGCTTGACGGCCAGGGTGGAGTCCATTTACCGCGAGGGCCGGACGACCCTGTTGGAAGCGCTTCTCAGCGCCTCATCCCTATCTGATTTCGTCAACCGTTTCGACCTGCTCATGCGGGTGGGTCGCAACGATGCCGACGTTCTGGAGCAGGTGGCGGGGTACCGCGACAAGGTGGCGGCCACCAAACAGAAGTTGACGGAAGACCAGAAGAATCAGCAGGCTCTCCTGGAAGAAACCAAATCCACAGCGGCGGAGGTGGAAGCCAAGCTTGCCAAACGGGAGCAACTGCTCGCCGGCAAGGAGAGAGAGATCGCTCAACTGGAGCGCGAGGAGGCCGAGAGGCAGGCGCGGCTCGCCGAAGAGGCTCGAGAGGCGGCACGGTTGGCGGCGGAGCGTGCCGCTGCCAACCGGGCGTCACAGCGGCCGGCATCGGGCAACTCATCGGGCTCCGGAGGCGGTTCCAACACCCGCACCACGCAAGCGCCCCGAACCGATCTGCCTCCCTCCCAGATCGGAGCGGCAGTGGTGGAGATCGCCATGCAGTATCAGGGCGTGCCTTATGTGTGGGCAGGTGAATCACCCAGCGGATTCGACTGCTCCGGGCTGGTGACCTACGTATTCCGGCAAGTGGGGATTGAACTCCCGCACTTCGCGGCGTGGCAGTTCCAGCGCGGGGAACCGGTGGCGCGCTCCGATCTTCAGCCGGGTGATGTCGTGTTCTTTGGCTCCAACATACATCACGTGGGCATCTATGTGGGTAACGGAAACATGATCCACGCTCCGTATACCGGGGCCGTTGTGCGTATCAACAGCATGGATCGTAGTGATTACGCCGGTGCCCGGCGCATGTACAGGTAGTACGCCGGTACCCGGCGCATGCGCACATAGTAGTAGGCCGGAAATCTTGCCGGACGCCGGGAGACCACACCGCTGAGGTAAGGAGGCACAAGGTGGCTCTGGCCGTCTACTTCCACGAGCGTTTCTTGGAACACGATGCCGGGGCCTGGCATCCGGAAGCGCCGGCGCGGTTGATCGCGGCGCGTAGTGCGTTGGCGGCATCGGATCTTCCCCTGGTATGGCGCGAACCGCGCCCAGCCACTGTCGAAGAGATAGCCCGCGTCCACACCGTTGCATACATCGAAGGTGTGGAGCGACTGGCCGATCGGGGCGGCGGCGCCATCGACATGGACACGAGTGTGTCGCCCGCGTCGTACGAGGCTGCAACGTTGGCGGCTGGAGCGGGGGTGGAGGCTGTGGAGCGTGCACAGCGGGAAGGAGAGAGGGCCTTCCTTCTGGTACGTCCGCCCGGTCATCATGCGCTTCGTGGGCGTGGCATGGGCTTCTGCCTGTTCAACAACACGGCCCTGGGGGCGCGCTACCTCCAGCAGCGGCACGGCCTGAAGCGCATCCTGGTCGTGGACATCGACGCCCACCACGGCAACGGCACCCAGGCGGCCTTCTTCGACACGGCGGCCGTTTTGTGCGTGTCGATCCACCAGTTCCCGGTACCGGCAGCGTGTACGAGGTTGGACAGGGCATGGGGGCCGGCTTCACCATGAACGTGCCTCTGCCGCATGGGGCCGGGGACGGGGTGATGCGTTATCTGTTCGAGGCCTTGCTGGAACCCGTGCTCCGCGAGTTCAAACCCGGCCTCATCTTGATCTCCAGTGGGTTCGATTCCCAGCGCGGCGATCCCTTGGGAGGGTTGCGTCTGTCGCCCGACGCTTTTCATTGGATGGCGCTGAGATTGAGCCGAGCCGCCGAGGAGTTGGGCGCCGCCGGCCCGGTCTGTTTTCTGGAGGGTGGGTACGAACCGGATCTTCTCGCGGGATCCATCGTTCGTACCATGGAAGGATTGGCCGGACGCGAGGTGAACTTCAGCCCTGAAGTGTCGGCATCAGATCGGGCTGAGGTGGCACCAACCATGAGCGGCTTGAGAAAGTACTGGAGTGTCCTCGATGAAGTCCATTGATGAGTTGCTGATTCACACTGTGGAGATGAAGGCCTCGACCTTCATCTCAAGAGCGGCAGCCCTCCCGTGCTCCGTACCGACGGTGAATTGTCGTTCGTCGGCGATGAGGTATGCACCCCGGAGCACACCAAGGACTTCGCGGCCTCGCTCATGAGTGACAAACAGATCCGTCGTTTCAGCGAGACCAACGAAATCGACTTCGCCTACAGTGCGCCGGCCGTGGGGCGCTTCCGGGTCAATATCTACCGCCAACGCGGAAGCATCTCTATCGCCATCCGGCAGGTGGTGAGTTCCATCCCCAGCTTCGAGGATCTCATGCTTCCCGCCTCCATCAAGAAGTTGGCGTTGGAGCCGCGAGGCTTAGTGCTGGTCACCGGTACCACCGGCTCCGGTAAGACCACCACGCTGGCTACCATGATCGATTACATCAACACGCTGATGCGCCGCCACATCGTGACCGTTGAGGATCCCATTGAGATTCTCCACCAAGACAAGAACTCCATCATCAACCAACGCGAGGTGGGGCTGGACACGGAGTCGTACGCATCGGCTCTGAAGTACGTGCTGCGCCAAGATCCCGACGTCATCCTCATCGGCGAGATGCGGGACCTCGAGACCGTACGTACGGCGCTCACCGCAGCGCAGACCGGGCACTTGGTGCTCAGCACGCTTCACACTATCGACGCCACCGAGACCATCAACCGCATCATTGATTTCTTTCCCCTGTACCAGCAGAAGCAGGTAAGGATCATGTTGGCCGGTTCACTCCGCGGGGTGATCTCTCAGCGTCTCCTCCAGAAGGCCGACGGCAGCGGCCGGGCCCCGGCGGTGGAAGTCATGATCATGACGGGTCGGATCCGCGACTTCATCTTGGATCCGGCGCAGACGCACAACATCGAGACGGCCATCAAAGAAGGCGACTTCTACGGCATGCAAACGTTTGACCAGAGCCTCCTTCGCCTCTATGAGGCGGGCACGGTCACGCTGCAGGAGGCCGTGCAGGTTGCCACTAGCCCGCACGATTTCAAACTCATGGTGCAGGCCAGTGGCTACGAGGTCGCGCTGCTTGAGTGACAGGGGAGGCGGGACCGACACGCGCCGGCGTTTGGGTGTGAGGCTCCTCCTACCCTTGAAAGCGCCGGGTCTACCGCGCGTACCCGGTTTCTTGGCTTTGCTCGTGCTGCGGTGGCCGCGCCTGATGCCCCCCACCATGCGTTGGAAGGTGGCCGCCAAAGGACTGGGTTTGGTGGTGGCCACGCAGCTTGCCGGGCAGTCGGCTGAAGGCGGTGGCCGCGGGGCATCCGATGTGGGTAGGTCACTCGAGGAGATCGGTTTCCGGCAGGGCAGTGCGCTTCGAGAGCAACTGGGGTTGGGGCGCACCCCACTCGAGTGCGCTCAGGCGGTGGCGCTGGCGAACAGGCTCTACGCCATCGCTGCCGTGGTGCGGGCTCAATCGGAGAATGAGGCACGCGTGGTGACGCCGGGTTGCCCCTGGTCGCGCGAATCATGGTGGGGGCAACGTCCCTGCGGCGCCTTCTCCCGCTATGAGGCGGGGCTGACCCGAGGGCTCAACCCGAGGGTGAGTCTGCACTACGAGAGCAAACGTACCCGGGGCGACACGCAGTGCGTGGGCGTGTACCGGTGGCGGACGGCAGACGCCGGGTCAGCGCCGGCCGCGACGCTTGGGGTCTCCCCCCACCAGGATGTTGATCAACCCAGTCACCACTGAGATCAGCAGCGCGCCGAGGATGGCCCAGCCGAAGTTGGCGATGTGCATGCGGGGCCCCATGATCCAATCGAGCATCTGAAGGATGAAGCCATTCAGGATCAAAGTGAACAAGCCGAGCGTCAGGATGTTCACAGGCAAGGTGGCTACGAAGAGGATGGGGCGCACGAAGGTATTGAGCAGCCCCAAGACCAGGGCGGCCACCACCGCCACCCAGAAGGAGTCGATTTGAATGGCGGGCAGCAGACGGGTGACGGCGAGTATGGCCACTGTATTCATGGCCCAACGGACGATGAAGCGCACGTAGTTCCCCTTTCGGACAGTGAGCGCGGCTTGGCTCGGCGGCCGAGTTCGGCTCAGGAATAGGCCGCCAGAAGCGCACGGCCTTCGCGGACGATGTGAGCGCGGATTTCGCCCGGCTCCAGCAACTCGGTGGCCCCTAGCCCACCCAGCACCTGTCCCACCAGCCACGCGGTATCGAAGTACGGTGTCTCCACACCCAACCTGCCGTCCTCGCGGTGCGTATAGGCGATACTGTCGGCGCGGAGTCTGGCCTCGCGGTCGCGGTCCACAGCCAGGCGCGCCCACAGCGGTCCCTCGGGTGGGCGGTCGGCGCGCAGAGGAGTGGCGCTCATCTCCTCGCGGGGTAGGAAATGCTGGTCCAGAGTCTCCGCCGATTTGATGAGGTCCACGCGAAACGTCCGGGGCTCTGCGGCGCGCAGGCAGTATGCCTCCAGGTACCACGCCGTTCCGGCGTCACATAGGATGTGCGGTTCCACGTTGCGCAGGGTCACCTCTCCTCGGTGGGCGCTGAAATACTCGATACGAACCACGCGCCGCTCACGCACCGCCGTCCCCAGGATTCCCAGGACTTGTTCAGACGGCTTCAGCAGCCGCCCCGCGCCCACCGGGGCGGGGCCGGCCGCGATGGCCGAGGCCAAGGCGGCGTTGAGCTTCTGGAGCAGGGTTGCAGCCGACCCCGGGACCACCACGTCGCCTACCAGTTCCAGGGCCAGCATCAGGGAGCGGGCCAAGGTGGGTGAGAGGCGCGCCGGGTACTGGAGGTTGTCTCCCAACGGTTCCCGATCGACGAGCAGGTCATCGCCCTCCTGCTCCAGATACAGTAGGTAGGTGCCGCCGCCGAAGTTGACCAGGTTGAGCAGTCGTACATCCTCCAGGATCTGAGCGCGTGACAGGCCCAAATCCCGCGCCAAATCCTCAAGTGGGACGCGCGTCAACGTCGGGTTGTGTAAGAGGCGGCTGAGGAGGGCCAGCGCCCTGGCTGTTCTCTCGGGGGAAACGCCGGGGAGAGTTGTCATGGTTGCCGCCCTTCATGTTTGCGCACCGCCGCTTCTATGCCCGCCCGCAGCCGCGCGATGAGGTCAGGCGGCCCCAGAAGGCGCACGTGCCGCCGCCAGGTGACCACCCAGGCCAGAAGCGGATCGGGGTCCGTGAAAGGCACGCTGAACACGTGCTCGGAGGTGGATTCGTCTTCACTCGCGACGTGCTGCACGTATGTCTGACTCACCCACCAGGCCAGGCAAGGATCCACGGCGATGCGGGCGGTCCCTTTCGTCTCTCCCAGTAGCCACGGCGGCCGTGCTCGATATTGCTCTGGGTCCCAGTCCGCCGGGACCGTGAAGTCCCGTGGTCGCCTCGTCAGGTGCGAGATGGAGCCCCGCATCCGGTCCACGCGGAACATGCGCACAGCCTGCCGGTCGTGATCTCGACCCACCACGTACCAGTGGCCGTCGATGACGAAAAGGCCGTATGGGTCCACGGTTCTGGTGGTGGGATCCGGCGAATGCGCAGTCTCATAGGCAAAACGGATGGACTTGCAGGCGGCCAAGTCCTGCTCCAGCCGTTGTAAGCGCTCGCGTGTCTGGGGTGAATCCTCCACGGAGCCGGCGGTCAGGATTCGTCCGGCAAATGGAGGCCGACCCACGGGGAACGCATGACCTTGGGCCTCACCCAGGGCGGCGAGCGCCAAACGGAGGGGTGTCTCGTACGGGAACCGTTCCTCGAGCAGGAGCAGCGCCCAAACCAAAGCGGTGTACTCGTCAGCTGTGAGGTGGACATCGGGCAACCGGTAATCCCCCCCGGAGATGTAGTAGGCCTCGGATTCACCCAGGCGGGGGTCGCGCATGCGTTGTACCACCAAACCAATGGCCTTCAGGTCTTCGCGGTCGTCGAAGAAACGCTTCTTGAAGGCTTGGTCGGTCAAACACGCATACCCTTCGACCGATTCCCGCACCTCGTGCGCGCTCACCGGGCGCCGGGCGTCCAGGAGTAGGGACAGCAGCGATAGTTGACGAAGAGTCTTCTCGTCGCTTTTGGCCATGGTTGTAGGGTAGCGCAGAATCGCGGACGGGTGTTGCTTCGATCTTCTTCCGGATGCGTCCCGTCATCCAGATACAATGGCTGAGTGGGATGGTGGGTGGGCCGGTTGATGGGCTCCGAGTTGGGAAAGATGGCGAAATTGTGGCTCTACTCTAGATATTGGCGGAGAAGCCTTTCATGTTGAATGCTCTGACTGCGCACGATGGGCCCGGGGTCGTGCTCCTGACCGGCTTCAATGGTGTGGATGCGCTGGAGCTGGTGCTGGCTTGGCGTCGGATGCAGCGTGCACAGGGCAGGGATCCGTTCGTGGTGGTGCCGTCTAGGGGAGAGGCTCTGGATCTCACGCGTCGCCTGGCTGAGGAGGAGGGTGTGATCCTGGGCGGGCCGACGGTGGGCACAGTGGATGATGTGGTGACTGCCTGCCTTGGGTCACAGGCGCAATGGGTACCGCCGTTGGTACGTGAAGCATTCGTCTACGAAGCCGGTTTGCCCTTGTGGGGCCGTGAAGGGTCGGTGCTGGGTAGGCTGCAGCGCCCGTTGCCCGCCCTCGTAGATCTCATGGAGGAGTTTGAGGAGTCGGGTCTCGACGATCATCAGATCCGTGATGCTCTCGCCGCCTGGGCTGCGGGGACCAGGTGGGAGACGGCCCGTACATTGGCCGGCGAACTGTCGCTCATCGTCTCCGGCTACGGTCGCCTGTGTCGCGAGACTGGTGTCGAGAGCCGATCGAGGCGGGTCCGCTTAGCCGCACTGCAATATGGGGGTGGTGGGGGTCACGTAGCTCGTCCGGTGGGCGTTGGCCTGTGGGACTCCGGAGATATTGATGGGCGGCAGTGGAACCGCCCGCTTGCCTGCTGCGGTTTCCTAACCTTCACTCCGGCGCAGCAAAGGTTTCTTCAAGCCGTGGCTCGCTCCGTGCCTGTGGTAGTGGAATCAGGGTGGGATGGATCGTATGCCACGGAGTTCATGGGCGCCGAGGTTGGCAGGTGGCTTGACGGCGGGGCTGTCCACGTCCCGCGGTCGCAAGCTGAGGTCGCGGGCGAGGCGTCGGCAACGGCCGGAGTTGAATACCGGTTACTGAAGTCATCTGGACGGCGTGGGGAGTTGGAAACGGCCGTGGCCGAAGTGGTGCAGCTCATGAGAGAAGGGCTGTCACCGAGCCGAGTGATGTTCGTGGCTCGTAGGGTAGGGCCTTGGCGGCGAATGGCCCTGGGGGTCTGTGCACGGTACGGAGTGCCGCTCGCGCTTGATGCACCCGTGAGGTTGGGGGAGACCAGATTGGGCCACGCTCTGCTGCGTGGGTTGAGGGAGGAACTCACGGGCAAACGTGCTGCGATGCCGGAGGAGATTGACCTCCACGCGTGTGTTAGTGGTACGGGAAGCGGGTCCCGCTTGGTTCCAGGGGCGGTGAGTGAGGCTACGCGCCAGTTGCGTCGGCTGTGGGTGACGGGTGCCCCGGAATCCGTGCAAGTTGAGGCTTGGGACGTGCGTGCGGCAGAAGCGGTGTGTGGGGCCATGCAAGCCATGGGTGACTGGGGACTGCTCATGGGTGCGCACGAACTGGGTGAGCCCGGACGCCAAGGTGCGCTGTCGGGGCTCAGCGCCGGGGCACTTCTCGACTTCTTGGCCGAGACACGGCTCAGGGCAGCCGTCGATCCGGTGGACGCATTGTCCCTGGTAAGTGCAACACGAATGCGCCTGCGGCGGCCGGAAGTAGCCTTCGTGCTGGGTTTGGTCGACCAGGAGTTCCCGGAGGCCGAGGGGGCACGTGGTCTGCTGTCGGCGAGGCTGCGTCGGGACTGCAACCGTTGCGCCGGCGTTCGTCTTGTCGACGAAGCGGTCGAAGGCCAGGATGCCTTCTTGTTTCACACGGCTGTGTCGGCTGCTTCGCGGATGGTCTATCTGTCGCAGCGGATGGCCGACGACGACGGCGGGCCGCTTTCCGCCTCCCCGTTCCTGGAGGAGAAGCTGGAGGCTTTCCCTGAGCTCACTCCCTGGCGGACACGCACGCTGGCCGATGTTGTCTGGGAGCCGTCATTGGCGCCCAGCCCGCGCGAGTTTGCCCGGTCGTGCGCCGCTTCTGGGATCTTGCCGCAGGGAGTGGATGCGGTCTCGTGGTTGCGCGTTAGGGAGGGGGCAGGCAGGCTGGAGATCAGCCTCCGCGATTCGGAGAATGTGGCGTGGCTTGCGGCCAAGAACAGCTTCAGCGCCGGCGAAATCGAGACATACGCACGTTGCCCCGTTCTTTGGTTCTTGGAGAAGATGGTGGGGGTGGAAATACCCGGTGAGCCTGGTGATTCACTGGAACTCGGGTCGCTCGTGCACTCAGTTCTGGCTGCGCTTTACCCCGCATTGGGTAGTCTGAAGCTTCTCCCTCTCAGTCCCAACACGGTGAAGGAAGCCGAGGATGTGGCCGAAGAGATACTGGCACGAGAAGCATCTGAGGAAGGCACTGACGAGGGGCGGGCGGCTTTGCTGTCGGCGCACGCGGGCTACCTTGTGCGCGATCATCTTCGCCGGGAGGCGGGACAGGGTGCGGAATACGCCACGGTGTTGACGGAGTACGCACTCCCAGCGGCGGGGGTGGATTTGGGCGAGGGCGTGATCGTACGGGGTCGTATCGACCGCCTCGACTTGGACGCGGAACAGGGTCTCTTTGCTGTGATCGACTACAAGACCGGTAAGTTCGTGCCACAGCGAGACTGGGCCGCTTCCGGCAGCCTGCAGGTGCCGCTGTACATGCTGGCGCTCCAGCAGCTCCATCCGCAGCGCGAGATAGTGGCGGGCGGATACTTGGTCTTGGGAGCAGGGAAGGCATCGGGTTTTGTCACCGAAGCGGGACAGCCTCTCGTGGGGGCGCGGTCCCCGTGGCGCTCCATCGATTACGAGGGACGCGACTCGCTGCTGGAAGACTGTCGACACGCGGCGGCCGCCGCTGTGGAGGGCATGCGCGGAGGTCGTTACGGGCTTCCTCCCGGCGTCGTCTGCCCGCGTTACTGTCAGATGGGCCCGATCTGCCGTATGCGCCGGGGGACGGTGGTGGCTGAGATCCGTATGACACCGCAGCAGTTGCGCGCAGTGGAGGCCACCGGAACCACTGGTCTTCGTCTCCGCAGGGGCGGGAAGCGGCAAAACGTCGGTCTTGGTGGAGAGATACCTCCGTCTCGTATTGGAGCGCGGGTGTTCGCCACGAGAGGTGGGGGCGGTCACCTTCACCCGCAAAGCCGCCGGGGAGTTGCGCGCACGTATCCGTTCCCGGCTCATCATCCTGGGGAGACTGGATCTGGCCGCCGAGCTGGACCAAGCGCCCATCGGTACCATTCACAGTCTCTGCGCGCGCATCATACGCTCGGAGGGGCTGGCTCACGGGCTTCAGACCGATTTTCGGGTTCTAGATGAAAGTGAAGCGGCCATCCTGCTCGACGACGCCCTAGAGCGGGCGTGGTCCCGACTCATCGCCGATTCGCCGGCGGAAGATCTGGAGACACTGGCGAGGTACGCGGGTCTGCTGCGCACGGTAGCGCTGGATGCCTTTCGGGGTCTGCGGGCGGCCGGGCACCGCAACCCCGTGCTCAGCTTTCCCAACCCGCACGACGCGGCGGAAGCGGTATCGCGCCTTCGTTCGGCGCTCGACCGCCTCGATGAGGAGGTGTCCGCCCATGGTCTTCCCAACCCGACGTCGAGAAACAACTACCGCAAGGCGCTGACCTGTCGCGAGTGGCTCTCGGTATGCCGCCCTGAGCCTTCAGTGATTCAGAAGGCGGCCGAACTGGTTCCTCACATGAGTGGGGAGAAGGCCAAGGCCCTCTTCGGAGAGACCAAGGCGGCGTTGGTGGATCTGTGTCGGTTGCTGGGGGAGCAATACCTGGTGGGCGTGGCGCGAATGGCCAATATATTCCTGCGAGGGCTCGGAGCCGAGTACGCTCAACTCAAGGCGGCGCGGAATGTGCTCGACTTCTCAGATCTCGAGATCGAGGCTCTGGCTTTGGTGAAAGCGCATGGTGGTGCCGGTCAGCTCGTTCATCTTCTGGTTGACGAGTTCCAAGACACCAACGAGTTGCAGTGCGGTGTGTTCGATGCCTTGGCACCTGCCTCTCTGACGACCGTGGGTGACTACCATCAGAGTATCTACGGTTTCCGATATGCAGATTGCGAGGTGTTCAGGTCCAGGCGGGAGAGGCTCTGGGCGGACGGGCATCGTCCGCAAAGCCTGTCGGCTCCGTGGACGGCAAGCAGCGGGGCGGCGCGATATGTGCCGCTGTCTGTCAGTTTTCGCTCGGCGCCCGCTCTGGTGGAGGTGGTGAATCACCTGTTCAGTTCAGATGCGTTCTTCGGGGAGGAGTTCGAGCCTCTGGCGGCCGCTCGGGACGGGAGGCCTCAGTGCCGCATCGGCACTGTGGGGCCGGCGGCAGAACTGCATGCCGTGGGTATAGAAGCAACTCCATCGGAAGGCAGTGAAGGCCCGGCCAAGGTGGAGGCGGCCGCTTTGCTGGGGGCTGAGGCGGGACTTGTGGCCGACCGGGTTCATCGCTTGGTAACCCAGGAGGGCTGGCGGGCGCGCGACGTGGCGATCCTACTACGCAAGACTACGCACGCCCGGGACTATCTGGCGGCCCTCGAGCGGCGAGGCATAGACGCGTATCTGATAGGCGGGCGTGGATACTTCAGGCAAGATGAGGTATCTGATCTGACCGCTCTTCTTCGCCTCTTGGTGGAACCCCACTCTGACTTGGCGCTGGCAACCGTGCTCAGATCACCCATGGTGGCACTGAGTGATGATGGGCTTCTGCGGTTGGGCCGGCAACGACGCAAAGGCAGATTGGCGTCCCTCTGGGATGCCCTCGCGGACCTTCCCGGCAATACGCTGGAAGAGGCAGATGCCTTGCGGGTTCAGCGGCTGGTAGAGGCCGTGACGGCTTTGCGCCTCCGCGCCCTCCATCCAGGGCTTTCAATTCTCATCGAAGACGCCATGCAGGCGTTGGATCTCGATCTTCTGCTGCTGGGTGCCCCCGGAGGACGCAGAAGGCTGGCCAATGCGAGGAAACTCATGCGCCTCGCGGATGATTTTGAAGAAGTGGAGGGGCCGGAGTTGGCAGCTTTCCTTGACTACATTGAGCGGAGAGGTGAGCTCGATGACCGAGAGGGCGAAGCCAACGTGCTCGCGGAGGACGAAGATGTGGTCCGGGTCATGTCGGTCCATCAAGCCAAGGGCCTGGAGTTCCCCGTCGTGATTGTGGCCGGTCTGGGCGAACTCCCGGCGGGTGAGAGCTCGTCTCTCACTCTCACCCCGGATGGGAGGGCGGCTCTGCGGGTGTCACTACCTGGTGAGTTTCGGGATCTGGACGGTCGCATGTGCTTGGGTCCGTATGAAGAATTGAGAGAGGAGCAGAAGCGCCGCGACAGGGCCGAGGAGGCCCGTATCTGCTATGTGGCGGCCACCCGAGCCAGAGAACGATTGATTCTGGTCGGCTGCGCCAGGCCCCAACGTTGGGCCGAGCGGCCTCTTTCTTGGTTCATGGCCGCCATAGGTATGGGGCTTGAGGATGTTCAGGAAGGCACTGCTGAACCGGTCGGCTCTGGGTCTGGAGAGGGCAACACCTCCGGGCGCCCGGTGCCCGGGCTTGATTTGCAGGTATGGATGGTCCCGTGGAACGAAGCTGCCGCCCACTTGCGTGAAGCGGGCGCGCTTCCCCTCTCGGTTTCCATGGATGGTCTTCCTGCGCGGTCGCAGAGCATGACTCCCCCCGAGTTCCCCCAAGGTCCCCGTCTTGGCCCTCGCCTCAACTCGTTGAGTTTCTCAGCGCTCTCCCTGTACCGTCGCTGCCCGCGCCGTTTCTATCTGGAACGTGTGCTGCACATGCCGGTGGAAGAGACAAGCGCGGCGGGCGCCGGGCTGCCCGATCCGGCAGACCGCGCCGACGCGCAGGACGGCAGTGGGATCGAACGCGGGCTCGTGGTGCACAGGATGTTGGAATTGAGCCCCCTCGGCGCCGGTCTCCCCGCGGCGCCCGTGCTCGAAGAGCTGTTTGACGTCGCTTGCACCGATCTTGGCTTCACGCTCAATGAAGAGGGCAGGCGGTCCTGTCTCGAACTCGCCTCGGCGTTCTGGCGGTCTCCCGTCGCGCGGTCGGATCTGCGCCACGCCCGTCGGGAGTTGACGTTCTCTTTTGCTCTGGAGGGCGTGCTTCTCAATGGGGTCATGGATCTGGTGATCCCCACTGCTCCGGGATGGCACATCGTCGATTACAAAACCAACAGATTGGGCGCCGGCGGAGTCCGCGAGGCGGTGGCACCTTATCTACTCCAGAGATCGTTGTACGCTCTGGCCGTGTTGAGAGCCGGCGCTGCCACTGTGGACGTGACCTTCCTGTTCCTGGAGAGACCCGAGGAACCTTTCACCACCAGGTTCACATCGGCGGACGTGCCTGCGCTTACGGAGGAACCTGCAGTCATGGTGCGCCGGTTGAAGGCGGGAGAGTTCCCGGCCAATGGTGAGGGCTGCGCAGCGTGTCCTCAGCGCCCGCTGTGCGGAGGTGTGGACGGGCAGGAGAAATGAGAGGTCGGGGCGCCGGGATTTGAACCCGGGACCTCATCGTCCCGAACGATGCGCGCTGCCAGGCTGCGCCACGCCCCGCGGCCGCTTATCTTACACCATGGCGGCCGGGCGGTCTATTCATGCTCCCGTCCTCCCGCCCAACTTTCACTCCCGGGCGCGACGGCCCTGTCGTATGGCTGTGGCGCGGGGCCCACAGTTCGCTACCGTGAGGTGAAGAACACCAAGAGTGCCTGATCTCGGGGCGGCAGCGTGGCGTAGCTGACGTGGGAGGTGCGTATCGCCCCCGCGGACAAGGAGATGACCGGGTAACTGGTGAATCCGGCCAAGATCAGGTTGACGGCATTGCCCAAAACATCGATCGGCTGTTTCGAGGCTTCGGCCCGGAATCCATGCTGATGTAGGCTATCGAGCAGGGCTGCCACCTCGTGCACTGAAGCCACCACGGCGAAAGTGGGCCCGCCCATCCAGTGATCCTGAGGTAGCGGGGACAGACCCGTGATCTCCTGGAACCCGGCGGCGGTCACTTCCGGTGAGGTATCGCCGCGCGAAAACGCCACCCACAGCGGCTCCGGGGCTCCGGTGATGCTCGATGACACCATCGGCTCTGAGGTCAGGGTGCCGTCGGTCGTTTGGCCGGTGGTTGCGGGAGAGGTTTTGGTGACTCCGGCCGACGTCAGCGTGTAGCCGTTGGTGGTTGTTGTGAGGCTGATGCCGGCGGCAGTGGTTGTGGGCTGCACGCCTGTGCTGGACGGAGTAGGGGCAACGGGGGCCTCGGAAGGGCTTGGTGCCTGTTCTTGGTCGCCCGAGGCGGGAACTTGGGTCACGGCCGCGGCGGTACTGGTGGCCTGTCGGGCGCCCGCAATGCTCTCCACGGCTGTCTGTTGGGAGCGGAACGTTACTGTGCCCACCATCACCACAGCGATGATTGCACCGGCTATGGCCAGGTTGCGGGGTTGGAAGAGAGACCGCAAACGCTCGCCCCAGGATGGTGCGGGGGCTTCGCGCGCGGCCCGGCGACGTTCGCGGGTGCCCGCATGGTGAGCCGCGTTTTCGGGGCCGGCGGTGCGCGCCGCGGGTGATACCGGCACCAAGGCGTCACTGTAGGTGGTATCGGCGGAGGCAAGCCAGGATGGTCGCTCGGTGTGCGGGTGTAGAGCGGCCATGATGCGCGACTCCATATCAGCAGGCGGCTCTGCCGGCCGGACGGAGGCGGCCCACCCCGCTATCCAACGCTGTTCCTCCAAGCGTTCGCGGCAGGGAGCGCACGAGGATATGTGGTGCTCCACGAGAGAGAACTGATGGGCATCCAAGCGGCCTTCGATGTAGTCGAGGGCCAGATCCGCCCACTCGTCAATGTGCCCCAGGGGTTTGGGCCCGGTATTGCCGAATTCGGACGAAGAGGTGTTATGTTCCATGCCCATCACTACTCAATCTGTGGATTGCTGGTATGACGACTCTGGACTGGTGCCGGTTCCTCCAGGTTTGATAGTAGGGGAGTAGCCCGCACGGCGTAGATACGAAGCCAGATCGGCCCGGGCGCGAAAGATGCGCGACTTGATTGTCCCTTCCTGCACTTCCAGGATGCGGGCGGCTTCGGCGTAGTCGAAGCCGAGCAAGTCGCAGAGGACCACGGCCAAACGGAAACGCTCGTCGAGTGACTGCAGGGCTTCGAGCAGCGGAGCCGAGAGACCATCGGTCACAGGATCGATAATGCTCTCGCGGCCTCCCACCAGATGCCCTCTGGGCTCAGACGAGTCTAGGCCGGTCAACCTGTCGAGCTCCTCAGCTTCCATGGGATTGGTCTGACGTCGACGCAGGTGGTCGCGTACAACGTTCACCACGATCCGGTGCAGCCAGGTACTGAAGCGGGCTTCTCCCCGGAACTGATCCAGCGCGCCGAATGCTTTGATAAAGGCTTCTTGCGTGGCGTCTGCCGCGTCCCAGGGGTTGCCCAGCATGCGCACGGCAACGTTGTATGCCTTGCGCTCGTGGAGACGGTACAGTTCAGTCAGCGCGGTCTCATCACCTTGACGGGCACGCGTCACGAGGTCCATTTCACTGTTGAGTTCGAGCGGACTGACGGCCACTTGCCTCCAGCGCGGGGGTACAGGCGGTCATTCTAGCAGTGGGTTTGGTAACCTGCTGATCTGACCCCGGTGAGGCGCAAAATGGCACAACAATGCAAAGGAGGGACGAGGTATGGAGCCTGACGAAGTGCGGAACGGTGAGGCGGAGCGGGCGAAGCTGACCGCGGAGTTGTTGTCCGAGTTGGAGCGCGAGCTCAAACAGACGTCCGTGGCCGAACATGTGCGCAGGATGCTGGCCTCTCTCTCCACGTTGGCCGTACAGCGGCTGGGGATGGGCGAGGCTGACAAGGAGTTGCGCGATTTGGGCCAGGCGCATCTGGCCATTGAGTGCTTCCGTGTGCTCTCGGAAGCTCTGGTGGCGGCGGGCATCGATGAGGAGGCTGATGCGTACCGCGAAGTGCTGTCCCAAATGCAACTGGCCTTTGTTGCCGAGCTAAATAGGCCCGACGTCACTTCCCAGGCCGTTGGGCAGGATGTCCCGGAGTCCAACAGCCGGGAGCAGAATGCCTCCGAAACCGAGGGTGGGGAGGCCCAACCGTGACACAGGCGCAAGGAGACTCAGGGGAAGCGCGCGCTGAGATAGGGGTGTTTGGCGGCTCCGGTTTCTACTCACTCATGGAGTCGGTGAGGGAAGTCACTGTGCAGACGCCGTATGGTGACCCCAGTGATGTTCTCTTTGTGGGGGAGATCGGGGGTCGTTCTGTGGCATTTCTCCCCAGGCACGGGCGGAGGCACACCATCCCCCCTCACAAGATCAACTATCGCGCCAACCTATGGGCCATGAAGGAGGTGGGGGTCAGACAGATCTTGGCCCCGTGCGCCTGTGGCAGTCTGCGGAAGGAGTTGGGTCGGGGGGATCTGGTGGTGTGCGATCAGTATGTGGATCGGACGTGGGGCCGTAACGACACCTTCTATGAAGGTCCCCAGGTGGTCCACGTGTCGGGGGCAGAGCCCTTCTGCCCGAGGCTGCGCGCGGGGGTAGTGGAGACGTGTCGGGAGTTGGGGTTCACTGTGCACGACGGGGGCACGGTGGTGATCATCCAGGGTCCGCGCTTCTCAACCAAAGCCGAGAGCCGGTGGTTCAGCGCCGCAGGCTGGGATGTGGTGAACATGACTGCTTTCCCGGAAGCCCACTTGGCACGTGAGCTGCAGCTCTGCTATGCGACCATAGCGCTCGTCACCGACTTCGACGCCGGCTTGATTGATGATCCCAATATAGCGCCGGTTACGGTGGCTGAGGTATTGGCGGAGTTCGCCGCGGGTATCGACCGGTTGCGCGCCATGCTCTTTCGGCTCATACCTCGGCTCGAGACGGAACTACTTTGCCCCTGCCCCGATGCGCTCAGCGGAGCTGTGATCAGCGCTTGATTACTCCGCGGCGTCTCGTCAGCCGGTGGTGGCCGCTTCGGACGGGGTGGATGAGTCCGATCCGGCAGCAGACGGCGGGCCGAGTGGCGGATAGTCAATTACCAACTCATCGTCCTCGCGCCTGACTTCCATCTGGCTCACGTAGGCCGTGAGGATCTGCTTGCGTTTTTCCTCTGACTCCCCACTCAGCCGAGCGTCCGCATCCAGTACATTCTCATACATACGCTGGACGAGAGCTGCAGCTTCCTGAGGAGTCAGACCCAGCGGTTTCTGGAGAGACGAGGTCTTGGTCAGGATGCCCTTGAGTGCCACGACTGACTCTCGTTCTGGTTCCTCGATGTCAGATTCTATCCGGTCTCTTTCCCGATCCCGCTCCTGCTGGGGTTCCCGGCGCTCTCGTCTAGCCACTATCATCCCGTCCGTCTCGTGGGCCCGCACACTGCAGGCGCCCGACGCTCCCCGTTACCTCCGGAAGGTCGAATGCCGTGGGCGAGTATTCTATCAGCCTTCCACCACGATTCTGGTGTCGGTCTCCTTCACCCCCTGCATGGTCTGCACTGAGCGGAAGATGAGGTCGGCGAGTGCCCGTGGGTCATCAGCGTTGACCAGCATCACGAGATCGGTGGGGCCGGTTACGGAGTCGGCTCTCTCCACGCCCGGCAGTTGCCGTAGTTGTTCAAGGATGTCCCGGGTTTTGCCGGATTCGACCTTGATGAGAACGTATGCCCGTACCATTGCTGGTCCCTCCTTCGCCGGTTTGCCGCCGTTCCAGGCGCCCCGCCGCCTGGGCGTAATGTGTATTCATCGATACCCTCATTCCAGGAAAGAAAACGTGTAGATACGCTATACTAAGTCGGCCGATGGCGGCGCGGTCGGGCGTCGGGAACGTGGCGCAGCCTGGTAGCGCATCTGCTTTGGGAGCAGAGGGTCGGAGGTTCAAATCCTCTCGTCCCGACCTAGGGTGTAGCGGCGAGACGAGAGACGGCGCAGGCGGGCGTAGCTCAGTTGGCAGAGCATCGGCCTTCCAAGCCGTTTGTCGCGGGTTCGAATCCCGTCGCCCGCTCTTTGGCCTCGGATTGGGGCACCGGCCGATTTGCAGGCGCCTGTAGCTCAGCCGGATAGAGCAACGGACTTCTAATCCGTGGGCCGGAGGTTCGAATCCTCCCAGGCGCGCCTCTTATGAGGCGGTACTCGCCGCATGGGTTTTTGTGCCGGGCATGGTGAACGTAGCTCAGTTGGCAGAGCACTGGGTTGTGGCCCCAGCGGTCGGGGGTTCAAGTCCCCTCGTTCACCCCTTGTGAGGCGGCGCGGGCCGTACGGCCCGCCCCGCCTCGGCATCGCGTGCGGGTGTGGCGGAATGGCAGACGCGCATGCCTTAGGAGCATGTGTCTTTGACGTGGAGGTTCGAGTCCTCTCACCCGCATCTCTTTCGTGCTGCACAACGGATGCCGGGACACGTAACGCAGGGAAAGGAAGACCGTGAAGACAACCGTGACCGAGCAGGAAACCAACGCTGCGCGCCTCGATGTGGAGGTGCCGGCCGAGGAAGTGAGCCGGAGCCTCGATGCCACTTTGGCCAAACTCGCCAAGGAGGTTCGCCTGCCGGGTTTTCGCAAGGGTCGGGTCCCGGTTGCGCTACTGGTGCAGCGGGTCGGCATGGAGACCGTTACCGCGCAGATGCTTGACGACAGACTACCTGAGTGGTCTGAGCAGGCAGTGGCTGATTCGGGGGTGGAGGCAATCGATGTGCTCGAGCCGGCCAGCTTCGACATCGCGCCCGCAAAGGGGGAGCCTTTCTCGTTCCACATCACGGTTCAACTCCTCCCCAAGCCGCAACTGGGCCAGTACAGAGGTGTGGAGGCGCCACGGGAGACGGTCGAGGTGGCCGATACCGAGGTCGACTATCAGATTGACAGGCTGCGGGAGGAGTTCGCGAGCCTTCGCCCCGTTGGCGACCAGCCTGTGGCCAAGGGGCATTTTGTCACCCTAGACTTCAAGGGGACAATGGAGGGTGAGCCGGTAGACGGGTTGAGCGCGGAGGACTACGTGCTCGAGGTGGGTTCTGGTCGGATCTTACCTGAGCTCGAGGAGGGCATCCTGGGCATGGTTGCCGGGACGGAGAAGGAGATAACCGTCTCTTTCCCCGAGGACTGGCGCGATGCTGAAGTGGCGGGCAAAGCCGTGGTATTCGCCACCACTGTGAAGGAGACAAAGGAGAAGATCCTTCCCGCTCTCAACGACGAGTTCGCCAAAGACGTGAGTGAGTTCGCCACCCTCCTGGAATTGCGCGTGGACGTGCGTCGCAAGCTGCAGAGTGGTAAGGAGTCGGCCGCTCGCAGCCGATTCCGCAATGCTGTGGTGCAGGCCGTGGTGGATAACGCCACCGTGGATTTGCCCGAGGTTCTCGTGGCCCGTCAGCTGGAAGCCATGATGGATGACTACCTGCGTTCGCTGGAGGCGCGGGGTGTTGATGTAAGGGCCTTCGTCAAGGCCAATGAAGAGAACCTGCAGGGGCTCATGCAGGAATCGCGCCCCCAGGCCGAGAACCTCGTTAAGACCGGATTGGTTCTTGACGCCATCGCCGCCGAGGAGCAACTGGAGGTGTCGGAAGACGATATCGCGGCAGTGATCGCTCCGCTCGCCACTGCCGGGAAGGTGGAACCCGGGGTTCTCCGGGAGCAGCTCGAGAGGTCTGGTAGAATTCGATCGATACGGCAGAACCTGTTGCGCGACAAAGCCGCCGATCTGGTGGAAGGGGCGGCGGTGCCGGTGGAACCGACGGAGCCGTCAGAACCGGCGGTTTCTGAGGGTGGCGAGGCGGAGGTGACTGGCGCTGCGGACGACGAGTCTGCGGCAGTCTCCCCCGAGTCGTGATGACCGTCGTCTGGCCGATGGTTTGAGGAGGAACACGTGAGCCCACTGATCCCCATGGTAGTTGAGCAGACCAGTCGCGGTGAACGCGCGTTCGATATCTACTCGCGCCTGCTCAATGAGCGCATCATCTTCCTGGGTACTCCTATCAACGATCAGGTGGCCAACCTGACCATCGCACAGCTCCTGCATCTGGAATCGGAGGATCCCGACAAGGATATTGCGCTGTACATCAACAGCCCGGGTGGCAGCGTCTACGCCGGACTTGCCGTCTACGACACCATGCAGTTCATCAAACCAGATGTGTCCACCATCTGCGTGGGCGTGGCCATGTCCATGGGAGCCCTGCTGTTGGGGGCGGGTGCGCCGGGCAAGCGTCTGGCGCTGCCCAACTCCAAGATACTCATCCACCAGCTGTCGGGTGGCTTCCGAGGCCCGGCCAGTGATATCGAGATCCACGCTCGGGAAGCGCTGAGCCTTCGGAAGAAGCTCGACGAGATTCTGGCCAAGCACACCAACCAGCCGCTCGACAAGGTGGAGAAGGACACGGAGCGTGACTACTTCCTCTCCGCCACCGAAGCGCTGGAGTATGGCATCATCGACAAGATCATCGAGCACCGCTAGGGCGCTCGCGCGTAGGCGGTAGAGTCACCGGCCAGGGAGGCGACATTGCCCAAAACCACCGGCGGTTCGGAGCAGCTGTTGTGCAGCTTCTGCGGCAAGAGTCAACGCCAGGTCAAGAAACTGATCGCGGGCCCTGGTGTCTACATTTGCGATGAGTGTATCGACCTCTGCAACGAGATCATCGATGAAGAACTGACGGTACCCGCCACTCTCGACTTGGAGACTCTTCCCAAGCCGCGGGAGATATATCAGGTGCTGTCGGACTACGTCATCGGTCAAGAAGAAGCCAAGCGGATTCTGTCCGTCGCCGTCTACAACCACTACAAACGGGTGCAGATGACGGCGGGTGATCCGGATGTGGAACTGCAGAAGTCCAATGTGCTGATGGTTGGTCCCACCGGTTGCGGGAAAACCCTTCTAGCCCAGACTCTGGCGCGTTGTCTCAACGTGCCTTTTGCCATCGCGGACGCTACGGCCCTCACCGAAGCGGGTTACGTGGGCGAGGATGTGGAGAATATCCTGTTGAAGCTGATTCAGGCCGCCGACTTCGATGTCAAGAAGGCCGAGACGGGCATCATATATGTGGACGAGGTCGATAAGATCGCCCGCAAGGCGGACAATCCCTCGATCACTCGAGACGTATCGGGGAGGGTGTGCAGCAGCGCTGCTCAAGATCTTGGAGGGGACCACGGCCAGCGTGCCGCCTCAGGGAGGTCGCAAGCACCCGCATCAAGAGTTCCTTACCATTGATACCACCAACATCCTATTCATCTGCGGCGCGCTTTCGCCGGTTTGGACAAGATCATCGAACGTCGCATCGGCCGCAAGGAGTGGGATTCGCGGCCGACATCGAGAGCAAGGTGCAGCGAGACGTGGGCGAACTGTTCTCCCAGGTGCTCCCCGAGGACCTGCTGGAATACGGGCTCATCCCCGAGTTCATCGGTCGTCTGCCGGTGGTTTGTCACGTCCATCAACTGTCGCGGGACGATCTCGTGGCCATCCTCACCGAACCCAAGAACTCGCTGGTGCGGCAGTACAAGAAGTTCTTCTCCTTCGACGGGGTCGAGCTCATTTTCCAGAAGGAAGCCATGGAAGCCATCGCCAACCAGTCTCAGAAGTTGGAGACCGGGGCCCGTGGCCTTCGCTCCATCATCGAGGGGGCTCTGCTCAACACCATGTTCGATCTCCCCAGCCGCCGTGACGTCTCTAAGTGCGTGGTCACCCGTGAAGTGATCGAACGCAGGATCGAGCCCACGTTGGTCACCAGCACTGCGCCTGAGGACCTGGATTTGGCTGAGGAGTCGGCCTAGCCGGGAGCCGGCATGCCCAATACGCAGCGTCCGCTGCCTCTGCTCACCACCCGAGATCTGGTTCTCTTTCCCAAGATGGTGGCGCCCCTGTACGCGGGGCGGGATCAATCCATCCGAGCGCTCGAGCAGGCGCACCAGGGCGGTGGCCTATTGATCTTGGCTCTACATCAAGCCTCTGCCGGCGACGAGCCCCAGCCGGATGAGATCTCGCGTGTGGCTACGCTTGCCAAGGTGGTGCAGTTCTTCCGTCTGACCGACGGTTCTATTAAGGCTTTGGTTGAGGGTCAGACACGGGTGATGTTGGAAGGGTTCGACCAGGTCTTTCCCTACCTGCTGACGCGCTATCGGCCACTCCAGGCCAAGCGGCCGCGCCACCGGTCGCATCTGCGGGCACTGGTGGACGCAGTGGCGCGCGAGTTCGCCGCGTACGTGTTGGACTCGCCCGAACTGCCCGAGGAGGCGGAGACCGCTCTTGACGCCATAAGCGATCCCGACCAAGTGGCCGACGTGGTGGCGTCACATCTCGTCATAGGCGTTGACCGTAAGCAGGAGTTGTTGGAAGGCGAGGATGTGCAGGCACGGTTGCTGCGTGTGCTGGAGATCCTCATTCAGGAGAACGAGTTCCTCGACATCGAACAGAACATCTTCCAGCGCGTGCAGGAAAACATGAGCCGGCACCAGCGTCAGGCCTTCCTGCGCGAACGTCTCAAAGTGCTGCGTGAAGAACTGGAGAAGGAGGAAGAGGAGTCCGGGGAACAGGCCACGTACACGAAGGCGCTGCGGGAGAAGAATCTGCCTGTGCAGGCTGCGGGTCTACTCGAGAAAGAGATCCACAGGTTGGGCGAGCTGCAGCCCTTCTCGGCAGAGGTGGCTGTGGCCAAGACCTATCTGGACCACGCGTTGGGATTGCCGTGGGGCGCCCTCTCCGGAGCGGGCGAGCCTGATATCGCGGCGGTGGCGCGGGTTTTGGACGAAACACATTACGGCCTGCGGGATGTCAAGGATAGAGTGGTGGAGTATCTGGCCGTGACTCGGTTGCGTGGGGGGGCTCCGCCGAACACTACGCTGTGCTTCGTGGGCCCACCGGGCGTGGGCAAGACATCCGTGGCTTTGGCGATCGCGCGGGGGTTGGGTAGGCCGCTCCAGCGCATCAGCTTGGGTGGGGTGCGGGATGAGGCCGAGATCCGAGGTCACCGCAGAACCTACGTGGGAGCCATGCCCGGGCGCATCATCGACGCCATCAAGCGCGCCGGTGTGGATGATCCTGTGATCGTGTTGGACGAGATAGACAAGATGACGGCCGACTGGCGTGGAGACCCCTCGGCCGCTTTGATGGAGGTGCTGGACCCGGTTCAGAACCACGCCTTTCGAGATACCTACCTCGAGCTCGATTACGATCTTTCGAAGGTGCTGTTCCTGGCCACGGCCAACTACGAGGAGGATATCCCGGAGACGCTGCACGATCGATTGGAAGTACTGCGTTTGCCGGGGTACACGGATCATGAGAAGGAAGAGATCGCACGTCGGTATCTGATTCCACGCATCGTGGGAGATGACGGCCTCTCGGAGGTGGGGGATGTTCTAACCCCAGCCGGGTTGCGGACCATCATCCGCTGTTATACGCGTGAGGCGGGAGTAAGGGAACTGGCGCGCTCCATTGAGAAGATCTACAGGAAGCTCGCGCGGGAGAAGCTGGAGGGCAGGGCCCTACCCCGGCGGCTTGCTCCGAAGGGGCTGGAGAAGTATTTGGGATCCCCGGTCTTCCTGCGGGCTCGTTTGGAGCAGGACCCTCGGGTGGGTGTCAGCGTGGGCTTGGCTTACACGGGTGCCGGGGGGGACGTGCTGCGCATCGAGTGCGTGGTGTCTCCCGGCAAAGGCGACTTCCACGTCACCGGTCAGTTGGGTGATGTCATGCAGGAGAGCGTTACGGCGGCTTGGGGTTACCTGAAGACCGCCATCGCCAGAGACGAGGTGCTCAATGCCATCTGGAACGTCTCGGTGGGCCGCGCCTACCTGGTAGTGAGTCTCCCCAGCTCGGACCAGGGCATAGAGCCGTCGGAGCAGGAAGACGAGAGCGGCACCGGCCGGGGCGCCGACACGGCGGAAGTACCCGACCGTGGGCCTACGGACCATGATCTTCTGAGCGCGGTGGAAGTGCGTGTGCACATACCCGAGGGCGCCGTGCCCAAAGAGGGCCCATCGGCGGGGATAGCGGTGGCGGTGGCGCTGCTGTCTGCACTGACCTTCTTCCCGGTGGCGCCGCGGGTGGCCCTCTCGGGCGAGATCACACTGACGGGTCAGATCCTACCGGTGGGGGGCCTGAAGGAGAAGCTGCTGGCCGCCCTGCGCGAGGGAGTGGAGAAGGTTATTCTTCCCGAGGAGGTCAGGCCCCATGTGGCCGAACTCCCCGCGGAACTGAAGAGAGGACTGGAGTTCGTGTACGTCGGCAGTTTCCCTGAGGTTCTGCCTCATGTGCTGCTGACGGAGGACAAAGAGGAGGAGTGGTGGCCGAGGTGAGCATGGCCGCGCGGTACTCACCCGCCGAGGTCGAAGAGAGGTTGATGGGCGAGTGGTTGGAACGCTCAGCGTTCCATGCTGAGGTCGACGATGGACGGCCGACCTATTCCATAGTCATCCCTCCCCCCAATGTGACCGGTTCTCTCCACATGGGTCACGCTCTCAATTCCACCATTCAGGACGTCCTGATCCGCTACCACCACAAGCTGGGCCATAACACTCTGTGGCTGGTGGGGACAGATCATGCCGGGATCGCCACCCAGAACAAGGTGGAGCAGCAGATCGCTGAGGAGGGACTGACTCGCCACGACCTGGGCAGGGAGGCTTTTGAGGAGCGGGTGTGGGAGGAGGCGTCTCTACGGATCCACCATCATCCATCAGCTGAAGAGCCTGGGATGTTCGTGTGATTACGAACGGGAACGTTTCACCATGGACCAGGAATACCAACGGGCTGGGCCAAAGTGTTTGTTGATCTCTATCGCAAGGGCGACATCTATCGCGACGTGTACCTGGTGAACTGGTGCACGCGGTGTGGCTCCGCCATCTCCGATCTTGAGGTGGAGCACTTCGAGCGCAAAGACCAACTCTACTACGTCCGCTATCCGGTGGAAGGCGAGGAGCAGGAGTTCCTCACGGTGGCCACCACGCGGCCGGAGACCATCCTGGGCGACACGGCTGTGGCCGTCAACCCCAAAGACCCGCGTTACGGGCGTTTCGTGGGGCGGCGGGCTCGGGTGCCACTGACGGACCGCTGGGTTCCCATCATCGCGGATGAGCACGTGGATATCGAATTCGGCACCGGAGCGCTGAAGATCACGCCGGCCCACGACCCAGACGACTTCGACATCGGTATCCGACACAACCTGGAATCCATCTCCGTGATCACTCCTGACGGCCGCATGGTGAAAGAGGCCGGGGAACTGGCCGGCTTGGACATGGATGAGGCGCGTGAGCGGTCTATATCTATGCTTGAGGATGAGGGGCTCTTTGTCCGTTCCGAGGACTACGCCCACAAGGTGGGGCATTGTTATCGCTGCGGCACCGTGATAGAGCCGCTGTTGTCGTTGCAGTGGTTCATGGACATGAAGCGCTTGGCTGCGCCCGCCATCGCCTGTGTGGAAGACGGCCGTGTGCGCTTCGTGCCCGAGCGATGGGGCGGCGTCTATCTGGAATGGATGCGCGGTCTCAAGCCCTGGTGCATCAGCCGTCAACTGTGGTGGGGACACCGCCTGCCGGTCTGGTATTGCGATGCCTGTGACGAGATCCTGGTGACGGAAGCCAAACCTCAGGCGTGTCCGGCATGCGGTGGCAGTGTTCGCCAGGAAGAGGATGTGCTGGATACCTGGTTCAGTTCAGCTTTGTGGCCGTTCGCTACGCTGGGGTGGCCGAACCAGACGCCGGAGTTGGCCAAATTCTACCCTACCTCGGTGCTGTCCACGGCCCGGGACATCATCTACCTTTGGGTGGCCCGCATGATCATGATGGGCCTGGAATTCCCGGGAGATGTTCCTTTCCGTGAGGTGATCATCCATCCCACCATCATGGCGGCCGACGGCCGACGTATGAGCAAGAGCCTGGGCACGGGTGTTGATCCTCTGGATTTGATCACTGAGTACGGGGCGGATGCCACGCGTTTCGGGTTGGTGTACATGTCGTCCGCTCAGGATGTGCGTTTCAGCAGCGAGCGTATTGAGTTGGGCCGGAACTTCGCCAACAAGTTCTGGAATGCCTCGCGCTTCGTGCTTCAGGGGGTGCCGGAAGGCGCCTCGCCGGCGGTGACTTTGTCCACCCCGGCAGACAGATGGATGTTCAGCCGGGTGGCGGCCGTGACGGGCGAACTGGCCCAGCTCTACGAGTCGTTCGACTTGGCGGAAGCGGCACGCGTCATCTACCGCTTCGTGTGGAATGAGTTCTGCGATTGGTACGTAGAGATCGCCAAGGCGAGGCTCTACGGTGAGGATGAAACGGCGCGCCACGCCGTGGCGGGTAACCTGCTGTATCTCTTGGAGCATTTGCTGGGTCTGTTGCATCCGCTCATGCCGTTCCTGACCGAGGAGATCTATAGGAATCTGCCGCAGATTGCGGCGGCCGGCCTGCGGCCGGCCGCCCTCTTCGATGCGCCCTTCCCTGTGGCGGACCCCAACTGGGAGGATGCGGAGGCGGTCAAGGCCATGGAAGTATTCACCACTGTGGTGGCCGGACTGCGGTCTACACGCGACGAACTGGAGCTGCCGCGCGACGTGGTGGGTCAGGTGTGGTTGGTCTCACCAGACGCGGTGGCGGCGGAGGCTGTGGTGCAACAGGCGGCATCGTTCAGGCAGCTATCGGGTTGTGACTGTGTGGGGGTGGTCGCCTCTGAGCCCGATGTCCCCGCCGGTCGTTACGCCACCCTGCCTACTCCCGGCGCCGGGGTGAAGGCGTTGCTCGCGCTCGGCGGGATCGTTGATCCAGAGAAGGAGAAGACCCGACTACTCGCGCGGGCCGGGAAGGTGCGCCAAGAACTGAACAAGGCGCGTGGCAAGTTGGCCAACGAGGCCTTTGTGGCCAGGGCGCCTGTGGAGATAGTCGAAGAGGAGCGTCGCCGGGTGGCGGTGGCGGAGGCGGCGTTGGAGGACCTGGAGCGACAATATCGCGAGCGCGTGGGCGAGGAACTGCCGGTGTGAGACATGCATGATTCTGAGCAAGAGTACGTCGAGCGACTGGAAAAACTGGGATTCCACTTCGGACTGGAGAGAATCCAGGCGCTGACGGAGGCGCTGGGGCATCCAGAGAGGGCGTATCGTACCATTCACGTGGTGGGCACCAACGGCAAGACCTCCACCGCGCGTTTTCTCTCAGCCATCCTGCACGAACACGGCCTGCGTGTCGGCTCGTACATATCTCCCCACCTCGTGTCGTACGCGGAACGCCAGTTGGTCGACGGTGTTCCGAGCACGGAGCAGGAGTATGCAGAACTGGTCGGCGCTCTTCGCCCCGTGGCCGAGGCCGTCAACGAAGCCCGGCCACCGGGCGACCGCATCACTCAGTTTGAGTTCCTGACGGCACTCGCCTTCGAGCACTTTCGGAGAAGAGGATGCGACGTGGCGGTGGTGGAAGCGGGTCTGGGCGGGCGGCTTGATGCCACCTCCGTCATCCGGTCCGAGGTGCAGGTGTTGACGGGCGTAGGCCTCGAGCACACGCACTACTTGGGGGACACGCTTGAGGAGATCTTGGAGGAGAAGGCAGCCGTGATTCCTCCCGGAGGCAAAGTGATGGCCGGATCTTTGCAACCGGAATTGCGGGACCGCCTCAAGGCCATCTGCCGGGAGAGGGGCGCTGAGTTGCACCTGCTCGACGAAGACGTGTCCATCTTGGCCGGCGCGCCGGAGTCACCCTTCGATGTCTTTGGTCTCCACGATTCGTACGACAACCTGACTCTGGGTTCCCTGGGTCTCTTCCAAAGGCATAACGCGGCCTTGGCGCTGGGGGCCGCCGAGCTGTTCCTCGATGCTCCGCTTGATGTTCACGCTCTGCGTCTGGCACTGGCCGAGGTGACGGTGGCCGGCCGGCTGGAGGCGGTGAGTCACAAGCCGCTCTGTCTGCTGGACGGCGCTCACAATCTCCACGGCCTTACGGCTCTGATGGATTCCATCGAGGAGATCCTACCTCGCTGCCGGATTATCGCCGTAGTCTCCATTCTGGAAGACAAAGACGCCAGGGCCATGCTCTCGGAACTCGCGCCGCGCTGTGACATTCTCTTTGTGACCGCGAGCTCGAACCCGCGCGCTCTTCCCCCGGCGGCGTTGGCTGAGATCGTGGAGGAGTTGGTGGAGCCCCCCCAGAGGGGGCCGGAGGTCTTTGTGGACGAGGATCCCTGTTCGGCTCTGAGGAGCGCTTACAAGCTGGCGTCGTCGAACCAAGTGGTTCTGGTCACAGGCTCTCTCTACCTCGTGGGCGATATCAAACGTGGATTGGGGCGGTAGCCACGGGGGCGGCAAGAGACCGGCATGGCACGCATGGGCGGCAAGAGGCATCCTGCGATTGTGGTCACGCTCGTGTTGCTGATCACCGCCGTGGTATTCTTCACTGTTGGATATCTTCTGGGTAGGCTGTTGATCTGAGGTTCCGACTCAAGGATGAGTTGTGGAGAACACGTTTGAAACCATCAGGCAGATCCTGAGCTCCCCTCTCTGGGGGGTGGCGTGGAAGGTATTCCTGGTGTCGATGGCGGTCTTGTGGCTGGCCCTCGTATTCTGGACATTGAAAGACGCCCGCCGGCGCATCGACGATACCCTGATCGTGCTCGTGGCCGTGGCCACATCGCTGGTGTTCCCGTTCATCGGCACGCTCGTGTACATGATGCTGCGCCCCTCCGAATACCTTGTTGACGCGAGAGGGCGGGAGTTGGAGATGTTGGCCGTGGAGCAGGAACTGCGGGCCCTTCGCATTTGTCCCAACTGCCATGAACCGGTGCGCGAGGAGTACGTGGCCTGCCCCAAATGCCGCAGGCCGCTGCGCGAGCCGTGCGGGAATTGTGGGCGGCCGCTCGAGTACTGGTGGAAGCTGTGTCCCTACTGTGGCCGTGATGCCGCGGTGAGGCCGGTGTCCCCCGGGGTGGCGGCCGGAGCCAATGAGTCTGGGAGCGCTCGTACTTCCACGTCATCGCCGGATGCCGCTGTCGGCGAATCGACGCAACTGCTCGAGTTCTGATCGAGCCCAGCGGCGTCCCACACAATTTCTTCGTTTCAGGAGGCGCTTCGTGGCTGTCGAACGCACGCTGGTCCTAGTCAAGCCGAACGGTGTGGCGCGGGGTCTCATCGGCGAGATCATCGCTCGCTATGAACGTCGTGGCCTTCGCATCTCAGCTCTCAAGATGCTGCAGGTGGACACGCAGTTGGCTCAAGAGCACTACGCCGAGCACGTGGGCAAACCTTTCTTCGGGGAACTGGTCGCTTTCATCACTTCTGGTCCCATAGTGGCGATGGTGGTTGAAGGGTTGGCTGCAGTCCAGGTAGTGCGTGACATGAACGGTGCCACCGACCCACTGAAGGCTGCTCCGGGAACCATCCGGGGTGACTATGCTCTCGACATGGGGGAGAACGTGGTTCATGGTTCGGACTCCGTGGAGAGCGCCGAGCGGGAAATAGCGCTGTACTTCCGCGAAACCCTAGCTTAGCCGCCCTTCGGGAACCAACGTTGTCTGACGCTGGCGCATGAGCGCAGGGCTGCGTCTCCTCCTGGCTTCTGAATCCCCGCGACGACGGGAGTTGCTGGCCGCCGCCGGGATCCCCTTTCGCCCCGTCCCTTCGCGGGGGCGAGAGAGCATCGATCCCAACGACCCCTTCATGACGGTGGAGGCCAACGCCAGAGCCAAAGCCGAGGGTGCGGTGATCCCCTCCGACGAGGCCCCTCCCCTGCTTGTTTTGGGTGCCGACACCGTCGTGGTCTGTGGGGGCTCCATCTTGGGCAAACCTACCGATCGCGAAGAGGCGGGGGACATGATCCGGCGGCTGGCCGGCGGGAGGCACACGGTGGTGAGTGGTGTCGCCGTGCGCCGGCTCGCGGCGCACGGCGACCGCAGCGCCGAGATCGTGGCGGGATGCGCGGAGACTGATGTGTGGTTCCGGGAGTTGACCGACCCTCGGATCCAGGCGTACCTGGACACAGGGGAGTGGCGCGACAAGGCCGGTGCTTATGGGATCCAGGGAAGGGCAGGCTTGTTCGTGGAACGTATCGAGGGCGAGTACTTTGCCGTGGTGGGACTCTCCCTCAGGTTATTGGTATCGCTGCTGGCGCAACTGGGTTTGGATGCGCTCTCCACACCGGCGGCCGATGTGGTCGCGCAGGGTGGACGCAGTACGCTCTGAGCGTACAATCTGGGCGGGTTGGGAAGAGAGCGGTATAATCTCGAAAGGTATCAGCCCCCTTCTGGGGATGGCCACAAACAGACAAGGAGTGGCACCATCGCCTTCTTTGATTGGTTGACAGGTTTCGGTGGACGAGATATGGCTGTTGATCTCGGCACCGCCAATACCATCGTGTACGTTCGCGGTCGAGGCATCGTTCTCTCGGAGCCTTCGGTGGTTGCCATCAGTTCGCGCAACGGAGAGGTCTACGCCGTGGGCGCGGAGGCCATGTTGATGCTGGGGCGGACGCCGGGGACCATTACTGCCATCCGTCCTCTGAGGGACGGCGTCATCGCGGACTTCGATGTCACCGAGCAGATGCTGCGTCACTTCATTCAGAAGGTGCACCAGAACAGGTGGGCGCATCCGCGCGTAGTGGTCTGTGTGCCGTCCGGGGTCACGGGAGTGGAGCGGCGGGCGGTGGAGGAAGCCACCATCTCCGCCGGTGCCCGAGCCGCATATCTCATCGAGGAACCTATGGCGGCAGCTATCGGGGCGGGCCTGCCTGTGGGGGAGCCCACCGGCAGCATGATCGTCGATGTCGGGGGCGGCACCAGTGAAGTGGCCGTCATCTCGCTGGGCGGCATCGTGACGGCGCAATCGGTTCGGGTGGGCGGTGACGAACTCGACGAGGCCATCATCGCCTACGTGAAAAAAGAGTACAAACTAATGATCGGGACGCAGACCGCCGAGGAGCTCAAGCTCGAGATCGGCTCCGCGTGCGCGTTGGAAGAGGAGGAACAGGCCGAGATCCGGGGTAGGGACTTGGTTACGGGCCTCCCCAAAACGGTCGTCATAGCCTCCGAGGAAGTGAGAGAGGCCATCGCCGAGCCGGTGGCCGCCATCGTTGACGCGATCAAGGCCACGCTGGACAAGACACCGCCCGAACTCGCCTCCGACATCATGGACCGGGGCATCATGGTGGCGGGTGGAGGCGCTCTTCTGCGCGGTTTCCCCGAGCGTATTCGCCAAGAAACCCAGATGCCGGTCCACTTGGCCGAGTCACCGCTCACTTGCGTGGCGGTGGGATCGGGTCGTTCGCTGGAGGAGTTCGAGACTCTGCACCGGAGCTCGCACAGAGGACGCAGGCGCCGCTACTAGCTAGCGGAGGGCATCCATGCAGCCACAGAAGGAATTGGGTCGGCGCCGGCTGGTGTTGACCGCGCTGGTTCTTACATCACTCGTACTCATCACGCTCTTCTTACGGGAGACATCGGACGGTGCCCTGCACCGAGTCCAAGATGCCGGACTCGGCACTATGTCCCCCATCCAATCATTTGCCACCCGCGCCGTGCAGCCCTTCCAAGAGGCGTGGCGTTACGTGTCCGGCCTCTGGTCTGCTTACGAGGAGAATCGAGAGCTGTCGGCCGAAGTTGAGGTGCTCCGCGGGCAGCTCATACAGATGCAGGAGGCGGGTGAGGAGAACGCACGTCTCAAGCAGTTGCTGGACTTCCAGGAATCTGGGATCTTCCCGGCCGGCTCCACCTTCTGTGTGGCGCGTGTGATCGGACGCTCACCCACGCGATGGCAGGAGTGGATACAGATCGACAAGGGGACTGCCGACGGCTTGGCCGTGAACCAACCCGTGGTGGGGACGGCCGGTCCCGCCGGAGACTCGCTCTCCGGCAAGGGGCTGGTGGGCAAGGTGATGTCGGTTACGGCGCACTCAGCGCAGATTCAGTTGATCTCCGATCCGGAATCGAGCGTGGCCGCCCTGGTGCAGGGCACACGGGCGGAAGGCATCTTGGAGGGCAGCGTGACCGGTCACCTGCTCATGGATTTCGTGGAGCGCGACCAGCCGGTGGTGGTGGGCTCAGTGGTGATCACGTCCGGATCCAGTCAGGTGTTCCCCAAGGGCATTCCGATCGGCAAGGTGGTCAGCGTGGGGGAGGAAGACGTCAATATCTACAAGACCATCGAAGTGCAGGCCTTCGTGGATGTCCGGTCCCTCGAAGAGGTCATGGTTCTGACCAATCCGCCGCAGCGGGACGGCACTGATAGCAGGCAACGGTCAACCGGGGTCCGACAGGGGACCGGGGGGCGGTGACAGTGAACGCTCCCCGGGGCAGACTGGCGGAGATGCTGCGTCTGGCCCTCCTTCTGGTCTTGGGGATAGGACTGCAGGCGGTCTTCACCTCTCGCTTCACCGTCTTGGGCGTTACGGCCGACGTGTTCCTCATCCTGCCCGTTCTCGTGGGGATGAGCCGAGGCGCCCTGGTTGGAGCATTGTTCGGGTTCATAAGCGGGCTCGTGGCCGATATCGTATTCATGGATCCCATAGGCCTGCGGATGCTTCTCTATCTTCTGGCGGGCTACCTGT
Source organism: Thermoleophilia bacterium (assembly GCA_040770645.1). GTDB lineage: Bacteria > Actinomycetota > Thermoleophilia > RBG-16-64-13 > RBG-16-64-13 > JAAYZX01. The sequence continues at coordinate 197,099 of JAXGIS010000002.1, read as the reverse complement.
GCGGTCTCTACTCGGAGTGGATGCCCCCCTACAGTGCCTGGGTGGTTGTGCTCCTGGTGGCTGCGGCCACGTTGGTTGGGCAATCGGCGTACGCGGTATTCCAGTTCATCACCGGCAATAGAGCTCCGTTCTTGAGCATGCTTTGGAGGCAGGTGCTACCGTCGGCCGTGGTGAACGGTCTACTGGCTGCTCCGCTCTATCTGGGTTTGGCGCGGCTCAGGCTCATGCCGCGCCCGCAGCCGGACGGAGGCACGCGGCCGTGACGCCGGCGGGGACGGATGTGAGTGCCCGTGGCCGGCGGTCCCGCCGATAGGGGAGTCAACGTGTACCTGGAACCAGCGAAGAAGCATCGCCCCCCCGCTGAGGATCCGTCCACCGGCCTGCGGTTGGGCATTTTGCTGGGTACATGGCCGTGATCCTGTTCGCCATCATCGCCTTCCGACTCTGGTTCCTCCAGTTCTCTCAGTGCGACTACTACGTATCATTGGCCAACGACAACAGGGTCAGGACGGTTGTGCTGGAAGCACCCCGCGGGGTGATCAAGGACAGGGACGGCGAGGTCTTGGTGGAAAACCGAGCCGGTCTGAGCGTGGGCGTGCTCCCCATGGACTTGCGGAACGAAGGGGACGTACTGCCGAAGCTCGCCGAGATACTGGGTATCCCCTATGAGGAGATAGCCGCGAAGGTCAATAAGGCCCGAAAGCAGGATCCCTATCGCGTAGTGACTTTGGCCGAAGACGTCTCGGAAGCGCCCACGGTTACATATCTCAAAGAACACAGTCTGGAGTTCCCCGGCGTCAGGGTGCGGAAGTCGTACGTCCGTAGTTACCCGCGCGGACCGTTTGCGGCCCATATACTCGGTTACGTAGGTGAGATATCAGAGACGGAACTGAATCAAGAGCGATTTCGCACGCTCTTACCGGGGGCGCAGGTGGGCAAACAGGGCGTGGAGGTCACTTACGACGCCTTCCTGCGCGGCACTGATGGGAACCGCCAGGTTGAGGTTGACGCGACAGGGAGGCCCAAGAGCGTCCGTGACACGGTCAACCCTATTCCCGGGAACAACCTCATCACGACCATTGACAGTCAGCTGCAGGAGGCAGCCGAGCGGGCCGTTGTTGAGGGCATTGAACGCGCCCACGCCGACGGCTTCACTGACGCCGATGCCGGAGTGGTGGTGGCCATGAACCCCAACACGGGCGAGATCTTGGCCATGACCTCCTACCCTGACTATGATCCCTCGGTCTGGGTGGGGGGCATCAGCAACAAGGACTACGCCGCTCTCAACGATCCGGCGGCCAAGTACCCCCTATTCAACCGCGCCATCAACGGCCTTTACCCGGCTGCGTCCTGTTCAAGGCGTTCATAGCCGCCACTGGCGTTGCGGAGGGTCTGGCCACGTGGGACACGCTCGCCAACTGCACGGGCACCTACACCGTCAAGGATCGGCTATTGAAGTGCTGGAACGATGACGGGCACGGCGAGGTCAACTTGGTGGAAGCCATCATGGAGTCGTGCGATGTGTACTTCTACAAGCTGGGCGAGCTCTTCTTTGAACAGGAAGGCCCGATATTACAAGAGGGTGTGCGTCGCTTCGGTTTCGGCCAGACGTCGGGCATTGATCTGCCCGGCGAGAGCCCGGGCCGGGTTCCCGACAAGGAGTGGAAGCGTCGGGAGGGCAAGACAGATGAAGACAAGATCTGGAAACCGGGCGATGAAGTGAACCTCTGTATCGGCCAGGGAGACCTGTTGGTGACTCCCCTGCAGTTGGCGGTGGCCTACAGCGCCGTGGCCAACAAAGGCAAAGTGCTGGTGCCGCGGTTGGGCCGCATGATCACAGATGCGGCCGGCAACACCATCCATGAGTTTCAGACTGAAGTTCGGGCGGACCTGGACCTCACGCCGGACACGTACGCCGCCCTCTATGAGGGATTGAAACTGGTCACCGCGCACCCTTGGGGCACGGCTTACAAAGCATGGAAGAACTTCCCCATCCCGGTAGCCGGCAAGACGGGTACGGCCGAGAAGCTGCCGGATGCCGACTACGCCTGGTTCGTCGGCTACGCGCCGGTGGACAACCCTGAGATCGTGGTGGTGGCGCTGATCGAGAAAGGCGGGCACGGTTCCAGCGTGGCGGCGCCGGTGGTGCGGCGCGTGATGGAGGCCTATTTCGGCACAGGCGACACCGGCCTGGGCGAGATAGAGTGGACCGAATGATGATTCTGGAGCAGGCAGGGAGCAGCCGTGCGAAGAGCCTAACCTTGGGCGCGTACGTTCGTTCCTACGACTGGCTTCTTCTACTGAGCGCACTCACGTTGAGCGGAGTGGGGTTGGCCATGATCTATTCGGCTACCCACGCAGATGCGGGGCAAGGTGCGTCGATGTACTACGTCAGGGCGCAGTCCATTGGACTGGGTCTGGGGTTCGCCGTATCCCTGGTGCTCAGTCTGGTGGACTTTGAGCGTTACGCTCGTTGGCAGAAGCACATCTATGCCGCATGATTCTGTTGCTGGTCGTCACGTTGTTCGTCGGGACCGGCCGTCATGGTGCTCATCGCTGGATTGCCCTACCCTTCTTCGATGTCCAGTCGGCCGAGTTGGGCAAGCTTCTCCTCATAGTTACACTGGGTGCTTTTCTGGCCGGGGGTGTTGAACTCAGAAACCGGTTCCGCTTCGTTCTGTTGGCCGTGGGCTACGTGGCGTTGCCGGCGCTGCTGGTGGCCTTGGAACCGGACTTGGGCACATCGCTGGTGTTCATCGCCATCATGTCTTCCATGCTCTTGGCATGGGGTATCAACTGGAGGCATGCCGCCCTGCTCATCACGGGGGGTGCCTTGGTTGCGGTGGCCGCTCTGCGGGTGCTGCCGGCCATGGGCGTCAATGCCCTGCGCGACTACCAGTTGCAGCGCCTGATGGTGTTCGTCAACCCTGAACACGACACGTCTGGTGTGGGGTATCAGTTGATGCAGAGTCGCATCGCGGTGGCCAGCGGTATGTTCACCGGTAAGGGTTTCACGGGAGGTACGCAGACCACCTCGGTTTCCTGCCCGAGTCCCACACCGACTTCATTTTTTCGGTTATCGGCGAGGAGTTCGGCTTCTTGGGGGCGATGGTGCTCCTGAGTCTCTATCTGCTCATGATCTGGCGCATCCTTCGTATCGCCGGTCGGTCTCAGAGCCTTTACGGATCCGTGATGGCGGCGGGGGTGGCCGGCATGCTTCTGTTCCAGATCTTCCTCAACATCGGCATGACTATCGGCATCATGCCCGTGGCCGGTGTGCCCCTCCCCTTCCTTAGCTACGGAAGCTCTTCCCTGGTAGTATTCTGGTTGGCCATAGGGGTTCTCGAGAGCATTCAGGTGCGTTCCATGATCGCAGGGTACTCCACCGGCCGCGTGTCACTCAGGCGATGACAGGGGCTCCATGCCGCAACTGAAACTCCCAATCGATCCCTCAGACGTGCTCGGCGCCGTTAAGGCGGGGGCCGACTTGGCGGCGATGCCGGCTGAGTTGCTGATTCTGGCTGACCCCGAGGTGGCGGACAGTGTGCGGCAAATGCTTGTGGGTGGGGAGAGCCTCGAGGGCGCTTCTGAGCACGCGGTGGCGTCCGTTGCAACTTCTGTGACTCTCCCGCCGGCGACCAGCCCAGAGACGGTGGTGCTTGTGGTAATCCCGGCAGAGGGGGAGGCTCAGCTGCGAGAGGGTTTGCGACGCGCCTCCTGGCCGGGCGGAGGCGTGGTGGCCGTTCTGGGAGACAAGCGTGACTCCCCTGCCGTCACCTGGTACTCAGATCGGGTGGCTCGGGTGGGGGTGGCGACGGCCGCTTCCTGGGACCGGGTGTGGGAGGCTTTGGTCTGGGCGGCCGGGCCGCGGGCCATACCGTTGGCCCGAGCGTATCCTACGCTGCGTCGGGCGGCGGCGCGTCGTCTCATAGCGAACGCCTCTTTGCAGAACGCCGCCGTGGGGGCCGTCCTTTTCGTACCGGGCACGGACCTGGCGGTGATGACCTTGAACCAAATGCGATTACTCCTCAACCTGGCCGGCCTGTTTGGCTACGAGGTGAGCGTGGATAGGCTGCTCGAGCTGGCGTCTGTCCTGGGGGCGGGCTTGGGCTTTCGCGCGGTGGCTCGGCAGTTGATGGGCCTGGTCCCCGGGGTGGGTTGGGCCGTGAAGGGCAGCGTGGGCTACGCAGGGACCAAGGCGTTGGGTGAAGCCGCGTTTCGCTACTTCGAGAGCGGCGCTGCGCTCTCCGTTCACACCCTGCGGGAGCGGGCAACGGCGTTGGTGCAGCGATTCCGACGGTAGCGTCGAGTGCAGAGCACCTTCTGAACGTGGGAGACCGCACGCGCTTCGTCGCACTCCTCGAGCGGATCCAGAATGCGTCGCGCTTGAGTGGCGGAGAGACTGGATCCGGCCCCGGGTGGTCTCGCCTCGGATCTGAATATAGCGACCCCCTCCGCGTAGTGGTTGCTTTCCCCGAGGCCTACGAGATCGGTATCTCCAACCAGGCGATTCAAATCTTGTACCACCTCGCGCGGGAGACGGCGGGAGTGGGTGTTGAGCGGTGCTATCTGCCCTGGGTAGAGGCGATCTCTCTCATGCGCGCGGAGGGGTTGTATCTGCCGACGCTGGAGACGTGGTCTCCGGTCAGGGATGCGCACTTGGTGGGCATCACCCTGCAGCATGAGCTCAACTACACCAACGTGCTGGAGTTGCTCCACCTGGCCGGGATTCCCGTGCGCGCGTCGCAGCGCTCCGCTTTCCCCCTGGTGATAGCCGGGGGGCGGCCGTGTCCAACTTCCTGCCCATGGAGCCGTTTCTCGATGCGGTGGTGGTGGGGGATGGGGAGGAAGTTTTCCCGGAGATCCTGGAAGTAATGCGCCGGGAGGTGGAATCCGGTGCAGGACGTACGGCGGTGCTGTCGAGTCTGGCTTCCATCCGCGGAGTGTACGTCCCCGGCGTGAGTCGGAGCGTGGAGCGGAGGGTGCTGGCCAGCTTGGAGGGTGCGCCCTATCCGGTGGAGTGCCTGGTGCCGCTGGCGGCCGGCGTGCACGACCGGGCGTGGGTGGAGATCATGCGTGGATGCACGCGCGGGTGTCGTTTCTGCCAGGCGGGCATGTGGTATCGACCGGTGCGCGAACGGCGGGCGGATTCACTCCTTGGGTTGGCTTCGGCTCAGCTGGCGGCCAGCGGACATGAGGAGCTGGCGTTGAGTTCGCTCTCCACCACCGACTACTCGGCCCTACAGCGGGTCCTCTCGTCTCTGGCTTCGGATCACCCGGGCGTTCGCGTCGCACTGCCCTCATTGCGGGTGGATTCGGCTTCGGTGCGTCTCTCCCATCTGGTTTCGCCCTCGAGCTCCACGGTAACGCTGGCGCCGGAAGCGGGAAGTCAAAGGCTGCGCGACATCATCAACAAGAACGTGTCCGACGAGGACATCATGGGCGCGGCCCGCGAGGCATTCGCCGGGGGGCACACTATTCTCAAGCTCTACTTCATGATTGGGTTGCCCGGCGAACGCGATGAGGATGTGCTGGCTTCGTGGACCTCTGTCGGCGCCTGCGCGAACTGGGCAAGAAGAGCCTGGGTGCACGGAGCGGCCGGCTGGCCCTCCACGTGAGCGTCACCAACTTCATTCCCAAACCGTTCACGCCGTTCCAGTGGGAAGCCATGGCCGATAGGGCGACACTCGAAAGGCGGCAGGGCATCCTGCGCGCGGGTCTTGGTCGCGGACAGGCCAAACTCTCCCTGCATTCCATCGACACCAGTTACTTGGAGGCTGCGCTTGCCCGTGGGGGAGTTGAGTTGGCCGATGTGGTGGAGGCGGCTTGGCAGGCCGGGGCGCGATTCGATTGTTGGACCGAACACGAACGGCTTGATGCATGGGATGCGGCGTTCCGGGCACGCGGGCTGTCGGCCGAGGGTTTGGCCACCACTGCTTTGGATCCGGCGGTTGCCCTGCCGTGGGAAGTCATCACCGGGCCCGTGGTCTCGCGGAGTTATCTCTTGCGTGAACGCGAGAGGGCGGCGCGAGGTCTTACCACCCCCGACTGCCGGTGGGAGGGGTGCGAAGAGTGCGGCGTCTGCGGAGAGGCTGTGCCGGGGCCGGACTTGGCCCCGGCCGATATGAGGCCGGATGGGGATGTCGTATTGGGGGCGGGTGGCGTATCAGAGGCGGGTGCCGTATTGGGGGCGGGTGGCGGACCGACTGAGGGGACGATGTCCCGGCGTCCGGCGGCATCTTCGAAGTGGGCGGGGCGCGTTTTTGAGTATCTCATCGAGTACTCGGTACACGGGCGGCAGAGATTCCTGGCGCACTTGGACACCCTGCAGCTCCTGCGGCGGGCCGTACGACGGGCCGGAGGCACTCTGGCGCTGTCGGCGGGCATGCGGCCCAAGCCTTTGCTCAGTGTGGCTCTGCCGAGGCCGGTGGGCGTGGAGAGCCGGCAGGAGTTCTGCCAAATCGCTCTGAGCCAGCCGCCTCCGGCCGACTTCGTATCACGGCTGGCGGCGGCACTACCCGAGGGGGTGGCCGTCACGGGCATGATGCCGTGGCGAAAACGGAAGTCGGTGGCGGCGTACGTGGTTGGCTGCAGATACATGCTACACACGCAACCGTCGACAGGAGAGGCGGCGGAGGGAGCCGAAGCTGTGCAGGCTCACGGGGGAGAGCGGTGGGGGGATATGCTGACGGCGGCCGCGCGACGATATACTGAAGCCGGTTCCATCGTGGTGGAGAGAAGGCGACCCGGCGAAATACGGCGGGTGGACGTGAAATTGTTCGTCTCCCAAGTCCAAGTTCGTGAGGATGGGGGCGTTGAGTTCTATTCGCTCGTGGGACCGGGAGGATCGGCCAGACCCCAGGAGATTGCTGCGGCGTTGGCGCAGATGGCGGGTGAGAAGATAGAGGTCCGCAGTGTGGAGCGTCTGGCCATAGATTTGGGAGGAGATGGCCTCCATGGATGATAGGGAATAGGCGATGAAGCAACTGCTCATAAGCGCCGAGGCCAACGAAACCCGGGCCGCTCTTCTGGAGGAGGGGCGGTTGGTGGAGTTGTACGTAGAGCGTTCCGACCGCCGGTCTTATGTGGGCAACATCTACAGGGGTCGGGTCGTGAACGTGTTGGCCGGCATGGATGCGGCGTTTGTGGACATCGGGCTTGAGAAGAACGGCTTCCTGTACGTGGACGACATCTTCCTTCCGGAGGAACAGGGACAGCGCGGTAAGAAGATCACGCAACTGGTCAAACCCGGGCAGTCGATAGTGGTCCAGGTGGTGAAAGACCCCATGGGCGTCAAAGGCGCTCGTGTCACCACCGAACTCAGCATCGCCGGACGCTACCTCGTGTTCGTTCCCGGCGGAAGGGTTTGCGGTGTTTCGCGGCGACTTCCCGACGCGGAGCGGGCACGGTTGCGCAAGCTGTGTCAGGAGATCAAGCCGGAGAAGGCCGGTGTGATCATTCGCACGGCCGCTGAGGGTGTGAGCGAGAAGGCCATCACTCGGGACCTGCGCTTCCTCGAGAAGTTGTGGGGTACCGTGCAGCGACGTTTGGAACTGGAAGTGTCCAACGTGGTCTACTCGGAGGCCGACTTGGCCATGAAGATCATCCGCGACGAGTTCACGGAGGAGATTGGGCAGGTGCTGGTGGATGACGAGGCGCTGCAGAAGCGCATCGTGGGGTTTCTGCAGACCACCACCCCGGAAATGGCAGACCGAGTGGAGTTGTATCAGGGCGGCCGCCCCATGTTCGAAGTGTACGGTATCGAGACAGAGATCAAGAGGGCGGTCCAGCGTCGGGCCGGCCTCCCTTCGGGCGGCTACTTGGTCATCGACCACACCGAGGCCATGACCGTCATTGATGTCAACAGCGGTAGGTACGTGGGGCGCTCATTCCTGGAGGACACCGTTCTACGGACTAATCTCGAGGCTGCCCGGGAGGTGGTACGACAACTCCGCATCCGGGACATCGGCGGCATCATCATCATTGATTTCATCGACATGGCCCGCCGCGAGAACCGAGAGCAGGTTCTGGCCACCTTGGAAGCCGAACTGGCCAAGGACCGCACCAAGACTTACGTGGTGGAGTTGTCGCCGCTGGGATTGGTGGAGATGACGCGGCAGAACGTTACGGATGGCATTCGTGGCATCATGACCCGTCCGTGTACGGTGTGCAAGGGCGAGGGTGTGGTGGTGTCCGCGCAGAGCGTGGCGCTCGAAGTTGAGCGCAGACTCCGGGTGCTTGCCAAGGAGTCCTCGTCCGAAGCCTTCCTGGTTGAGGTTCATCCGGATGTGGCTGGGGTGTTCGCTGAGGCCGAGGGTGCGCGCGCCCACCGTTTCTCGGAAGAAGTGGGCCGGCTCTTCATCTTCGAGGGCGTCGACCATCTTGAGCGCGAGGAGATGGCCATCAGCGCCGAAGGTAGTCGTGAGGTCATCAGCCGGGCGGCACTTCCCGTGGTGCGGGGCCAGCAGTTGACCGTGGAGATCATCGAGCGCAGCGTCTACGAATCGCGCGACGGTATCGCGCGCCTGGGATCGTACGTGGTCATTGTATTCGGCGCCGGTGACTTGGTGGGGCGGTCCGTAGGTGTGGTGGTGGAAGGGGTGAGCCGCAACTGCGCCTATGCGCGCGTTGCGGTGTGAGGGCTGGTTTCGCCGTAGTTGTCTGCACGGTGGGGGCCGGGCTGCTTCGGGGTTGTGTATTTTGGGGTTGCGTCTTGAGGCGGTAGCTCGGCCGGCATCGAGTTGGGTAGCCTTGTCTCCGCGCTGTTGCTATACTTCCTCGTCCGAGAGATGAAAGCACCGCGGGGATGACCCGCGTGCCCGTCCTTGAAACGAGGAGAATGTAGGATGTTTGCCATCGTCGACGTCGGCGGGAAGCAGTATCGCGCTGAAGAGGGGCATGAATTGGTTGTGGACCGCCTTGATGCCGCCGAAGGCTCCACGGTGGAGCTCAATGCCATCCTGGTTGGGTCCCCTGATGAGCTTCGAGTTGGTGGGGAACCCTCCCGAGTGACAGCCAAAGTGGTGGAGCACCTGAGGGGTCCTAAGTTGGTGGTGCTCAAGTTCAAGCCCAAGCGTGGATATAAGCGCAAGATGGGGTTTCGCAGTGCGCTCACCCGCCTTTCCGTGGAACAGATAGGTTAGAGGAGATAGCGTCTCATGGCTCACAAAAAAGGCGGCGGTAGCTCGCGCAATGGGCGGGACTCCAACGCGCAGCGTCTGGGCGTCAAGGCGTTCGGGGGCCAATTCGTCACTGCCGGGTCTATCCTGGTTCGTCAGCGCGGTACCCGTTTCCACCCAGGTGTGAATGTCGGCATCGGCAGAGATGACACGCTGTTCGCCAAGGCGGATGGTGTGGTGCTCTTCACCCGCGGGCGGCGGGGTCGCGCCATCCGCATCATCGGTCCTCAGGCAACCGAGTAACTGAGTGCGGCGCGGCGCCCTTTGGGGGCCGCGCCTCCCCATTTCTCACCCTTCACTCCACCCATAGGTCGTCTTTCACCGTGTTCTCGGATCGCGCCAAGATAAATGTGACGGCAGGTCGGGGGGGCAACGGCTGCATCTCTTTCCGCCGCGAGAAGCATGTGCCTCGCGGCGGCCCCGACGGTGGTGACGGTGGTGACGGTGGCAGCGTCTGGATTGAAGCCGATGAAGGCCTGCGCGACCTCTACTACTTTGGAGGTCACGTCCACTTCAAAGCCGGCAATGGTGGCCACGGCAGGGGCGCGAACAAAGCCGGCGCTCGGGGCGACGATGTGGTAGTTCGGGTGCCGCTCGGCACCGAGGTGCGTGACGGCGACCTTGTGGTGGCCGACCTCACGCGCCATGGACAGCGCACGCGGGTGGCACAGGGAGGCATGGGGGGAAAGGGCAATGCGCGCTTTGTCACTGCCGTGCGTCAGGCTCCCCGCTTCGCCGAGTTGGGCGAGGAGGGGGAAACTCGCTGGCTGAGTCTGACTCTGCGACTCATGGCGGACGTGGGGCTGGCGGGACTTCCGAACGCGGGGAAATCCATGCTCCTCCGGCGCATCTCGCGCGCGCGGCCCAAGGTGGCGGATTACCCATTCACCACACTGGAGCCTATGCTCGGCGTGGTGGAGGTTCCCGGTCGGGAGGGGTCGTTCACCGTTGCCGACGTGCCGGGGCTCCTGGAAGGAGCGAGTGAAGGGGTGGGGCTGGGGACCGAGTTCCTCGCTCACTTGGAGCGATGCAGGCTCCTACTCCACGTGGTGGACATAACCGGCTATTACGGTGACGAGCCCATGGCGAACTTCCGCACCATCCTGCATGAACTCGAGGCCCACGCTTCCACCCTGGGACGCAGGCCGCAGATCGTGGTGCTCAACAAGGTCGATGTCGTGGATGACACGGTGGTGTCGGAGAGGCTGCGGGAGTTCCACAGCGAAGTGGCTCAGCTGAGGGAGGCGGGACACCCCGCTTTCTCGTGGACCGAGGATGATTCATCTCCACCCCTCGAAATCCTGGTGTGTCCCGTGTCTGCGGCCACGGGCAAGGGCATAGAGTGGTTGGTCTGGGCCACATGGCGGGCGCTCGGGTCTTCCCAGGTGGAGACAGCCGTGGGGGCACCTGACGCCGGACCGGATTACGCATCTGATGGCGCAGTCGCGAGCGGAGCCGCCCCTCGCGAAGAGAGCGAGCCAATGGGTTCCGAGCCCACTCGGGCAACTGGGGCGCATGTGGTGTACAGACCGGCGGCCGCCAAAGGCAGTACGCTCGTATTGCGAAGGACCGAGCAGGGGTTCGTTGTGGAGGGGGAGGCCGTGGAGCGTTTGGTCAGACGAACTGATTTGGCTAATGACGAAGCGGTGCGGTACCTTGACAGACGTTTGAGCCGCTTGGGGCTGGAAGAAGCCCTGCGCGAGGCAGGTGCGGAACCCGGTGACGAGGTGGAGATCGCCGGGTATATCTTTGAGTTTCAGTAGGAGTGAAGGTGGCGGGTAGGCGTAGCACCATGACGGTAGTTGTGAAAATCGGATCCAGTACTCTCACCGATGAACGCGGCAAGTTCCGTCTGGGCCCCATGGCGGGGCGGGTGGCGGAGATCTGTGACCTGCATCGTCGCGGGCATCGAGTGGTTCTGGTCTCTTCGGGGGCCGTATCGTCCGGAATGGGACCACTCGGCATTACCAGCAAGCCGGTGGAAGTGGAACAGTTGCAGGCCCTGGCTGCGGTGGGTCAAGGGCGCCTCTTTCACGCCTACAGCGAGCTCTTCGGCCACGAGGAGGTTGTGACCGCGCAGGTGCTCCTCAGTGCGCGCGACTTCGCCATACGTACCAGCTACTTGAATGCGAGAAACACCCTACACAAGCTCTTGGAATGGAAAGTGGTTCCCATTGTCAACGAGAACGACACCACCTCCACCGAGGAACTATGCTTCGGCGACAACGATATGTTGGCGGCGCGGGTGGCGCTGCTCCTCAAGGCTGACCTGTTGGTCTTGTTGACTGATACGGAAGGGTTGTATACGTCTAACCCTCAGGATGACCCTCGTGCTGCTCTCATCAAAGAGGTGCGCGACTTCTCGGAGCTGGAATCCGTATCGACGGATTCTCGAGGCCCGCTCGGTCGGGGTGGCATGGCCAGCAAAGTGAGGGCCGCCAAGGTGGCCACCAGTGGGGGGGTACGTACCTCCATCGCCCGGGGCTCACGACCCGGGGTGATTACTGCCTGCGTCGGCGGTGAAGACGTGGGCACCCGGTTTTTCTCCAGAGATCAGGGGTTGGGAGCATTCAAACTGTGGCTGCTGCACGGCAAGCCGGTAAGCGGCCGCGTGTATGTGGATGAGGGCGCGGCACGGGCCGTGTGCTGCAACGCATCGTTGCTGCCCGTGGGGATCACGGGTGTGGAAGGCTCGTTCAGCGCCGGGGATGCCGTATCCGTGTGCGATCAGGAGGGGCGGGAGTTGGCCCGGGGTATCGTGGACTACTCCAGCGAGGAACTAGAAGCCGTCAAGGGCTTGCGGAGTCAGGAAGCAGCCGAGGTTCTGCCTCACACTTCGCCCGACGCCATCCACAGGGACTACCTGGTGTTGGTGGAGTAACATGGATGGCGCTAAGTGGGAAAGCCGCGCTAACCCCACCGGCAGTGCGGCGCCCGTGGTGTGATCTAGTTTGGGGGAGGGCGGTGTGGATATTCGTACCCTGGCACAGGACGCACGGCTTGCTTCGCGACGCCTGGCTTCCGCACTCACCACAGAAAAGAACCAAGCCCTCGCGCTCATGGCGGAGGCGCTCGAGCGCCGCATGGGTGAGGTGCTGCAGGAGAACGCAGCCGACGTCACCGCCGCCCGCAAGAAGGGTCTGTCTGCGTCTCAGCTGGACCGGCTTCTGCTTGATGAGCATCGTGTGGAGGAGATCATCCAGAGCCTCAAGGTGCTGGCGGGAATGCCTGATCCCGTTGGAGAGGTGATTGAGGGTTGGCGAACGTCACTGGGGCTGGCGATAGAAGTTCGACGCGTTCCCTTCGGCGTGGTGGCGGTCATCTATGAATCCCGACCCAACGTCACTGTGGATGCGGCGGCAGTATGTCTCAAGGCGGGCGACTCCGTGATTCTGCGGGGTGGATCCCACGCTTTCGCCACCAATCGCATTCTGGCCGAGGTCATCACGGGTGCCGTGTTGGAAGCCGGGCTCCCCGGCGGCTGCATTCAGTTCGTCCCCACCAAAGAGCGGGATGCGCTTCTGGAACTGCTGCGGTTGACGGGATTGGTGGATCTGGCCGTGGCTCGTGGCGGGGTGGGACTGCGCAACTTCGTCTTGGAGAACAGTCGCGTACCTGTTCTGTTGGCTTCCGCGGGAAACTGTCACGTATATGTCGATCGGGCTGCGGATCTTACCCAGGCGTTGGCCATCGCGCTGAACGCCAAGCTGCAACGACCCGGTGTGTGCAACTCTGTGGAGACGTTGCTGGTTCATGAGGCTGTGGCGGAGGCCTTCCTGCCTCGGGTCATCTCGGACATGCAAGATCGCAAAGTAACCATCTATGCATGTGAACGAACCAGAAGCCTCATGGGCGAGGTGGGCCAGATGCTGGCGCCGGCGAGCGAGGAGCACTACGCGGCCGAATTCCTCGGCCTGGAGTTAACGGTGAGGGTGGTCAGCAGCCTGGCCGAGGCCATTGAGCACATCGGGCGCTTCGGCAGTGGGCACTCGGAGGCCATTGTCACCCGTGATTTGGAGGCCGCACGTCGTTTCGCCAACGAGGTAGATGCGGCAGCAGTCTACGTCAACGCTTCCACCCGTCTGACCGAAGGGGTTTCTTTTGGACTTGGCTCCGAGCTGGGGGTGTCCACGCAGAAGCTCCATGCTCGCGGTCCACTCACGCTTCGCGAGATGACTACCATCAAGTATGTGGTCACCGGCAACGGCCACGTGCGCTGATGACGTGAGCCTCATGTATCTCTCCGGATTCGGGGTTCATCCGTAAGCGCCGTGGACGCCCTGCAACTGTTGAAGGGTCGCGGATGCGGGCGCCTTGGAGTACTGGGCGGTAGTTTCGACCCGGTGCACATGGGGCATTTGGTTGTGGCCCAAGAGGCACTGCATCAATTCCACCTCGACCACGTGGTCCTCATGCCCACCGGCACGCCGCCACACAAGCGGGAGATATTGACGGCCGGAGAGCTGAGGTACCTCATGGCTCATATGGCCACAGCATCTCACGAGCGCCTCTGGGTATCGCGACTCGAACTCGAGCGCGGAGGCACCCATTACACCGTTGACACTATGTCGTATCTCCGTGACTTCATGCCCCCGGCCACGGAACTGTTCTTCATCACCGGGGCGGACGCGGTTCTGGAGATTTTGACGTGGAAAGAACCGGAGCGGCTCTTGAGTCTTGCTTCACTCATTGCGGCCTCGCGTCCGGGGCATGATCTCGCCGGCCTCTCGCAGATTGCGCAGAGCCTGGAGGGGGGAGATCGGATTTCGGCTATGGAGATCCCGGGACTCGCCGTGTCGTCGAGCATGATTCGGGAGCGTAGGAGGGCGGGTGAACCCATACGCTACCTGGTGCCGGAATGCGTGGCGGAGTTCGTGGACAAGTGGGGTCTGTACTTGACCCCTGTTGGCGGATAGAAGTCGAGGATACAGAGAGGCTGGGTGGACGCGGGGAATAGAGGGGTGTCAGGCCACAGCCGCGCTGCGGCGGGCACGGGCTACCGTGCCCGCCGCAGCGCGGCGCTCCGTCGCCGCCGCCAGAAGACCGTTAAGCGTATGCTCCTCGTATTCTCAGCCCTCGTGATCGTGGGTGGGTTGGCATTTGCGGTTGTCCAGTTGCTGGGGCGCACACCCGGTGGCGCCTCACATCCCGGGTCCGCGCCTACTTCGGTGACCCAGGCCGCCGGAGAGGGGCCGGCGGTGCTGCTGGCCGTCATGCAGGATGCCACGACTGTTGCACTGCTGTGCATAGATCCTGTAGGTCCGCCGACTATTCTCGTGGCCCTCCCGGGCGACACTCTTGTGAAGACGGGAAGTGGATTCAACACCGTGAGCGAGTTGGCGGCGACTCGGGTGCGGCAGCTTTGCGCGAGTCTATTGGTTCGCTGCTCGGGGTGGACGCGGGCACCGTGGCAGAGTTGCAGTGGGCGGGGCTTCGCAATGCCGCGGTGGCTGTGGGACAGGGCGGCTCTCTGCCGCCGGCGCTGGTGGCCACTGGTTCGGCAACCTCGGTGCTGACCGCCGCGGGGGCCGTAGCCGCCGCGGCCAAGACGGCGAAAGGCCAAGCGGCACTGGGTGATCTCGAGTTGAACGGCACTGGGGCGGAGACGGCCCGCGAGGCTCTGCGGGAGCTGCCCTCTCCGCCGGAGGTCCAAGCGGTGGTTCCGGGAAAGGACGCCACCAGGGGCGGCGTATCGTACTTCGAGCCTGATCTGGAGAGAATTGCGTCACTCCTGGGCAGGGCACGCGACTCTCGCGAGAGCGTGGAAGTCCAGAACGGCTCCGGGGAGATAGGAGTGGCCGAAGCGGCAACGGAGGTGATATCCATACTGGGTCTCACCATGCTCGAGCCGAAGAACGCCGAGCAGTTCCCGGACGTCGCCTCCACGCAAATCCTGGCGGCGCCCGACGCCGTGGCCCAGGCTGAGCGCGTGCGAACGCTGTTGAAGGTGGGTAAGGTTGTGGAGCAGAAGGATCTGCCGGCAGGCAGAATAGTGGTGATAATCGGCAAGGATCTGGCGGCTGCGTCGCTGCCCAGCCGCGGAGAGTGAAGGCAGAGTGATGGGCGGCGATCGCTATCTCCGGCAGCTGCAGTTCGGACTGTGGGGGGAGACGGGCCAGGCTGCGGTGGGCCGGGGGCGCGTAGGCCTAGGGGGGTGCGGCGGACTTGGGTCCACCATCGCCGTGCAACTGGTACGAGCCGGTGTGGGCTTCTTGCGGATCATGGACTACGATCGGGTGTCGCTCAGTAACCTACCCCGTCAGGTGCTGTATACGGAAGAAGATGTGGTTGCCGGTCGCTTCAAGGCCGAGGTAGCGGCCGAGCGGCTCCGGGAGGCCAACAGCTCGGTGAGCATCGACTCGCGTGTAGGCAGACTCAGCCACGAGAACGTGGAGGAGTTCCTCGATGGTCTTGACGTGATAGTGGACGGCACCGACAACTTCGCTACGCGCTTCCTGCTGAACGCGGCCGCAGTGGGTGCGGGTCTACCTTGGGTTTACGGTGGGGTGGGGGGTTCGTCGGGTATGACCATGACCATCCTGCCGGGGGAGGGGCCGTGCCTGCGTTGCATCTTCCCTGAGCCGCCGCCCGCGGATGCGGCGGCGGCCGATACTGCGCCCGCCGTCATCAACACAGCCGTGGCTGTGGTTGCCAGCCTGCAGAGCACGGAGGTGTTCAAGCTTCTCATCGATTCGGGTACGTGCAACCGGGATCTTCTCACTCTAGATCTGTGGGACATGACCTTCTGCTCTGTGAAGGTGGACAGAGATCCGTCCTGCCCGGTGTGCGGCTCGGAGCTTCCTCAGCTAACATAGCGTGGTGTCTCCTCGAAGTGATCCCACGCTCTCCGATCTGCGAGCCGGGCAGAACAGCGCCCAGGTGGCGGCGGTGTTCCACGAGGAGGGCCGCTCTTGGTTCTGGCCGGCGCCGGTTCGGGCAAGACACGCGTTTTGACCTATCGTATTGCCTACCTCATCCGCGCCGGTGTGGTCCAGCCGCACGAGCTTCTGGCCATCACCTTCACCAACAAGGCTGCGGGGGAGATGAAGCAACGGGTGGCGGACCTGGTGGGTCCGATCGCACGGACCATGTGGGTCTCAACGTTTCACTCGGCCTGTGCGCGCATACTGCGTCGTGAGGGCGAACTGCTCGGCTATCGCCCCGCCTTCTCCATCTACGATCAACAGGACCAGGTACGGCTGGTGAAACACTGCCTGGAGGACTTGAGTTATGATCCCAAACGGTTCCCGCCACAGGGTGTGCACGCACGCATCAGCGATGCCAAGAACCGTCTGCTCGGCCCTGACGAGTACGCGATTTCCACGGGTTCGGCGGCGGTAATCGAGGCAGGTGGCAGTGACGCCTGGGGCGGATCTGCGCCCGCCGGCAGCCGTAAGTCGTTCGGCGGCATGTCCGACGTGGCGGCCGTTGTCTATCGTCTCTACCAACAGCGCTTGTTTGAGGCCAACGCCCTCGATTTCGATGATCTCATCATGCGCACCGTTGACCTGTTCCAAAGCTTCCCTCATCGCTTGGAGCACTACCGCCGCGCGTTTCGTCACGTTCTCGTAGACGAGTACCAGGACACCAACCACGCTCAGTATGTGCTGGTGCATCTTCTGGCCGGCGAGCACGAACAGATTACGGTGGTGGGCGATGACGATCAGTCGGTCTACTCGTGGCGTGGAGCCGATATCCGCAACATCCTCGAGTTCGAGCGTGATTTCCCCGACGCCACCGTCGTCAAACTCGAGCAGAACTACCGTTCCACCACCACCATCCTGGAAGCGGCGCACGCCGTCGTATCTCACAATAGGGGGCGCAAGCCGAAACACCTGTGGAGCGACAAAGGGGTGGGAGAGAAGGTCGCTCTTCTGGAATGCCGGGACGAGCATGAAGAGGCTCGTCGCGTGGCAGGGGAGGTGGAGCGTCTGTTGGGGCAGGGGGTGCGTCTCTCCGAGCAGGCGGTCTTCTATCGGGTGAACGCCCAGTCCCGCGTTCTGGAAGATATGCTTGTGCGCTACGGCATCCCCTACCAGGTGGTGGGGGGTACCAAGTTCTATGAACGGGCGGAGATCAAAGACATACTCGCCTACCTGCGTTGCATAACGAACCCGTCCGACGATCTCTCCTTCCGCCGGGCGCTCAACACCCCCAAACGCGGCCTGGGGGCCGTGGCGGAGGGGAGGCTGCAACTGCACGCCGCGGCACTGGGTATCCCCATGGCTGAGGCCCTTTGCACTGCAGACAGCATCGCGGACCTGGCTCCGGCGGCGTGCCGGGCCATGGAGGGGCTGGCCGAACACCTCGCCCGCTGGCAGACGCGTGCGGAGGATGGTTCCGTGCTGGTGGCTGAACAGGTGGAGACCGTGTTGCAGGAAAGCGGGTTGGTGGGGTCTCTTCAAAATGAGCGCACACTGGAAGCGGAAGGAAGACTGGAGAACCTGCAGGAGTTCGTGGGAGTGGCCCGCGAATACGATCGAAACAATCCCGAGGGAACGCTCGCCGAATTCCTGCAGGAGATAAGCCTCTATGCCGATGTGGACGCTCTGCGCGCCGGCACAGATCAACTCACGCTCATGACGCTGCACAACGCCAAGGGCTTGGAGTATCGCGTGGTGTTCATCGTGGGTATGGAGGAGGGTGTTCCCGCACTCGCGTTCGCTCGACGAGCAGGAATTGGAGGAAGAGAGACGACTCTGTTACGTGGGGATCACGCGGGCAGAAGAGCGTCTCTACTTGTCTTACGCCGAGAGCCGATCGCTCTACGGATCCGGTGGCTACAATCTTCCAAGTCGTTTTCTGGAGGAGATCCCGGTCGATCTTCTCGACTACCGGCCGCTCGCCGCGCGGAAGCGACACGGCGACTTGGGGAGGGTTCTACGGGCGTCGCTTCCGCCCCGGTGGGGCCGGCGTTTCGTTAGGGGCGGGTGCCTCGTCGCGGGGGACTGCCGGCCACCGTTCGTTGGAAGGAACGGACCGGTACGCAGCTGCACGTCGCAGCCGAGAAAACGCCTCAGGCGGGGTGGGCGGCGGCCGGGCTTCTGCTGAGTCCGACTCGGATGTCCCCGTATTCTCGGTCGGGGATCGCGTAACGCACGCCAAGTTCGGAGAGGGCATGGTCCTGGGCGTAGAGCCGGGGGGCGTAGTCAGAGTGTTCTTCAGCTCGCTCGGTGAGCAGAAGAGCCTCAAGGTCGACTACGCTCCGATGCGCCGCTTGTAGACCTTACACGCTTGTAGACGTTCCACGGGCATCACGGCCACGCCCGTGATGCCGATCAAGCACACGCCGGATTCGTGCATGTTTGCGTGCGTGTGACTTATTCCTGCAATCATTCATGCGTACCAAACATGACAGAGTTCACCCAGTTCGGGGCCCAGTTGGCGGTTCATGGTTGGGCTCCAAAGGGGCCTGACGGCTCGTATCTGCATGAAGCAATGCAAAAATCAAGTAATGCAGAGCAGCGTGCGCAAAGACCGACGCTGCAGGTGTGGGCATCGATTGACGCGTGAAATCCGTCTTTGGGGGGAAAAGTGGGATATCATGGCAAATAATGGGATGAAGTGGTTGACTATGGACGGATTTCGGCCTATTGTGGAGACACCATGCAACGAACCCGTCTTTTTGGCACGTATGAACACTCGGTTGACAGCAAGGGACGCGTCACGCTCCCTGCTGATTTCCGTGAGCACTTCGCCTCAGGGGCAGTTCTTGCCCGTCTCCCCGTTCAGCCGCACTGCGTCATGGTGTTCAACGAGGACGACTGGAGAGAGTACGAGGAGAGATACATCGATCCGCTCAATACCTACGACGACTTCGAGGACGACTGGGATTCGCGCTTCATCTTCTCGCGTATGAGCAGCTGTGTTCCCGATAAACAGGGTAGGGTGTCGGTTCTGCAGGCCGGGATCTCTGAAGGCCTTGATCTGGTGGGCAAAGTGATGATCCTGGGCAACCGGAATCGACTGGAGATATGGAATCCGGCAACCCTGGCCGAAGAGACGGAGAAGTATCAGCAACGGAAGGCCAGGAGAGACGCCAAGCGGGACGGGGCTCATGAGTCCTAGCTCTGCGGCACTGGCATTTGAGGCGGAAATGGCAATGGCACATACACCTGTGCTGACCACGGAGTTGTTGGAACTCCTAAATGTGCAGTCCGATAGCTACGTAGTCGATTGCACGTTCGGCGCAGGCGGGCATGCGGCGGCGGTGGCGGAGCATCTCGGCCCGGAGGGGTGCTTCGTGGCGTGCGACCGCGATCCCGTGGCCCGTGATTACTTCGATGCTTTGCGGCCCAGCTTTCGATGCCCGTCTCACTTCTACGCCGGCAACTTCGCCGACGTCTTGATCGAACTCAGAGAAGCGGGCTTCCGGGCCACACATCTCTATATGGATCTGGGTCTATCGAGCATGCAGGTGGACACTGAGGAGCGTGGCTTCTCCTACGGCTACGATGCCCCGCTCGATATGCGCATGGACCCCGCACTCACCACCACGGCGGCCGACATCGTCAATGAGGCATCGGAGGATGAACTGACCCGCATTTTCCGAGTGTACGGAGAGGAGCAGTTCGCGCGTCCCATAGCCAGGCTGGTGGTACGTCGCCGGCAGACGTCGGCCTACACGCGGACGGCTGAACTGGTGGAGACGGTGAAGCAGGCCATTCCCACCCCTGCCCGTTTTGGAGCCAGGAATCCGGCGCGGAGAGTCTTCCAGGCGTTGCGCATAGTGGTGAACGACGAGTTGGAGTCCCTCAAACGAGCACTACCTGAGGCCTTGGAACTTCTGGTTCCGGGTGGCGTCCTGGCGGTAGTGAGTTTCCACTCGTTGGAAGATCGCATTGTCAAGCGTTTCTTCCACAGTCAAGCGCACCCTTGCATCTGTCCCCCGTCTTTCCCGGTATGTGCCTGTGGCCGTGTCCCCACCCTGGATATCCTCACTCCCAGGCCGCTCACGCCCAAGGCGCGGGAACTGAAGGCCAATCCGCGATCCAGCTCGGCCAAACTGCGGGCCGCGTGGAGGTTGTGATGGCCGGGGCCGCGGCAGCGCGCTACTACACCAACCGCGAGTGGTCGGAGTACGAATCCGACGCCGCCAGGCGCAGCGCAGAGAGGGTGGCCGCGCGAGAGCGACGGCGCTTGGCGGAACCTGACCCGCGGTCACGAGCATCTGCCGGTAGGAAGATCGCCGCTGAAAGGTCCGCCGTGGCTGCGGCGGCTCCGTCGGCACGCCCCGCAGGTCGTCCTATCCGCCAGCCGGCGCTGCGGTTGGTGGCGAGACCGCGGAGACGGACACGTCGAGTGCTGGTGCCGCTGCTTGTGTTCGGATTCCTACTCCTCGTGTGCGGAGGGGCTGCACCGGTACTGCTCAACATGGCCGCCTTCCATTTCAAAGCCGAGGCCGTGATGCTGGAGAGGCAGGTCTCCTCCCTGCGCGCCGAACAGGCCGAGTACAACACCCAGGCCGCCGCCCTGGGCTCCGCGGCACGTTTGCAGGACAAGGCTGGGCTGTTGGGATTGGAGCTCGCCACCGGCGTGGCCTACATCGAAGTGCCGGGCGTCAAGGCCGAATCGGCCTCGGAAGACGTGGGCGGTCCGCGGATGGTGGCCACTGCGGGTGCGGTGGCCGTGGCCGACGTGGGTGCCGCCGCCGGTGCCCGGCGCGACGGCCGCGAATCTCCCGCCACGGCAACCTCGCCGAGTGAAGCTGCTGACGAGGCAGCCGGTCGGGGAGCGCGAACGCCTTGATAACATGAGCGGTCGCTCCCGCAACAGGCGGCTGCTCCTCATGGTCTTGGCCTTCGGTGCGTGTTTCGCCGGACTCCTGGGCAAGGCCTTCTATCTGCAGGTGGTCAAAGCCGCTGAGTATTCGCAGCGTGCGGAGAGGCAGTACTTGGCCTCCACTGTGCTTCCAGTGAAACGGGCTGCCATCCTCGACAGGGACGGTGGAGCACTGGCTCTCACTGTGGAGATGATATCGGTCTGCGCGAACCCCAAGGAGATAGAAGACCCACCCGCCGCTGCGCGGAAGTTGGCTGCAGTTCTGGATATGAAGGAGGACGAAATCTTGGCGCGGCTTTCCACGCCGGGAACCTTCGTCTATGTGATGCGCATGGCGGACCCGGTAGTGGCGCGGCGGGCGTGCTCTTTGGGTATCAAAGGAGTCTTTGGTCAAGCGGAAGACAAGCGCATTTATCCGCAGGGAGCGTTGGCTTCTCAACTTCTGGGATTCGTGGGCACCGAGATGAAAGGGCTGGAGGGTCTCAGATTGCGGTACGATGCCCAGTTGTCAGTGAGCCCGGCAAACGGACCACCATAGTCGACGATCGGGGGAGGGTACTCGAGGTCGTGCACGAAGACGCCCCCGTACCGGGTAACGATGTGGTGCTCACTGTTGACAAGGAAATCCAGTTCGCCACGGAGCAGATCCTCACGGAAGCGGTGGAGGAGTATGAGGCCAGGAAGGCTACTGCCATAATCCTGGATCCGCAGAGTGGGGAGGTGTTGGCCATGGCTACCACCCCGGTCTTCGATGCCAACGAGTACTTGGCCCAAGATGCCGCCGATAGGAGGCATTATCCGGTCACCGATTTGTTTGAACCGGGAAGCACCTTCAAGCTGGTGGTGGTGGCGGCTGCTCTGTCCGCGCAGTTGGTGACGCCGGACACGGTCTTCACACTACCGCCCAATATCGTGGTGGGCGATGTCTCCATTGGCGAAGCCTACGAGGGCGTGGAGCCGGAACGGGTCATGTCGGTTACGCAGATAGTGGCGCGATCGTCGAACGTGGGCGCAGTGACTCTGGGGCTCAAGGTGGGCAAAGAGGATTTCTGTCGGATGATAAACGCTTTTGGCTTCACGCGACGCACAGGGATCGACGCGCCGGGAGAGGTCGCGGGGCTGCTGCTGCCGGTTGATAAGTGGAACTTGGGAACGGTAGCCAATGTGCCCATTGGTCAAGGCATATCCGTCACGGCCATCCAGTTGGCGTCGGCGTACGCCGCCGTGGCTAACGATGGGCTTTGGGTGGCGCCGCATTTGACCAAGAAATCGGCGGGAGAGATAGAGACGCGCAGGGTGGTGGATGCGCGGGTGGCGGAGCAGTTGCGGGCTATGCTGAAAGAGACGGTGGAGAGCGGGACCGGAACTGCAGCCGCCCTCCCAGGGTACTCGGTGGCCGGGAAGACCGGTACGGCAGAGAAGGCATTGGAGGACGGCATAGGGTATGCCGAGGACAAGTATCTGGCCTCGTTCGTAGGCATGATACCGGCCGACCGCCCACGGGTGGTGATCCTGGTGGCTGTGGATGAGCCGCAGCAGGCCCACCTGGGTTCTGAGGTGGCAGCGCCTGTGTTTGCCCGTATTGCGGACTTCACAGTCAAGCATTTGGGCATTGCCCCGGACTGCAAGGCCGAGGATTGAACCGGTGTCACGATCGGGTTCAGTCGGTACCCCTATGGTAGAATTCGAATCCGTGAACCTCCCCGAACTCCTCAACGGGCTGGAGGATTACGATCTCTCCGGCCATCCCTTTGTGGACATCGTGTCCCTCTCCTATGACAGTCGCACCGTCGAAGCGGGTACGTTGTTTTTCTGCATTCCCGGTCTCAGATTCGACGGCCACGAGTTCGCCGGTGACGCCGTTGCGCGCGGGGCGGTGGCTCTGTGTGTGCAGCGACCGTTGGCTTTGCCGGTACCCCAGATCGTGGTTCCCGATGTGAGATCGGCCATGGCTCGGATGGCTCGGACGTTCTACGGTGATCGAGTCGGCGGCTCCGGCTGGTGGGGATCACCGGCACCAACGGCAAGACAACCACCGCCTACCTGGTGGCATGGTTGCTGGAGGATGCCGGTATGCGCACGGGTCTGCTCACTACAGTGGAGCGTGTGATCGGCGGGGAACATCACCCCGCGAACAGGACCACTCCGGAGGCGCCGGATTTGCAGCGCGACTTGGCCGCCATGGTAGCCGCGGGGAATGGCGCCGCAGTGATGGAGGTCTCCTCGCACGCGCTTGAACTGGGTCGCGCGGATGGACTGCGGTTTGGAGCGGTGGCGTTCACGAACCTGACTCAAGATCATCTTGAGTTTCATGGGTCTTTCGCAGCATACCGAGCCGCCAAACTGAGGCTTTTCACGGACCCGGTGTTTGCCGGCGAAGCCATCCCCGCCGTGGTCAACGTTGACGACGTAATGGGCCGTGAGATCGCAGCTTTGGTGGACCCGGGGCGGTTGCTGACCTTCGCGGTACGGGGAGCCGGTGGTGTGCAGAGGACGGAAGACACGCGGCCCGACATTGAGTTATGCGACCTGCGCTTGGACGCGCAGGGGGTACGGGGCACACTGAGGTTGCAGGGGCGGGCTCTGCCTCTCGTGGCCGCGGCTTCGGTGAAACCGGAGGCGTTAGTGGGGATAGATCTTGGTTCCAGCCTGCAGTTCCCGCTCGCAGTCCCGCTGCTTGGGGAGTTCAACGCCTCCAACACCCTAACGGCCTTGGGCTTGGGTTTGGGCTTGGGGCTTGATATCCACCGGATGCTCAGCGCTATACGTAGGTTCCCGGGTGTGCCCGGTCGCATGCAGAAAGTGGACGCCGGCCAGCCGTTCACCGTTCTCGTGGATTACGCTCACACGCCTGATTCGGTGGAGAACGTCTTGCGAACGGCGCGAGCTGTGGGATCGGGGCGGATCATCGCGCTATTGGGGTGTGGGGGGGATCGGGATCGCACCAAACGCCCCAAGATGGGTAGGGCTCTGGAGGAGGGGAGCGATGTCTGCATCATCACTTCCGATAACCCACGCTCGGAGGATCCCGCTGCCATCGTGGCTGAGATACTGGCTGGGCTTGCATGTCCCGAAGGTGCGGAGGTCCAAGTCGACCGGCGTGAGGCCATCGCCAGAGCAGTGGAGATGGCTGAGCCAGGGGATCTAGTTCTGATCCTTGGGAAGGGTCACGAGAGCGGCCAGGAGTTCGCGGATAAGAAAGTGCCCTTCGACGACTGCCAGGTTGCCCTGGCTGCACTTCATCACCACGGCTGGGGGAAGAAATGATTGCGCTGGATGCCACTACGGCCGGTGCGGCGCTGGGCCTGCCACCGCTCAAAACGGCCGTCACTGGAGTTTCGGTCGACACGCGCACGCTGCGCAAAGGAGACCTGTTCTTCGCTCTAGCGGGCGAGCGCTTCGATGGGCACCAATATGTACTGCAGGCACTGCGCAACGGGGCGTGTGGCGCAGTGGTGTCCACAGGACATGGTGTTGCAGCGTTGGAAGAGGCTGCCGTCCGTGAGTGGGAGGACCGCATTTATGAAGTCGAGAGCCCGCTTCTGGCGCTGGGCCGCATGGCACGGGCTGTGCGGCGGCTATCGCGGGCAGTGGTTATTGGCGTGACGGGGAGCATCGGCAAGACCGGCACCAAGGATCTGATTCGGGCTATGGCCGGGATGGAACGGGTGGTGCTGGCCACTGAGTCCAACCTGAACAACGAGATCGGCGTGCCACTCACTTTGCTGCAGATCGAGCCTTCTACAGAGATCGTGGTAGTGGAGATGGGCATGAGGGGGTTGGGGCAGATCGCGTACTTGGCGGATGTTGCCGAACCGGACGTAGGGGTAATAACCAATGTAGCTCCAGTACATCTTGAGCTTCTTGGCACGCTTGAGAATGTAGCTCAGGCTAAGGCTGAACTCATTCTGCGCACCAAGCCGGGCGGGGTGGTGGTAGTGCCGCGCGACTGCCGGGCGCTGGAAGAATGGGTGGAGAAGGCAGGCCGGCGGGCGGGCAGGCGGGTGGTGCGTTTCGCTCTGGAAGGAGCAGCAGAACAGGAGTCGCTTGGCGGAGAAGTTGTAGAACCGGTTGTTGGACATGCAGAGGGTCGTGATCCACTCATACTTGGACATGCGACCGTGTGCGACGCAGCGCGGTGTTTGTTGCATGTGACTTGGCCTGAAGGTGAGGCTGAGGTAACCACGCCTTTCACGGCGCGCTACCGGTTGGAAAACACAGTGGCCGCCGCTGCGGTGTGCTACGCTGCCCAGCTCTCTCTACAGCACTGCCTACAAGGGGTAGGGGGAGTGGTCTTCACGCCGGGGCGTGGAGACGAGTATGAGGTGGGCGGGTTGATCATCCTGGATGACACATACAATGCCAACCCCGAAGCGGTTGTCATGGCCCTGTCCGGTTTGATGGAAAGGGCTCGTCAAGTCGGGGGGAGGTCGGTGGCCATACTGGGCGATATGCTGGAACTGGGCGCGGATGCAGGTCTGTATCATGCCCAGATTGGACATAAGGCCGCCGAGATGGGCGTGGAAGTCCTATATGCCGTGGGCGACCACGCATCAACCGTGGTCGAGGCATATGAATCGGTGGCGCCGCACGGCGTGGCGAAAGCGCGCACCCTGGTTGGCATACCAGGGATGGCAAATGAACTCAAGCTCAGCTTGAAGCCTGGAGATGTGGTGCTTGTGAAGGGATCGCGACGCCTGTGTCTGGAGCAGGTGGTGCAGGGTCTGTTGAGTTTGGCGCGAGAGGAGTGTTGAGCGGTGGGCAGGGTGTTGGCCGCCGCCATTCTCGCCGTGCTGTTGGTGGTCGTGAGTGGCCCTCGTTTCATCTCCCTGCTGCGGCGTCGTGGCATCCGGCAGAGCATTCGGGAGGAAGGTCCGGCTCGCCATCAGGCCAAAGCCGGTACGCCCACAATGGGTGGCCTTCTGATACTGGTCTGCGCCATAGTCCCTTATTTACTGCTCGGTAGTTACTCAACCAGTGGTCTGCTGGTGTTGGGATTGTTGGTGGGCACCGCCATCATCGGTTTCTTGGATGACAGCAGTAAACTGCTGCGCAGACGCTCTCTCGGTATCAGCGGCAAAGTCAAGCTGGCCCTCCAACTTGTGGTTCTACTCATTGTGGGATTCATGGCATATCGTTTCGGTGGCGTCGGTACCAGCGTGAACATCCCGTTATTGAAGGTGAGCGTGAACCTGGGATGGTTCTATATCGTGCTCGCTTATCTCATCGGTGCCGGGAGTGCCAATACCGTGAATCTCACCGACGGTCTCGACGGCCTGGCCGCGGGGACTGTGGCCATAGCGCTGTTGGCCTACGTAGGGATCACTTGGCTGAACGGATACAAAGACCTAGCCATACTGGCTGCCAGTCTGATGGGTGGCTGCATCGGCTTTCTGTGGTACAACTCGTTCCCCGCCGCCGTGTTCATGGGCGACACCGGGGCGCTGGCTCTGGGTGCGGCCTTGGGAGGCTTGGCCATCATGACCCGCACCGAGCTATATCTTCCCTTGATCGGCGCCATTTTCGTGATCGAGGGTATGAGCCTCATCATCCAGGTGGTCGCCGTGCGTTTCTTCCACCGCCGTGTATTCCTGATGTCTCCCATCCACCATCACTTTGAGCTGAAGAACTGGTCGGAGACCAAAATCATCGTGCGTTTCTGGATAGTGACGGCCATGTTCGCGGCGGCCGGATTCACGCTCTACTATCTGGAGTTCGCCCGCGGCTCCCTGCCGTGGTGGTGAAGCAACCCATGGATACGTTCATCACCATGCGGGGGGAGCGCGGCCTACCTACAGAGGTGCGTCGTGTACCGTCTTGGGGGCCAGCCGCTCAGGATTGGCCGCGGCGCAGGCGCTTTCGTCACGGGGTACGCCGTTGTCCTCTCGACACAAGTCGGCAGGATCAACTGGATGGGCTGGAGGTGTTGGCGGGGAGGCCGCAGGTGGAGTTGAAGCTGGGCGAGCAAGGCCCCGACCTTCTGGAAGGCGTGGATCTTGTAGTGAAGAGCCCAGGGATCCCCTCCGAGATGCCGGTGGTCAGACGGGCGCGGGACACGGGGCTGCCGGTGTGGAGTGAGATCGAGTTGGGCTATCGCCTGCTGGACAATCCCCTGGATGCCGTCACAGGCACGAACGGCAAGACCACCACCACAGCGCTCCTGGGGCATATGTTCGCCACGGCCGGCCGGCCGGTTCGGACAGTGGGCAACATCGGGACCGCTCTCACCACGGTGGTGGATGATATCGATTCCAGCACTGAAGTGGTGGTTGAGGTATCGAGTTTCCAGTTGGAGGACGTTCATGAGTTTCGCCCTGTCACGGCCATCCTCACGAACTTGACCCAAGACCACTTGGACCGCCACGGCACCATGGAGCGGTACCTTGAGATCAAGACCAGGGTGTTCTCGCGTCAAGCAGCCGGGGATACGGCCGTCATCAACGCCGACGACGCGCTGGTGGCGCCTGTGGGGAGGGATTTGGCCGAACCGGAGTCCGGGGCCGGAAGTGATTTGGTTCTCGAGCAATGGACGCCCCGAGGCTCAATCTAGACTTGAAGGTGAATATCTTATACTGTTCGGCCGCCCCTCCTTGCGCCTGGAGGACCTGAGCCTCCGGGGCATGCACAACGTGGAGAACTGCTTGGCGGCGGCCTCGTCTGCTTTGGCCCGTGGCTTGGAACTGGAAGCGGTGGAGGAGGCCCTCCGGGACTTCCCTGGAGTGGAGCATCGCCTCCAGCGGGCAGGAAAGATCCACGATGTGGAGTATGTCAACGACAGTAAGGCCACCAACGTGGAGGCGGCGCTCAAGGCGTTGGCTGCGTATCCGGCGGGCGTGCATCTCATCCTTGGGGGCCGCGACAAGGCGTCTGACTACATTCCGCTGGCCCGGGCCTGCATCGGCGCATGTCGCGTGGTGTACCTGATTGGAGAGGCGGGACCGCTGATCCGGAGCGCGTTTGAGGACGTGGCCGGCCAAGGTGGCGGCGGGGCGCTTCCGGAATTGGTGGAGGCAGGAGACATGGAGCGGGCGGTGAGTCTGGCTGCAGCGGCTGCGGTGCCGGGGGAAGTGGTTCTGCTGGCCCCCGCGTGCGCGAGTTTCGACCAATACCGCAACTTCGAGGAGCGAGGGCGGCACTTCATGGAGATCGTGGCCCGCTTGGCGGCGAGGTCGGCCCAGTAGGGTGAAGGATGAGGAGGCGTTCCCCCCATACAACCGTCCCCCACGAGTGGGCAACAGCGGTCGACTTGCCTTTGAGCGAGACGAAGGACGACGAGTGTATCGCGTCCCACAGTCGGTGGGTGGTGGTTCCGGGCAGAGAGGTAAGCTCAGTGGCCTCCCACATGGCATGGATCTTGGCCGTGGCCCTGACCTGTATCGGCATGCTCATGATCTACTCGGTTTCCACGGCTCAGGGGTTCTTCGCCGAGAACGCGCTGGCTTTGAGCCGCATCAAAGACCAGGGAGTGGCGGCCTTGTTGGGTCTGGCAGCGTTGGTGGTGCTCTCACGTGTGGATTACCGTCGTTGCAGGAAGGCCATTCTGTGGCTGACCGTCCTTGCGTTTGCGTTGTTGGTGGCCGCGAAGATCCCGCACATCGGACGAGAGGCCAATGAGGCTACACGGTGGCTCGATCTTGGTCCCTTGTCGGTGCAACCTTCAGAGATCGCCAAACTGGTCATGGTGGGGTTGGCGGCCCATCTCCTTTCCACGCGCAGAGCGGAGGGAGGGAGATTCGGCGTTCTGTTCTGGCCACTGGCCCCCGTTGCCGCCTGCGGGGCCGGCTTGATATTTGTGCAACCCGACTTGGGCACCACTCTGATAATTGGTTTGGTGGTCATGGGCTTGTGGTGGCAGGCGGGCATGCCCCTCAAGGAGTGGTTGAGCATAGCCCTCTTGGGTTTGATGCTGGTGGCAGCGGCCATTTTGGGGTCAGACTTCAGGCGTGAGCGGTTCCTGGCCTTCCTGGACCCGTTCGCAGACGCGCAGGGTCATGGGTGGCAGATAGTCCAATCCTTTCTGGCCCTGGCCAACGGCGGATGGTGGGGGGTGGGCCCCGGACGGAGTGTCCAGAAGTTCAACTACCTGCCCGAAGCGCATACCGATATGATCTTCAGTATCATCGGTGAGGAGTTCGGGTTCGTGGGAGCGGGTCTGCTCCTTCTGTTGTTCGCGCTGCTGGTGACGGCTGTGTTTCGCATTGCGGCGCGGTGCACCGATTCATTCGGTCGCTACCTGGCCGGAGGAGTGGGTCTCATGATCTCAGGCCAGGCGGTGGTGAATCTGGGAGGAGTCATGGGGGTTATGCCCCTGACCGGCATCCCGTTGCCTTTTGTGAGTTTCGGACGGACGAATCTGGTGATTATGCTCGCGGGAGTCGGTGTGGTGCTTGCCGTCGCCCGTTTTGGTCCAGTGCCGGTGACGGCCCAGGAGATTGTTCCCGATGAAGAAACCCCCGTAGTGGAAAGAGGGTTGTCGAATGTCACGTATCTTGATCGCAGGCGGCGGAACAGCAGGACATGTGGTACCGGCGCTGGCGATCGCTGATGTCCTGACCGATCGCGGTCACACGGTTGAGTTCTGCGGAGCCGGGCATGGGATGGAGGGCCGGCTCGTGCCCGAAGCGGGATACCGGTTCCATCGCGTCCGCATCCGAGGATTCGAGCGCCACCTGGGTTTGGGCACGATCAAGACCCTTGCTTCTATCCCACTCGCGGGGGTTGAGGCTTGGAACGTGCTGCGCGAGGTGCGCCCCGACTGCGTGGTGGGCGTGGGAGCGTATGCGTCGGGTCCCGTGGTGGCCGAGGCTGCCGTTAGGCGCATCCCGTCGGTCGCGGTGGAGATGGATGCTCACTTGGGTTGGACCAATCGTGTTCTGAGCCGTCTGGTGGATAAGGTGTGCCTGTCGTTTCCCATCCCGGGTTGCGAGGGCGGCAAGTTCGTCTACACGGGTCGCCCTGCGCCCAAAGTTGCTCAGTGCCACGCGTGCGGACGGGCGGCGACGATTCGGCGTGGAGGGGGAGGAGCCGGTCTTGCTGATCTTTGGCGGCAGTCTGGGCGCCCGCGTGTTGAATGATGCGGTCATTGAAGCGTTCGCCGGGACGACACCGGCATTTCAAATCCTGCATGTCACCGGGGAGGCGGACTACCAGCGGGTGGTGGAGGCGATGCTACCGTCCACCGAGCGCTACCAGGCGTTTGCGTACATCTCCGACTTCCATCTGGCATTGGCGGCGGCTGATGTGGCCTTGTCGCGGGCTGGAGGGTCGGTGGCCGAGTTGCTGGCCGCGGGCGTACCCGCGGTGTTGGTGCCGTATCCGTTTGCCACGGCGGATCATCAGATGAAGAACGCGCGGGCTTTGGAGGCCGGCGGGGCGGCGGCGGTGGTGCCGAATGCGGAGTTGACCGGACCGCGGCTGCGTGCCGAGTTGGAGAGAATGCTGGATCCGGCGGTGCGGGCGCGCATGAGCGAAGCCGCCCTCGCTCTGGCTAGGCCCGATGCCACGGAGCGTATCGTTGCGGAGATTATGAAACTGACAGACCGGCGCCGATCGGCGTTGCGAGCGTGAGGGATTGTATGAACACTGAGACCATGTCACCCGAGACACCCGAACTGTCCCCATATCATCGATTCCACTTCATCGGGATCGGGGGACAGGGAATGAGCGGTATCGCGCTGGTGCTCAACGGCCTGGGCTTCGAGGTGGAAGGGTCCGACCTGAAGGCTTCGCGCTACACGCGCCTGCTTGAGAAGGCCGGTATCCGCGTGGCTCTACGGCACGCCGTATCCAATCTGCGGGATCCAGATGTGGTGGTCATCTCTTCCGCCATTCCCGCCAGGAATCCTGAACTGCAGAAAGCGCGCGAGTTGGGCATCCCCGTGGTGAAGCGGGCGCAGGTTTTGGCCTGGCTCATGCAGGGTCGCAGAGGTATAGCCGTGTGCGGCACTCACGGTAAGACCACTACCTCGTCCATGGTGGCCCGGGTACTGATGGATGCCGGTTTGGATCCATCGCTCGTGGTGGGAGGAGAGCTCAACGATGTGGGGTTCAATGCCCGCTTGGGAGGCGGCGACTTCCTGGTGTGCGAGGCCGACGAATCCGACGGGTCGCTCATCTACTATCGGCCCGAAGCGGCCATCCTCACCAATATCGAGTTCGATCACCACAGCCACTACCTGCATTTGAATGACATCGTGGCCACCTTTCGCCGTTTCATCGGCGACCTGCCGCCGCACGGGTATCTGGTCTACTGGGGTGATGACCCTCGTCTGCGCCGGCTGGCGGCGGAGGCTGCGCGTTGCAGGCAGCTCTCATACGGCTTGGAGACCGGCAATGACTACCAGGCGCGCGAGATCAGTCTGCAGCACGAGGGTAGCCGTTTCGAGGTATGGAGGCGGGGCCATCGCCTGGCACGGGCCGAACTGTCCATTGCCGGCCAGCATCAAATCCTCAATGCCATGGGTTGCTTCGCGCTCCTGAGCGAACTGGGACTCTCGCCCGCCCGCATCGTCGAGACGCTGCGGAGCTTCGGTGGGGCCGCGCGTCGCTTCCAATGGAAGGGCGAACGAAATGGAGTGAACGTGGTCGACGACTACGGACACCATCCCACGGAAATCAAGGCAACGCTGCGCACGGCTCGGCTGGGGGAGTGGAAGCGGGTGGTGGCGGTGTTCCAGCCCTATCTCTACTCCAGGACGCTTTACCTGCAGAACGAACTCGCCACCGCCCTGCTCGAGGCCGACTTGGCGGTTGTGACCGACATCTTGGGAGCCAGAGAGGACCCGCGGCCGGGCGTGACCGGCAAGCTTGTGGTGGATGCCATATTGCGCCAGAACCCACGGGCGCCGGTGGTCTACTTGCCGCGGCTCAACTCCGTGCCCGGTTTCCTCGATCAGCACACTCGCCCGGGGGATCTGGTGCTGACCATGGGTTGTGGTGACGTCTACCGGGCGGGAGAGGTTTTCCTTGCTTCGGAGCGCGACCGGGTGTGACTGGGTCCGTGGATGTGGCCGCCCGGCTTCGCGCCGTAGCCGGGTTGAAGCTGTGGCCGAATGCGCCGCTGGGCCATTCACCACGATGGGCGTGGGGAGGCCCTGCTGCTCTGCTCGCGGCCGCGGCCACGCCGGAGGCGGTAGCCGCGGCGCTCGCCTGTCTGTCTGATGCGGGAAGCCCGTGGGCATTCCTGGGGGCCGGCTCCAACATGCTGGTGGGTGACAAAGGTTTTGCGGGGATCGTGCTCAAGCTGAGTGATGAACTCCAGTACGTGCAGGTAGTGGATGAGGATGCGGCGGCGCCGGCCGTGGCCGGCGCCGCCGCCGCCACCGCGCCGGCGGACTCCCACAAGGGGGATACCGTCATCCTCGAGGTGGGCGCGGCCACGCCCCTACCGAAGTTGTCGGCACTTGTGGCCGATTGGGGACTAGCGGGTCTTGAGTTTGCGTGCGCCATTCCGGGCAGCGTGGGGGGTGCGGTGTTGATGAACGCCGGGGCCCACGGTGCGGAGATGTCGAGCGTGGTGGTTGCGGTGCAGGTGGCAGAACCGGGAACCCTTCGTTGGGAGCCGGCCACGTCTTTGGAGTGGCGTTATCGCAGTTGCAGTATCCCGTCGGGTGGCGCCGTCACGGCCGTGCGTCTCTGTCTTGCCCGAGACCAGGTGTCGGCCGTGAAGAATAGGCGCCGCCGCTATCTCCAGTGGCGGAGGGAGAACCAGCCACGCGGTCAGCGGACATTCGGCAGCACCTTCAAGAACCCGCCTGACGATTCCGCCGGTCGCCTTCTCGACGCGGCCGGTTTGAAAGGATCCATTCGGGGAGGAGCTGCGGTTTCGCGTGTCCACGCCAATTTCATCATCAACTACGCAGACGCCACTGCCGCCGACGTGGTGTCGCTCATGACCATGATGCGTGAAGCGGTCTACATCAAGTTCGGGCTGTTGCTGGAGCCGGAGGTGCACGTGTTGGGGGTGTCCCTGCCCTGGGTTCGGACGTGAGGAGTGGATCGGAGAATCAAGGAACGCAGGCGTGCTTTGCGCCAGGATCGTGGACGGAACCGCCTGTTGTGGTTGGGGGTGGTCGGCATGGTCTGCGCAGCCGTAGCCTGCTGGGTCTGGCTACGCTCCTCACATGAGTTGGTAGTGACCAGCATCATTGCCCCGGATACACAGCGGGTGGCCGCAGCCGATATCCGGACGGCGCTGGATGGGGCCGTGGGAGTCAATCTGCTTAGGGTGCGTACTGATTCCTTGGCAGGAAAACTGCGCTCCATACCGTATGTACGTGAGGCCCACGTTTACCGTCGCTTCCCCAACAGTCTGGAAGTCAGGGTGGTGGAGTACGTGCCGTTTGGACGGATACGGGACGGATCGGGGGAGGAGTGGCTGGTGAGCGCCGAGGGGAGGGTGCTCGAGCGGATGACGCCCGGTTCGGAGCGACCTGCAGGGCCGGCGATGGTTCCCGAGCAGGAGATGCGTCCCGAGGCCGGACAGATGCTGCCCGGTATCTTCCACGGCGGGCTCGAACTGCTGGCGTTGCTGAACGGGAGCGAGTACTGGACCGCGGCACACCCGGTGTCCACGCTGGCGGTGGACGCAGAGGGTCGTTTGACCATGGTGCTCGGCCGTGGAGCGGAGGTGCGGCTGGGGGATGCGGTGGATCTGGAAGTCAAGCTGCGCGTGGCTGAACAAGTTGTCAGCACGTGGCTCGCTTCAGGCAGATCACTGCAGTATGTGGATGTCCAGGCTTGGGAGCGTCCGGTTGTCATGCCTAGAAGCGACTGACATACCGTGGTAAGGTGTGAAGTAAGTGTTAGGTGTAGGAACACATATGAACTCTCAACATCAAGTAGAGCATTAGCTGTAGGGGGGTTCCTCCGCAGGAATCCTTGCCCAAAGAACAGCGGAGGCGATAGTGATGATCGATACTGGTTCCAGCTACATAGCCGTCATCAAGGTGGTTGGTGTGGGAGGCGGAGGCACCAACGCCGTCAATCGCATGGTGGACGCAGGGCTGAGGGGTGTGGAGTTCATCGCCGTCAACACCGATGCACAGGCGCTGTTGATGTGTGACGCCGATATCAAGATCCACATCGGCGCCAAGATCACTCGGGGTCTGGGCGCGGGAGCCAACCCTGAGGTGGGGAGGCAGGCGGCGGATGAGAGCCGGGACGAGTTACGAGAGGCGTTGAAGGGCGCGGACATGGTCTTCGTCACCGCGGGCAAGGGTGGAGGCACGGGCACGGGAGCCGCTCCGGTCATTGCCGAGATTGCGCGTGAACTCGGTGCTTTGGCCGTGGGCGTTGTCACTAAACCCTTCTCGTTTGAGGGGCGGAAACGCGCCTCCCAAGCCGAGCAGGGGATAGAGAGCCTCTCCAAGAAGGTGGACACCCTAATCATCATCCCCAATGATCGGCTGCTGCAGGTCGTGGAGCGTCGCACATCGATTGTGGATGCCTTCAAAGTGGCGGACGACGTGCTACGACAGGGCGTGCAGGGCATAACCGACCTCATCACCGTCCCCGGGCTCATCAACCTCGACTTCGCCGACGTGCGGACCATCATCAGGAATGCCGGCTCGGCGCTGATGGGCATCGGCACCGCTTCAGGAGAACACAGAGGTGTCGAGGCGGCCCGGGCGGCCATATCTTCACCCCTGCTGGAATCATCGATCGATGGAGCCACCGGCATACTTCTCAACATCACAGGCGGTCGGGACCTCGGTCTGTTCGAGGTCAACGAGGCGGCCGAGATCATCTCCACTGCCGCTGATCCCGACGCCAAT
Source organism: Thermoleophilia bacterium (assembly GCA_040770645.1). Taxonomy (GTDB): domain Bacteria; phylum Actinomycetota; class Thermoleophilia; order RBG-16-64-13; family RBG-16-64-13; genus JAAYZX01. The sequence goes on along the minus strand of JAXGIS010000002.1, from coordinate 162,364 downwards.
GTGATCTTCGGCGCCGTTATAGACGAGAGCATGGATGACCAGATGAGGGTCACGGTTATTGCCACGGGATTCGGCACCGACCTGCGTCGCCGCAAACCCATCGCCGTGGGCGAAGGAGTCAGTGAGCCGGTGGGCGTGGACAGCGAGGCGGCGGAAGAGCCGGCCCAAGCACCCACCACGGTCATCCCCCTCGAGCGGCAACGGTTTGAAGTCAAAGAGGACATCCTAGAGATCCCGTCTTTCCTACGGGACAAGGACTGACGCCGGCGGTGCACGTCGCCCAGGATGGTGGTCGTCGGGTGGCGGCCGTGCTTGCGTTCGCCGATCCCCGAGTACGGGGCTCGCTTCGCTCGGTTTGTGTCCAGGATATCCCCTGTATCGAAGTCACCACTCCCGATCCCTTCCAACTGGTGCTGAGCACTCGCTTCGGTGGTGTGAGTCGGGACGGCTACGCGGGACTCAACCTGAGTTACTGGGTGGGAGACGACCCGCGATTGGTTGATCGCAATCACCAGCAGCTCGCCCTGGCCCTCGGTTTGCCTGAGGAGTCGATCACCCTGCCTTGGCAGGTCCACGGCACAGAGGTTCTTGAGCTGGACGAGTGTCGTCGTCGTGGAGAGCGAGTCCCTTGCGACGGGCTTGTGCTTCGGGCCGGGCGGGACCGCGGTTTGTCGGCCCACATGTTGAGCGGCGACTGTCTCACCGTGGTGATGGTGGGTGGAAGCACGTGCGCGCTGATCCACGCGGGTTGGCGGGGCTTGGTGGCGGGGATAGTGGGTAGGGGGGTTGAGGTCATGGGTGGCGATGAGCCCAAGTGGGTGTTTCTGGCTCCCGCCATCGGCCCCTGCTGCTACGAGGTGGGAGAAGACGTGGCCGGCTGCGTGGAGGAGCGGTTCGGACCGGCTGCCGTGGTGCGCCCCGTCTCCGCGTCCAAGCCGCGACTCGATCTGTGGGAGTGCGCCGCCCTCGCCTTGGAGGGGGCGGGCGTGTCCAGGGAGAGGGTGCTCAATCCCAGGTTGTGCACTATGTGCCACCACGACGTGTTCTACTCACATCGGGCGGATGGGCCGAAAACAGGTCGGCATACGGCGCTGGTGTGGATTGCGGCTGAGGAGTCGAAGGAGGAATGGAGCTATCTCTCGAAGTAATACGGAAGAACGTTGAGGATACGCTCAGCCGGATAGAGGCTGCCCGCGTCCGTGCGGGGCTCGGGCACGAGGTGCGGATCGTCGCGGCGACTAAGTACGTCACCCCCGAGGGCATGGGGGTGGTGAGGGAGGCCGGCATACGGGTGGTGGGGGAGAACCGCTCGGACGAATTGCGGGAGAAATGGCAGCGCTATCGGGACGACTTCGAGTTTCATTTCATAGGGCACGTTCAGCGTCGGAAGGTGAGCGAAATCCTGCCGTGCGTGCGCATGATCCACTCGGTAGACTCCCTAAGGTTGGTGCAGGCCTTGGAGACTCGGGCCGAATCGCCCATAGACGTGCTTTTGCAGGTCAATATCAGCGGGGAGGAGAGCAAATATGGTATTCTCGCGGCCGATGCTGCAGCTTTCCTCCGGGAAGCGGCAGAGTACGAGAAGGTGAGGTTCTGCGGTCTTATGACCATGGCGCCTTTCGTGAGTGATCCGGAGGAGGCCCGCCCCGTGTTCAGAGGTCTGCGGGAACTGAGGGACCGGCTGGCGCCCCTGTTTGCTCCTCGTTTCGACATAACGCACCTCTCAATGGGGATGAGCAACGATTACGAAGTGGCCGTTGAGGAGGGGGCGACCCTAGTCCGCCTGGGGAGCACGCTCTTTTCCGGTTCCGAAGGAGGATGAGGATGGGGTTGGGAGATATGTGGCATAAGACGCTCGTCTACTTCGGCATGGCCGATGAGGATGACGAGTACTATGACGAGCAGACGCTTACTCCGCAAGACGTGCGCGAGAGCGGGCTGCCGGATCGTGCTGCCACCGTGCGGAGGGTGGACCGAGGAGTGCCGGAACGTATGCCCGCGGATAGGGGTGTGAGCCAGCGGTCCTCTCGGTCTTCGCGCCGGCGGGGAGTGGACTTCGACGACATCTTCTCTGAGGAAGACGCCTTTCGCTCGCAGCGTTCTGCGGTGGTGCGTCCACTGCCTACTCCGGTTGAGAGGACTCCGGTCAAGGTGCACTTGGTGGAGCCCAAGAATTTCAATGACGCCCAGCTGATAGCCGACAAGTTCAAGGGCGACATCCCGGTGATCCTCAACCTCCAGCGAAGCGACAACGAGCTTTCCAAGCGGCTCATCGACTTCTCGAGCGGACTCACGTACGCTCTGGAGGGTGGCATCGAGCGCGTAGCCGACAAAGTGTTTCTCCTCACTCCCAGGAATGTCGAAGTGTCGGCCGAGGAGAAGCAACGTCTCATCGAGAAGGGGTTCTTCAACCAGTTCTAGGTGCGATGTCTCTTGGGGCAGCGAGGATTCTGACGCCACCGTGTACACGCCGGCGGTGACGGTCGGTGGCATTGTGTTGAGGAGGAAGCGGGATGAAAATCACTCCCATTGATATCCGCCATAAGGAGTTCAAGCGGACCTTGCGTGGCTACTCCGAGGAGGAGGTGGATATATTCCTCGACGAGGTGGCCGATGACTTCGAGTTGGTCTTCAAGGAGAACATCGAGCTTCAGGATGAGGTCCATCGCCTCAAAGAGCAGGTGGCTCAATACGAGACCCTCAAGGAGACCCTACAGAAGACTCTGGTGAGTGCGCAGCAGCAGGCCGATGCCATGCAAATCAATGCCCGCAAAGAGGCTGAACTCGTGCTGCGTGACGCCGAGATCAAAGCTCGGGGCATTGTGGGAGACGCGTATTCCGAGAAACAAAAGGTGCAACAGTCTGTTCTGCAGCTGCGGCAGGCCGAAGATGACTTCCGTTTCAAGTTCAAATCGTTGCTCGAGGCGCACCTGAACCTACTCCTGGAAGACGAGGCCTCCGATGAGCGCCGCCGGCTCCGGAGTGCGTCCGCGGGCGAAGACGGCGGGCGCGATGGGGACGCGGGCCATCAACCCTCCACCCTCACCGAGGACACCGCTCCGCATCCGGGGCCGTCTCCTGAGGAGACCGTCGATGCCAAGGAGGCAGTTGCCACCGTGGCATCGGGAGTTGCCGTCTCCGCCGAATCCGATGTGAGTCGCTCGGTCGGAGATGCTCGGGTGGCGGAGGGCGCTGTGACCGAGGCCGCCCCGTCGTCTTCCGCCGCAGCGCCAGTTGAGGTTGCGACCTATGCCGCGGCCGCAAGTCCTGTTGCCGGATCGGCTCCTGTCGATGAGTCGGCCCCGTCATCGGGACCGGCTCAATCTGCGGTGCCCGCCACTGAGGAGCCTCTTGTGAGTTCAGCGCAGCAGTTCGAGCCCATCGAGTTCGAGTCCGCCGGCGCGGACGGCGTATTCACAGAGAAGTGGGAGAATACGTCCGAACCACCCGCTCCATCCAGTATGACATCCGGTCCGGCGGAGCGGGGGCCGTCGGCCTCGGAGCCCAGCGTGACGTCGTCTCCCCTCCCTGAGCGTGGGGGAGCGGGAGCCACACGCGATTCAGGTCTGGGTTTGCGCTTCAGCGGTGCCGATGAACTGGATCTGGGGCCCGACTTGGATGAACCACTGGGCGGCGGCGATACGCAACGGGGCGGGGAGGAGCGCGATCCGGAGCAGAGGGGCAAGAGGGAGTCGTCGGTCCGCCGGTTCTTCTTCGGTTCCAAAGGAGATGGACGCGCCGAAGGCCAATCCGCCCAAGATCGGGATTTTGATTGGTAGAGGTGTTTCTGCACAAGGGGGCCCCGGCCGTTGGGGTGCGGGTGTCCCCGGGAGCGAAGCAGTCCCGGGTACAGGGGACAATAGGCGGGAAGCTGAAGGTCCGCGTGGCCGCGCCACCGGAAGCCGGTCGGGCGAACGCGGCCGTCTTGTCCCTGATGGCCGCGCAACTGGGCTTGCATGTATCCAGCCTCGATATCGTGGCGGGAAGCTCATCTCGTGATAAAGTCATCGCCTTCCGTGGGATAGACACCGCCGGCCTCCGTATGCGACTTGCCGAGGTGGTGAAAGAGGCCGGCTCTTCGGGGTGAGGTGGCTGATGGACTATGGCGTCGTGCGAGAGCAGTTGTTGAGCGAACGTTCACGTTTGGAACGCGAGCTCAAGATGTTTCGGAACGAGTTGTCCGTTCCATTGGAAGAAGTCTCGGGTGAGACCCCCTACGGCCAGCACTTGGCCGAGAACGCATCGGCCGTGGTGGAGCGCGAGATGGATCTCACGCTGGAGGAGAACCTGCGCGACGTCATCGCCAAGATCGACCACGCACTCACCAAGCTCGATGAGGGCACCTACGGCGTATGTGATCGCTGCAAGGGCGAGATCGGAGAAGATCGTCTGCAGGCGGCCCCGTATGCCTCGCTCTGTGTGCGTTGCAAGCAGATCGAGGAACGCGGCGGCTGACTTGGACGGCTGATGGAGCGGAAAGCGGTCGCCGTGGGTGGCGGCCGTATGCTGAAGTGGGGTCTCCTGGTCGGGGTGGCGGCCGTGGGGCTGGTTCTCGATCAGATCACCAAACGCTTGGCTGAAGCGCGCATGCCGCTGGGGCGAGTCTACGAACTGCTCCCCTTCCTCGCCTTGCAGCGCACCCAGAACACCGGAGTGTCGTTCGGCATGTTGCAAGGACGGACGTGGCTCATCGCTTTGGCCACGGTTGTGGCCGTGGTCATCATCGTGACTTTCGTGCACATGGAGAAGCGGCCGGTCACCGCCGGAGTAGTGGGGGCTCGTACTCGCCGGGGCGTTGGGAAACAACGTGATCGATCGGCTGCGCCAAGGGTATGTGACCGACTTCATTAAGTTCCCCTACTGGCCGAACTTCAATGTGGCCGACATCCTGCTGGTGGTGGGGGTGGCCTTGTTGATTCTGTTGCTTGTGCGGGGGTTCATGGCGGCAGAGAAGAGCGCCGCCGAAGAAGTCGTTGCGGAGGAGGCCGCGGGGAAGGCGGAGAAGGCGGGGAAGGCCGGCTCCCTGGAGGAGGGACGGCCGTGGGAATCGGGCGAGCGTCGCTGAGGCCACTCCCGTGTCGGGGCGAGTAGTCATTGAACGGCCGGTCTCGGCCGAGATGGCCGGATTGCGGCTGGATGTGGTGGTGGGGGCGATCCCCGAGGTGGGGAGTCGGAGCAGAGCCGAGGTGCTTGTGGCGGAGGGCCTGGTTCTGGTGGACGGTATCGCTCGGCCGCGCAGCTATCGGGTGAGGGAGGGACAGGTGGTGCGGGTGGAGGTCCCCGACTCCGCGCACGACTCCGGCGACGACCTCACGGCCGAGGATATCCCGGTGCCTATCGTGTACGAAGATGTCTGGCTGCTGGTAGTGGATAAGCCGGCCGGACTGGTGGTGCATCCCGCCCCCGGACACGCCGGGGGGACACTGGTGAACGCTTTGCTCAACCACGGACTGGCCGGGGGCGAGGAGGGATTTCGTCCCGGGATTGTGCATCGGCTGGACAAAGACACCAGCGGGCTGATGGTGGTGGTCAAAGACGCAGAGGTGCATCGGCGCCTCTCCGACATGATCCAACGTCGTGCGGTGAGGCGCCGCTATCTGGCCCTGGTGCACGGTCGCCCGGCCGTGTCGGGCACGATCGAGGCCCCCATCGGGCGACACGCACGCGATCGCACCGTCATGACGGTGGGTGGTGCGGCGGCCCGAGAGGCCGTGACGCACTTCGTGCTCTTGGAGGAGTTGGGTGAGTACAGCTTGGTGGAAGTGCGTCTGCAGACCGGGCGCACCCACCAGATCCGCGTTCATTTTCGGGCCATCGGTCATCCGGTGTGCGGCGATCCGGCATACGCACGACGGGATCCGTTGCGGGTGGGTCGCCAGTTTCTCCACAGTCATCGGCTGGCGTTCCGGCACCCGGTGACCGGCCGGGAGTTGGACCTGCACTCGCCTTTGCCCGAAGACCTGGCAGCGGTCCTGGCTCGCCTGCGCGGCGCCTCAGGCGCCGGGCGGGGCGGGTTGGCCTGAGCTTCTCGGTGTCGCCGCGCTACTGCAGGGTGGGAGTTCTGCCCCGCGGTGTCTGCCCGTGCCGGGACCATTTAGCAGTGAGGCGGACCTCCCGCGTTGTGCGGTGTGGTCGGGCGGGCGGCCTCGGTCACTGTGCGCGGCTCCAAGAAGTGCAACAGATAGTCGGGGCCTCCGGCTCGGGAGCCGGTCCCGCTGTGCTTGAATCCCCCGAAAGGCTGGCGACCGACCATGGCCCCCGTGATTCCCCGGTTGATGTACAGATTTCCCACCCTGAACCCATGGATGGCGGCACGCACGTGGCTGGGAGCACGCGAGTACACCCCGCCGGTGAGGCCGTAGGCCACCGAGTTGGCTATGGTCAAGGCGTGGTCGAAGTCGCGGGCGCGGCACATGGAGATCACGGGGCCGAAAATCTCCTCTTGGGCGATGGCTGCGTGGGGGTCTACGTCCACGAAGATGTGGGGGGCTACGTACTGCGGAGATGCGGGTGCGTCGGGCTGCCCGGTGCCCTCCGGCAGCCGGCCGCTGAAGGCCAACGCGCCTCCTCCTGCCCTCGAGCAATGTATCCCTTTACCTTGGCTACAGCTTGAGGGTTGATCAGGGGCCCCATGTCGGTGCCGGGCAGCGCCGGGTCGCCCACTACCATGAGTTCGGCGGCTTCCGTCAGTCTCTCCAGCAGCCTGTCGTGGATGGACTCCAACGCTATGACCCGGCTGCAGGCCGAGCACTTCTGGCCACCGAACCCGAAGGCTGAGGCCGCTATGCCCTCCACGGCCGAGCGCAGGTCGGCGTCGTCGTCTACGATGATGGCGTTCTTGCCGCCCATCTCAGCCACCACATGCTTGACCGCCACCTGTCCCGGACGCAGGACGCCGGCGCGCCGCACAATGTCCAGACCGACGGCACTACTGCCCGTGAAAGCGATGACGTTGACCTCCGGGTGCTCCACGAGATAGTTGCCCACTTCCGGTCCCGAGCCGGGCAGGTAGGCGAGGGCGGCGGGCGGCAGCCGGCTTCCATCAGGAGCCGGTGCAGTTCCCAGGCTATGAGGGGTGTATCCGAGGCCGGTTTCATGACGACGGTGTTGCCGGCTACGAGTGCGGCGGCCGTCATACCGGTTAGGATGGCCAGGGGAAGTTCCAGGGAGCGATGACCGCCGCTACTCCACGCGGTTCATAGAAGTGATGGTTGGTCTCTCCGGGAACGCCGCCCAGGATACGGGGTTCCGCAATGCGGAGGATTTCGCGACCGTAGTATTCGAGGAAGTCGATGGCCTCGATCACTTCCGCGTCGGCCTCCCGGCACCGTGTCGTAGTTCCAGTCGTACTTGCCGCGGAAGAGCTTCGAGAACGCGGCCGGCACGTGCAGCTCGAGCGCACGGTCTGCCGGTCCCGCCTCGAGCAGCAGCACCGAGACGTCGGGGTCTTCGCTCAGGCGCGCGGCGAGGGCTGCGCCCGCCGAGCCCGCCCCGACGACGATGTAGTCCGCCTCGAGATCGGCGCGCCGCCCGCCCCGCCCCCGCCGCCCCCCCCGCCCGCGGGGGGCGGCGCGGGGGGGCCCGGGCGGCCCCCCCCCCGGGGGGGGGGGGGCCCGTGGGCGGCCCCCCCCCGCCGCCAGAGCCTGACTCATCTCCAGCCGGTTGACTTCGCGGGCGAAGTCCAATCTGGGCTCATTGTGGAAGGGACCGGGTTCCTTGGGGTCGGTGGGGTGCACATCGATTCGTTCGAGGAGCAGGTGCTTGAGGTCGGGGGTGGGCAGGGGGCGGGCCAGCACGCGCTCACGTTCTTTGTCGCTGGGGCCGGTGAGGCGAAGGAAGGACTCGGGGGAGGTGGTCTCCAGCATCCGGCGCGCGAGATAGGGCATGCCGGTGGCGAGGTCGCCCACGGGCGCATACACACGCACACGCAGCCCTTCCTGCACCAGTGCCTTGCGCAGGCGTTGGGACATGCCCAGCAGGACCTGCCACTCGATGGTGGTATCCGGCAACCCGGCCGCGCGGCAGGCGGCCAAGCCGCAGGCCACGCTGCGGGGGTTGTGACTGGCTATGACGGGATGCACACAGTCGGAGTGCTCAACCAGGAGCCGGGCGAGACGCTCAAACTGGGCATCAGTGTCGGCTTTGTGGAGAAGAACGGGCGACGGCCAGTGCTCTCGTGCAGCCAGGCCGGCCTCTTCTTCCCAGTAGGCTCCCTTGACGAGGCGGATTGCGATGGGGGTGGACCGCTCGTGGGCCAGATTCACCAAGTCCAAGATGTCCTCTTCCGCATCGCGCAGGTACGCCTGTACTGCCACTCCCAGATGAGGGTAGTCGCGGAACTCGCGTTCGGCGAACAGGAGCCGGACCACAGCCAGGGTCAGGTCGCGCAGCCGGAACTGCTCCATATCCAGGATCACGGCCGCGCGTTGGTCGCGGGCGGCGCGCAGGATGGGGCGCAGGCATGTGGCGGCGACCTCGCAGGCGTTGTCAAAGTCGAGCGGGTCCAGGCGGGGGCAGATAGACGACAGTTTCAGCGAGATCGATACCCGAGGTGCCGGTCCCCACGGCGCATTGTCGGCCGGGGTGTCGCCCGGCCAGTGGGCCGCTTCGCGGCTGAGGAGGCGAATGGCCTCCACGTAGTCCTTCTGCAGCGACTCCGCCCGCCTGGCGCCCGGCGCACCCTCGCCGAGCATATTGAGGGTGACCGCGGCCTTCTCCCGGTGCAGCCGGCGCAGCGTGCCGGCAGCGTCGGCGGGGGTCTTGCCGGCGATGTAGGCCTGGCTCACCAGGTTCAGGTTGTATTCGATAGTCCTGGCCACCAGCCCCGTGGTGAGCTGACCCGGCCACGCCGCCTTGATGCCCCAGCGGAGAACCGGAGGCAGCTCGCCCGAGGGGTCTTCGAAATACTCCTGAATATGTGAAGCCATGTGGTCCACCGTGCGCAGCGTGGGGACTACCTCGAGGAAGCGGAGCAGCTGCGTGCGGAAGACCGGGTCGCGATTGGCCAGCTCGAGGGCCTGGCTCTCCCACCAATCGGGCTGGAGGATCAGCGGGGGCTGCACGCCCGCCGCGGCGAGGATGTGGCGCCCGATCGCTTTGATGTCCGGCTCGTACGCGCCTGCATCCGGGACCGTAAGCACCATCGTAAAACCTCCTGGCCTTGTGTGGCGGCTCACCCTCAGGATACCGCAGAGCCTGCTTCCTTTGGGTCTGCGTGCCATGCCTCGGTCTGCCACCCGGTTTCCACCTGTCCGCTCCTCACGCTACACTGGCCACAAGCCTCAAATGATTGGGTCGAACGCGAGTCGAGGGGGATCATGGCAGGCCACACGTTTCTGGCGGAGCAGCCCGGCGCTCGTCCGCTGACGCTGCCCGATGGTACTCCGGCGGGCTTCAGGGCCGACAAGTACTGGCTGGGGCAGGGGCAGCCGCCCCTAGAGGTGGCGGTCGTCTCAGCAGGCGCCAGGCCCACCACTTCTGACGTTGTCACCCTTTGGAAGCGCCGGCACGGTAACCGGCCGAGCCCCCTGCTGCTGGTGATCACCCACCCGACGACGCAAGGGGTGGCCGCAACCCTTTGCGGTCCGCAGGGCGACGCGCCCACCATCGTCCGCGACCTCGAGCTCGGTCATGCCGAGAGACTGGCCCGGGCGGCTCTCGCGGAGCCGAACCGACACGCCGCGGTGCGCTTCTTGGCCGATGCCTTGGGCGATATCGAGGCCGATCTTCCCGGGCTCCGCAACGAGGGCCTGCTCGCCACCCACGAGCTGAAGCGTGGGGTGCCGGCGCGCCGGGATTGGGCTGCCGCTTCAAAAGTGGGTCAAGGCATGCTCGAGCGTCGGGGCCGTGAGTTGGTGGAGGCGCTCGGTTTCACGGTGGAGCCCAGAGACGCGGCCACCTCGGTGCTGCGTGCCCACGGTACGTCGGCCGCCGTCGCCGTCTTTCTCGACGAAGATGAGACCTACGAAGGGGCGGCGGCTCGCTTTGGCGGCAGCAGCCCTGTCACCTTGGCCCTGGCCAACGCCGATGCCGATCGTCTGCCCTATGTGGTCATCACGCGGGGTCCGCAGATCCGTCTCTATGTGGCCGACAAACGCATCGTGGGTGTGGGTCGCAAAGGACGCACCGAGACCTATATCGAAGCCAATCTGCTGCTGCTCCCTGAGCGCTCCGCCGGATATCTGCCCCTCATCTTTGGGGCCGGTGCCCTCAGTCCCGAGGGTAGCTTCGAAGAGATCCTGGAGAGCTCGCGCAACTTCGCCGCTGAGCTCAGTCGGCGCCTGCGCGAACGTGTGTACCTGGAGGTCGTGCCCCAGCTTGCGGGCGCTATCGCCCGTCGCGCTCTCCAAGGCACCGAACCCGGCGAGGACGATCTGGCTTTCATCTACGAGGAGGCCCTCTTCATCCTCTTCCGGTTGGTCTTCATCGCCTATGCAGAAGACCGGGAGCTGCTGCCCTATGCGACCAACCAGATCTATCGCGATCACGCCCTAAGCACCCGGGCGCAGCGGTTGGCCGAGCGTTGGAACGCCGAGGGAAAGCTGACCTTCGACGAGCACTCCACCGATCTCTGGTCGGGAGCCAAACAACTATTCCGCGCGGTCGACCAGGGCAACTCGGAGTGGGGGGTCCCCGCCTATAACGGTGGGCTCTTCAGCGCTGATCCCGCGATCAGCCGGGTGGGTGCAGCGGTCGATGTGCTGGAGCTCACCAACAGTGAGTTCGGCCCGGCGCTTGCCGCTCTTCTGGTGGATATGGGCGACGATGGTGTCTACGGGGCCATCGACTTCCGTAGTCTCTCGGTGCGCGAGTTCGGCACCCTCTACGAAGGTCTTCTCGAATCGAGTCTCGCTCTGGCCCAGACCGACCTTGCGCTGGATAGGGAGGGGACGTATATCCCTGCCGGTCCCAGGGACCAGGTGGCCGTACCGGCCGGCCAGGTCTATCTGCACAACCGTTCGGGCGCGCGCAAGTCGACCGGCTCCTACTTCACCAAGCCTTTCGCCGTCGAACACCTTCTCAACCAAGCGTTGGAGCCGGCGTTGGATGAACACCTGGAGCGTCTGTCCGACCTCATCGAGGCCGGGGACGAGGTGGCTGCCGCCGAGGAGCTGTTCGACTTCCGGGTGGCGGATATCGCTATGGGCTCCGGCCACTTTCTCGTGGACGCGGTCGATCACATCGAGGCTCGGTTGTCGTCGTTCTTGGCCACTCACCCGCTGCCTGCCGTAACGGACGAGCTCGAGCGCCTGCGCAGGGAGGCCCTCAGGAGGCTGGGGGAGCTGGGTACCGACGTCCAGATCGAGCAGGCGGCTCTCATCCGACGACTGGTGGCCCGCCGTTGCATCTACGGGGTGGACGTCAACCCGATCGCGGTGGAGTTGGCCCGGTTGGCCCTCTGGATCCATACCTTCGTCCCGGGACTCCCCTTGAGTTTTCTCGACCGCACCCTGGTATGCGGCAACAGCCTCACCGGCATCGGCACTCTTAAGGAGGCGGCCGAGGCCATCGAGGGGAGCTCGGGTAGTCCCAAGGGGCATATGTCTATCGCAGTGGACCAGATCCAGCAGTTCCTGGCCCAGGCGCGCATACCCCTCCAGCGCCTCGGGCGTATCGCGGATGCCACTCCCCCGGGATATCGAAGAGGCGCGGGAAGCCCAGGTCGAGGCGACTGAAGCCGTTAAGACGGCCGACCACCTCTTCGATCTTGCCGTGGCTGCCCGCTTGGGAGAGGCGGAGGCTTTGCTTGAGATCTCCGAGGAGTCCATCTGTGGCCACGAGCAACTGGGAGCCGCGGCTGAGCTGGCCGATAGCCTAAAGGCTCTTCACTTCCCCCGTCGCCTTCCCAGAGGTGTTCTTGCGAGAGAAGTCCGGTTTTGACTGCATTGTGGGCAATCCGCCGTGGGAGGAAGCCACGGTCGAGGAGCTGGGTTTCTGGGCGCTTCGCTATCCGGGCCTGAAGAGCATGACTCAGGCTAAGCAGCGGCGGACCATCGCAGAACTCAAGGACGAGCGTCCAGACCTCGTGGCTGAATATGAGGCGGAGCTGGGTCGGGCGGAAGTGTACCGCCGCGTGCTACTCGCCGGACCCTATCCCGGCATGGGGAAGGGCGATCCAGATGTCTACAAAGCCTTCTGCTGGCGTTTCTGGCAGCTCATCTGCCCAGGCGGGCGCATCGGCGTGGTCCTTCCCCGCTCCGCCTTGGCCGCCGCCGGCACAGCGCTGTGGCGAGAGAAGATCCTAGACCAAGGCCGGTTTGCCGACGTGACCACGTTGCTAAATCGCGGAGGTTGGGTCTTCGACGACGCCGAGCATCGGTACACGATCGGACTTGTCAGCATCCGCAAGGGGCAGGGGAAGGCGCCGGAGGTCCGTCTTATCGGACCCTTCAACAGCCGGGCGTCCTACGATGCGGGGGTAGATACGCCCCGAGTGGCCTTTTCGGTGGATGAGTTCAAGACCTGGTCTTCCGGCGCCGCCTTCCCACTCCTTCCCAGTGCCGAGTCGGGCGAGGTTTTCCTCAAGCTCCGCCGCCATCCCCGCTTGGATTCGGACGAGCACCCCTGGAAGGTAAGAGCAGTGACTGAGCTGCATGCGACGAACGACAAGCGCCACATGATCCTTGACCCACCCTCCACAGATGGCCTGTGGCCGGTCTACAAAGGCGCCTCCTTCGATATCTGGGAGCCGGACACAGGCGAGTACTATGCGTGGGTGGATCCGGAAGTACATCTGCGATGTCCTTCAGCAGCGAAGGGTGAGCAGGCCCGCCTGTCTCGCTCGGCGTTCTCCGAGTTGCCTGCCGGGGTGATCGCGGATGAGCGCACGCTGCCTTGTCGTTCTCCCCGCATCGCGTTCAGAGATGTGGCGCGGGCTACCGATAGTCGAACAGTGCGAGTTGCTCTCATACCGCCGGAGGTGGTGATAACCAATAAGGGGCCGCAGTTTGTGTGGTCCCGAGGCGATGAACGCGACCAAGCCTTCTTGCTTGGGGTGATGTGCTCTATACCGCTCGATTGGTACGCGCGCCGTTGGGTGGAAGTGAATCTGAACTTCCACATCCTCTATCCCTTCCCCATCCCCAATCCCCCCGTGGACGCGCCGCTGCGCCAGCGGGTGCAGGAGATATCCGGTCTTCTGGCCGCCGTCGATGAGCGCTGGGCCGACTGGGCGGCCGCGGTGGGAGTGCCGGTGGGGAGTGTGGGGGCAGAGGAGAAAGAAGACCTGATAGCTGAGCTCGATGCTGCCGTCGCCCTGCTCTACGGCCTGGAAGAGCCCGACATCCAGATCATCTTCGAGACCTTCCACACAGGTTGGGACTATCAACCTCGCCTGGATGGGGTCTTGGAGCACTACCGCAGATTGAGGCGGCTTGCATGAGGCCCGAGTTTCTCGTCAATCGCTCCGACAACACCGTGGCCGCCGCCATCAGTGGCTACCTTGAGCATCTGCTGGCTACTCTGGCCGCTCCTTTCGAGCTTGCCATCTCCACCGCCTACTTCAACGCCGAAGGTTTCCAACTGCTGGCGGACGTGCTGGAGAAGGTGGGGCGGGTACGGCTGGTGCTGGGGGCGGAGCCTGAGGGCCAAGAGCGGCAACTTAGGCACCTTGATCCGGTGAGCGGGCCCGAGGAGATGGAGCGGGCCAGACTCCGTCGGGCGCTGGAGGGGCACACCCGCTCGCTTAAAGCCGACCGAGATCTGCTGGGTTTTTCTCTTGAGACCGACGAGCTTGCCGAACGCCTCATCACTTGGCTTGGGCGGGAGGGGGTGGAGATTCGCCGCTTCGAGCACGGTTTTCTGCACGGCAAGACTTTTCTGGTGGGCACCGATGCTCAGGGTGCCGTGGTGGGATCGTCCAACTTCACCTACGCCGGTCTGGCCACCAACAACGAGCTCAACTTAGGGCAGTACCAGCCGCACGTGGTCGCGCAGGTGAGGGATTGGTTCGACGAGGTCTGGGAACAGTCGGCCCCCTTCGATCTCGCCTCGCTTTACGCCGCCCGTTATCTGCCCCACCGCCCCTATCTGATCTACCTGCGCATGCTCTATGAGCGCTACGGCGCCGAGTTGGAAGAGGAGGCCCAAGGAGCGGCAGGCATCCATCTCACCAGCTTTCAGCATGACGGGGTGTGGCGGGCCAAACGCATCCTAGACAAACACCACGGGGTGCTGATCGCAGACGGGGTGGGACTGGGCAAAACCTTTGTGGCCGGCGAGCTCATCCGCCAAGCGGTGCAGGAGCGGCGTCAACGGGTGCTCCTGGTCAGCCCGGCCGCCCTGCGTGACGGGCCCTGGCGCTACTTCTTAGGCCAACACCAGTTGGGCATCCGTAGTATCTCCTACGAGGAGCTCTCCCGGGATCACCAATTGAACCCAAAAGGTGATGGCGATCATCTGCACTTCTCCATAGACGATTTTGCCATGGTGGTCATCGACGAGGCCCAAGCCTACCGCAACCCCGATACCGAGCGGGCCGAGGTGCTGCGCAGGTTGCTCGAAGGTACCCCTCCCAAAGATCTTGTGCTGCTGAGCGCCACCCCCGTCAACAACAGTCTCTGGGACCTCTACTACCTCCTGGGCTACTTCATCCGCAACGACGCCGCCTTTGCCCACGCCGGCATACGGTCCTTGCGGGGCCATTTCGCCCAAGCTATGGCCCTGGATCCCGACGACCTCTCGCCAGACAAGCTGTTCGATGTCCTAGACGAGGTGGCGGTCCGGCGCACGCGTCACTTCGTCAAGCTCTACTATCCCAACGATCGGGTGAACATCCGAGGAGAGAGCGTCGCCATTCGCTTCCCTCAGCCCAAGGTGCAGCGGGTCTCCTACGACTTAGAAGAGACGCTGCCGGGCTTCTTTGTCCGTTTCGCCCATGCGCTCGATTGCGGCAACGGCAGGTGCATCTGTGGGCACGACTTAGAGGAGCAACCGACCCTGTGTCTTGCCCGCTACGCTCCCTCGGGGTACTCGCTCTCCGGGCATCCCGAATCCTATGAGCTACAGTTGGCAGGGCTTCTGCGTTCGGGGCTGCTTAAACGTTTCGAGTCCTCCTCTCATGCTTTTGCGCTCACCTGCGAGCGCATGGCCGCCTCCCACGGGGCCTTTCTGGAGCTGTTGGACCAGGGTTGGGTGGTGACCGGAGCCGCGCTTGCCGAGTGGATGGCGACCGACAGCGACGAACTCAGCAATAAACTCAGCGATGAACTCGATGTGGAGGGTCTGGATCTGACCGATCGTCAGCCCGCTTCTTCCTATGATGTTGCCGCCCTAAGAGCCGATGTGGCGGCCGATCAGGAACTGCTTTTGGCATTTGCCGCCGAAGCCCGCCGCATCACTGCCTGCACCGACCCCAAACTGGCCGCCTTGACTGAAGAGCTCGCCGATATTGCCGCGCAGGCTCACGAAGAGGGGCTCACGCCTTCGGAGGTGCGTGATGCCCGCAAGGTGATCGTCTTCTCGTACTTTGCCGACACGGCTGATTGGATCGAGAAGTATCTCCAAGAAGTCACAAAGACGGACCCGCGGTTGGCGCCCTACCTTGGGCGCGTGGTGACCATCTCCGGGCGCGGGGGGGACCGCTCAGATGTACTTTGGGGATTTGCGCCCAAGACCACGGACGCTCCTGCCGGAAGAGACCAAGACAGATACGACATCCTCGTCACCACCGATGTGCTGGCAGAAGGCGTTAACCTGCAGCAGGCCCGCCACATCATCAACTATGACCTACCCTGGAACCCTATGCGTCTGGTACAGCGCCACGGGCGTATAGACCGTATCGGCAGCCGCCACGATCGCGTGTTCCTCCGCTGCTTCTTCCCCGACCAGAAGCTCGACGATCTCCTCGGCTTAGAAGAGCGCCTACAGCGCAAGATCGGGCAGGCGGCAGCCGCCGTGGGAGTGGAAGGCGAAGTGCTCCCCGGCTCGCAGGTGCACGACGTCATCTTCGCCGACACCCGCGAGGAGATCCTCCGCCTGCAAGGGGATCCACGCTGTTTGAGACCGGAGGCGAGAAGGGGGACGCCTACTCGGCGAGGCGTTCCGACAAGAACTGAAGCGGGGACTCGACCCGCTTCGCCATTACCACAGGCAGGTGCGGGCTCTGCCTTGGGGTTCGGGCAGCGGGTTCGTGCGTTCAGGGCGGACCGGGGCTTCGTCTTCTGCGCTCGGGTGGCCGATCACGAGGCTGCACAATACCGCTACGTGAGCTACCCCGAAGATGGGATCCCCAAAGTCGACTCCGAGACCCTCGTCTGCCTCTCACAGGCTCAGGTCCACGCGGATACCGAGCGTGCGCTCGACTCCGAGACTCTACCACCTGGCCTACGATGCCTGGGAGATGCCCGCCACCACATCTTCGCGGAGTGGCAGAAGGCCACCGATCCTTTCAACCTGCAGCCCAAGGTACCCAAAGCCATGCGGGACGCCGCCGCGCTCCTGCGGTCTCATCCTCCGGGGGACATCCCTCAAGAGGAGCTCCGAGTGGTTGATCGATGCGGTGGAGGCACCTACGGAGCGCGCATCGAGAGGGCTTTGCGCGGGGCCCTCCGCTCCAGCGACGACCCGGCCCGTCAGGCGGTTGCGGTCGCCGAGGAGGTAAAGACTGGGTCTCAGCCCGAGTCCGGCTCCAGAACCACTGCCCCTCATCGAAATCGAAGACGTGCACCTGGTGTGCTGGCTGGCGATCGTGCCGGAGGGGAAAAAGGGTTGACATGGTTTATAGGTTAAGATGCAGCTGAGAGGGGTAATAAGAGACCAATGGGACATTGTCGCGGCCTGTGACAGTGGTGGGGACTGTCCACTGCTGGATTTCCTTGGCTCCTTTGAGGAGCCCGGGGATGTCGAAGCCCGCAAGATGATGGCATTGATCAAATGGACATCCCGCTACGGGCCACCTAAGAACAAGGAGAAATCGAATGCTCTTGGTGACGATATCTTCGAATTGAAGACAACGTCGTTTCGTGTTCTTTACTTTTTTGACCAGGATCGTCTGATCGTCTGTAGCCATGGATTCAGGAAGAAAACGAGGAGATGTCCGCCGACGGAGAAGGCCTTCGCTGTCAGAGTCAGGCGTGATTATTTTCAAGCAAAGAAGCAAGGAGGACTAGTGTTATTGGATGAGCGAAAGGGGTGCAGTGGTGAGTGACCGTGGGTTCGCAGATCTATTCCGCGAGGCTGAGAGTCATCACGACTTCTGGGAAGAACAGGCCATCATCACTTTCACCGAGGATCTGTGTCTTGCTATGGAGCGGGTGGGGGTATCCAGGGCTGAGCTTGCACGCCGGCTCGGCACCTCACAGGCCTACGTGACGAAAATACTCCGTGGGAATGCAAATTTCACTCTACGAACCATGGCCAGAATTGCTCTTGCGCTGGGTTTGGAGTTTCGCACGCATCTGGCGCCACGGGGTAGTCGGACCCACTGGTTGGACGATCTGGCCTTTGTGGAGGCAAACGAGTACGAGGTTACCGACGGAGTCCCTGTGGATGCCACCGCCGCCCGGGAAGGATACGATGAAAACTGGACCGTTGCGGCTTAGGCAGCTCTTCATCGATCGCATACTGATCGAGGCGGGCGACGAAAACGCGCCCATGGAGTTGGAACCGGAGGTGCGGATAGAACCCGGTCCCCTCAGGCGAAGCAAAGAAGAGCCACAGCATTGGAGGGTAGAGCTGAGTCTCAAGTTGGGCCCCGATCTGGACCCCCCGGCGCCCTATGTGGTGGAAATGAGCCTGTCGGGAACGTTTGAACTCGAACAGCGCGACCTAGACGATGATTCGGCGGCCCGCCTTGTAGCCGTAAACGGTCTTTCGATTCTTTATACTGCGGCCCGAGAACATATCTGGTGTCAAACAAGCCGGGGGAGATGGGGCGCACTCGGTCTTCCGACTGTGAACTTCTTGGGAATGGCGGTAGACGCGACGAGCCGGAACTCGAGTCCGGTCCTCTCGCAAGGAGTCGACTAGCCTGAGTCGCATCGAGCCGGTGACGGTGAGTGCGGTTCTGACTCTCGCGCCTGTCCGTTCCGGGCTGGAGGGGTCGACGTGCTAGACTGCGGGGCGGCTCCCAAGACCACTCACTTGCTAGATCGACCCTGCGCCGGAGGTGGGTTTCATGGCTGAGGCTGCGCTGGAGGCACCTGCCTGTTTCGATGATGTAGATCAGGTGTGCATTAACACCATTCGCACGCTGGCGATGGATGCTGTGCAGAAGGCCAACTCCGGCCATCCCGGTATGCCCATGGGAGCGGCGGCCATGGCCCACGTGTTGTGGAGCCGGCACCTGTCCTTCGATCCCGCCGCGCCCGACTGGTTCGACCGCGATCGCTTCGTCCTGTCCGCCGGACATGGATCCATGCTGCTCTACGCTCTGCTCCACCTCGCCGGATACGATCTCAGTCTCGAGGACCTGAAGGACTTTCGTCAGTGGGGCAGCCGCACGCCGGGCCACCCGGAACGGGGCGTGACCCCCGGTGTGGAGGTGACCACCGGTCCGTTGGGTCAGGGGTTTGCCAACGGTGTGGGCTTGGCCATTGCCGAGGAGTTCCTGGCGCACACCTTCAATCGTCCCGAACATCGGGTGGTGGGCCATTACACCTTCGGCATAGTCTCTGATGGGGACCTCATGGAGGGGATCGCCTCGGAGGCGGCCTCCTTAGCCGGCCATCTGGGGTTGGGCAGACTGATCTATCTATACGACGACAACCATATCTCCATTGAAGGTCCCACCCAGATCACCTTCACGGAGGACGTGGGGCATCGTTTTGGTGCCTACGGATGGCACGTGATGCAGGTGACCGACGGGGGCGATCTCAGCCTCATAGATGCCGCCATCGCCCGTGCCAAGCAGGTGGCTGACCGACCCAGCCTGATCCTGGTGCGCACTCACATAGGCTGCGGCAGTCCCCACAAGGAAGACTCCGCCGACGCGCACGGAGCACCACTGGGGGAAGAGGAGGTCAGGTTGACCAAACAGGCCTTGGGGTGGCCTGAAGACGCCCAGTTCTTGGTCCCCGACGAGGCCAGGGAGCGGTATGCGGCGGCGGCGGCCGCGGGCGCCGCCGCCCACCAGGAGTGGCGGGAGCGGCTCGCCGCTTACCGGGCCGAGCACCCCGAGTTGGCCGCTCAATGGGACACGTGTCTAAGCGGCAGACCCTCGGCCGCCTGGCGCTCCGCGCTGCCGGCCTTCACTCCCGCGGACGGCCCCATGGCTACCCGTGCCGCTTCGGGCAAAGTGCTCAACGCCGTGGCGGACGCGGTGTCGAACCTCATGGGTGGCTCGGCCGATTTGGCTCCGTCCAACAACACCTATCTCGAGGGCAAGGGCCCGTTCGATCGGCGGTTCCGTGGTGGTCGCAACATCCGTTTCGGGGTGCGGGAGCACGCCATGGGCGGCATCCTCAACGGCCTGGCTCTGCACGGCGGCGTGTTGCCCTACGGCGGCACCTTCTTGGTCTTCTCTGATTACATGCGGCCCTCCATCCGCATGGCCGCCCTCTCAGGGGCACACGTGGTCCACGTCTTCACGCACGACAGTGTGGCGGTGGGCGAGGACGGGCCCACCCATCAGCCCGTGGAGCACTTGGCGGCGTTGCGGGCCATCCCCGGCCTCACGGTGATCCGTCCCACCGACGCCAACGAGACGGCGGAGGCGTGGCGGGTGGCTTTGGAGGAGGTGGAGGGCCCCACCGCCCTCATCCTCACGCGCCAGAACGTCCCCATCTTGGATCGATCGCACCTGGCCGGCGCCGATCTCCTCTCCCGAGGCGCGTACGTACTCTCCGACCCGCACGGCGGCACCATGGAGGTCATCATCATGGCCTCGGGGTCCGAGGTGCACACGGCGCTGAGCGCGCGGGATATGCTGTCGGTGCAGGGCATCATGGCGCGGGTGGTGGCCTTCCCCAGTTGGGAGCTGTTCGCGGCGCAGTCACAGGAGTACCGCGACGAGGTGCTGCCGCCGTCAGTGACCGCGCGTGTCGTGGTGGAGGCCGGCACCGGGTTGGGTTGGGAACGTTGGGTGGGTGAGCGCGGGAAGATGGTCGTCATCGATCGTTTCGGCGCTTCCGCGCCGGGACCGAGGGTCATGAAGGAGTTGGGTATCACTCCGGAGGCGGTGGCCTCCGCCGCACGCAGTCTGATCTCGTGAAGTGAGAGCATGAGGAGCCGCTGAGCCATGGTGGACATTTACGAGCAGAATCCCTTGCAGCGCCTGTACGCCGCCGGCCAGAGTGTGTGGTACGACAACATACGCCGGGGAGTGGTTCTCTACGGTGAACTCGAGGCCATGGTGGCGGGGGATGCCGTCACCGGCATCACCAGTAATCCCACTATTTTCCACAAAGCCGTGACCGCTTCCGCCGAGTACGACCAGGCCATCGCCGACTTGGCGCGCGAGGGGCTCTCGGCGTCGGAGGTGGTGGATATCCTGATGGCCCAGGATATCCAGATGGCGGCCGATGTGCTGCGGCCGGTCTGGGAGGGAACGCACGGCAAAGACGGCTGGGTCAGCATCGAAGTGGCGCCGAGCCTGGCTCACGACGCGGCCGCCACCGTGGCGGATGTGGAACGGCTGGCGTACATGGTGGACAGGCCCAACGTGTTGGTCAAGGTCCCCGCCACCGTCGAGGGGGTGGAGGCCATCCGCACGTTGGTGGGGCGGGGCGCCTGCATCAACGTCACGCTCATCTTCTCGCTGGAGCGCCATCGCCAGGTGATGGAGGCGTACATCGCGGGGCTGGAGGAGCTGGCCGGGCGCCTGGCGGCCGGTGAAGAGGTGCCGCCGCTGTCGGCGGTGGGGGTGTGCGCTCGCTTTCAGCTTGGAGCCGTCCAAGGCCACGTGACCCAGCTTGATGAGGCCGGCCTCCTGACAGAGGCGAAGGACCTGGGTGAAGAGGCCACCGAGCGCCGCGAGATGGCGTTTGCGAAACGAGGCGATGGAGTCGTGGTCGGGGTGCTGGTTGCCGGCAAGGACGCGGTAGGGGACTTCTTCGTAGGTGGAGCGCTCCAGCTTGCGGGAAGAGGTCTTGCCCTGGGCGTATCCGTAGATGAGGAGCTTGAGGAGCATGGCCGGGTTATATCCGGGGCGGCCGCGAAGCTCGTCTTTCTGGTAGGTGTCCATGATGAGAGACAGATCCAGAGAGTCGACCACGTCGGAGACGAAGAAGGCGAGGTGGTCGGCAGGGAGCCACTCTTTCAGGCTGGGAGGAAGCAGATACTGCTGGTCGAGATCATAGGGCAGGAAGTCCCGGGCCACGAGCACGCCTCCTGGGTCGTTTCCAGCCACACTACCCGCCCGGCCCGGGAGAGTCTAGACTTCACCTGCGGGTTTTTCCCGACAGGCTCCTAGCCTCCTTTGACAGGACGCGAGCGGTCTCGGCGGCTCAATTCTTCACGGCCTCTGCCGTTGCCGCAGCCGCGACTGTGTGACTGGCCGGCAGCCTCCTGGGGATGGTTGGAAAGACCTGCTTGATCTCCTGAAGTTTTGGGGATACAGACATATAGAGCGTCTGCTCAGGAGGTCACCTCAACGTCGGTGGGCGGCGTCGGGGTGGCTACCCGCCTGATGGCAAAGCCCGAGCGGTAATGGAGGCGGCCGTGAACAGGCTGTCACAGTGGACCAGTCTTGGCGAAGTTGGCGACGTGCTGCGTGGGTTGTGGGGGCGGTTGGCCGAGGAGCAGCTGGCGGCCCACGGTCCGGCGCTGTCCACGCTGCGGCGGCTCAATCTGCTTGTGCTGACTCGGGGAGCGAGGCAGGCGCAGCGGGCGGCAGGGGTGGTGGAAGCCTTGGCTGGGACACATCCGGCCAGAACCATCATACTCACCGAACAGGTGCCGGGCGATCGCCTGCGCGAGGCGCGGGAGTTCGAGGGCGTCAGTGGGCCGGCCGCTCGGGTGACGGTGTGCTGCTTCCCGCAGAAGTTGGAAGACGCGGATGGGCTTCGCACGGCGGTGGTCCCGCAAGCCGTTGGTGCCGGCGTGGAAGCGAGTGCATGCTACGAGGAAGTGCTGATTCCGGCCCGCACCGAGGACGCTCCTCTTCTGCAGAGCTTCGTGGAACCCCTGCTGTTGGGAGAGCTGCCGGTGGCGCTTTGGGTACCGCAGGAACCGGACTGCACGGCTCAGGATTTCCGTAGGATCGCGGCCCTGGCCGATCGCATGGTGCTCGATTCGGCGGCATTCGCCGATCCGGTGCGCGGGCTTCGGCTGATGTCTCACCTTATCTTGGAGGTGGGAGGGCGCACCACGCTTGGGGATTTCAGTTGGGCCAGACTCACCCCTTGGTTGGAGATGGTGGCGGATCTGTTTGAGGATCCCGATTACCGGAGCATGCTCGACAGGCTCGAAACCGTGGTTGTGAGTTACGGCAGCGAGGTGGTGGACAGCGAGATGTTGGCCGGAGGGGAGGAGCAGTTGGGGCCGGCCGTATCTCGTGCGCTGCTCTTCTGTGGATGGTTGGCCACACGCCTGGGGTGGATACTCGTTGGGCACGGGTGGCGTCGGGAGGGCGAAGCCGCGATTTTGGAGATGTGGCGGGCGGGAGTGGGAAATACGCCCGGAGGTACGGTCTCCATTCGCCTGCAGCCACATCGGTGCCTACCTGGGGAGTTCGGGGGGCTGGAGACCATCACGTTGGAAGCGGGCACATCAGCGGTCGGAGAGGTTGCTTCCACCATCACCATCAGGCGCACGCCCGAGACGGGCGTCTGCTCTTCGCATCTCCGGGCAGGGGACCGTGAAGTCGAGTTGCGGACCATGTACATGCCGCTTCCCTCTGAAGAGGCATTACTGGTGGAGGAGCTGGAGCACGATGCCGCCGATACGTTGTTCCAGCAGGCTTTGGCCATGGCGGCGGCTCTGAGCGCGTTGCCGGGGAGCAGGAACCTGCAGGTGTGATATCGTCGGGCAGATCGTGTGTCTGTTGCGGGGACCACGTCGCTTCGCTACAATCACGCCTTCCTTGAAGGCTTTGCAGGCTCCTTGAGAGGAGGAGGGCGGCGATGGCCAAAGACAAGGGTGTGCGAGACGGACCGGCGGATACGGGGGCGGGTGCGACCGATGTGGTTGTGCTTATGGACGAGGAACGGGTCAAGCGCTCGTTGGCCCGTATCGCGCACGAGATCGCTGAGCAGGCGCCGGATGGGGAACGGGTGGCGTTCGTGGGGATCCAGCGCCGGGGGGTGGAACTGGCTGAGCGGTTGGCGGCTATCACGGCGGAATTCAACGACTACCAGCCCATCACAGGCTCTATCGATATCACTTTCTATCGTGACGACATAGACACGCGTCCTCCCACTCTGGCTTACGAGCAACCCGTGGTTCGCTCCAGCCGCATTCCTTTTGATGTGAACGGCGCCACCATCGTGCTGGTGGATGACGTGCTGCAGACGGGGCGCACCATCCGCGCCGCCATCGAGGCGCTCTTCGACTACGGTCGGCCGGCTGCGGTGCGCTTGGCGGTGTTGGTGGATCGCGGTCATCGTGAGCTACCCATCCGCCCTGATTTCGTGGGGAAGAACGTGCCCACGGCCCGCAGCGAGAAGATCATCGTGCATCTGGTGGAGATGGACGGCGTAGACGAAGTACTGCTTGAGAAGACCTAGCCGCCTTAGGCGATGCGATCCTTGGGTCTTGGGCTAGGGCCTGCTGCGAAGGATTATTCAGCGGCCGCCGCGACGAATTAGGAGATGTACCCTGTGATCCGCGACGACTCCATCATCACCGAGATCAACGCCCTGTGGCTCCCTGTGTACCCGTATATGGCCGAGCATGTCCTGGCTGTGTGGACGAGCGAGGGGGGGAGGCTCCTCGATTTGGGGCCGTTTGCCGGAGGTCTGGCCGTCTCGCTGCTGAGCAAATGCGAGAGTTGCACGGCCGACGTGATCGATGAGTCGGAGCCGGTGTTGCGCTGGGCGGAGGAGCAGGCCGTTGCCGGCGGCTGCGCTGCGCGGCTCGGCACCCGCAAACTGCCCTTGGAGCCCATTCCTGGGTTGGACGCTTCCTTCGATCTGGTGGCCGTGCGTGGTGCCTTCTTCTTCTTGACGCCGACACTACTGCGCGAAGTGAGGCGTGTGTTGCGGCCGGGTGGGTTCGGCTGGGTGGGAGGGGGTTATGGTCCCCTCACCCCGGAGAGCGTGATCGTGCCTATCGCGGCCCGCTCCAAAGCTTTGAACGAGGCCATTGGTAAGCAGCGCATCGCCCCGGCGGACGCCGAGGCCATGGTGCGTGCCGCTGAGCTCGATGACTGTGCTCGAGTGGTGACCGAAGGCGGCCTTTGGATTGAGATCCGGGCCTGAGGAGCGGGATCGGCCCCGAAGGGGAAGTGGGAGCCGTAACGGGGAACGGGCCCGGGAGCCGTGCCAGGAGCCGTGCCGATTGGACGGCCGCGGCGCCGAAGTGATGACCCTCATGGGCCCAATCGCGCTTGCCGGTATTCGCCGCCCCTGCGCGCCCTTCGCGGGCGTATGTCTGACCCTCAGGTGCGCAGGGGCGATGCCGATCAAATCGCAGAAACGACCGCGCGGTGCGAAGAGCGGTTCAGGCGGCCTCTTTCAGGCGCTCGCGGGCCTCGACGGCTTCGAGTCATCGTACGGCGAAAACCACCGCTATCAGTTCGAGCAGCAGCCCCAAGAAGAAGGCAAAAGGCATCCAGAGCGCGCCTCCGTCTCTGTTGAGGATGGACAACACCAGGACCACCACTCCTGCGATAGCCGCTACAGCCGCCACCAACTTCGCCAGCTTCATCTGGGCCTCCTTCGGGCTGGGCTCACCGAAACGAGCCTGTGACGGCGCAAGGATACATAAAGAACATATAAAAATGAAGCATGTTTTAAACAAAGAGTAATAAGGCGCTTTGCTAAGGGCAACCGCAGCCGGCAGACGGGGTACTGTGCTCGAAGCCGGTTGGTTGTAGAATCATTGCGGCAGGTGAGGTTGACCTTTAAGCGTGTCCAGAGAGGCCGGAAGAGCCGCCCGATGCATCTCATCTCAATCGACGATCTCTCTGTAGCCGATATCGAGGGCATATTCCAGCTGAGCGACGGTTTTCTGGAAGTTGCCTCGCGCCCCATCAAGAAAGTGCCCACGCTGCGCGGGCGCACCCAGATCAACATGTTCTTCGAGCCCAGCACTCGTACCCAGGCTTCTTTTGAGATCGCCGGCAAGCGGCTCTCGGCCGACGTCATCAATATCAAGGGATCGTCTTCGGCCGTGGCCAAAGGCGAGAGCCTGAAGGACACCATCCTCACGCTGGAGAGCTACCGCCCCGACATCATCGTTATGAGGCACGCGCAGGTGGGGGCGTCGCGTATGGCCACGCGCTACAGCAAGGCGTCGGTCATAAACGCCGGCGACGGTACGGGGGAGCATCCCACTCAGTGTCTGCTCGATCTTTACAGCCTGCGCCGCACCTACGGGGCGCTCAAGGGACTCAAAGTGGCCATTGTGGGTGACGTGGTCAGCAGCCGCGTGGCCCGCTCCAACATCTTCGGCTTCCGCAAAATGGGCATCGAAGTGCGCTTGGTGGGGCCACCCACGCTCATGCCGCCCGGGATCGAGAGCTGGGGGGTGCCCGTCTACTACGATCTCGACGCACTGCGCGATGTGGACGTCATCTATCTCTTACGCATGCAGCTCGAGCGGGTGCGGGGGCGGATGGCGGCCGTGCCCAGTCTACGCGAATACAGCCAGGTCTGGGGTCTGGACCCCTACAGGCTGCTGCCGGAGCAGCGCGTGATGCACCCCGGGCCCATCAACCGCGGGGTGGAGATGACCGGCGACCTGGCCGACTGTGAGCAGAGCCTCATTCTTCACCAGGTGGAATCAGGTCTGGCCGTGCGCATGGCCATCCTCTACCAGGCATTGGCGCCGCAGTTGGAGGAGGAGGCGGCATAGGGGTTGCCGGGTGCCTGAGGCCGGCGTGGGGGGCGGCTTAACGGCGTGATCGTGCTCTGGATCATGACCGGGGCGGCGCTACTGGTGTCGCTGTTGGCGGATCGACGCAAGACCCTACGGGCAGTGAGACGTGCGCTGTCCATGCTGCAGAGCGTGTTTCCACTGCTCTTGGGCGTGCTGGCGGTGATCAGCCTGCTCTTGGCGGCGGTGCCTCCGGCCACGCTGGCCGCCATTCTGGGCGGGAGTGGCCCAATATCCTTCATCTTGGCTTTATTCATAGGAAGTATTGCGCTCATTCCAGCATTTGTGGCCTATCCGCTGGCGGCCGTTCTCCGTGAACTGGGGGCAGGGGTGGGGGTGCTGGCCGCCTTCATCACCACCCTCATGATGGTGGGAGTAACCACGTTGCCTATTGAGATCTCGTTCTTCGGCCGGCGGGTGGCGTTGCTGCGAAACGCGTTGGCCTTTGGGGGTTCGGTGGTGGTGGCGCTGGTGATGGTCCTGGTTCTGAAATGAACCACGCGGAGAAACCGAGCGCGCCGCTGCAACACCAGGGTGGGCAGCCACAGCCACCGGACGGATCGCCACGACAACTGGGCGGGAGGCGGCGACCCGGGGCTTGGCTGTGGGGAAGCATCCCGGCAGTGCTGGTGCTGGCCATGTGGGCCTATCACGCCTGTACCGGAGGGTTTTCCGTGGGAGGCGCCGCGGGGGCCGGTCTGGCCCGCTTTCTTCTAGAGATGGTCCAGATACTGCCCGCCATGTTCATGTTGGTGGGACTCTTCGACGTGTGGGTGCCCAAGCGCTTCATCGAAAGGCACCTCGGTAGTGGTTCGGGCCCGCTCGCTATCTTGTGGATGGTGCTCCTGGCCACGCTGCAGGCGGGCCCGCTCTATGCCGCCTTCCCGGTGGCGGCGGCGCTGTGGCGCAAGGGTACGGCGCCGCGCAACGTCTTCATTTATCTGGGCGCGTTCTCCGCCGCCAAAATCCCCCTGCTGAGTTTTGAGGTGGCATTCCTGGGCTGGCAGTTCTCGCTACTGAGAACTACCGTAACGCTGCCCGTTTTCATTGGTTTGGGCTATCTGCTGGAGAGGCTCATTCCAGCGGGATTTACGCCATGTCCTTCCGCTGGTGGGCCAGACGAGGCCGGAAGACCTGCTCTTTGATCATGGTGGCCAGTTCATGGGGATCGGCCAGCATGCAGTAGTGGTCGGGGCCGTTCTTGACTTTGAGGACCACACACTTCTCTTCTAGTTCAACATCTTCAATGGTTGAGAGCGGAACCACATCCGGCATGTCGGTGCCCATACCGATGAGAACCGCCTCGGTGGTGAGCTGGATCTCGCCGTTGTCCCACAGCACGCGCTCCTCTGGCACTCCAGCCTGCAGTCCGGTGTCCTTCATCTGGGCTATGGACTCCAAGTTGGCGCCGCACTCACGACAGAAGCGCTCGCTGTCGGCGTTCTCAGTGCCGCAGTTGTAACACGTCTTGCCCATGTGGCTCCTCCTCGTGGGGGGCGGGTCCGCCTGCACGGCGGCTTCCGCGTTCGGTGGACGGATCTCATTTCACATATACCCACGAATGAGCGGGTCGGAACGCCGACGTCTCGGCAGGCGCGCCCTTTGGCCGGGAACTGGCCCACAGATGCAGCCGCGGCTGCGGTTGGAGTTTCACCCGGTTGGAAATGTGGGTAGGCCCGGAGTGGAGGTGCCGACATGGACGATCTGTTCAAAACACTGGCCACGCACGTCGACGAGGGTGTGTTCGTGATCCGGGATCGGCGATTCATCTTCTGTAACGAGGCGTTCGCGCGGATTCTGGGCCGACACACGGACGAGGTGGTGGGCGCCGAGTTCACGGAGGTGATCGCGCCCGAGGATCTGGACATGGTGGCGGATCGCTACCGTCGGCGCTGGGCCGGTGAACAAGTCCCTCCCGAGTACGAGTTTCGTCTTCTGGAGCGGGACGGCGAGACTCGAGTGCCGGTGCGGCTCTGGGTGACATTGGGGGATTATGAGGCCGCTCCGGCCACCCTGGGGGTGGTACGCCCCGCCTGGCGGTGACAGCGGCCAAGTCCGATATGGGCTGTGCTTCTGGCGGTGGCGGTTCTGTTGGACCGCACAGTAGTGCGCGAGAGCCCGCCGAGGGTGGTGTCCCGAGACATGATGCAAGAGGAGCGTCCTCCGTGAAGTCGAGACGCGTACGTCTGGTCGCCGTTGCTCTACTGCTGGTGGTGTTCTGGGCGGCGTTCTTCGTTCGTGATGCGAGCTTCGTCTTGAGCGTGTTCGGGCGTTTTGCCGGTAGCCCCTATCCCTGGGGTTCACCCGGTTTCCTTTGTGGTCGTTAGCCGCGTTGGTGGCAGCCCTAGCCTTGCTTCTCTCCCTTCTCGTAGACGCACGCATGTGGCCGATCTGGATAGTGGCAGCGGTGCTGGTCGGCGCCCTGCTGCTTTTGCGAGGCCTGCGGTTCTCCGTGTTTGTCCCGGAGGCCGCACACCGGCAGTTCAATATGGTCGACTATCTTCTGTGGCCGGGAACGCTCTGGGTCAAGTGGTGGGCTCTCTTGGCGATTGGTCTTGTCTTCGCGGGAGCCGCGCTCGTTGCGTTCGTTTTGCCCGGGCTCAGGCGGAGCCCGTGGACTGTGAAAGCCGGTTGAGCTATGCAGGTACGTGTTGTACTGGGGGCTCGGGAACCGGTCACAACCGTTCCTCCACTTGGATGCTCGTATAGTTGAGCTAAGGGCAGGGCTCCGATCTGCAGACCAACGAGTCGCGTGCGCTCTCGGGATCATCGGCCGACCGGCTTGCCGGATTGCGGGCGTGCCGACACCGCGCTAAGATGAAATGGCCTTTAATCGGATCCCGTGAGACCGAAAGGAACCTCGGATGACTTCATCCTCTTCCGGCACCGCGCCGCGTTTGGCGTGTCGGCCGCGTCCGCAGGAGTGCCTGCTCCTACCCTCTGTTCACCTCTTCGATCCGAGTTGCGGTGTTGACCTGGTCGGCGACCTGCTGGTGGAGGATGGTTGCATCGCCGCCATGGGCGGTGCGTTGGTGGCGCCGGAGGGGGCCGAGGTGCTCGGAGATCTCACCGGCTGTTGGGTCTTTCCCGGCTTCGTGGACCCACACGCCCACCTACGTACGCCCGGACTGGAGTACAAGGAGGACGTGGTCAGCGCATCCCGGGCTGCGGCGGCCGGCGGGTTCGTAGCCGTGGTTGGCATGGCCAATACGGAGCCGCCCGTGGATGTGGGGCCGCTTGCCTCCTGGGTGCTCGACCAAGCCGCGGCCGGAGCCGACGTACTGGTGGGCCAGGTGGGAGCCGTCAGCCGTGGACTCGAGGGCAAGACATGGCGGAAATGAGGGAGTTGTGTGAGGCCGCGTGGTTGCCTTCTCCGACGACGGCCGGCCCGTCAACAACTCCGATCTCCTCCTGCACGCGCTGCGCTACCTGCGGGGGACCGGCCGGCCGGTACTGTTGCATCTCGAGGACCGGGCTCTGTCCGCAGCGGGCGTCATGCACGAGGGGCGCTGGAGCGCTCGCTTGGGCCTGCGGGAGTGCCCTATACGGCCGAGACAGGGCCCTGGCCGGGATCTGCAGGTGGCGGCCTACGCGGCGGCGGAGGAAGAAGCGCTGGCCGTGCGCGGCGGCGGAGCGGAGGCCGGAAGGAGCCGCACTCTCGAGCACGCGCCAGAGCGGGAACCGTTCGTGCACTTTCAACACCTCTCTGCGGCTGAGAGCCTGCGTCTGCTGACGGGAGCCAAATCCGCGGGGCTGCCGGTAACCTGCGAGGTAACGCCTCACCACCTTCTCTTGACTGATGAGGCGGTGCGGAGCTTCGATCAGAACCTGAAGGTCAACCCCCCGCTGCGCTCAGAGTCGGATAGGCGGGCGCTTGTGACGGGGCTGGTGGAAGGCGCCATCGACTGCATCGGCACCGATCACGCTCCTCATGCACCGCATGAAAAAGAGGTTCCGTTTGAGGAAGCGCCCTTCGGGACGGTGGGCCTGGAGACGGCGTTTGCCGCGTTGTACGGAGGATTGGTGGTACCCGGAGACATCTCCTTGGGAGTGCTCATTCGCGCTCTCAGCTCTGGGCCGTGCCGCGTGCTGGGCCTGCCTGCTCCACAGTTGCAGGTGGGTGCGCCGGCCCGGTTCTGTGTCGCCGATCTCGATGAGGACTGGACGGTAACCACAGCCGACCTCAAGGGCAAGTGCCGTAATTCGGCGTTCCTGGGCCGGCGTGTGCAGGGGCGCGTGTTGCTCACCGTGGTGGACGGCGCCCGGCGCTTCGCGCGGGCGCGCCGGTCGGTCTCCGGCTTCTCGGGGAATGCGGAGGCTCCCGGTGTATAGGAGTGAGGTGCCGGGTTACGTGGTGCTGGAAGACGGCGCGGTCTTCCTGGGCTTCGGCTTCGGGGTTGAGGGGAAGGCCCTGGGCGAGATCGTCTTCGGCACGGGAATGACCGGGTACCAGGAAATGGTCACCGACCCCTCCTCTCACGGACAGTTGCTGGTCTTCACGTACCCCATGGTTGGCAACTGCGGGGTGGGCGAGTGGCAGATGGAGTCGGATCGTGCGCACGCGCGGGCCCTGGTGGTGCGTGAGGTTAAGAACACCAACTACAACCGGACCAGCCCGGAGCCGTGGGTGGACTGGTTGAGCGCCCACGGGGTGGTGGGCGTGGGCGGCGTGGACACGCGTGCGTTGACGCGGCATCTTCGTGAGCAGGGAACCATGACCGCGTGCGTGGCCGCCGGTTCCGCATTTGATGTCAACGGCCTTTTGGCGGATGTGCGCGGCTTTGGGGCGCTCGCCGGCCGCGACTTGGTGCAGAACGTCACCTCTGCCCACCCATACGAGGCCGAGGTGGCGGAGCGTGGGGAAACGACGGAGTCGCGGGTGACCGGCAAGAGGCGCTTCCACGTGGTGGCGTTCGACTACGGCATCAGACGCTCCGCTCTTCGCTGTCTTCAGGAGGCGGGGTGTCGGGTCACCGTGGTACCGGCCTCCTTCTCGGCCGAACAGGCGCTGGCCCTGAGCCCGGACGGGGTGTTCCTCTCCAACGGCCCCGGCGATCCCGCTCCGCTCACTTATGCCGTAGAGGCCATCCGGGGATTGCTGGGTCGTGTGCCCATCTTCGCCACCTGCCTGGGGCACGAGTTGCTCGCGACGGCGGTGGGGCTGCGTACCCACAAGTTGAGATTCGGCCATCACGGGGTCAACCATCCCGTGAAGAACTACGTCCTGGATCTCATCGAGATCACCAGTCAGAATCACGGCTTCGCCGTGGAGACGCCGCGGGTGGTGACGGAGGCGCTGGAGAGAGACAGTAACTTGTCTGCTATTCGCGCCGAAGAGCTGTGGCTGGATACCGATTATGGGCCTGTGCAGGTGACCCACCTCAATCTCAATGACGGCACGGTGGAGGGATTGCGCCTCCAGGATATCCCGGCGTTTGGCGTGCAGTACCTTCCGGAGGCGAGCCCAGGGCCGCACGACGGCCGCTACCACTTCCAGCATTTTGTTGAGTGCATGGAACGCGCGGCGTAGGTAGGGGTGTGCCGGCGTGGCAGGCTTGGCTTGGGGCGAAGCGGGGTGGGTGCTGGTGGCCTGGTATGCGGCAGGGTTCTTCCTCGGTTCCTGTCCTCTGGCGGTCTGGGTGGGGAGGGCTTTTCTTGACACCGATGTCCGGAGCTTTGGGGACGGAAATCCCGGGAGCGGTGAATCTGTGGCGTGCGGGAGGCTGGCGTTGGGGAACCCTGGGCGTGGTGTTGGAGTTGGCCGAGTCGGCAGTCCCGACTACGCTGGCGGCTTCGTGGGGGAATGAGGAGCTGGCCGCTGGCCGCCATGGCGCTCTCCCGGTGCTGGGGCACGCCTTCTCGCCGTGGCTGCGCTTTCGTGGCGGCAAAGCCATCGCTGCCGTGTTCGGGGCCTGGTTGGGGCTGCTGGGCCCGGTGGGCATGGTGGCTCTGGCTGTGTGCTTGGGGTCTGATGCATGCGTGGCAGACCTCCGATGCCTGGACGGTGCTCCTGGGCATGGTGGCCTTCCTCGTTCTACCTGGTGCTGTGTGGCGAAGGGTTACCGATGGTGGGCACTTGGTGTGGGTGCACAGCAGTCCTGATCCTGAAGCATCGTCATGAGCTGAGGAAACCGCCGGCACTGCGTGGCCGGCTGCCGGCGAGGAGGCACTCATGAGCATCATGCTTGATGTGTTCGCCAAGTTGGTGTCGCTGTGGGGTCAGCATCGGCTGGTGGTGATGCTCGTTTTGTTGGGCATCCTGGCTGTGGCCGTGATGAACTCCTTCCACCTGCGTCGCCTCGGCGATCTGCGTCCCAGCGGGTCGGCGGCGCCGGTCTCCTCCGCCGTACCCGCGGAGTGGCCCATGATCTCGGTGCTGGTCCCGGCCCGCAACGAAGAGGGGAACATAGGTGCCTGCCTGAGTTCGCTGGTGGGTCAGGAGTACCCGCACTTTGAAATTCTCGTACTGGACGATGAGTCCAGCGACGGCACGGCTGCAGTGGTGGCCGGGTTCGCCTCCGACGATGAGCGCGTTCGCCTGATTCGCGGCCGGCCGCTTCCCGGGGGTTGGCTGGGCAAGCACTGGGCCTGCCACCAATTGGCAGCCCAGGCTTCTGGGGAGTTGTTGCTCTTCACGGACGCCGATACTCGACATCGGCCCACTATGTTGCGGGATGCGGCGCTGTCGCAGTATGTGGAGGATTCCGATCTTCTCACCGCACTTCCCCGCGAGCTCGTGGGATCATGGGCCGAGCGACTGGTGCTGCCGGTCATAGCCTGGGCTTTGCTGGCCCTGTTGCCGCTTCCGGTGGCGCATCGCAGCCGGACTCCTCTGCTCTCAGGCGCTATCGGCCAGTTCATGCTGTTCAGGCGCAGCGCGTATGCGGCCGTGGGCGGACACGCCACCGTACGCATGGACGTGGTGGACGACATGGCTCTGGCGCGGGTTGTCAAAGCCGAGGGGCTCCGCTGGCGTCTCCTTGACGGCAGCCGCCATGTCGAATGCCGTATGTATGCCACGGCCAAGGGAGTGATAGACGGTCTGGGGAAGTGCATATTCCCTGCCCTCCACTATCGCCTGTGGGCGATGCTGGCTCTCTTCGCCGTTCTGGGCTTGGCCTTTCTTGAGCCTGCTGGAGTCCTGCTGCTCTCCTTCTTGGGAGCGGGGACAGAGACGGGGGCGATGCGTTGGGCGGCGATGGCGGCGGTGGTGGCGTTGATTCCATGGATCATGGCTTGTGCTCGGTTCAAGATCCCCTTGTATCTCGCTCTGCTGTACCCGGTGACGGTGGCCGCCGTCATCCTGATAGGGGTCAGGTCCGCCGTTCTGACCATGCAGGGTAGGTTGACCTGGAAAGACCGAGTGCTCGCCGGGGAGCGCGCCGACAGCTGAGACGATGCGGTCGGGTGGCACGGCAGGTGTCGCCGGTAATGGAGATAAGGAGGCTGAGGCTGTGGCGGAGCAGAGAGCAGGACGTCCCGAGGAGATCCAGGTGAAGATCCCGGATGATTTGGTGGCCGGTACCTACAGCAACATGATGGGCGTGCAGCACTCGGTGTCCGAGTTCGTCATGGACTACGCGTTTGTGTGCGGCGGCGTGGGTAAGGTGGTGGCCCGGGTCATCACCAATCCGAGCCACATGAAGCGGATCGTGAACGCGTTGCAGGAAAACCTTGCTCGCTATGAGAGCGCGTACGGCAAGATCAAAGAAGCAGGCCGGACCGAAGTGAAACTCGGATTTCAGCCGCCGGAGGAGTGAGACATGATTGCAACTGGCGAGAGAGCGCCCGTGTTCCGGGCCGAGAGCACCCAGGGACCGGTGGACCTAGAGGAGTTGTTGACGCGCGGTCCTGTCGTTCTCTACTTCTTCCCCAAAGCCAACACGCCCGGCTGAACCACCGAGGCGGTTGAGTTCTACCGCGCTCTCGTTGAGTTTGTGGCGTTGGGGGTTGCCGTGGTGGGAGCATCGGTGGATACGCTCAAGACCCAAGAGAAGTTCAGTGCCAAGCACGGGCTGCGCTTCCCACTCATCGGCGACGAAGAGAGGACCATCAGTGCCGATTACAGGGTCCTGAAGTCACCCACCGGGCGCACTGAACGCGACACGGTGGTCGTGTCACGTGACGGCACGGTAGTACTGGCGTACGAACGGGTCAAGGCCAGCGGGCATGCGGCCAAGGTGTTGGCCGACGTGAGGGAGGCGATGGCGGAGGGGCGGTTGTAGCAACCTCGCACCCATGCTCCCTGTAGGAGCGTCGGCCGGGCCCACGGCCCACCCGACATGCGAAGCGAGCCTGTGTGTGGTCAAGTGCCACATGGGGCCGGAGGCTACATCCGTGGGCCGGCTGGTGACCGGGTGCATGAAGCGCCGCCCAGAATGCAAGAGCAGATGGGGGAGGTAGTGTTGTTCAGAAGATGCCGAGTTGCCATGGCGGTAGGGGTGATGATCGTCGCCTCGGTTCTGGCCGTGGGCCTGGGCGGGTGCGGCGACCGGAGCGCCACCATGGAGCGGCCCGCCGTAGAAGGCGGACTCATCCAGGGAGTCAAGACCGACGGCGTTTGGTCCTACCTGGGCATCCCCTACGCTGCTCCCCCGGTGGGAGAACTACGCTGGAAACCGCCTCAGCCGGTGGAGCCCTGGAAGGACGTACGCAGTTGCAAGGACTACGCGCCCTCCTGCCCGCAGCTTGTGGGCATGACTGCCGTGGGGCCGCTCAGCGTAGGGGACATGAGCGAGGATTGCCTGTATCTCAACGTATGGTCGCCGGCGGAGCGCCCCTCCGACGCCCTCCCGGTCATGGTCTGGTTACACGGCGGTTCTTTTGTGAGCGGGTCCGGCTCCTTGCCCCTCTACAGTGGGAACCAACTCGCCCGCAAAGGCGCGGTGGTGGTGACGGTCAACTACCGCTTGGGGCCGCTGGGTTTTCTTGCCCACCCCGGGCTCAGTGGGGAGTCGGCTGAGGGGGTGTCGGGCAACTACGGCCTGCTGGATCAGATCGCCGCTTTGGAGTGGGTACAGCGCAACATCGCCTCTTTGGGGGGTGACCCGCATCGGGTCACCGTGTTTGGTGAGTCGGCGGGCGCCATGAGCATACTTCATCTCATGGTCAGCCCCAGAGCTGAGGGCCTGTTCCAAAGGGCCATTGCCCAGAGCGCCGTCCTGTTGGAAGAGGGCTTCAACCACATGACGGGCAGAGGTTTGGAAGCCGCTGAGCAGATCGGTTTGGAGATCGCGGCGGAGCTGGGGGCGGTGGGCCATGAGGCCGTAAATGTGTTGAGGGCCAAGACGCCGGAGCAGTTGTTGGCCGCCCGTCCGGCCGGTGACGATTTTCTCAATGACGGCTTGACATACGCACCGGTGGTGGATGGATCCCTGCTTCCGGAGTCACCCTCAGCGGCGTTCGCGGCCGGACGGCAACACGATATACCCTTGCTCCTCGGCTCCAATGCCGACGAAGGGAATCTGTTCCTTTCCATGATGGACATCGGAGATGCGGGGGATTACGCGGGTTGGCTGGGGGCACTGTTTGGGCCACTCGCTCCGGATGTCCTGGCTCTGTACCCGGCCGCCACCGAGTCGGAGGTGAGCGCCGCCTGCAGCCGAATCCTCACCGAGTTGGGCTTCGCCGCTACCGCCCGCTTTGTGGCCGAGTCGATGTCGGCCCACAAACAGTCGCCGGTGTATCTGTATGAGTTCACTCGCGTCCCGTTGACCATACCCATCCCCTCAGCTCCCCAGGGTGCCTTCCACGGCATAGAACTGCCCTATGTGTTTGGGCAGGCGGCCATGCTGGGAGTGGCCGATCCTGTCGATGTGCAGCTCTCTGAGCGCATCATGGATTATTGGGTGGCCTTTGCCACCACGGGTAGCCCGGAAGCGGCCGGGGGAATCACGTGGCCGGCCTATGAGGTGGCGGAGGGCAGGTATCTGGAGCTGGGCGATACCATCAGTGTGAAGAGCGGCCTGTACGATGACGCCTGTGGGCTGGCCCATCGCATTCGAGAGGCCGGATTGCCGTGACTCTCGTCTCTGGGAGCGGCTTGGGGAAGAAATCGGGGCGGGAAGAAACCGGGGCGGGGGCGGCTCGGTTCGTGCCGCAGTGGTGGGCATGGTGGGAGAGGGGCTAACTCGGGAGAGGAGGCGATGGGCATGAATGACCGGCAGGATGCCTTCACCGTGTCGGGGCGCATAGTGGATGTGGTGGCGGGAGAGATCTTCCCGGGCAGTGTGGACGTGGTGGACGGGCGTGTGGCTGCAGTGAGGCGGAACGAGGGGTCCGCCTCGGGGCGTGAGCCCGGTTCGGGGGGAGTGTTGGAGAACCGCTACATCATGCCGGGCTTTGTGGACGCTCACGTGCACGTGGAGAGTTCCATGCTCACTCCCGGCCAGTTCGCGCGGTTGGCCGTTCGGCAGGGCACGGTGGCCACGGTAAGCGATCCCCACGAGATTGCCAACGTGCTGGGCGTCCGTGGGGTGGACTTCATGGTGAGAGACGGCGCCGAGGCGCCGTTCACTTTCGCTTTCGGTGCGCCTTCGTGCGTACCGGCCACACCCTTCGAGACGTCGGGGGCCAGTTTGGGGCCCGCGGAGGTGGACGAGCTTCTGAGCCGCGACGACATTCACTACCTGAGCGAAGTCATGAACTACCCCGGCGTGATCAACGGGGACCCCGAGGTGATGGAGAAAATCGCCGCCGCCAAGCGACACGGCAAACCCATCGACGGTCACGCGCCCGGCCTGCGCGGCCAAGATCTCGCCACCTACATCGGGGCCGGTATCTCCACGGATCATGAGAGCCTGAGCTATGAGGAGGCCGAGGAGAAGATCCGTCTGGGCATGAAGATCCTGATCCGCGAGGGCTCAGCCGCCCGCGAGTTCGATCTACTCTACCCCCTCATGCGGGATTATCCCGAACGGTGCATGCTTTGCAGTGACGACAAGCATCCCCACGATCTGGTGAAAGGCCACATCAACAAGTTGGTGGCGCGGGCGGTGGGCGCGGGGATCGATCCGTTGACGGCCCTGCGGTGTGCGTCCCTCAATCCCGTGCGCCACTACGGGTTGAACGTGGGTCTGTTGCAACCGGGAGACCCGGCCGACTTCGTGATAGTGGCCGATCTTGAGGACTTCGACGTCATCGGCACCTACGTGAGGGGGCGTTTGGTGGCGGCCGACGGCACGGCGCTGTTCACGGTGTCTTCCGCCGAGTGCTCTCAACCGTTTCGCGGTGCGCGAACAGGGGCGGAGGCTTTCGTGGTGGCGGAGCGGCCCGGGCGCATCAACGTCATGGAAGCGCTGGAGGGACAACTCTGACGCGCCGGCCTGGTTATGACGCCGACGGTGCGGGACGGAAGGGTAGTGGCCGACCCCGACCGAGATCTCCTCAAAATAGCCGTCCTCAACCGGTACCAGGAAGCCCTACCGGCGGTGGCCTTCATTCGTAACTTCGGGCTTTCTCACGGAGCCATGGCTTCGGTGGCGCACGATTCGCACAACATCGTGGCCGTGGGGCTGACGACGAGGATCTGGCGGCAGCGGTCAACGAGGTGGTCAGGGAATCGCGGCGGTTTGGCGGTGGCCGCACAGGGACGCACGGCCTCCCTGCCGCTTCCGGTGGCCGGGCTCATGAGCCCGGATGATCGGGCTCGATGTGGCCGAGGCCTACGACATGCTCGACCGCGCGGCCAAGGACTTGGGATCCAGGCTCTCGGCGCCGTTCATGACGCTGTCCTTCATGGCTCTGCTGGTCATCCCCAGTCTCAAGATGAGCGACACCGGTCTATTCGACGGCGAAACGTTCAAAGGGGTCAATCTGTTCGTGGTATAGGGGGCGCCGCCCCGGTGGTCACCCACCGGGGCGGCGCCGGCCGGCCTGTGCCCTCTCCACTTTGTCCTGCTCCCACATCAGCAGCGCTTCGTGGGCCCGGCGCACGGCTTTTCTGCCCCGCCCGCCGGTTTCGGCGGCCCAGGTAGCGGATCACCGACCGCCACCCCCGCACCCAGGCATTTGCCGGTGCTCCGACATTTTGGTCGCTCAACCCTGAGAGAGTGAAATATCCGGGGAAGCGGGCATCCGGGCTCAGTTCCTCATCGTCGAGATTGAGGCGCGTGCAGTTCGTAGCCGATGGCGCGAACCAAGGGCTGCTGAGCGGTGCTCCAACTGGGGGCCCGGGATCTGGCCGCAGAGGCCTTCACCAGCAGGTGTTCGGTGAGGTATGCAGCGAGTTCGCCAGCTGTACTTCTGGTGTACCCAATCGTCGAGCATGGCCGCATCGGCCTCGGCGGGTTGCGCCAAGCGTATCGCGAGCAGGCGTGTCTCTCGGAAACCTTCACTCCAGAGAGCGCGGGCCAGTGCGTGGTTGCGGCCGATCTCTCGGGCGAGGTGCTCCACGGTTGCGGAGTCCACTCCCAGGACGGCTGACGGCGGCCAGCCCAGTCGGGTTAGGCCCTGGGCCAGCAGCGGATCTTTGGCGGATAAGAGCCTTTCGAGTACGGAGTTCACCCCGGGGGCTGTATCATCAGAATGCATGCACTCATGGTAGCAGCGCCGGTGGGGCGGCATGGGGGCGCCAGGGGCGAAACACCCAGCGAGGAGAGGGATGGCATGAACACGCAAAAAGGGATTGGTCGCGGCACCCTGGTCGTGGGTTCGGGGCTTATCGCAGTGGGAATCCTGTTTCTAATCGCTTCCGTGCTGGGTCGAAGCATCATAGGCGTGTGGTGGCCGCTGTTCATCGTGGTCGTCGGGTTGCTGTTCTTTCTTCCGTTGGCACTGCAGGGGTCCGGTTGGGGGGTTCGCCATTCCGGGCAGCATTGTCACCATGACCGGCTTGGTGCTCCTGTTTCAGAATGTCTTCAATGCTTGGGCCAGTTGGGCGTATGTCTGGGCCCTCATTGCCCCGTTCGGTGTGGGAGTGGGTCTCTACATCTTCGGGCGCTACGCCGGTGTGTCCGGGCTCAAGGATGCGGGATCGGTGGTCATGAAGATCGGGCTGATCCTTTTCTTGGTGTTCGGCTTCTTCTTCGAGGCGTTACTGAACATCAGCGGCAGTCTGGCAACACGCATCATATGGCCGGTGCTGCTGATTCTAGTGGGGCTGTGGATCATCGTGCGCCCGGCTGTCGTGCGTAGAGAGGGTGCGGAGAGCTCCGCCGGGTCACCAACACCAGTACCTGCGCCCGGTCAGTGGGCGCTGGCGCCGGCCGTCGTGGATGCCACGGCTACCGAGGTGGGGGCGCAACCGGTAACCACAAGCGACCTATCTACGCCTGCGTCCGAAGTGGTGCCTCCGTTGCCCGAAACGACGTCGGAGGGGCAGACGCCGGATTCCGACGAGAGGAGGGGCGGTTGTGGAGCCCACCGCGGGTGTCGTATCGGAAGGTGAGGCGGATGCCCGTGATTTGAACGAAGCGGCCGAGATTGCGGAGTTGACCGAAGCGGCCGAATCTTCCGCGATTTCGCGGCAGCGACTGGTTCCCAGGGGCCGGTATCGGAAGCGATTGAGCCCGTCGCGTCCACGGTGGCTGCGGAGGGTCTCGGGCGGGTTTGTGCCGAGTGCGCGCGCCCTCGGTTCGGATGCGGCCTTCTGCAGTCATTGTGGGATGAGACTCGGTGATTCTGATGGCGCGGAGCCAATGGGTGCTGATGGTTGAGTGTCAGCCCGCAATGGGGGAGGGCGGCAATGATGCACGGCTACCGATACCGATCACTGTTCTGGCCGGTTGTTCTCATTGGCGTGGGAGTCATTTGGCTTCTGGCTAATCTGAATGTGATACCGGCGGGAGGGCTATGGATCCTGGCCCGTTTCTGGCCGCTGCTTCTGGTGTGGATCGGTCTGGATATCCTCTTGGGCCACCGCTCGGCGTTGTGGGGAGCGGGTATCGGGATCGTTGCTGTGGGAGTGGCGGTACTACTGGCGGTGGGCGGCCCTTCATGGGGCTGGGGGTCCGGGGGGATAAGCAGGGAGTTGTACGTAGAGCGATTCAGCGAGCCGAAAGGACAGGCCACTTCGGCTGAGATCTTCTTGGACCTCTCAAATGCGCCCACCACCTTGAAGCAGACGGAGGAGCCGGGGACTCTGATCGATGCCACCATCGCCCACCGCGGCCGGGTGCATTTCACTGTGAGTGGAGATGTCAGGCGACGGGTCGAGATGGCGTACACGGGTTCCGGTGGGGGCTGGTTGGGCAACTGGGGATGGGAGGGCGGAGATGAGAGGTGGGACATCTCGCTTGGAGGTGGCATTCCCATCGATCTGGAGCTGGATCTGAGTTCGGGCTGGACGCGAGGCGATCTAACCGGCTTGGATCTACAGTCGCTGACGGTTAGGGCCAGTTCGGGGTCTGTGGAACTTCAGCTGCCTTCCGGGAGCGACCGGCCCTACCCGGTCAAGTGGGAAGCGAGTTCCGGGGCGGCTCGAGTGGACGTGGCCGACGAGGCCGTCTTGGAAATGGAAATCCGTATGCGTTCGGGCTCTTATACGTTGCACGTGGGTCGCAACGTGGATGCGGTTGTGACCGTCAACGGAAGCAGTGGGAGATTCACCCTCGATGTGCCCGCCGGCGCGGCCCTGCAGGTCGATGTTCGCGACTCCAGTTCAGGGAGCGTGAAGATACCTGGTGATATGGTTGAGGTGCGGCGTGGGCACGACGATGAGGGTTTGTGGCAGACCCCGGGCTTCGACCAGGCTCGTCATCAGGTAAGGGTGGTGGTGGCCCGCATGAGCTCGGGTAGCATTGTGATCGAGTGAGCCGGCTTTGTAACCGGCGGTAACCGGTGGAGCCGGCGGATGGCGTTACGCGAACAACTGCAACTGGGGCCACGCGAAGTGGTGTGTCTGGTTGGTGCGGGCGGCAAGAGCACCTTGCTCGAGGCCTTGGCGCGCGAATATGAACAAGCCGGAAAGCGGGTCATCGTCACCACCACCACCAAGATCATGCCCCCGGCGCCGCGTGCGGCTGAGCCGGGCTGCTTGCGCTTCGGACAGGGAGGGGAGGGGGCGGAGCAAGGCCCGGGTCGGCCGCTGGTGCTCGGCGATACCGTGGCGGAGGTTGCGGCCGGCATCGAGCGGCTGGGAGTGACCCGCGGCGGGCGATCGCCGGTGGTCGGCACGAGGGTGTTGGCCTCGGGCAAGCTCGACGGCATACCCACCGATTGGATTCCGGCACTCCGCGATCTGTCCGGAATCGAGGCGGTGCTCATCGAGGCCGACGGTGCCGCCCGCCTTCCACTGAAGGCCCCCGCCGCCTACGAACCGGTGCTGCCGGAGAGCGCCACCCTCGTGATTGCCATGTGCGGGCTGGAGGCGCAGTGGGTGCCTTTGGACGAGGAGCACGTGCATCGCGCGTCGTTGCTGGCCGATCTCCTCGATCTGGAGCCGGGGCGGCCGATCCCACCCGAGGCCCTGCTGCGCGCCCTGGTGCTCGGGTACCACGACAGCGTGCCTCTGCACGCGCGCTTGGTGTGCTTGTTCAACAAGGCCGACGCCTATCCTCCCGACGCG
This sequence comes from Thermoleophilia bacterium, assembly GCA_040770645.1. Lineage (GTDB taxonomy): Bacteria > Actinomycetota > Thermoleophilia > RBG-16-64-13 > RBG-16-64-13 > JAAYZX01. Next base: position 120,945 of record JAXGIS010000002.1, on the reverse strand, counting down.
ATCCTCATGGAGGCCGCGCACCGGGCTCCCGTCGGAGTGTGGATGGGAGCGGTGGGCTCGGAGGAAGGGCCGATCGTGGAGTGTCTACGGCACATGGAGCGGAGGCCCGCCGCCGTGGTCTTGGCGGCGGGCCTCAGCAGACGTATGGGCGGTTGTGCCAAAGTCACGCTCGAACTCGACGGCGTGACCTTCGTGGGGCGGGCAGTGAGGGCGGCCCTCGGGGGAGGCGCGCAGCCGCCGGTGTTGGTGGTGGCCGGGAGGGAAGCGGAGGCCGTGCGCGCTGCCTTGGGCCGAGATGTACCCCCGGCGCCGAACGGCGGCGATCGCTGGCGCATTTTGGTCAACCCCCATCCGGAGAAGGGCATCGGCGGTTCGCTGGCTCTGGGTGCGGACCACGCAGGCGGCCGGGACCTCATAGTCCTCCTGGCCGATCAGCCCTTCGTGACCGCGGATACCATCCGGAGGCTCCTGGCAGTCTGGGAGCGGAATCCGGCCGTCGCGGCCGCAGCGCTGGAGACGCCGGGCGGCACCTGGGGCCCGCCTGTGGTCATCAACCGCTCACTGCTCCCCGCGATAGGTTCTCTGACCGGCGACCAAGGTGCACGGGCTGTGCTACAAGACATGGGCGACCGGGTGTTGCGGGTCCAGGCGGTTGGCGACGAAGGCCTGGACGTTGACTGCGTGGAGGATCTGGCGCGCGCCCGCGCTCGTGGTATGTCCGATCATTAAGGGTGACATAGACGGTAACGGTCGGGGTTCCCGACATGGGCATCTCAACTCGGGCATCCCAAATCGGGCTTCCCTAAGCGGCGTTGCGTCTGTATCATGCCCGCTCATAATATGCGGGAACCTGTGGAGTGACCGATGAGTGTTCGCCAGTTTTCGCTGTTTGTGGAAAACAAGGCTGGGCGCATAGCCCAGATTGCCGGCGTGCTCGCGGCCAAGCAAATCAACATCTTCGGCTTCTGCCTCGCCGATACCGGAGACTACGGCATCGTGCGACTGGTCGTGAGCAAGCCCGACGAAGCGGCGGAGATCCTTCGTGGAGAGGGCTTCACGGTCAAGGAGAACAGGGTTCTTTGCGTGAGGTTGCCAAACTCGCCCGGTGCGCTGGCCATGCTGGCGGCCGTGGTGACGGGGGTCGGTTGTAACATCGACTATCTTTACTGGGGGGCCCGAGAATCGGTCATCTTCATGTCGGACGATGTCGAGGGCCTGGAACAGACGCTCACAGACAAGGGGCTATCATGCTTAGCGGATTCCGATATTGACTGAGCAGGAAAGGCCCATTCGTCGCGTGTAATTGAGCCGGTTCTGCCGGCGCGTTCAAACCCAGGAGAGCATCTCATGCGCAGGTCAAGTCAGGCCATCGCCCCCACCTTACCCGTATCCATCCTTGTACTGTTACTCGTTGCGATCCTTGTCTCATGCGGAGGCAGTGCCACCACCACCGGCGGCGCAACCACTACCGCCGCCGGCACTTCCGACGCCGAGCCCACAGGTGACCCTGTTGTCATAGGAGCTGTGGTGTCCACCACGGGTCCGGCGGCACCTTTGGGTGAACCCGAGCGAAACACCCTGGAGTTGATGGAAGGCAAAATAAATGCTGCGGGTGGTGTTCTGGGCCGGCCGTTGAAGATCGTCATCCTCGATGACCAGAGTAGTGCCAAGGAAGCCGTCACCGCCACTCAACGGCTCATCAATCAGGAGAAAGCGGTGGCAGTCATCGGTGCCAGCGCATCGGCCACCACGTTGGCCATGAAGCCGATTACAGCGGGCGCCAAAATCCCACAGATCGCCATGGCCGCTGCCAACAGCATCACCGATGAGCCGCCCAGTGAGTGGGTCTGGCGCGTGGCGCCCAAGGACGACCTGGCTGTGGAGCGCGCCATGCAGTACGTGGCCGAGAGCCTGAAAGTGAAAAAGATCGCCGTTCTCTACGACGAGAATGCGTTCGGCTCATCGGGCTTGGCGCAGATTGAAGAGGTCAAGGGCACGTACGGCTTGGAAGTGGTGGCCAAGGAGTCCTACAAGACCGATGAGACCGACCTGACGGCCCAACTCACCAAATTGCGCGGCTCCAACCCGGAGGCGCTGGTGGTGTGGGGCACCAACCCCGGTCCCGCTGTGGCGGCCAAGAATCTCAAGCAGTTGGCCTGGTCGCTCCCGTATGTGGGGAGCCACGGTATCGCCAACTTCAAGTTCATCGAACTGGCTGGTGACGCGGCGGAAGGCGTGGTGTTCCCCAGCACCAAAATCCTCTTCCCGCAATCGATCACCGACTCCGGTCAGCAGAAGGTCATCGACACCTTCATCTCCGACTACACCGAGAAGTTCGGTGAGGCTCCCAACCACTTCGCCAGCCACGGTTGGGATGCCATCTCCCTGTTGGTGAAGGCCATCGAAGAAGCCAAGAGCACCAAAGCGGAGGATATCCAAGCCGCGCTCAACGCCATCACGGGCTTCGCCGGAGCAGACGGCATCTTCACTTTCTCGCCCACGAATCACGATGGTTTGGCCGTGAGTGATCTGATCATGGTTAAGATCGAGGGCGGCAAGTGGGTTCTGGCCCAGTAGAGGCATGGCAGGAGGCGGCGGGCGGCCGGGGGCCGCCCGCCGCCTCCCCGCCCGCCGGCCGCGGTCGCTTCGCGGCTCGGCCGGCGGGCCGCATCGAGGAAGGCGTCCCACCTCGTGACCTCTCAGCAGTTCTTCCCATACATCTTCAGTGGGATCACCAGCGGCAGCATTTATGCACTCACGGCGCTGGGGTTCACGCTGGTCTACAACGCCACCGGCATCATCAACTTCGCCCAGGGGGAGTTGGTGATGCTGGGCGGGCTCAGCGCCATCGGCCTCTACAGGTCGGGTCTCCCCCTGCCCGCGGCCTTTGTGGGGGCGCTGATCATCGTCCTCATCGTGGCCGTCTTGTTCGAGCAGTTGGCCATCAGGCCGCTCATGGCCAAAGGAGTGCTGGCACAGGTGATAGCCACCGTGGGCGCGTCGCTGGCTTTGCGCACGGCGGCCATGATGATCTGGGGGCGGGAAGCGCTCCCGTTGCCGCCCTTCTCCGGCGACGATCCTATCCGCATTCTGGGGGCCAGCCTCACCCCGCAGACGCTGTGGGTAGTGGGCACCATGATCTTCATCGTGCTGACGTTGCAGTTCTTCTACAAGCGCACGCTCACCGGCAAAGCCGTGCGCGCCTGCGCAGTGAACCCGCTGGCGGCCCGGCTGATGGGGGTCAGTTACGCCAGCGTGGTGTTACTCAGTTTTGCGGTCAGCGGTGTTATCTCCGCGGCCGGTGGGGCCATGATCGCGCCCATCAGCTTCATGAGTTACTCGTCCGGCGCTCTTCTAGGGCTCAAAGGTTTCGCGGCGGCCACCCTCGGTGGCTTGGGCAACCCGTTGGCCGCCGTCTTCGGAGGATTGGCACTGGGCATTCTTGAAGGGCTGGCTGTGGGCCTGGTCTCATCGGGCTACAAAGACGCCATCGCCTTCGTCATCCTGCTGCTGGTGCTGTTTGTGCGGCCGCAGGGTGCCTTCGGTGGGCGGGTGGTGGAGCGCGAATGAGCGATCCTCGGGACTTCTGGCGGCGCAACTGGGGATTCATGCTTCTGGCCGTGTTGGCGCTGGCACTGCCCTCCTTCCTGGCCGACGTCTACCTTCTCAGCATCCTGGCTTTCATGGCCACACGCTTCATGGTGGTGGTGGGGCTCGGCCTGCTGCTGGGCCAGGCCGGGCAGATCTCCCTGGGGCACGCGGCCTTCGTGGCTATCGGCGCTTATGGGTCTGCACTCTTGGTCACGCGTCTCCACGTGAATCCCTGGCTGGCCATGGCCATGGCCGCAGTGCTGGCAGCGGGCGTGGCAGGGATCATCGGTGTTCCCACCCTCAAGCTCAAGGGCCACTATCTGGCCATGGCTACGCTCGGTTTCGGCGAGATCGTCTTCATCTTGTTGGTGCAACTCAAGGGGCTGACGCGGGGCACGGACGGCATCACCGGCATCCCCCCGCTGACCCTGGGCCCCCTCAACTTCAGCAACCCTCGTCTCTACCATGTGCTGGTCTGGGTGGTAGCCCTGGTTGTCTTCCGGCTGGCGCTCAACCTGTCGGAGTCGAGGGTGGGGAGGTCGCTCAAGGCATTGCGCCGCTCGGAACTGGCGGCTGAGTCTCTGGGCGTGAACACCTCGTGGCGCAAGCTGCAGGTGTTCATGATCTCCGCGGTTTTCGCCAGCCTGGCCGGCAGCTTCGATGCCCACTACGTGCAGTTCATCAGCCCGGAAGCGTATACCATCACCTTCTCGGTCATCCTGGTCTGTTCGGTGGTGATCGGGGGCTTCCGCAGCGTATGGGGCGCATTGTGGGGGACACTCGCCACCGTCATCCTGCCCGAGATCATCAAGCGTATCGATGAGGATGCCGTCAATCTGGTATTCGGCGTGTTGCTTATCTTGATCGTGGTGCTCCTGCCGGTGAAGAGCGGCCCGCTGGCACGGGTGGCGAGAGACGTGCGCGGGCTTCTGCGGCGGGGAGAGAGGGCGTAGGCCATGTCCATCCTGCGTCTGGAAGCCGTGTCCAAACGGTTCGGAGGACTGGAAGCGCTGCGCGACGTGAGCTTGGCCCTGCACGAGGGTCAGATCATGGCGCTCATCGGTCCCAACGGTGCGGGCAAGACCACGTTGTTCAACTGTGTGGCCGGCGCCGATCGACCCACCTCGGGTCGGGTGTTCTTCCGCGGTTCTGAGGTAACCGGCCGCCCGGCGCACGCCATGTGCCGCGCGGGGCTGGCGCGCACTTTCCAGCACAGCCGCCTCTTCGACGATTTGACCGTGCTGGAGAACGTGGTGGTAGGGAGACACTGTCGAACCCGCGCCGGGCTGGCGGCGGCCTTTCTGCGGCTGCCACGTCACGGCCGCGAGGAGCGTGAGGCCCGGGAACATGCGCTGCACGCCCTGTCACGGGTGGGTCTGGCGGAACGGGCGGCGGATGAGGCCGGTTCACTGCCGCTGGGCGAGCGGCACCTGCTCGAGATCGCCCGAGCGCTGGCCACGGAGCCGATCATGCTGTTGCTGGACGAACCCGCGGCCGGTCTCAACGATGAGGAGACCGAGGGATTGGCCCACTACGTGCGCCGCATCAGGGACGAGGGCGTGACCATCCTTCTGGTGGAGCACGATATGACTTTCGTCATGGACATCTCGGATCAGGTGGTGGTCTTGGACTACGGGCGCAAGATCGCGGACGGGCCGCCGCTCATGATCCAAGAGGATCCGGAAGTCATCCGCGCCTACCTGGGCGAGGACTTGGAATGACGCCTGCGGCCGAAGCGGCGACAGCGGGAAGCGTGGCTGGGGAGCCCATGTTGCGGCTGCGAGGGGTGCGCGCCGGATACGGAGCCGTGGAGGTGTTGCGCGATGTCAACCTCGAGTTGGCCGCGGGTGAGATCGTCACCATCATCGGTGTGAACGGGTCCGGCAAGAGCACATTGCTCAAGGTGATCTCCGGTGTGGTCAAGCCGTGGAGTGGAACCGTGGAACTGGGGGGAGACACCCTCACCGGGTTGAGTGTGGAGCGGGTGGTGGGCCGAGGGGTGGTGCAGGTACCTGAGGGGCGACAAAGTTGTTCGGACCACTGACGGTGGAAGAGAACCTGGAACTGGGTGGTTACTCAAGGCGGGCGCCGCGGGCGCCCGGTTGCCGACAAGATGCGCGAGGTGTTCGAGCTGTTCCCGCGGCTGGAGGAGCGCCGCGCCCAACATGCGGCCACCCTCTCGGGCGGGGAACAGCAGATGCTGGCCGTGGGCAGGGCGCTCATGGCCGAGCCCTGGTGCTCTTGCTGGACGAGCCGTCCATGGGGTTGGCGCCGTTGGTGGTGAGGGGAGATCTTCCGCACACTGCGGAGTTGAACGAGCGGGGCTAACGCTGCTGCTGGTGGAGCAGGACGCGCGCATTGCGCTGTCTCTTGGCGCACCGCGGTGTGGTCATGGAGCGCGGGCGCGTGGTGATGGAAGACGCGGCGGCTGCGCTGCTGGCCGCCGATATTCAATCCATCTACTTTGGCCGAGGTGGAGGGCGCACCGATGTGGATGGGAGCGGCAACGCCAAAGGCGGGCCGGCCGGGAAGGGGATTGGCTGATGAACGAAATTTGGAACCCGGAATACGAGACGATGTCGCGTGCCGAGCTGGGCGCGTTGCAGCTGAAACGCCTACACATGACGCTGCGTTGGGCGTAATTCCAGTGTTCCTTTCTATCGTTCCCTGTGGCAGAAGCACGGCCTTCATCCTCAGGACATCAAAACGCTGGAAGATGTACAGCGGTTGCCCTTCACCACCAAGAGTGATTTCTGAGGAAGCCTACCCCTACGGTCTGTTCGCTGTCCCCTTGAGAGGGTGATTCGCATCCACACCTCAACGGGTAGCCCAGCAGCCCCACGGTGGTGGGCTTCACCCGCGGAGATCTCAACACCTGCCGAACTGGCGGCGCGCGCCGGCACAGCCGGCGGCGCCCGCTCCCACGACGTGGCCCAGATCACGTTCGGTTATGGTCTGCCCACGGGGGCCCTGGCAGGCCGGTTTGGAGCGCCTGGGCGCCACCGTCATCCCCGCCTCCACCGGCGCCAGCCGCCGTCAGCTCCGCGTGATGCGCGACTACCACACCACGGTGCTGGTGGGCTCCCCCTTCTACGCCCTCCGCTTGGCCGAGGTGGCCCGCGAGACCGGCGCAGACCTGTCCGAACTGGATCTGCGTATTGCTCTTCCGATGGGTGGGGAGCGTTGGAGTGAGGACGTCCGCTTCGAGATCGAGCGTCGCTTGGGAGTTGAGGCCCGCGATACCTACGGCGTGTCTGAGGTGATGGCCCCGGTCTCTCTTTCGAATGCCCGGCCCGTGATGGGTTGCATGTGAGCGAGGACCACTTTCTGGTAGAGGTGGTGGATCCTGTCTCCGGTCATCTTGTACCTGAGGGAGCGGAGGGGGGAGCTGGTCTTCACCTCTCTGAGCAAAGAGGCGGTGCCGGTGGTGCTACCGCACGGGAGACCCGGCGGCGCTGACCACGCAGCGGTGTGCCTGCGGACGGACACTGGCCAGGCATACGCGCGTGCAGCGCCGGTGCGACGACATGCTCAAAGTGCGAGGTCAACGTTTCGCCGGCACGGGGTGGAGGCGGTGTTACCGCAGTGGAAGGAGGCGCCCCCCGGTTCCAGATTATCCTGGAGAGTCGCAAGGGGCTGGATCACATGGAAGTACTCGGTGGGCATGGACCCGGTCTTTTTCACCGATGACGTACGTGACCTGCGGAGAGGCGCCGCAACTTGGAAGGGCGTTTGTCAGATGAACTCGGCGTACGGGTGGATGTTCGCTTTGTGGAACCTTCCGGCATGAAGGATGCAGAAGAAGGGTTGCCGCGAGTGGTCGACAATCGGCGCAAGTAGTCGCAATATAGGCAGGTACACACCCGCGACTGCACCTTCGACTACACCCTCAACGACAAGGAAGCCCATGTCACTTGAACGCGGACTCCACGGCTCGGTGAGCACCGTGGTGGTGGAAGCCATCACGGCCATCGCCCAGGGCACCGGCCCGGTACGTAGCCTGTCCACCTGGCCATGGCGGCCCTCATGGAGAAGGCGGCTCTGGCCGCCATCGCCGACCATTTGCCGCCCGGCCAAGCCACGGTGGGAACTCACCTCAACATCTCACATCTCGCGCCCACACGCATCGGCATGACCGTGCGCGCCTCGGCTACTGGTGGAAGTAGAGGGCCGTCGCCTGGTATTCGAGGTGTCGGCGGAAGACCAGGCAGGCGTGGTGGGGCGCGGTACCCACGAGCGCGCGGTGATCGTGCTGGACGCGTTTGAGCAGAAGCTGCGCATGCGCTGAGCGAAGTGCCCGGAGTGGGCGGGTAGGTGGAAGCGTGGTATAAACAAGCCATAAGGACGAGGTGGCGGCCAGAATCGGGAGCCTCTACACGAGGCCAATCAGGAGGTGTGTCGCATGGCCACCGAGTTCGCAGTCAAGGACTGCGCGCCAGCCACGCTTGCCGTGGGGCATCGTGTTCAAAACCCTGCGCGAACTGCGCGACGGGATTCGTCAGGTTCCGGCGGAATCCATCTATCACCACTTCTGGGTGCGCTGCTGCATCCCAAATCTTTGAGCGCGAGTACAACAACGACTTCGCGGCGTGGGCGTATCGGGCTCCTCCACGACCAGCGTCTCGCCGAACGAATGGCGGTGATTGACCCCACGGAGTTCGTCGACCTCGAAGATCTCGGCGCCGAAGTACTGGATGTCATTGACGAGCGCCTAGATGAGAGCGAGCAAGTCTACGGTCTGGGTGAGCAGTTCCATTTCCTCCGCTCCATTATCGTGGTGTTCGACACGGGCGTGCGTCTATCGTCTCCCGATCAACTGGCGCCTGCCGTGGCCGCCATGACCACCGGCAGCATCTTCTACCACTTCATCGACGCCCGGCGCCGCACGCCGCTCGGCCTCGACGACTTCCGGGCGTGGCTGCTTGATGCCGGCCCGCAGTACGAGGCGCTGTACTCGCGGTTGGCCGGCGTTGACCCGTACTTCGATGGGCTGCCCTCTCTGCGCCAACGCTTGGCCGCCGTGTTTGCTGAAGCCTTCTCGCTTGAGGAACCGTCATGAGCGCGGTGGCCGGTCACAGGCCGGCAGGAAGCGGAGCAGGCTCCGCTCCTACCTCGGTACGAAGCGGTGGTGGGCCCGCACGTACTGGATCAGTTACGGCAACTCGCCGCTCCACCTCGCAGGGCGCGAAGGTGGTGCACGTGAACTCGACCCGACTGGGGGGGGGTGGCTGAGATCCTGGAGAAACTCGTGCCCTGCATGGCCGAACTGGGGCTGGAGGCCTCATGGGAGGTCATCGACGGGACCTCCGACTTCTTCCACGTCACCAAGAGCATGCACAACGCACTGCAAGGGCATCCAGTCAGTATTCCCGACGCGCGGACGCGCCTGTTCGAGGACGTGAATCGAGACAATGCCGAACGTCTCGGCGAGACGCTGCGCGATGCGGATTATGTATTCATTCACGATCCCCAGCCCGCGCCCTTGATCAGTTTGGTGGGTGAGCAGCGTGGTCGATGGGTGTGGCGCTGCCATATTGATCTGAGCCGTCCCTTCCGGCCCGTGTGGAGCTACCTGCGGCCTTTCGTGGCTCAGTACGACGCCAGCATCTTTTCGCTTCCCCAGTTCGGGCAACCGCTTCCCCATCCGGTTTACATAATTCCGCCCAGTATTGACGCGCTCAGTGAGAAGAACATCGAGTTGGGGCAGGAAGAGATCGCGGCCACACTCGAGCGTTTCGGCATCGATGTCGCCCGCCCCGTGATCCTGCAGGTTTCCCGGTTCGATAGATTCAAAGACCCGGTGGGGGTCATCCAGGCCTACCGTCTGGCCGTCAGCTTCGTCCCGGATCTCCAACTGGTGTTGGCCGGGGGGGAAGCCACAGACGATCCGGAAGGGGAGTCGGTGCTCACCGAGGTGCGGGAAGCGGCGGCGGATGACCCCGATGTGCACGTACTCCTGCTGCCGGCCGACAGTGGGCGCACCATAAATGCGCTGCAGCGTGGGTCGGACATCGTCTTGCAGAAGTCGCTGCGCGAGGGCTTCGGGCTGACGGTAACGGAGGGCATGTGGAAAGGCAAACCGGTCATCGGTGGCAATACCGGTGGCATACGGTTGCAGGTGGTCAATCACCAGACGGGCTTTCTGGTGGACACGCCGGAGGGGGCTGCTCTGCGCATTCGCTACCTGCTGTTGCAAGAGCGGGAACGTCTGGAAATGGGCGAACGGGCCCGGGAGCTCGTCCGGGAGAACTTCCTGATCACGCGGCATTTGCGCGACTACCTCACGCTGATGGTGGCGCTGGCCGGAGTGGGGGCCGATGGGCGGATAGAACTGTGGTAGAGGCTTTCTTTCAGAGACTGAGGCACGGGCCACGGTCGTTGTTGCTGACCGATTACGATGGAACGCTGGCCCCGTTTGTGACAGACCGCAACCAAGCGTATCCCTACCCGGGGGTCCGGAGGGTTCTGGGCCGCATCCTGAGAAGTGGGACTACAGACGTGGTGGTGGTGAGCGGCCGGTCGGCGAAGGAGGTGGCGACCCTGTTGGGGATCGAGCCGGTTCCGGAGATCTGGGGCGCGCACGGGTGGGAGCACATGACCGGCGGAGCGATCCTTGACCACGCGGCTCCTGTGGGTGCTCAAGAAGTGGTGATGGATTGCGCTGCGTGGCTGCACTCTGCGGTGGGTGAGGGTCGAGTGGAGGTCAAGGCGAGCGGACTGGCCCTCCACTGGAGAGGCGCGAATGATCAGGAGCGCGCCCGTGTGGAGAAGGCGGCCACCATGCTGAAGGAGGCGGTACTGGAACCGCGTGCTCGTGGTGCCTTGGAACTGCGGCCCTTCGACGGGGGAATCGAGCTGAGGTACCTGGGCCGCAGCAAGGGAGACGTGGTGGACGAGGCCTTAGGGCAGCGCCCCGGCGGCACGCCCTGTGCCTACCTGGGAGATGACAATACCGACGAGGACGCGTTTCGGGCGCTGGGCGACCGCGGGTTGTCGGTGCTGGTGCGGCCCACATACCGCCCCACGGCAGCGCACATCTGGCTGCGTCCTCCTGACGAACTCATCGGGTTCCTGGAACGCTGGTCTGGGAGCACGTATTGAAACGAGGAGGTCGCAATGACCGGACAACGAAGTGAGAGGCGATTCATTGTAGCCTCCAATCGACTGCCCTTCGTGCTGTCGCGTGACGGCGAAGGCACCTGGTCCATCGAGCCGGGTAGTGGCGGGTTGGTTACCGCCCTGCTGCCCGTATTGCGCAACCGGGGAGGTCTGTGGATCGGGTGGCCGGGTACCTCTGAATCCGTGCCGCGTTTGCCGGAGCTCATGGCTCAGGTGGGCAGGGAACTGGGGTGCACGTTCCGTCCCGTGACCATCGACGACAATCTGTACCGAGACTACTACTTGGGCTACTCCAACCAAACGCTGTGGCCGCTTTTCCATGATCTGCAGTCGCGTTGCGTATTCGAGCCCGCGTACTGGCAGGCGTACATAGAGGTTAACCGTCGTTTCGCGCAGGAAATCAAGAGCCGCATGCGGGCTTCGGACTTCGTGTGGGTACACGACTACCAACTGATGATGGTGGCCGACCACCTGCGAAAAGAGGGCGTCAGCGGCCGATTGGGGTTCTTCCTGCACATCCCGTTTCCACCCCCGGATATCTTCATGAAGCTGCCGGAGCGACAGGCGTTGCTTACCGGCCTGCTCCAGTACGACCTCATTGGCCTGCAGACCCAGCGCGACCGCCGCAACTTCGTGCAGTGCGTGCGCATGCTTACCAAGAACGCACGGGTGCGGGTTGCCGGCTCGTTGCATCGCATCTGGTTGGAAGAGAGGGAGGTGCAGGTGGCTGCCTTCCCCATCAGCATCGATTACAACGCATTTCATCGTCTGAGCATGGATCCTCGGGTGCGGGCGCTGGCCGCCGAGATCAAAGAGGCCCTGCCCGGTCGGGCGCTCATGCTCGGCGTGGACCGGCTGGATTACACCAAAGGCATACCGGAGCGGCTGCACGCGTTTCGTCATCTCCTGCGATCACATCCGGAGACACACGGCCGCGTGAACCTGGTGCAGGTGGTGGTTCCGAGCCGGGCCCAGATTGAGGGCTACGAGGAACTGCACACGGAGATCGAACGGCTGGTGGGCGCCATCAACGGTGAGTTCACGCGCCGGGGATGGGTGCCTATCCATTATATGTATCGGAATCTGCCCTTGGAGGAGCTCATCGCCTACTATCGCGCCTCGGAGATGGCGGTGATCACACCCCTGAAAGACGGTATGAATCTGGTGGCCAAGGAATACTGCGCCTGCAACGCCGATGGTAAGGGAGTGTTGGTGCTGAGCCAGTTCGCGGGAGCCTCGGCGCAGTTGGGACGGCATGCGCTTGTGGTCAACCCCTATGATGTGGAGCAGACGTCGGCTGCGCTGTATCAGGCCTGGGTGATGCCTGACGACGAACGGCGGGAACGCATGCGTCGGATCCGGCGCAACTTGCGCAGGAACCACATCTTCTGGTGGGTGGATTCATTCGTGCGGGCGGCCGTGGACCGCCGGCTTGAGGACTTCCCCGTGCAGGAGGAGTTCATTCCGGAGATGGTTGAGTAGGGGTGCCCGCTCGCGGGGCTGTGTCGTGCTCCGTGATCCACCGGCGATAGGCGTGAGCGGCGTCTTCGGGTGATTGGCGCACTACGGAGATGCCGGTGGCCAGTTCCAGCCCGGCCTTCAGCGCCTGCTCCCGCCGCGGCGCGATTTCCACGTGAAAGTGCAGATCCATCCCCGGCGCGGCTGCAAACAGCATCATGTTGTAGGCGGGAGTCACGGCCTCCACGGCCCGGAGGACTCGGTTCAACAGGGCGGCGAGTTCGGAAAGGGCGGCAGAGCGCGCGCGCGGCAGGTGACGCACGTGCCGGCGCGCCAGCAGCCATACCTCACCCTCCCAACTGGGTGCCACCGGACAGAAGGCTACGAACGAGCGGTTGGCCGCCACCGATCTGGGGCCTACGGCTTCCGTGGTACATATGGCGCAGTAGCGGCAGGACTCCGCATGAGAGTGCGCCGACTTCACGGCGATTTCGGCCGGCACGAAGGGCGTGGCCACCAGTTGGGAGTGCGCGTGGCCAAAGGACGCACCGGCCGCGGCGCCCTGGTTCTTGAAGGCTTGGACCCAGGCGGCCTGCGTGGTGCGGTACAGCGTCCGTAACCGGCCGTCCAGCGCCCACAGCACGAGTTCCAGGTGTTCCGGCCCCAGCGCGGCCAGAGAAGACCCGTGGAGCGGGGTCTCCACCAGTACCTCGTGCGCATGGGGAAGTGCGGGATACAGGTTCGGGAAGGCCCGAATCATCCAGTCGCCCACGGGCGGGTGACGAAGCACCGCCGGTGGGGTCTCCGACTCGCGACCCGGGCAGAAGCTGCAGGAGGCGGCAGTCGGGGCGGCCGGCGCCGCGGGACCCGGCGCCGTTTCGATCGTGCGGTTGGCGCGCCCCGGCGCGATCAGGGTCCAGCGATCCCTGAAGTAGTCTCGTCGTATCTGTGAACAGGCGATGTGGGGGGCATCGGTCATACGGTGCAGCTCCCAGCGGCGGCAAGGGGCGCACTGAATGCGATGGAAATGGTCCTCCAGCCCGCGCAGCCACGGGCGGGGCCCGGCACAACCACCAGGCCGGGCGCAGACAGCAACTTTTGGATCACCCGGGGTACCTTGGGCACGTGTCCTCCCCATGAGGCAAAGGGCTCCGATCCACGCAGGAAGCCTCGATCTCAAGGATAGAGCATAGCCGGCGCAAAGGATGATGGCCACCGCCGGTAGTTGTGGTAGCATGGCGCTGCTCAAAAAGCACCTGCGGCCGGAGGACTGAGAGGAATGTCGAAAGCGGTTATCGATCTGAGTGGCAAGGTGGCCATCGTCACCGGGGGCACTCGCGGAATCGGGGCGGAGATGGTGCGGACCCTCGCCCTGCAGGGTGCGGATATCGCGCTCAACTATCGCAAGAGCGTCGATGAGGCAGCCAAGTTGGTGGAGGAACTGCAGGCTATGGGCCGGCGGGCCATCGCCGTGCAGGCAGACGTCTCCAGCATGGCCGACGCCGAGAAGATGGTGGCGAAGGTTGTTGAGGAGTTGGGTGCGGTCCACATCTTGGTTTGCAACGCCGGTATGAACTGGGACGGCGTGATCTGGAAGATGAGCGAGGAGCAGTTCGATCGCGTCATCGACGTGGACCTGAAGGGCACATGGAACTACCTGCGGGCCTGTGCCCCGTATTTCAAAGAGCAGAACTACGGCCGCTTCATCAGCGTAACGTCCATCAACGGGCTGCGGGGCAAGTTCGGCCAGACCAATTACTCGGCGGCCAAGGCCGGCGCCATTGGTCTCACCAAGGCTGCGGCCAAGGAGCTGGGCAAGTACGGTGTCACCTGCAATTCGGTGGCGCCCGGTTTCATCCTCACCGAGATGGGAGAAAGCATGCCGGCCGAGTTCAAGCAGGCCGCCGTGGATGAGTCGGCGGTGAAGCGCGCAGGCGTGCCGGATGATATCGCTTGGACCGTGGCCTTCCTGGCATCAGAGCTGGGCCGTCATATCACGGGTGAAGTCATCAAGGTGGACGGCGGCCAGTATATTTAGGGTAGAAGCAGGCTCCGCGAGGTGTCCGTGACGCCATTGGGGCGCCGGCGGCAAGGCGGAGAGCACGCAACAGGGGCCCGGTTATGCGTAGCCGGACCCCTTTGCTATACACGGCGCTGCCAGGTGCGTGCCGAGGAAGAGGATGTCCCACGAGCAAAGGAGACCCCATGAGTTTGGATTGGTTGCCACGCGACAACGAGATCAAGGACCATCGACTGTTCAAGGGCGAGGAATACTGGGGCACGGAAGCTCCGTGCACCATGTTCGAGAAGAAGCCCTTGGTGGACCCGGACGGCAACGAGGTCCCCGGTCTCTACACGGCTTGGGTCACGCTCAACAACCCTGCACAGTACAACTCCTACACCACTGAGATGGTGAAAGGCGTGATCGCCGGTTTCTGGAACGCGTCCACCGCTCGTGACGTGGTGGCCGTGGTCTTCACCGGCACCGGCACTGCCGCCTTCTGCACCGGTGGCAACACCGTGGAGTACTCTGAGTACTACTCGCGCAGGCCCAAGGAATACCAGGATTACATGGAGTTGTTCAATGGGATGGTGGACTCCATCCTGGCCTGCAAGAAGCCGGTTATCTGCCGCGTCAACGGCATGCGTGTCGCCGGTGGGCAGGAGATCGGTATGGCTGCCGACCTGGCCGTAGCTGCCGATACCGCCGTTTTCGGTCAGGCCGGTCCGCGCCACGGCTCCGCCGCCGTGGGTGGGGCCACCGACTTCCTCTGCGAATTTCTCTCCATCGAAGATGCCATGTGGAACTGCGTCTCCTGCGAGATGTGGTCGGCCTACAAGATGCGGGCCAAGAACCTCATCACCAAGGCCATCCCGGTTCTCAAGAAGGACGGCGAGTTCATCCGTAACCCGCTGGTCATCACCGACAGTTATGTCAAGGATGGCGAGATCGTCTACGGGGAGATGAAGACCGGCGCTGAGGCCAAAGCGGCGCGCGAACTGATGGCTTCCTGCGAGTACGATTTCTCCAAGCTGGACGCCGAGGTGAACAGGATCATCTGGCAGATCGCCAACCTCTTCGAGGGCAACGTGCAGATGTCGCTCGACTCCATGCGTATGAAGAAGCGCTTTTTCTGGGATCAGTCCAAGGTGCTCATGCGCCAGTGGCTGGGCCAGAACATGATGCTCGATGCCTTCCTGGGCTTCCACGCGTTCAGCACGCGCAAGCTCACCGGCAAGGACACCATCGACTTCATCAAGTACCGCCAGCTGGTGGCCGAGGGCAGGCTCATGGAACTCGACGCCCTCGAGGAAATCATGCCCAAGCCGCTCGCCAAGTAGCAGGCGCAGCCGCTCCCAAGGGACACAGAGGTCAGGGCTGGGGCCGGGGCGCCGGGGAGGCGCCCCGGCCCCAGCCGTTTGGGTGGCCGGCGAAGTCACGGAGGCCGTTTGGCCGCTCCCTTCCGCGCCGGCTCACTGCAACTGCGCTGATTGCCCGGTCGACCAAGAGTCGATCAAGAAACCGGTATCAAGGCGAGCCGTCGTTTGCTACAGTGACGACGTGTCGGCCGCGGGCGGTTGCGCGCTGCCGCTCACTGAAAGGCCATGACTCGTTGATCTGGACGAGGAAAGGAAAGTAGTGCATGTTCAAGGTCATTAGCAACGAAGAGATCGCTCCGCAACTGCACAGGATGGTCATCGAGGCCCCGCGCATTGCCAAGGCACGGAAGCCTGGTCAGTTCGCCATCGTGCGGCTGCGCCCCGGAGCCGAGCGTATCCCTCTGACCATCGCCGATGATGACCCGGTGGCCGGCACCATCACTCTGATTATCCAGGCTGTGGGCTACAGCACCAAGGAGATCGTGGCCACCAAGGCCGGTGAATACATTGAGAATGTAGCCGGACCTCTGGGCATGCCCACGGAGTTGGAGAAGTGGGGCAAGGTGGTGTGTGTAGGTGGAGGTGCGGGCACGGCGGTGCTGTTCCCGCTGGCCAAGGCGCTGGCGCAGGCCGGCAACGAGGTGACCACCATCATTGGCGGCCGCAGCGAGAAGTACGTGATCCTCTTTGATGATCTGGCTGCCTTCTCCAAGCAAACCATTGCTACTACCGAAGACGGTTCCATGGGGGAGAAGGGCTTCGTGACGGCGCCGCTCAAGAGGATCCTCGAGGACCCGGCCACCAAGCCGCAGGCCGTGTACGCGGTGGGCCCCGTTCCCATGATGCGTGCCGTATCCGAGCTGACGCGTCCCTACGGTGTCAAGACCATCGTCTCGCTCAACCCCATCATGATCGATGGCACCGGGATGTGCGGCGGCTGCCGGGTGACCGTGGGTGGTCAGGTCAAATTCGCCTGCGTCGACGGTCCGGAGTTCGATGGTCACCAAGTCGACTACGACGAGCTCTCCGCCCGCCAGAATGCGTACCAGGAACTGGACGAGCACGGCTGTAAGCTCGATTCGGTCAAAGTCTGACGAAGGGGACTATCAACCATGACTGAATTGTCTGCCAAGGAGAGAATGGCCATCCAACGCACCACCATGCCCGAGCAGGATCCGGTGGAGCGCGCTCAGAACTTCAAGGAAGTCAACCTGGGGTTGCCTTTGGAGTGGGCCATCCAGGAGGCGAAACGCTGCCTGGATTGCAAGAAGCGGCCGTGTGTAGACGGATGCCCGGTAAACGTGCACATCCCGGAATTACAGGCTGTTGGCGGAGGGTGACGTGGCCGGAGCGGCCGCCATCCTCCGTGTGGACAACGCGCTGCCGGCAACCACCGGTCGCGTGTGCCCCCAAGAGATGCAGTGCGAGGGCCAGTGCATCCGCGGCAAGAAAGGTGATCCGGTGGCCATCGGCTGGCTCGAGCGTTTCGTGGCCGATTGGGCGGCCGAGAACATGGAGCCGGACAAGGCCCCGGCGGAGAAGAGTGGGTTCCGTGTGGCCGTCATCGGTTCTGGTCCCGGTGGGTTGACGGCAGCCGGCGAGTTGGCGCGCGCCGGCCACGCCGTGCACGTCTTTGAGGCACTACACGATACCGGGGGCGTGCTGCGCTACGGGATCCCGGAGTTCCGTCTCCCCAAGAGGATCGTGGACCAAGAGGTGGAGAACCTGCGGGCTTTGGGCGTGGAGATCGAGTGTGACGTGATTGTGGGTCGCACCCTCACTCTGAGCCAAATCCGCGATGAGTTCGACGCCGTGTTTGTGGCCAACGGCGCCGGTCTGCCCATGTTCCTGAATGTCCCCGGGGGAGAACCTCAAAGGTGTCTACTCGGCCAATGAATACCTCACGCGTGCCAATCTGATGGGCGCTTGGATGGGGGATGTCACCGGCACGCCCATACTGCGGGGCAAGCAGGTCGTGGTTTTCGGGGGCGGCAACGTGGCCATGGCCTCGGTGCGCACGGCCAAGCGTCTGGGTGCGGAGCGGGCCATTATCGCCTACCGTCGCGGCAGAGAAGAGATGCCGGCTCGGGTTGAGGAGATCAAACACGCGGAAGAAGAAGCGGTGGAGTTCCACTTCCTGGTGGCGCCGTTGGAGATCTTGGCTGACGACAAGGGCTGGGTCCGGGCCGTCAAGCTGCAGAAGATGGAGTTGGGAGAACCCGATGCTTCCGGCCGCCGCCGCCCGGTGCCGGTGGCGGGCAGCGAGTTCGAGCTGGAATGTGATGCAGTGGTGGTGGCTCTGGGGACGGTGGCCAACCCGCTGCTGACGAACACCGAGCCTGACCTGAAGCTCGACAAGTGGGGCAACATCATCGCCGATGAGAGTCAGGCCACGTCGCTCGACGGTGTGTTCGCCGGGGGGATATCGTGCGCGGCGGAGCTACCGTCATCTTGGCCATGGGTGACGGCAAGCGTGGCGCTCAGTCCATCGGCGAGTATCTCAAGGGCAAGACGCCCAAAGTGGTGGCGTAGGGGTTTACTGCATTGAGTAATGGGGCGCGGGCGCCACGGCGCCGCGCCCCCTGAGGCGGCCGGGAGTCCCGTACGGGACCCCGGCCGCCTCATTTCATTTCCCGGTCACACCCTCGGGCGGCCATCACTATCTACTCGCCCAGGACCTTGATCACGAGTCGTTTGTTGCGTCCACCGTCGAACTCGCAATAGAAAATCTGCTGCCAGGGTCCCGATCCAGGCGTCCCTCCGTGATGGGCACGATGACTTGGTGATGGACGAGAAGGTTCTTGAGATGGGCGTCGCCGTTGTCTTCCCCGTTGGCATGGTGCCGGTAATCTCCGGGGAGCGGGGAGAAGTGCGCGGGCCACCTCATTGGCCGGCGCCTGCCAGCTGGGAGGCGCGATTTTGTCCAACCACTCGAGCGCATCGACCAAGATGCCGTCGGGGTCATCATCGTTGACCCACACTCCGGCCGTGATGTGCATGGCCGAGACCAAGACCATCCCTTCGCGCACGCCTGATTCTGCCACGGCCTGTTCCACCTCGGCGGTGATGCGCACGAACTCCCGGCGTTTGGTTGTGCGAAAGGTTTTGTACACTGTATGGGACTTCATGGGAAGCTCCTTTCCGTGGGTAAGAACTGTCCCGGCTTCTACACCAGCGGCGTCACCAGTCGTCCCAACCCGTCGATCTCCACCACCACCTCGTCACCGGGTTTGAGCCAAGGCCGGGCTCCTCCGGCGCACTCCCGCATGCCCAGAACCACCCCCTCCGGTGTGCCGGTGGAGATGATGTCGCCGGGTTCCAAAGTCATGTAGCGGCTGATGTAGCTGACCAACTCCGCCACGGAGAACACCATGTCCGCTGTGTTGGAGTTCTGGCGCAGCTCACCGTTGACCCAGGTGCGCACACCCAGGTGTTGCGGGTCGGGCACATCATCGGCTGTGACCAGATAGGGCCCCAAAGGCATGAAACCATCCAGCGTCTTCCCGACCAGCCACTGCCCGGAGAGGAACTGGAGATCTCGGCAACTGAGATCGTTGCCGTTGCTGTAGCCCAGGACGTGGTCCAAAGCGGAGGTCTCCGTCACCTTCTTCGTTTGCCGACCTATGACTACTACCAACTCGGCCTCATAGTCATAGCGGGTCATGGGCTCAGGCAGGAGCACTGCCTGCCCTGATCCGGAGAGGCTGTTGTTGAACTTCGAGAAGAGCACCGGTTGATCGGGGATTTGGGTGTTGGTCTCGGCCGCATGCCCACGGTAGTTGAGGCCGATGCAGATGATCTTTCCAGGCGCCGGGACGCAGGGGGCCGCAGGCAGATGGTGTTCCGGCACGGCCAACTCCGGCAACTCCAGCGCCCGAGCCGCCAAGTCTCGCATACGGTCCATAGCTTCCCATCCGGCGCGGAAGAAGGACGCGGGCTCGGCGACTTCGCGGCCGGCGCCCACAATCCCGGCGACGGTAGCCGCGTCCACGATGCCTTGGTCCGTCTTGATGCCGAGTGCCAGCCGGGTATCGGTCCGGTAGGTGTACAGGATCAAGGCTACCCCCTTCCATGCCGCTCTCACGAGATGGCAAAATAGTCACTCTTTCATCAATTGCTTGGTCCGGCAAAACCAAAGAGATATACTTTTAACTCTCTGTTCGCTGTGGGACTCAGGGAAGGATATCAGCGCGTGGCTCAGACTGGAGACCCGGAGACGAAGGCGGTATTGAGGCCGATGCCGCTGTCTCCAGGCTGCGCCGATGCGGAGCCGTTGGCGACGCCGCCCAAGCCTGCACCCAAGCGGATGGTGAAAGCTGCGGATCTGGCTCGGGAAATGGGAGAGTGGTTGGCGGAAACCGGTATCGAGCCCGGGGAGCGGCTGGGGGATCGGGCCGGGCTGGCCGGCGAGTGGGTGGTATCGGAATCGACCATGCGCGAAGCCGTGCGCCTCTTGGAGGCGGCAGGTGTCGTGGAGCAGCGCGTCGGCGTGGGTGGCGGGGTGTTCTTCAATCCTCGTGAAGCCGGGGTGGTGGCCCAGGCTCTGACTTGGAGCGCCAGGTTGAGAAGGGCCGAGTATGCGGAATTGTTGGAGGCTCTGGCCGACGTGGAGGCTCTCATTGCCGCTCGTGCGGCCCGCTCCGCAAGCCCCGAGCAGATCCGGCGTTGCGAAGAAGCGGCGCGGGCCACCAGCACCCTCTCTGATCCCGGTTCGGCTGATACGCACTTCCACGACGTCCTGGCCGACTGCGCCGGCAACCGAGTGTTGGCGCTGTTGCGCCGCGCATTGGAAGAAGCTGTGGCCGCGCAGGCGGCCCAGATGCGGGCGGCCGGGAGCCGGGAGGCTCGTGATCCCGATCATGTGACCTACAGCCACGCGCACATCGTGGATGCGGTGCGTGAGAAAGACGCGGCTGAGGCCGCGCGACGTGTACGCAGACACCTTAGGGTGCCGTTGCAGTCTCAGGATGGTCAGGAGGTGGCCGGGTGACTTCACAGGAGTTGTACAAAAGATGGCCGAGTTGGCCGCAGACGGGAAGGCGTTCGTTCTGGCCACGGTGGTGGAGTCCTTCGGGTCCACGCCGCGCAAGGCCGGCGCCAAGATGATCGTGTTGGAGGACGGCTCCACCATCGATACGGTGGGGGGAGGAAAAGTGGAGCTTCAGGTGGTGGAAGACGCCCTCGAAGCTCTGAAACGCGGTATATCGCGTACGGTCAAGTACGAACTGCGCACTTCGGGCGAGCACGCGTTGGGCATGGAGTGCGGCGGGGAGACCACGGTGTTCTTGGAGGTCAACAAGGCCGCGCAGACGCTGGTGGTGGCCGGCGCCGGGCATATCGCTCAGAAGCTGACTCCCATGGCCAAACTGCTCGACTTCAACGTGATCGTGGTCGACAATCGTCCCGAATACGCCGATTATGTGAACCTGCCGTCCGCCGACCAGGTCATCTGCGGCCATCCCGCCAACCTGCCGGAACTTGTGGCTCTAGATCGTAACTCGTACGTGGTGATCGTCACTCACGGCCACCTGCACGACAAGGATACGCTCGAGGCAGTGCTCTCGGCCGATGTGGCCTACATCGGCATGATCGGGAGCCAGAACAAGGTGCGCGTGGTTCTGGAGCAACTGCTGGCGGAAGGGGCCAATCCCGAGCGGGTGGCCCGCGTGCACTCGCCTATCGGGCTTGATTTGGGAGGCGGTACGCCCGGTGAGATAGCCGTGAGCATCTTGTCCGAGATCATCGCCCTGCGTCACGGCAGGCTGGGGCAGTTCCGTGTCCGGCGCAACCCGGTGGCGCGGGAGTTCGCCACAGAGGGTGAAGCGGAGAAGACGCCTGCAGGCATCAGCCAAAACACTGGGAGTGACGCCGGCTCGAGTGCCGCCGGGGGCGCCGCGGGCGGTTCTCGCTGCTGCTCCTGACCGTGGGGAGGTTGAGAACGTGAGCCGTAACAAGCCGTTGGCACTTGTCAAAGGTGCCGGGGATTTGGCCTCGGGGGTGGCTCTGCGTCTCCACCGAGTCGGGTTCCAGGTAGTGATGACCGAGATTGACAGGCCCACGCCGGTACGGCGCTCCGTGGCCTTCGCGGAAGCCGTCTACGACGGCAGCGCCACCGTGGAAGGGGTGGAGGCGGTGCTGGCAGAGGATCAAGCCGAGGTGGAAGACGTCCTCGCTTCGCGCAGGCTCCCGGTGCTGGTAGATCCCGAAACTTCGTGCCGTGAGTGGCTGCAGCCCGATCTATTGGTGGACGCCATCATCGCCAAGCGCAATCTGGGCACAGCCAAGGATCAAGCTCCTGCCGTGGTGGCTCTGGGGCCGGGTTTTGTAGCCGGTCGCGATTGCCACGCTGTGGTGGAGACCATGCGCGGACATACACTGGGTCGTGTGATCTGGGAGGGAGAGGCGTTGCCCAATACCGGGGTTCCGGGTGAGATTGGGGGCAAGGGGGCCGAACGCGTGTTGCGGGCGCCGGTGGCGGGTGTGTTCCGCGCCACGGCGCAGATCGGCGATCAGGTGGCCAGAGGGGAGGTGGTCGGATATGTGGGCGACCTCCCGCTCGCTTCCACCTTGGACGGTGTGTTGCGGGGGCTGCTGCGGTCGGGCCTCGAGGTCACGCCGGGGTTCAAGATGGGCGACGTGGATCCACGCGCTGAAGTGGCGCACTGCTTCACCGTCTCCGACAAGGCCCTGGCTATTGCCGGCGGCGTGCTGGAAGCCGCCTGCATGCTGTTGGGTGGAGTGAGGTTCGCCCGGTAGCAGGCGAGGTTGCCCAGCAACGCCGTGCCGGCCGCCCGGCGTCCTCCCTCACGAAGGGAGGGCGGCCAAGAAGCAGTCGGCAGCGCGACGGAAGTGCTCGGGGCGTGTCCACATGAGGGCGTGGGCTCCGGTGGCGCAGAAGTAGACGCTGCATTCTGGTATCTGGCGGGCCACGGCGATGATCTGCGCCGGCAGGTTGGGCATCAGGTCATCCGCCAGGCTGCCCATCAGCAATACCAGGCACTTGATTTCGGCCAGTCGCCCATGGAACCAGTCGATCCCACCGGCGTCGGCGCGCGCCCGCCTTGGCCGCGTCGTCTTCCGCCACCACCTGTGGCCAGTCTTCCCGTGCGCCACCTGCCAGAACAGCTTGGCGGAAGGCGACGGTACCACGCCGCCGTGCCACCATCTCTCGAGCCACCAATCGGGCAGGTACTCCACTTGGGCCTCGGGAGATAGCCGCCCGCACAAGATCGGGGTGGCGTATGGCGAGCATCAGCGAGATGGCGGCTCCTGCGCTTTGGCCAACGAGTATGGCGGGCCCTTCGCCCAGGTGGCGAACCAACGCCGCCGCGTGTCCTCCACGCAGATCTCCCACCAATCGGCGGGCCAGGTCTCGATACGATCCGACCGGCCTGTGCCGCGAAAATCCAGGCTCACAGAATGGTAGCGATCCCCAAAGTGGGCCAGTTCTCCCGAGTGGTGGGCGGCCGAGGAGGTGTCACCGGGCAGGATGAGCAGGGGCCTCCCGCTCCCTTGCTCGCGGTAGTGCAGGCGATGGCCCTCATGGGTGAAGTACGGCATGTCGGTGTGCTCCCTGCTGTATCTCCAGCGATATGACACCAAGCGTACCATCGAGCACCCGCATGTGCCGGATGGGCAGGGCGCCGATCCCCTGCCCACGGTCGCGGGCGGTGTGGCTCGGTGCCCGTGGCCACAGCCCACGGGCGTTCAAATGTTGTGCGGAACGGGGTAGTGAGGGAGTGAAATGCGCTGAAGTCGCCGTCCCCGTGCTTCTGGTGGAGGGCCGGCGGGTATGTCCATGGAAGCCGGGTGTGTGGTGGCGGGGAGGCTGTGGTGCCGGAAGTTGAGATGCGATTCTATGCGGAGCTCAACGATTTCCTGCCGTTACATCGCCGGGGGCGATCGTTTCTGCACTTCTTCTGGGGCACACCCTCAGTCAAAGACGTGATCGAGTCGTTGGGACCGCCGCATACGGAGATTGAACTGGTGCTGGTGGACGGCGAGACCGTGGGTTGGGGCCATCGCCTGCATGGAGGAGAGCGGGTTGCGGTGTTTCCGGTTTTCGAAGAGCTCGATGTGCGGCCGTTGCTCAGACTGCGCGACACCTCCCTGCGGCGGCTCAAGTTCGTGGTGGACGGGCACCTGGGCCGCTTGGCCCGGTACCTGCGGCTTCTCGGCTTTGACACCTGGTATGAGCCGGATGCACAAGATGCGGTCCTGGCATTGCGCTGCGCCGCGGAAGGGCGCGTCCTGCTCACCCGAGATCGGGGGTTGCTGAAGCGCAGTCTGGTGGAACGGGGTTACTGCGTGCGGTCCACCGACCCAAGCCACCAGCGGCGCGAGGTGATGGGGCGCTTCCATCTGGAACGCGACGCGCGGCCGTTCACACGGTGTCTACGCTGCAACCCACCGCTGAAATCGTTGCCGGTGGCGTCGGTGGGAGGACGGGTGCCACCCCGCGTGGCGGCCTCGTTCTCCGCGTTCTGGAGTTGTGCAGGATGTGGGCGTGTCTACTGGCGGGGCTCCCACTACGAGGCCCTGCTGCGCGGGCCCGTGGCTGAGGCCATGGAAGGAACTTGCCCTGCTGCATCGGCCGCGTTGGTATCCTACGAGCCGCCGGATATCTCCGTGTGCCCGGAAGCGACCGACGATCAGGGGAAGTGAGCCCATGCGACCCACGCTGATAGAAGCCAAGAACCTCGACGAGGCGTGGTTCCGCGTTATCCAGGCCACTCTCGACGATGACCTTGCCTACTGGTATGAAATACAGCGGGGTAGCTTCGAGGGCGGTGGGGCGCGCCGACAACTGGCGTCGCTCACCCTGTGCGTGGAGTACCCGGAGACGCGGCCTCTTGCCCCAATGGTGCCGGAGGGCATGAACCCCCCCACCACCAACGAGAATATAGAGAAGTACTTCGCCGAGCAGTTGATGAACCCCGTGCCCGCGCCCAACGAGGACTACAACTACGCGCAGTTCATTGTGCCGCACCTGCCGCGTGTGGTGGAGCTCCTCAGTGAGACCCCGTATACCAATCACGCGGTGATCAATGTGGGGCAGCCCTTCGTGGAAGGGGACCCGGTGGGAGGCACTCCCAAGATTTATGAGTTTCCCCCCTGCCTGCGATGCCTGCACTGGGTGTGCCACAACGATCGCCTGCACCTATACACGTACTGGCGAAGCTGGGATGTATTTGCGGGGCTGCCTGAGAACCTGGGCGGCATGCAGCTGCTCAATGAGTTCATTGCGTTGGAGACGGGATACGAGACCGGCACGCTCAACGCCTTCTCGTCGGGCGCGCACATCTACTCCTACCAACTGGAACTGGTGGAACAACGATTGGGCCTCCAGCCGGGTGGGTAATCCGGGAAATACGGCAGAGGGCGAGGAGACAACTGGGGGAGACGCGGTTCGAATGACCGGTGGGTAGTGGATGAGGACCACCGGCCGGGACCGCCGGGGAGGAGTCAGCATGAAGGTATCTTTGGGAGCCACCACCATTCTGCTTCCCACGCCCACCCTGGTGGTGGGCACGTATGACGAACTCGGCAGACCCAACGTTATGACGGCGGCGTGGGGTGGCATCTGTTGTTCGGTTCCGCCGTGTGTGTCGGTATCGTTGCGGAAGGCTACTTATACCTACGGCAACCTTCTCGCGCGACGTGCTTTCACCATAAGCATCCCTTCGCAGTTGTTCGTGCGCGAGGCGGACTTCTTCGGCATCGCCTCGGGGCGGGACACCGACAAGTTCGCCGTGACGGGACTGACCCCCGTGCGCAGCGAGGTGGTGGATGCTCCGTACGTGGGTGAGTTTCCGCTGGTGGTGGAATGCGCCTTGCGCGATACGTTGGAGATAGGCCTCCACACGCTCTTCGTGGGAGAGGTGCTCGATGTCAAAGTCGACGACGATTGTCGCGATGAGCGCGGCAATCTCGACCCCGGGAAGGTGCGTGCCTGCATCTACGCGCCGGCGGCCAGCGCTTATTACGCCTTTGGGGAGCAGTTGGGCAAGGGCTTCGTCATCGGCCGGGAGGCTTACGGCCGCGGCTGAGCTGCGGCGTCGGCCTCCGGGCCGTACCGCTTCATCAGCGTGGCGCGGGTCATCAACACCTGGGCGCGTACCAACCGGGTGAAGGATTTGGTCTCCAGGCTGGCGGTGTTGAACGCCTTGAGCATGAGCCAAGTTCCCAAGTTCTCCCAGAAGCCCGCCTGCCAGAAGCGGAGGCCGGGCGCCCGGCCGTAAGTGAATTCGAAACCGAAGCGTTCGGCCAGAACGACGGTACGCTCGGCGTTTTCGGCGGTGACGAAGCCGAACTCGCCCTGGAACAACTTGATGTTGTCTAGCTCCGGGTGGGCGTGCAGGTAGGAGGCGAGCGTGCGCAGCGAGGCCTGCAGAGCCCTTCCGAACCGCAACGCCCAGGACATGGTGGGGCCCTCCGCCGGCAACGACGGCAGGTTCTCGTTCACGAAGTGCAGCCGCCCCAGAGGCTCCCCCCGCTCCACCACGGTGCCGTCGGCGCCGACGAGGCGGGTGCGGGCGTGCGCAAGTTGCAGCCGCAGAATGGCCGCAGGGTCGGTGGAGATGTCGAATACCCCCATGCGCCGGCGCAGGAAGCCGTCCAAGGCCGCAATCGGCCGGCGCCAGCGGTGTGGCGCACGGATGGACGGCACCCCGCGGCCGGGAAGTCCGCGGTTGCGTTGTGCCTTGTGCACGGCATTCACCCGGACGTCCCGCCGTATGCGCCGGGATATCGGCGGATGAATGCCTCAAAAGCCTGCAACGCCTCCGGGAAGGCTCTGCGCCCAAGGCCCACACGCACGTGCGTGTCGCCGTAGTCGTAGACGGTGGAGGGGAGGAGCAGCACTCCAGCCTCTTCGGCCAGCGCCCGGCACAGGTCTGAGGCGCCGGCAGGGGAGAGTAGCCGAGGAAAACACACCGTACCCCCGCGGGGCGGCGCCACCTGCAGCAGCCCCGGGTGGCGGTCGCAGAAGTCCTGAAGCAGGCGCAGGTTGTCCGTGACTCGTGCCAGGTTCTCCGCCAAGATGGTTCGGCGCGCGCGCAGAGCGGCCAGAGCCAGGAGCTCGCTGGGAGCCGCCGAGCAGATGGTGGTGTAGTCTTTGAGTGTGGCGCAGGCGGAGAGGACGGCGGTATTTCGGCTCACCAGCCATCCCAGGCGTAGTCCGGGGAGCCCCAACGACTTCGATACGCCGCCTAGGGCCACCGCTGTTTCCGAGAGCGTGGCGGCGCAGGGCAGAGCCTCGGTTCCCCTCATCTCAAGGCCCAGGTACATCTCGTCGGAGAACAGAATAGCGCCGGCGTCCTCAACCAGGCGCACGATGCGATCGAAATCGGCCGCCGGTGGCACATAGCCGGTGGGGTTGTGCGGGAAGTTGCAGACCACCAGCTTGGTGACACCCGGACGCACCAGTTTCTGGAGGTCCTCAACTGCGAAGCGCCAACCTTCCTCCTCTCGCGGCCTCCAGAAGTCGACACGGGCTCCCTTTCCGCGCGCGATGTCATACAGCGACTGGTAGCCGGGGAAGATGCTCACCACGTGATCGTGGGCGCCCACCAAAGCCAGCATCATCAGCAGGATGCCTTCTTCCGGCGCGCACAGGAGTACATCGTCGGCCCGTAGGGCGGGTGATCGCGGCGCTACTGTGGCTCCCTGCCCCGCGGAGTCGTGGATGACGGCTTTACGGGGAGCGCGATTGTCCAGCGTCTGCAGGCACCAGGCGGCCACTTCGGCGCGCAGCGCCGGCAGGCCCTGCGATTCGGTGTAGCCCAAGCGCAGGGCCTGCCACGCTGAAGTCACCTCATCGTCCGCCAGCGCCAGCAACTCCGTGAGCGAGGGTCCGTCACAATCGGACGCCGACAGCAGGTGGCGGACCGCGAACTCGTATCGCGCGAAATAACGTTCCAGAGCAAATGGATGCAGTTGCATAAGGATTACATTATAAGGACGTCGGCTACGGGTGGGGAAGGTTGACGAGGGAGTCGCGTGGGGATAAGTTAGCGCGACGCCGTCGCCGGTGGGCGACGGCAGGAGCCGGGTGGGTGGAGGTGAGGGCATCGGTGCAGCGCCAGCACGCGGCGTGCCGGGCAGAGAATCGCTGAGACAAGGGCGGTTGAGGAGTCTTATCTCTCGTCGCTCGCCGCAGGCGTTGGCTGTGTGGGGGTTCGCGCTGGCCATCGCCGTGGGGTCTCTTCTCCTCATGCTCCCTCCAAGCCACCTTCCGGGTCGCGTGGATCCGCTCGACGCTTTGTTCACGGCCACCTCGGCCGTCTGTGTCACCGGGTTGGTGGTGGTGGATACCGCCCGGGACTACACGATGTTTGGGCAGATTGTGATCATGCTCCTCATTCAGCTGGGCGGCCTGGGAGTCATGACCTTCGCCGCCGTCATCTTTCGGGTGCTGGGCCGGCGTATGTCTCTCTCCACACGCGCCGCTCTGCAGGATTCCTTCTCTCAGCGCGATACGGCGTCCGAGTTTCGGGAGTTGTTCACAGGCATCCTGCGCACGGTGGGAGCCATAGAGGCATTGGGAGCGTTGGTGCTGTTCCTGAGTCTGCTTGGGACCCACAGTGCAGGGCGGGCGCTGTACTCGGCCGTCTTTCACAGCATCTCGGCTTTCTGCAACGCCGGTTTCTCCATATACAGTGAGAATCTCGTGTATCTGGAACACAACCCGGTGGCGCTGTCGGTGATCATGCTCCTCATCGTCTTCGGCGGCTTGGGGCACGTGGTACTGCGCGAGTTGTGGATGCTGGCCGGGATTGTGACGCGCCGCCGCCCTCGGAGACCGGGGGGCAGAGTGTCGCCACTGTCGTTTCACGCCCGTGTGGTTTTGGCCGTCACCGGCTCTCTCATCGTGGGGGGGACGGTCTGTCTGGCGGTCTTGGGGCTGACCGAGCAACAGGCGAGCTTGGGATCCCGTTTGTGGGCCGGGTTGTTCCAGTCGGTGACTGCGCGGACCGCAGGATTCAACACCGTGGCCATTGGATCTCTGCCGGTGGCGTCTCTCACCCTCATCGCCGGTCTCATGTTCATCGGTGGATCGCCGGGGTCGTGTGCGGGTGGAGTCAAGACTACGTCGTTTGCCATCTACCTGGCCCAAGTGCGCTCCCTGCTCAGCCGGCAGGCGGAGACGAAGTTGCTGGGCCGCTCTCTGCCGAAGGAGCTGGTGGAGCGGGCGACGCAGGTCTTTGTGCTGGCCGCCGGATGGAATCTGGTGGGGGTACTGCTGCTCTCGGCCATCGAGGCGCCGGCCTCGGGGCTCAACCTCGAGCACTTGGTGTTTGAGCAACTGTCGGCTTTCGGCACCGTGGGCCTATCGGCCGATGTTACACCTATCCTGTCGACGGCGGGGAGGCTGTGGATCATAGCCACTATGTTCGTGGGGAGGTTGGGCCCGCTCACGTTGGCTACCTGGGTGGCATTCGGCAAGGCGCCTCGGGTCCGACATCCCGAGGGGAGGTTGATGATCGGATGAGTGGGAAGAAGCTTGTGTGCGTCATTGGGCTGGGGCAGTTCGGCTGCGAGTTGGCCAAGAGCCTGGCCGTGGATTGCGAGGTGCTGGCGCTCGATCTCGACCAACGGCGCGTAGACGATATTGCCGACTTCGTACAGCGGGCGTTGGTGCTCGATGCGCGGGATCTGGAGGCATTACGGGCTGCCGTGTCGCCGGATTTTGATGAAGCCGTGGTCAGTATGGGGGAGAACCTCGAGTCGAGCATCCTGTGCGCGTTGCATCTGAGCCAAGTGGGAGTCCCCAGCATCCGGGCCAAGGCCCTCACGGAGGATCACGCCTCCATACTGCGCATGGTGGGGGCCACGCACATCATATTCCCCGAGCGAGAGACTGCGCGCCGGGTGGCCGCGCAGATTGTCCGCCCCAACCTGGTGGACTATCTGCCCCTGGAGGGAGAGTATCTGGTCCAGGATGTGCAACTTCCTGCGGCGTTCGTCGGCTACAGCATCGGGGAACTGCGCCTGCGTACCCACTTCAACGCATTGGTCATTGCCGTCAGGCGCACGGTGGAACCCAGCTTCGTTTTTCTACCCTCTCCGGATTACGTCTGCGAGTCCGGGGATACTTTGGTCATGATTGGGCGCAAAGACGACCTGGACACGTTGGAGGGAGCCCATTCTCTTCCTCCGATGACCTGATGGGGAGATCCGCGAGATGCCACAGGGTGCCGTTCGCGCCGGATTGCTCCATAACCCCGTCTCCCGGCAGTCGCCGTGCAGGGTACCGTACTCAGTCTGCCTGGGCTTGGCGGCGGCGGCCATCGCATACGGGTCCCCGGTGCTGGCGTCGCTCCCCACGCCACTGCGGTCCTGGTTCGGAGTGTGCGATCACCTGGAAGAGCAGCACCAAGTGGCCCTCACCTTCGACGATGGACCACATCCGGTGGCGACTCCTGCCGTACTCCAGGTCTTGGATGACCTTAACGTGCGGGCTACGTTCTTCCTGGTGGGCGAGAGGGTAGAGCAGATGCCCGCATTGGTGCGTGAAATCGTGGCTGCCGGCCACGGGATTGGTGTGCACGGGTACCGTCACCGCCCCCAGGCGTTGTTGTGGCCCCACCATGTGTACGAAGATATCTACCGGGGGTTGGCCGTCGTGGGTGAGGTTACCGGCCTCTACCCGCGGCACTATCGTCCGCCCTACGGCATAGTCACCGGCGTCGGCTTGAGGGCTGTAAGGAGGTTGGGAGGGGAAACGTGGTTGTGGACGGCGGATGGACGCGACTGGCGACCGCGAGCCACGGCGCAGGGGATAGCCGGGCGGGTGCTCCGCCAGACACGGGGCGGGGGTGATTCTGCTCCACGACAGCGATGTGTATGGGAGTACCGGCTCATGGCGCCAGGTCTTGGGCGCGCTCCCCACCGTGGTTCGCGGGTTGCGCGCGCGTGGCCTACACATCAGACCGCTATGCGATAAACAAGTGATATGCTTGTCACAGGGTCGTGATTCGAGGATAACATCTGCTGTAACTGATGAAATCGTGGGGTGATGCATCTGATGGCGGACGACCGACTGGTACTCTAATGGGTGATAGGCTGGTAGCCAGGGGCCGGAGGGCGGGCGGTTCGCCCACCGCGGCCAGAGAAAAAGGGGGAACCATGGCCGATAACGTGGAAGCGTGTGGTTTGGAGGAAGCGGGTACCGCGGCTTGCGACGAAGGCAAGCTTCTCGATGCAGCGTACATGCATTTCCGGGAGGCGGTCGCCCACCTCGATTTGGAACCGGGGATGGCTGAACTGCTGTGGCGGGGCTCGCGGAGCTACGTGGTTGATTTCCCCGTGCGCATGGACGATGGTTCCATCCGGGTGTTCAGCGGCTATCGCGTGCAGCACTCCACTCACCGTGGCCCGGCCAAAGGGGGTATAAGGTTCCACCCCAGCGTCGACCTGGACGAGATCAAGGCCCTGGCGGCCCTCATGACCTGGAAATGCGCCGTCATGAACATCCCCTTCGGCGGCGCCAAGGGCGGCGTGCAGTGCAATCCTCCCGAGTTGTCGTTGAGCGAACTGGAGCGAATCACCCGGCGTTTCACCTGGGAAATTGCGGGTTTCATCGGCCCCGACCGCGACATTCCGGCTCCCGACATGTTCACCAATGCCCAAACCATGGCTTGGATCATGGATACCTACTCCATTCTGGCCGGCTACACCGTGTCGGGAGTGGTAACGGGCAAGCCCGTGGAGGTGGGTGGCAGTCTGGGTCGTGAAGCGGCCACCGCCCAAGGCTGTGTCTACGCCATTCGCGAGGCGGCGCAGTACTTGGACTTGGATCTGCGAGGGGCCACGGTGGCCGTGCAGGGCTTCGGCAACGTGGGCTGGCATGTTGCGCGCATACTCAGCGAACTCGGTTGTTTTGTTGTTGCCATCAGCGACGTATTTGGGGGCGTCCATAACGACAAGGGCCTGGCCGTGCGGCGAGATGTCAAGGCCCACTGCGACGCTACCGGTTCCGTGGTCAACGCTCCTGGAACCGAAGCGATTTCGAACGCAGAACTGCTGGAACTAGACGTGGACATCTTGGTGCCTGCGGCCATCGAGGGGCAGATAACCAGGGACAATGCTCACCGCATCAAGGCCAAGATCGTGGCTGAGGGTGCCAACGGTCCCACTACACCGTCGGCCGATGCCATCCTCGCCGAGAGGGGCATCTTCGTAGTGCCCGATATTCTGGCCAACGGCGGAGGGGTCACCGTCTCCTACTTTGAGTGGGTGCAGAATACGCAGAAGCTGTTCTGGTTGGAAGAGGACATCAACTCCCGACTCGACGCCATCATGACGCGGGCCTTCCACGATGTCCTACGCATCTCCGACCGAGAGAAGGTGAACATGCGTACGGCCGCGTACATCTTGGCCGTGGAGCGCGTGGCTATGGCCGCGCGTATGCGCGGGATCTTCCCGTGATGACGCGATGACCACGGGACTCTCCGGCCGCCATTGAGACGGCTTTCTCTTCCTGGGAGGCGCCCCGACAGGGGCGCCCCTCGTTTGCCACCAGCGGCTGCTATGGTGGAGCCATGAGAGAGGCGGGGGAACTACTGGGCGTGGTGGGGTTGGGCGCGGTGCAACTACCGGCCGCCATCGTGCTGGGGGTGGCGTTGGGTTTGCCGGCCGATGGCCGCAGTGGCGGCGGGCGGAGGCGCTTTGGGCGGCCTGGTTGTGGTGGTGCTGGTGGGGGACAGGGTTCGTTTATGGGTGCTGCGTGTGCTGAGAGCAGGCCCGGGGAGCTCAGCCGACACTCGACTCCGGAAGCTGTGGGAGCGCTACGGGGCGCGGGGGTAGGCGTTGTAGGCAGCCTACTGGTGGGTGTGCCCGTGGCCGCGGCGGTGGGTGTGGCGCTGGGGTGTCCCGCACGCGACTCTTGATCTCCTGCGCGGCTGTGGTGGCGGTGACCTCGTTGGTCTTGGCGCTGGGTTTGAGCTTTGGCTGGTCTTTTGCCACGATCCCTGATGTGAGACCGAGGCTGCTCCATCGCGCGTGCCCGCATCCCACCCGATCGCGTCGTGTTCGCCTGTGGAGCCGCACCGGGGTCCGGGAGTGGCCGCGTGTCTCGGGGTGTGCGGTGGGTGGAGGTTCACGTTTCCCCATTCGGCACATAGCGGTAGTATGGAATGGCCTTTAATCGGATCCCGTGAGACCGAAAGGAAGCTTCATGCCTCGCCGTGCTGATATACATAAGATCCTACTGCTGGGGTCGGGCCCTATCGTGATCGGCCAGGCCTGCGAGTTCGACTATTCGGGCACGCAAGCCTGCAAAGTGCTCATGGAAGAGGGCTACGAGGTAGTGCTGGTCAACTCCAACCCGGCTACGATCATGACCGATCCGGCCTTCGCCCACCGCACCTACATCGAGCCGTTGGTCCCGGAGGTGGTGGCGCGGATCATCGAGGTGGAACGCCCCGATGCGCTGCTGCCCACGTTGGGAGGACAGACGGCCCTGAATCTCGCCGTGGCTCTGCAGGAGGGAGGGGTACTGGAGCGGTTCGGGGTGGAGTTGATCGGTGTCAACTACGCAGCCATTCGCCGGGCGGAAGCCCGCGACGAGTTTCGCGACACCATGGCCTCCATCGGACTGCGTGTGCCCGACAGCGCGGTGGTCAACAGTCTTAACGAGGCCCGGGATGTGTTGACCCGGCTCAAGTTGCCGTTGATCATTCGCCCCAGCTTCACGCTGGGCGGACACGGCGGAGGCGTGGCTGCCACCGAGGCCGAGTTCGACGAGGTGGTGCTGGCCGGCCTGGATGCCTCGCCCACCCATCAGGTGCTTCTTGAGGAGAGCGTAATCGGCTGGAAAGAGTTCGAGATCGAGGTCATGCGCGACCTCAAGGACAATGTGATCGTTGTCTGCTCCATAGAGAATATCGATCCCATGGGTGTGCACACGGGTCACTCCATCACGGTGGCGCCGCAGCAGACTCTCACCGACCGCCAGTACCAGCGTTTGCGCGATGCCTCGCTTGCCATCATCCGCGCCATTGGCGTGGATACGGGGGGGTCCAACATCCAATTCGCCTACTCGCCGGAGACGGACGAGTTGGTGGTCATAGAGATGAACCCGCGTGTGAGCCGGTCCTCGGCTCTGGCCTCCAAGGCCACCGGCTTCCCCATCGCCAAGATCGCGGCCAAGCTGGCCGTGGGTTATACGCTCGACGAGGTGCGCAACGATATCACGCGCAGCACGCCGGCCAGCTTTGAGCCCACCATCGACTACGTGGTGGTGAAGACGCCCCGCTGGGCCTTTGAGAAGTTCCCGTTGGCCGATGCCCGCCTCACCACCCACATGAAGAGTGTGGGCGAGAACATGGCCATCGGGCGCACATTCAAGGAGGCCTTCCAGAAGTCGATGCGTTCGCGTGAGCTCGATGTCAAACCCGACATCCCCACCGACAACGGTGCCCTGCTTGCGCTCATCAGCATTCCCTCCGCCGAGCGCTACGACCTCATTCTGGAGGCCTACCGGCGGGGGGTGACGTTGGAGGACATCTTCGCAGTCACCTGGATCGACGAGTGGTTCTTGGAGGAGTTGCGGGAGATCGTGGTAGCGGAGAACGCCGTCAAGGCGTGGGCCGACCGTGGCGGCGTCTTTGCCATTCCTCGCGCCGACCTGTGGCACGCCAAGCGACTCGGCTTCAGCGACGCGCGTTTGGCCCAGTTCCTGGGATGTACGGAGATGGACGTGCGTACGCGGCGCAAAGTGGAGGGGATCGTGCCCACGTACAAAGGGGTCGACACGTGTGCGGCCGAGTTCCAAGCCTACACACCCTACTTCTACTCCACGTACGAGGAGGAGAACGAGGCCCTTCCCGTGACGGATAAACAACGCGTGCTTATTCTGGGAAGCGGCCCCAACCGTATCGGTCAGGGTATCGAGTTCGACTACTGCTGCGTGCACGCCGTAATGGAGATGCAACGCCAGGGCTACTGTGCGGTGATGGTCAACTGCAATCCCGAGACCGTTTCCACCGACTACGACATCTCGGACCGGCTGTACTTCGAGCCACTCACGTTCGAAGATGTCATGAATATCGTGGAGAACGAGCAGCCGGTGGGAGTGGTGGTGCAGTTCGGCGGCCAAACGCCGCTCAAGATAGCCGAGCAGTTGCACCAAGCCGGTGTGCCCATCCTGGGGACGTCGCAGGACGCCATCGACCTGGCGGAGGATCGGCAACGGTTTGGCGAGGTGCTCGAACGGTTGGGTCTGCAGGCGCCGCCGTACGGGACGGCGCGCAGCGAGAGGGAGGCACTCGATATCGCCGAGCGTATCGGCTTCCCGGTGTTGGTGCGGCCCTCGTACGTTCTGGGGGGCCGGGCCATGGAGATCGTATACGATCGCGACGGTCTGAAGCGATACATGCAGACGGCGGTGAAGGCCTCGCCGCGCCACCCCGTGTTGATCGACCGCTTCTTGGAGCGGTCCGTCGAGATCGACGTGGACGCCGTTTGCGACGGCGAGGACGTGTACATCGGCGCCATCATGCAGCATGTGGAGGAGGCCGGGGTGCACTCGGGGGACTCGGCGTGCGTCATCCCCACAGTTACGCTGGGCGGCTCGGTGCAGGAACAGATCGAGCAGCAGACGGCGGCGCTGGCCCGCGAGTTGGGGTGGTGGGCCTGATGAATATCCAGTTCGCCCTGCAGCAGGCATCGGACGGGGCGCGGCTGTACGTGTTGGAAGTCAACCCGCGGGGCAGTCGCACGGTTCCCTTTGTCAGTAAGGCCACGGGCGTGCCGCTGGCGCGGGTGGCCACGCAGGTCATCGCCGGGCGGCGGCTACGCGACCTCGACCTGCCGGGCTGGGAGGAGTCGGTGCGCGAAGAACGCGTGCCCCGGCTGCGTGACGTGGTCCACGTGTCCGTCAAAGAGGCTGTGCTTCCCTTCCCCCGCTTCCCGGGTGTGGATACGACGTTGGGCCCAGAGATGAAGTCCACCGGCGAAGTCATGGGCGTGGGGCCCATCCCCTTGGCGTTCGACAAGTCGCAACTGGCGGCCGGGATGCGGCTACCGCGCGGGGGCCGGGTGTTCCTGTCGGTCACCGACGCCGACAAGGACTCTGCTGTGCTGGTGGCCCGCATGCTGTGGATGGCGGGATGCGAGTTGCTGGCCACCCACTGGACGCATGAGGCGCTGGCTCGGAACGGCATCCCTTCCCAGTTGGTGCTCAAGTTCACCGAAGGCGAGGACCAGGTTGGCGGCGGACGGGCGGTGCTGCGACGCGGAACTGCAAACGGGAGCACAACTCCTGAGTAGGCAGGGACGCATCATCACCATTGTTGACCTGATCGAAGAGGGGAAAGTGGACTTGGTGATCAATACGCCTCGCGGTCGAGGGGCCCGCACCGACGGTTATGAGATCAGGCGGGCGGCAGTGAGGCGCGGCGTCCCCACCATCACCACCCGCGGCCGCTGCGCTGGCGGCGGTGCAGGCCATGGTGTCGGTGCCCCAGGATTCCATTAGCGTTACCTGCCTGCAGGACCTGCACAAACAGATGCATTCTCGGGCGAGGCGCTCACGGCAAGGGAGGGAGGCGCAAGCGGATGCGTGAGCCCCGACACGAGCCTGCCGCCGTTGGAGGGCGGTTACGGGGCGAGGTAGTGGAGAACCGACTTGTGGGAACGTATCAGTCCCTGACACTGGGAGTGGAGGGTTGGCCGGGAGCGCAGTCAGGCCAGTTCGTGATGCTGAGGCCACGAGATCCACGTGTTTCCTCCCTCGCCCGTACAGCGTGAGTGACGAGACGTCCGTGGTGCACTTTTGGTGGATCCTGTGGGGCAGGGAAGTCGGGAGCTGTGTGGGCTGCAACCCGGCCACCA
Organism: Thermoleophilia bacterium; assembly: GCA_040770645.1. GTDB lineage: Bacteria > Actinomycetota > Thermoleophilia > RBG-16-64-13 > RBG-16-64-13 > JAAYZX01. The sequence goes on along the minus strand of JAXGIS010000002.1, from coordinate 84,558 downwards.
GGTGTGGGTGTTGGGTCCCCTGGGCGGGGGTTTTGCGGCGGCGGGCGCCTTGGCGCCCGCCGCCGCCCCGCGGCGCGCCGCCGCCTGTCCGGCGGCGGCCGCCGGGACGCGTCGGCCGGGCCGATTGGTGGTGCTGGCCGGAGGCGTAGGTGTCGCGCCCATGCCCCTGCTGCTTCGCGAGGTCGCGGGTATGTTGCAGGCGGCGCGGGTTCAACGTCGCCGGAACGATAGGGAGTGGCTCCAGGGGGGCATCCTACTGGTGGCCGGTTTTCGCTCGTCGCGCGAGGCGGCGGCGGTGGGAGTGTTGGAGGCGGGACTGGATCTGTTGCAGAGAGAAGGCGTGGATACGCGTCTGGAAGTGACCACCGAGGACGGTTCTCGCGGCCGTGCCGGCTTGGTGACTGACGCGGTGCGGGCCGAGTTGGGCCCTGAGGACGTGGTGGTGGCCTGCGGGCCTACTGCCATGTGCCGGGCGGTTTGGCAGTTGTGCCGCCGACGGGGGGTGCAGAGGGCGTGGTTCAGCCTGGAGGCGGTCATGGCCTGCGGGGTAGGCTCGTGCCACGGATGCGTCATTACCCCGGTGGACGGCGTACCCGTGCGTGTTTGCAGGGAGGGGCCCGTATTCACGGGCGACCTCGTCTTCGGACGGGAGGAGGTGGAAGCGTGAGCCAACCATCCCCCTCGCTGCGGGTGAATCTGGGCCCGCTCCCACTCGAGCATCCGCTTATCAACGCTTCGGGCACGCTTGACCTCCTGTCGGCCGCGGATGCCTTGGGAGATGGGATCCGATCAGCTCCGCCGGTGGCGGCCTACGTCCCCAAGACGGTCACGCTCGAACCCCGCCACGGCAATCCGCCTCCACGCATAGCCGAGTGTGCTGCGGGTATGCTCAACTCAATTGGGCTCCCGAATGAGGGCATCGCCGCGTTTGTGACCGACACGCTCCCGCGACTGTTGGAGTTGACCTGCCCCCTCGTCATCAATATCGCGGGTTTCTCGCTCGAGGAGTACGTACTGGTGGCCGAGCGCCTCGTCACTGCCCTGCGTGCACTGCTGGGGCAGGCGGAGCGCACGTGGGCGGCCAGGGTGGGGCTGGAGATCAACATATCTTGCCCGAATGTTCACTCCGGTTGCATGTCCATCGGGACCGACGCCGGAGAGACGGCCGCCGTGACTGAGGCCGTGCGCCGGGTTTGGCCGGAGCCGCTACTGCTCGCCGTCAAACTGACCCCCAACGTGACGGACATCGCGGCTGTGGCTCTTGCAGCCCAAGAGGCAGGTGCATCAGCCGTCTCCCTCGTCAATACGTTCAAAGGTATGGTGCTCGACCGGGAGACTCTGCGGCCGTATCTGGGCGGTGTGACTGGGGGCCTATCGGGACCTGCCATCAAACCCTTGGCCCTGCGCTGTGTCTTCGAAGTGGCTGCAGTCGTCCAGATTCCGGTGATAGGCATGGGAGGAGTGGCCACGGTGGAGGATGTGTTGGACTTCATGGCCTGCGGCGCCGGCGTGGTGGCCGTGGGCGCAGCGGGTTTTGTGGATCCGTGGTTGCCGGGGCGATTGGCCCTGGAATTGGGGGAGGAGTTGCGACGGCGTCGGTTGACGCTCGCTGAGTTGGTGGGGATCGCGCATCGGCAGCAGGTTCGGCTATAATGGCCGGCATGGACCAGAAGTCACCGGTGACGCCGGCACAGACACCTGCGCGCACCCAACAGCAGAGACTCGAGGCGCTGGCACGCGCCAACGCTGTGCGCACGTTGCGCTCTCAGCTGAAGGATCGTCTCAAGAGGGGGGAGGAACGTCTCGAGGACATCCTTCTGGCGCCTCCGGAGTACGTTCACTCCGCCAAAGTCCTCGAACTGCTCATGGCGCTGCCACAGGTGGGCCCTGTGAGGGCGGGCCGCATTCTGGAGGCGTGTCGGGTTAGCGCATCCAAGACCGTCATAGGTCTTACGCCCCGTCAGAGGACTGAACTCCTGAATCATCTGCAGGCGTAGCCGGGGAGGGTGCAGATCGCCAGGCTGATCGTCATCTCCGGGCCTTCGGGCGCCGGGAAGGGCACGCTGATCAGACGAGTGCTTCCCCTCTTCAGCAACCTCATGCTCTCGGTGTCGGCCACCACACGCCGGCGCCGCGCCGGGGAACGCGAGGGCGTGGAGTATCACTTCCTTGCTCGTGAGGAGTTTCTGCGGCGGGTGGAAGCGGGCTTGTTCTTGGAGTGGGCCGAGTATGGCGAGAACTTGTACGGTACGCCGGCGGACTTCGTGGCGGCGGCCTTGGGAGCAGGAAATGATGTCCTGCTCGAGATCGAATTGGTGGGTGCGCGGCAGGTCATGCAGCACTGCCCCGATGCCGTGGGCATCTTCATCGCTCCTCCCAGCATGGAGGTGTTGGAGGGACGCCTGCGGGCCCGCAATACTGAGACCGAGGAAGACATCGCCCGCCGTTTGGCCCACGCGGCCGAGGAACTCGATGCGTTGCATCGCGACCGGGGGGCGGTTGGGCCGTATTTTGCTTATGCTATAGTGAACGATGATGTGGAGCAGGCCGCAGAAGAGCTGCGCGCCGTGATCGAAGAACTGCGTATTACCGACGTAGCAAGGTGATAAGTCGATGAACAAACCCACTATCGATGAGATCCTGGCGGGTCTACGGGCGTCGCTGCCCGAGGGTGAAGAAGAGCCCAACCGTTTCACGGCGGTGATGGTTGCAGCCAAACGTGCTCGTCATATCAACTCGTATTATCGTCAACTGGGCGAGGGGGGCGGTTTCGACGACATCTCGGTCCCGCTGTTGCCCGGGGGCACCCGCAACTATCTCAGCGTCGCCATGGAAGAGATAGCCAGGGGAGAAGTCACCTACCGCATCCGTTAGCCAGATGTTGCCAAGCGTCTCAGATTTGGCCCGCCCGTGATATCGAAGCAAGCCACCGTCCTGCTGGGAGTCACCGGCGGAATCGCCGTCTATAAGGCGGTGGAGCTGATGCGGGGGTTCCAGCGCTCCGGCATGGATGTGCGGGTGATCATGACGCGCACGGCCACGGAGTTCGTGGCGCCTCTGACTTTCGAGACGCTCTCCGGCAGTCCCGTGCGCCTCGACGATCAGCACGGTTTGCGGCACGACTCCGCCATCACGCACATCGAGGAAGGCAACTTGGCGGATATCATGGTCATTGCCCCGGCCACCGCCAACACGCTGGGCAAGATGGCTCACGGCATCGCCGACAATCTGCTCACCACCACCTACATGGCCTTCAACGGAACCGTGGTGGTGGCTCCGGCCATGAACACCAATATGTGGCACCACCGCGCCATGCAGCGCACCATGGACATCCTGCGCGAGGACGGCGTTCACGTGGTGGAGCCGGGCGTGGGGGAGTTGGCGTGCGGTGTTTACGGCTCCGGACGCATGGCAGATCCCGACAGCATTCTGGCCGAAGTCAAGCTGCGGCTGCAGGTGGACCGCAAAACAGATCTGCGGGGGTTGAGGGTGCTCATTACGGCCGGGGGCACGCGTGAACCCATCGACGCCGTGCGCTACATCGGTAATAGCAGCTCGGGCAAGATGGGCTACGCGTTGGCCAGGGCCGCCTATTCGCGCGGGGCCTCCGTCGATCTGGTGAAGGCCAACGTAGACCTGCCCAGGGCGCCCGGGGTGCGCGAGGTCTCGGCTCCCACCGCCGAGGAGATGTACCAGGAGGTCGTCTCGCGCCTGCCGGACCACGATATTCTCATCATGGCCGCGGCGGTGGCCGACTACAAGCTGAGCGGAGAATCCCACCGACGGGAAGATCGGGAAGAACCTAGACGACATCAACGTCTGCCTGCATCCCACCACCGACATCCTCCTGGAGTGCTCCAAAACCAAGCGGGCCGATCAGTACATGGTGGGCTTTGCCGCGGGTATGGCCGGAGCCTGGTGCGGGCTCGGGGCAAGATGGAACGCAAGCGTTTGGACATGATCGTCTTCAACGACTTGCCGGCGCGATATCGGGTTCGGCTCCGACTACAATGAGGTGGTCATCCTCACCCCGGCCTCGGAAACTCGGGTGCAGCGCGCCCCACAAGGGACGGTGGCCGAGATCATCCTGGATCACATCGCCCGGGGCATCAAGGAGAAGCGGGCCGCGCTCGGTTAGGGAACCGGGTTCTCCTCCCGTAGGCGGCCCCTGTCGGCGGCGGCTGCGCCGGCGCCTCCACCGTTTCTGTGTCAGGCCGTTTCCCTCATGGCCTGGATTTCGTCTGCAGCCTTGATTTGCTCCAGCGCTTTTGGCTTCGATCTGGCGAATACGTTCCCGACTGACGTTGAAACGCGAACTGACCTCGGCCAGGGTGCGCGGGTGCTCGCCCTTGAGTCCGAAACGGAGCTCCACCACTGCTTGCGCGCGCTCATCCATGCTGCGCAGAACACGCTGCAGGCTCTCCCGGGCGATGATGGTGCTGACCACTTCGGCCGGGTCGGGTGTGCTGTGGTTCTCGATGAAGTCACCAACTCCGCATCTTCCTCATCGCCGATGGGTGTCTCGAGCGACGTGGTGCGCTGAGCTATCTTGCGCACCTCCCGGATCTCGTCGGGTTCCACGCCCAGTTCACAGGCCAGATCCTCATCGGTGGGCTCTTTGCCCGTCTCCTGCAACATTCTGCGCTCCGCGTGCGCACCATCTTGTTGATGCGCGCTCGATCATGTGCACGGGGATGCGGATGTTGCGATCTGGTTGGCAATGGCCTGGTGATGGCTTGCCGGATCCACCAAGTGGCGTAGGTGGAGAACTTGTACCCTTTGCGGTAGTCAATTTCTCCACGGCGCGGATGAGGCCGGTATTGCCCTCCTGGATGAGATCCAACAGATCCATGTCCTGGGTGTAGTAGTTCTTGGCGATGGATATGACCAGCCGCAGGTTGGATTGGATCATACAGTCCTTGGACCGCTTGTCCATGTTCGATCCCGCTTGGCCAGCTCTATCTCCTCTCTTCCTTGGTGAGGAGAGGATCTCGCCCGCCTCCTTGAGGTAAAGGCGCAGGGGATCGTGCGTAACCGTGTCGATGGACAGGTCCAGCGCCTCGGCATGCTCCAACTGCCCATGGCTCATGGGATTCTGTTCGAACACCTCGATCGACAGATCGAACAACTGCGCATAAAGGTCCTCAATAGAGTCCGTGGACATGTCCTTATTCCTCGACCATGGCCATGATCTCGTCACTGGTGACGAAGACCGCGTTCTTGCCCAGCCGCCAATCGATCCTGGACATCCAGAATCGGTCGTTCTTCCACAACGGACATATCCGCAGACCCCTTCCACTCTCATCTGGCGAATCAACCGTCCTTCGCATTGCCTATGACAAAACGCCCCGACCACAGTGTGTCCGGGCGAGAATACAACCCACACAGTATACTATAAATCTAGACCGACTGCCTTGTAACGGCGCACTACGCGGAAAGATGCGGTTCGGCCACCGCGGCCTGCCGCGTAACGGCAATCCCCCCCACTGCTTATACTCACACGGGTATTTTATCGAACATTCGTTCACTGCGCAAGTTCTTTTGTCACCGACCGGGCGTCGACGGTGTCGGCTGGGAGGGTTCACCGCAGCACCTCGTCCATACCCGGTGGCTCACATGCTGCCGAGGGGGCGGCCGCGCAAGGCGCAGCACCCACAACAACGAGCCGGTGGTGGGCAGGATGACGGAGGCAGGTAGTAGCCCGGTGACGATGGCGCTGGACGCGGAAGGTGGCGACCAGGGACCCCAAGAAATCGTGTAGCCGGCGCATTGGAGGTGGCATCGCCCCAAGTACGTGTGGCGGCCTGGTGGGGAGCCCGAGATCATACAGCCGCTTCTGGACGCTGCCGCGAGTGAGACCGTTCGCTATGTAGAGATAGTACCTTCGCTCGACATCATTTCTCCGCACGACGAGCCCGCGTGGGCGGTCCGCACAGCAATCGATCGATCGTGGTGGGAGCCAGGCTGGTGGCCGAGGGCGCGCCGACGTTGCGTCGGCGGCAGCACGGGCGGGATGCCACTTAGCCTGCTGGTGGTCAAGCGCATCAGGAGGGTGAGGCGGTAGCATTCTGGTTCTGCCGGGCCTGCAGGGGCCGGTGGCGTTCTTGTAGAGCCAATGCCGATTGTAAGCCCGAATATCTTCTGGAGTTTGGGTTGATGGGAGCGGCGTTCGCGAGTTTTGTCCTGGGCATAGATCGCCCGCGCGTGGGCCTGCTCAATATCGGTGAGGAGGACTCCAAGGGGAGTGAACTGGCGGTGGAGGCCCACAAGCTATTGGCGGCGTCCCCCTTGAACTTCGTGGGCAATGTTGAAGGGCGCGCTGTTCTCTACAACACCGCCGACGTAGTGGTGACCGACGGGTTCACGGGCAACGTGGCCCTGAAACTACTGGAAGGCACCGCCGGAGGCGCTCGAGCGCCTACGCGCGGCCGCGGGATCGAGCGTGCGGTCCAAGGTGGGAGGCTACTGCTGCGCCCGGCTCTGCGCCAGATGACAGTCGTCACTCGATCCCGAGGAGTATGGGGGCACATACCTCTTGGGGGTACGGGGGCTCACTGATCATCTGCCACGGCAGTTCCTCACGGCGGGCCATCGCCAACGCCCTGCGCTGGGGCGCGTGCCGTCCGCAACGGCCTGGTGGCGAGCCTGCCGGCGCTGTTGGAGGCGGAACTGACTCCTGCCGTGTCGGAGGGGAGTGAGGGGACTAGGGGGGTCTGAGGGTAGGGAGTGACGCGGGAGTAGCCGGGGGTGGTGTACAAGTGCACCGCCCGCCCCGAATCCCCGCTGTTGCTACAATGAAAGCTGTTCGGCCGGACCGGTGGGAGTTCGACACACAAGGCCTTGATGGGAAGGGACGACATTTTCGCTAAGGTGCGCGCCATCCTCGTGGAACAGTTGGGGGTGCCCGAGGAGGCGGTGACGCCGGAGGCGTCCTTCAGGAGGATTTGGACGCGGACAGCTTGGACTTGGTGCAACTGATCATGGAGTTGGAAGATCAGTTCGGCATCAAGATCTCCGACAGCGAGACCATGCTTGACCGTCGGAGATGCAGTTGACTTCATCGTAGCGCGCGTCTAGGAGTGAAGGTGACTGAAACCGGGGGTCTATCGCCGGGAGGCGAGAGGCCCCCGGTTTCGTTAATGGACCTATTCCGGGATCTCCCGAAGCCGCTGCTGTTCCAAGCCTTGACGCATCCACACTCGGTGGAGGACCGGACCGAATCCTACGAGCGGCTTGAGTTCCTGGGCGACAGCGTATTGGGGCTGGCCGTGGCCGCGCGCTTGTATGAGTGGCTGCCCGGCGCCAACGAAGGACGACTGGCCAAGATCAAAGCGTACGCCGTCTCTCGCACGAGTTGTGGGATAGTGGCGCGGTCGCTGGGTCTACCTGAGTTCATTATGTACGCCTCGCCGGTGGGTGAGGAGGAACGCAGGGAGATGGCGGAGAACCTCACTCTATTGGGGAATGTCCTCGAGGCCCTGGTGGGGGCTGCGTTCCTGGCCTTTGGCTACGCGAGCGTGGCCGGGCGGGTGGCCGATGCCTTCTCCGCCAGGATGGATCACGCTCTCCAGCACTTGGTCGACTGCAAGAGCGCCCTGCAGGAGGCGCTGGCTGCTGAGGGGAAGACGGTGGCGTACACGGTGGTCAATCAGGCGGGTCCGCCTCACGAGCGGATGTTCACGTCGATCGTCTCCATCGACGGCCGGGAGTACGGTCGGGGCATGGGCCGCTCCATCAAGAAGAGCGAACAGGCGGCCGCGCTGGAGGCGCTGGCCCGGCTGGGGCTGCTCAACAGGGGGGAGCACGAGTGGCGTTCTTGAAGGCGTTCTCGCTACGGGGATTCAAGACCTTCGCTCGGCCTACAGAGCTGGTGTTCGAGCCGGGGGTCACCGTGATCATAGGCCCCAACGGCAGCGGGAAGAGCAACCTGGCTGATGCCGTACTGTGGGCGTTGGGCGAGCAGAGCCCGGGCACGCTTCGCGGCAAAGCCATGCAGGATGTCATCTTTGCCGGCTCGGATGGTCACAAGGCTTCGGGCGCCGCTGAGGTGCGTCTGCTCTTCGAGAACTCGGGCGGGGCGTTCCCGGGCGGATATGCGGAGGTGGAGATCACCCGCCGCCTGTTGCGGGACGGTACCTCTCACTACATCGTGAACGGAGTGCCCCGCAGGCTGCTCGATGTGCAGGAACTCTGCGCGGCTGTGGGCTTGGGCCGTGAGATGCACAGCGTCATCAGCCAGGGGCGCGTGGAGGAGTTGCTCAACTCCAGTCCGGCGGCGCGACGCGCTTTGGTGGAAGAGGCGGCCGGTCTGATGTTGCTGAAGAAGCGCAGAGAGCGGACGGCTACCAAACTGGAGCGCGTGAGCGCGGACTTGGCGCGGGTGGGGGATATCGAGCACGAAGTGCGCAATGCCCTGCGGCCGCTGAAGCAACAGGTCAATGCCGCTCAGCGCCATCAGGAACTGAGCGAGCGCATTGCACGGGTGGAGGCCACGCTGACTCTGCGCGAGATCATGGAGCTGGAGGCGCAGCAGAACAGACTGACTCGAGAAGTGGCCACCGTGACGGAGCGGCGGCAGGAGGCGGAACAAGAGCTGACCCGGCTGCGCACGAGCCGCGAGAACGAAGAGCGGGGCTTCACGCAGGCGTTGGCGGTTCGGGAAGCGCAGGCGGCCGCGGTGAATCGGATTCAGTCGGAGGCGCGGCGGCTCCGCGAGCGCCGCGACGATCTCGCGCAGCGCATCGGGCGCTGGGAGGCCGATCTGGGCCGGCTGGAGCGGCGGGAGGCGGTGGACGGCGCCGACCTGGCCAACGTGCAGGCGCGGCTGGCGGCCTTGGGCCACCCGGAAGGGTGGGGAGTGGGCCGACTGGCCAAAGTGCGGTCCTTGGGGCAGCAGGTGACGGTGGAGCTGGAGAGACTGCGTCCGCTGGCGGTTCGCAGCCGGGAGCAGGAAGATGCCCACAAGGATCGCATCCTGGACCTGGAAGGGGCGCGCTCGCGGGATAGACAGAAGGCCGAATTGCTGGAGCGGGAGATCGCCGAGTTGAGCCGTCGCCGTGGGCAGGCCCAGACCAAGGGACTGGAAGCCGGGGAGGCTGTGGAGGTGCTGCGGCAGGAGCTGGCGGTCACGGTGCGTCGCCGGGATGAGGCGGCGGCGGCGGCCGAACCGGCCGCCGCCGCCGCCCGCGCCGCCGCCGCCACGGCGGCGGCGGCGCGCCAACAGCTTGGAGAGGCCCGCGCCGCTTCCCGACGGGCCGAAGAGCGCGTGGCCACTTTGGAGGGACGCGCGCGGATCGCGCGACAAACGGCGGAACGTCGGGAGGGTCTCCCCGACGGGGCCGGGAACTGCTGCGCACCTTGGGGTCGGCCGGTTTGTTGGTGGAGCACTTGGATGTGCGCCCCGGTTTTGAACGGGCCGTGGCGGCTGCCCTGGGTCCGTTGGCCGATGCCGTGTTGGTGGAGGGCCGGGTGTCGGCCGAGCTGTTGGCAGGTACGGCCGGCACCATGGAGGTGCTGGCGGCCGTGGACGGGGTGTGGGATGGCCCGGGGAGCCGGGGGGCAGTGGATGGCTCCGCCGGCACCGAGGCGCTTCGGCCGGAGGAGCCCGGCCCTTGGAGCTTGTGGGAAGTGATAGGGGTACCCAGCGGCGTGCGGTCGGTGCTCATGCGGCTCTTGCCGGAAGTAGTGGTGGTCCGCGAACTCCGCGAAGCCGAGGCGGCCGCAGATGCCTCAGGTGGCGCGGGCGGGAGACTGGTGGTCACCCTGAGTGGGGAGTTGTTGCGGGGCGAGTTCCATGCCGCACGTAGGGCGGCGGCGGGTCCGGAGGCCTTACTGCGTGCCCGGCGGGCGGTGGAGGAACTCGAACGGGAGTTGCGGGAGGCGCGGACGGCACTTGCCGAGGCTCAGGGGGCGGCGGTGGCGGCCGAGCGCACCCTGGGTGAGGCCCACGCCGAACGTGAGGCTCGGGAGAAGGCTGCGGCCGCGGCGCGGACGGAAGCCGCGCAACTGATTGAAGAGGCGGAAGGCGTGGAGCGCCGCCTGCGGGACGCCACTGAGGTGGCCGAGCGTCTGCAGACAGAGGGCGAGCATCTGGGGGCGGCCGAGACCTCTTTGCGCGAGGAGGTGGAGTATCTCCGGGAGAGTGTGCTCGAAGCTGAGCGTGAATTGCAGGAGTCGCGCGTTGTGCTTGCCGCCGAGCGTGAGCAGGCTTCCCGTGTGCGGGAAACGGTGGCACGGTTGGAGGAGAAGCGCGCCCAGGCGTCGGTCCTCGAAGCCCGACTGCGTGAGCGGGTGAGGGCGCATGAGGCGGAGCACGCACGTGTCACCGGAGAATGCTCGCTTCTACAGGGGCGTTTGGCCGGGGTGCGCCGGCGTGTGCAGGCGCTGAGGGCGGCTTTGCCCGCGGCGCGGGATCTACTTGGAGTGATGGAGGCCTTGGCGGAGAGGGGGGCCGGTTTTGCGGCTCAGGCCGAGGCGCAGATACAGGTCTCCCGGCAGACGACGGCCGGTTTCGCCGACATGTTGCGGCGCATGGCGGACCGTGAATCCCACTTGCAGCGGACGTTGACCGACTGCAGCGAGGAAGCGGTGGATCTGCAGGTGCGACTGGCGCACGCGCAGGACGCCCTGGGTGATGCCCGTGAGCGTTTGGGAGTGCTCAAGCAGCGGCATCTGTCGCCGCGGGCGGTAACGGCGGAGGAAGCCGGCGCGCTCGATGTAGATGTCGCAGAAACCAAAGTCGAGCAGTTGCGTCGCCGGCTCGAGGCTCTGGGGCCTGTGAACCCCCTGGCCGATCGCGAGTATCGTGAAACCGCGGAGCGTTTGGCCTTCCTGAAGGAGCAACGGAAGGACCTCGAGGACTCCTTGAACGAACTGCGGCGGATCATTCGCGACCTGGATGAGCACACCACGCGCGTGTTTTCTGAGTTCTTCACGCAGACCGCCGCCAACTTCGCGGAGATGGTGGCCGTACTGTTCCCGGGCGGCCGTGGTGAACTCAGGCTGGAGGAGGCGGTGGAGGCGGAGCCGGGTGAGCCGGAGGAGGACACAGTAGATCGTGGGCTTCGCCGACCCCCCGCCGGGGTCCAGATCTTCATCAAGCTTCCCCAAAAGGCGCCGCGCACCCTGACCCTGCTATCGGGCGGCGAGAAGGCCCTGGCCGCCATTGCCTTCCTTTTCGCACTGTTCTTGGCGCGGCCCTGTCCTTTCTATATCCTCGATGAGGTGGAGGCGGCGCTTGCCGACACCAACCTGCGCCGGTTCATCGCCTTCGTGGACAGCATGCGCCACTCAAGACCGGACTCAGTTCCTGATCATCACTCATCAGCGCCGCACCATGGAGATCGCCGATACGCTGTACGGTGTGACCATGGGCACCGATGGGGTGTCGCGCGTGCTGTCACGCCGGCTACGGAGCGGGGCGCCCGAGACCGAAGCCCGCGCAGGTTAGCCCGCACTACAACGGAGGACATGACGTGTCTTACGACTGGTCTGAGGTATTCCTGGGAGTGTCGCCGGGCGCTGCCGTGCCGGACGCGACTGAAACGGAGGTGCAGGAGAAAGGCCGCAAAGGCTGGTTCCGCAGCCTGAGGGAGGGGCTCAGCCGGAGCCGCAAAGCCTTGGCCCAGCAGCTCTCGGCCATTCTCTCCGACCGCATCGATGAGGAGTACTGGGAGCGCATCGAAGAAGCGCTCATCGCGGCAGACATCGGCGTGACCAGCACGGTGGCCATCGTGGAGGAGCTCGAGAAGATGGCGGCGGCCGGCCGCATATCGGGGGCGGCGGAACTGGTGCGAGGATTGCGGAGCGTAACGGCGGGGCTCTTCTCCACCGGAGACACCCGCATCGACGTGGCACACAATCCGGCCGTGATCCTCATGGCGGGAGTCAACGGCACGGGCAAGACCACCACCATCGGCAAGATCGCTTGGCACCTCAAGGAACTGGGGCGAAAACCACTCCTGGTGGCGGGCGACACCTTTCGAGCCGCGGCGGTCGAGCAGTTGCAGGAATGGGGCCGGCGCGTGGATGTGGAGGTTGTGAAACAGGAGCGGGGCAGCGACCCCGGAGCCGTTGTATTCGACGGGATCAGCGCGGCGCAGGCCCGCGGTAGCGACGTGGTCATTATCGACACGGCTGGCCGGCTGCACACCCAAGTCAACCTCATGCGCGAACTGGAAAAAATCGTGCGGGTTATCCAGAAGCAGGTGCCCGACGCTCCTCACGAGACTCTGCTCACCATCGACGCCACCACCGGCCAAAACGGGCTGGTACAGGCGCGCCTGTTCAAGGAAGCGGTGGGAGTGACCGGCGTGGTGCTCACCAAGATGGACGGCACCGCCAAGGGCGGTATCGCCGTGGCCGTTTCCCACGAGCTGGACCTTCCCATCAAGCTTATCGGGGTGGGAGAGAACATGACCGATCTGCAGCCGTTTGACGCCGCCGGCTTCACGGAGTTGCTCTTCTCAGACGAGCTACTGAAGTCTTCCTAGTCTCGCTCTTGGTCTTGGCTCCTGCGAGCGAGGCAGTGGCGCCCACGGTCTCCGCTCTCCGCGAACTCGGCGCAACGCCGCATGGTGCCGGGAGATTCGTTCAGTAGGCGCACAACGCGGGCGCCCGCGTGCCGGCCGTGGTTGCGGACGGCCGCCCGGTTTGACGGGGTCCGGCGGCGCCGGTAAACTGCTTTGTCTGCGTCTGATGCATGATCCAATACGTGTGGAGCGCCTCGAGTGTTCGAATCCCTGTCCGATCGGCTGCAAGGAGCCCTCGGCGGCCTGAAGGGCCACGGAAAACTGACTGAAGCCGATATCGAGCGGGTGGCCCGTGAGATCCGCTTGGCCCTGCTCGAAGCCGACGTGAACTTCAAAGTGGTGAAGGAGTTCGTGGCCCGCATCAAGGAGCGCTCCCTGGGCGCCGAGGTCTTGGAGAGCCTGACGCCGGCCCAGCAGGTGGTCAAGATCGTGAACCAGGAGCTCACCACGCTCATGGGCTCCACGGCCAACAAACTGGCTTTCTCCTCGCGGCCGCCCACCGTCATCATGATGGTGGGATTGCAGGGCTCGGGCAAGACTACGGCCTGCGGTAAGCTGGCCAACTTCCTGCTGGCCCAGGGGAAGAGCCCCCTCCTGGTGGCGGGTGACGTCTATCGCCCGGCGGCCGTGGATCAGCTCAAGGCGCTGGGGGCGCAGCTCAAAGTCCCGGTGTATGACGAGGGCACCACCTCGGACCCGGTGGACATCGCCGAGCACGGTGTAGCCAAGGCGCGCGAGGACGGACGCGACGTGGTCATCATCGACACGGCCGGCCGTCTGCACATCGACGAGCGGCTCATGGAGGAGCTGGCCCGCATCCGCCAGAACGTGAAGCCACACAACATCCTGTTGGTGGTGGACTCCATGACCGGCCAAGACGCCGTGAACGTGGCCCAGCAGTTCCAGGCCAAGGTGGATCTGGACGGCATTGTGCTCACCAAGCTCGACGGCGACGCCCGGGGCGGCGCGGCCCTGTCCGTGCGGGCCGTGACCGGCAAGCCGGTCAAGTTCGTGAGCACGGGTGAGAAGCTCGACGGCTTTGAGTACTTCCACCCCGACCGCATGGCCTCTCGCATCCTGGGGATGGGGGACATGCTCTCGCTGATCGAGAAGGCGGAGCAGTCGCTCGACGCCAAACGCGCGGCCGAGTTGGAGAAGCGGCTCCTCAAGAGCCAGTTCACCTTCGATGACTTCTTGGATCAACTGGAGCAGGTGCGCAAGATGGGCTCGCTGCAGTCCATCCTCTCCATGATTCCCGGCCTGCCTACGTCCAAGCTGCGCAACCTGCAGATCGACGACAAGGCCTTCGACCGCATCCAAGCCATCATCCAGTCCATGACCCCCGAAGAGCGGCGCCACCCCGACATGATCGGCGGCAGCCGACGGCGCAGGATCGCGGCGGGGTCGGGTAGCGAGATCCAAGCCGTGAACCAACTGCTCAACCAGTTCAAACAGATGCAGAAGATGATGAAGCAGATCGGTTCGGGGAAGATGCCCAGGAATCCGTTCCAAATGTTTGGCATATAAGACGCCATTCTAAAGAAAGATAATAAAAACCTGCACAAGGACTCACAGAGCCGGGGGTGGGGAACGCCGCCCGGTCAAGCACAAGGAGGTGCGCATGGCGGTCTCGATCAGACTGGCCAGGCGGGGTAGTAAGAAGAACCCCATCTATCGCGTTATGGTGTCCGATTCGCGGTCTCCGCGCGACGGTCGCTTCATCGAGAGCATCGGGTTGTACAACCCGCAGACGGAGCCCTCCACCATCGAGATCGATGAGGAGAAAGCCCGCAAGTGGTTGGCACAGGGCGCGCAACCTTCCGACACCGTGCGCAAGCTGCTCGCCATCAAGGGTATTCAGTAGCGGCCCTCCGTGGACTCAGATCCCAAAGAGCTGTTGGAGTACCTGGCGCGTTGCTTGGTGGAGCGCAAGGATGAGGTGAAGGTGGAGGCCCGGGAGACCGAGGCCGGCTTGGTGCTGGAACTGCACGTGGCCAAGGAGGAGGTGGGCAAGGTGATCGGGCGCCAGGGCCGCATAGCCCGGGCGTTGCGCACCTTGATCAAAGCCGCTTCGGTGCACAGCGGCAAGAAGGCCATCGTCGAGATCGTCGACTGACGGGAGCGGTGATGGAGCGCCCGGAGTGGATCGTGGTGGGGCACGTGGTGCGCGCCCACGGTCTGCGCGGCGAGGTGAGGGTGCAGAGCGAGTCGGACAATCCGGATCGCTTCGCTCCCGGCGAGGTCATATTCTGCCGACTCGAGGAGGAGTGCCGGGGCCGCCCGGCCGCGGGACGCGGCGGGCGGGGCGCCGGACTCCGGCGCCGGCGGCGCTGCCGCCGGCGGACGGCCGCCGGGTCCCCATGGGACGGCGCGGGCCGAGTCGGCCGCGGGAGCCGCCGCGGGTGCGGCCGGCGGACGGCCGCCGACACCGGAGCCGGCCGGCGGCCGCCGGGAGCTCCGCATCGAGGATGTGCGTTTCACCACCGGCGCCCTGTTGGTGGCTTTTGCCGGCGTGGAGGACAGGACGGCGGCCGAGAAGCTCCGCGGCTGCGTGTTGGAGGTGCCCGCCTCGAGCCTGCCGGAGTTGGAGGAGGACGAGTACTACCCCTTTGAACTGCGGGGCCTGCGCGTGTTCGATGAAGAGGGGGTGGAGGTGGGGACCGTGCTGGAACTGCTGGACACCCCGGCTCAACCCGTTCTGACCGTGCGGCGGGCGGCAGGAGGCGAGGTGTTGGTGCCCTTCACCCTGGAGGCCGTGCCCACGGTGGACGTGCCCGGCGGCCGCTTGGTGGTATTGCGGCGGTTCGTACTGGAATGAGCGGGTCACCGCCGGTGGTGTCTTCCGGCGAGCGCAGCGAGGCGGCCACGTCCAAACGTATCGACATCTTTACCCTGGTGCCGGATGCCTTTACTTGGTTTCTGGCCCAGCATCCACTGAGCGACGCCCTGGAGGCGGGTTTGGTGGACGTGCGCGTGCACAACATCCGGGAGCACACGCGGCTGCTGCACAACACAGTGGACGACACCCCCTACGGCGGCGGTCCGGGTATGGTGATGCGTGTGGACGTGGTGGGTTGGGCCCTGGGTGACGTGTTCGGCGTGGAGCCGCAAGAGGTGCGGCAGGGGCGACGGGTGATGGTGCTGTCGGCGGCGGGGCGGCCCTTCGACGACGCCCTGGCGGCCGAGCTGGCGGCCGAGGAGCGCGACCTGGTGCTGTTGTGCGGCCGGTACGAGGGTTTCGATGCACGGGTGGCCCGCCTCTTCGCCGGCGAGGAGGTGTCGGTGGGGCCCTACGTGTTGGCCGGGGGCGAGGTGCCGGCCATGGCCGTGGTGGAGGCCGTGGTGCGCAAGATCCCGGGGGTGCTGGGCAATGAGGCCAGCGTGGTGGAGGAGTCTTTCTCGGCCGAGCTGGGAGGTGCCGCCGAGTACCCGCACTACACACGGCCGCGGGAGTATCTGGGGGAAGAGGTGCCGGATATCCTGTTGAGCGGCAACCACGGCGCCATCGCCGCCTGGCGACGGGAGCAGGCGCGCCCATCGGCCTGGTTGGAGTGGGCGCAGAGCCACGCGCGCTGGAGTGGGGGCGCTGCTGGGGAGGAGGCCGCCGGTGCGGATCCTGCCGCCTCAGAGGGGGGCGTGGAGGAGGAGGGTGGCGGCGGAGCATAGCCGGATGGTGCCGGACGGCAACCGGGTAGCCGCCGAATATGTGGAAGAGTGTGCCCAGTGGGCACAGAGTGGGGGCGAAGTCTGGTATCTTTGCTGCCGGTCATTGCCGAAGAACACGCGTGTGGGTAGAGGAATGGAGTCATGACGGTCATCGACATTCTGGAACAGAGACAACTTCGCAGCGATATCCCCCAGTTCAAGGCCGGCGATACGCTGCGGGTGCACTTCAAGGTCATCGAGGGTAGCCGCGAGCGCATCCAGGTCTTCCAAGGCTTCTGCATCAAGCGCCAGGGACAGGGCGTGCGCGAGACCTTCACCGTGCGCAAGCAATCGTTCGGGGTGGGGGTGGAGCGTACCTTCCCGGTGCATTCGCCCAAGATCGAGCGCATCGAGGTCACGGCCATCGGCGACGTGCGCCGCGCCAAGCTCTACTACCTGCGGCAGAAGCTGGGCAAGAAGGCCCGCGTCAAAGAGAAGCGCGTCTGAGGCCTCGCCGCAAGCGCGTTTAGGGTCTTATCCGCCTGTTCTGTGCCTGGGCGCCGTATGGAAGCTACCGGCCCTCACCCTCCGCTTGGGCGGGTGAGGCGGCTGCTGGGCGGCGCCGGGCGCCAGGAGGGCAGCTCTCTTCTCAGCTCCATAGGGGAGATCGTGCTCATTGTGGCGGCGGCGTTCGTGCTGGCGCTGCTGATACAGCACTTCCTGGTCAAGCCTTTCGGCATCCCCTCGGAATCCATGGAGCCCACGCTGCTCAAGGGTGATCGGGTGTTGGTCAACCGTTTGGCCTATCGTTTCGGGGAGCCGCAGCGCGGCGATATTGTGGTCTTCCGGCCGCCCATGGGCAACGAGGACTACATCAAGCGCATTGTGGCGGTGGGCGGCGACACGGTGGCCGTGCACGACGGCAGGCTCTATGTCAATGGTGAGCCGCAATCTGAGCCCTACATCAAGGAGCAGCAGTTACTGGGACAATTTGAAGAGGTGGAGGTGCCGGAGGGATCGTGCTTCATGATGGGCGATAACCGCAACAACAGCGGTGACAGCCGCGTCTTCGGCTCGGTCAAGAAGAGCGCCGTGGTGGGCAAGGCCTTTCTCATCTACTGGCCCCTCAGTCACCTGGGGAGGCCGTAAGGGCGGGGCAGGTGCCCTTGTCGCCGCGGCCGTCGTCTTCCGTGCAGGATCTCTTCGCCTTTGATCGAGCGCTGCTGCGCGGCGCCGGGCGGGGATTGCGTTATCTGGCCGGCGTGGACGAGGTGGGGCGGGGTTGCCTGGCCGGTCCCCTGGTGTGTGCGGCCGTGGTGCTCGATTATGGGGCCGCGCCCCAGCGCCTGCTCCAAGGCCTGGGTGACTCCAAGTCACTGACCATACAGCGGCGGGAAGACCTCTACACCAAGATTCTATCGGGCTGCTCCCGTTGGTCGGTGATCAGCGTCTCCGCTTCGTCCCTGGACGCCGCCGGGCTGCACCGCTCCAACTTGGTTGCGTTGGGGGAGGCGCTGGCGGCCTTGGGCGCCGGCTATGATCTGGCTTTGGTGGACGGTTTCGAACTGGATCGGCCGGAACTGGGCTGTCGGCGTTTGGTGGGAGGAGACCGCCTCAGCGCCGCTGTGGCTGCGGCCTCCGTGTTGGCCAAGGTCACGCGTGACCGGCTGATGCGCGCCCTGCATCACACCTATCCGGCCTACGGTTTCCATGAGCACGTGGGTTATGCCACTACGCAGCACCGTCGGGCATTGGCCGCCAATGGGGCCTGCCCGCTGCACCGGCTCTCCTTTGCGGGTGTGGATGGGCCGTCGTGCGGCGGCGAGGGCTAGAGGCCGGGGCCAGAGCCGGCCGGGGGCTGCCTGCGCCGGGGGTGGGTGCTATCTCCAGCCGGGTTTCTGCTTGGTGGGCGTGGCCAAGGATCTCCCCAATCTCCGGGCCGTTCCCCGTTCAGCCCCCCGGCCAACACCCTCCCAATCTGCGACCAAAGGCCTATGTTTGCAGAAAGAGCCCGTTTGTATCGTGGACACGAGGAAGAAGCGGCATCGAGACCGGAGGCGCATGCGAACGTCAAGTGTAGGCAAAGGCCGGGAGGCCGAAGAGCTGGCTGCGGTCTTCCTGGAGGGCCTGGGCTGGGAGATCTTGGGTATGCGGGTGAGAACTCAAGCTGGCGAGATAGACATACTGGCACGCGACGGGGACGATCTAGTGGCGGTGGAGGTCAAAGCCAGGAGTGGGCGGGCGCGCGGAACCGGGTTGGAGGCGGTGGGGAAGGCCAAGGTGCGTCGCATCGTGGGAGCCGTCGCCGTGTGGTGCTCTCAGCACGAGGCCAAGTCAAACAGCATTCGGCTGGATGTCGTCAGCGTGGATCTGGTCCACGGTGAACCCGTTGGAATTCGAATCGATCGAGATGTGCTGGGAGGTTAACGAGGGTGGGGACCGCTTCGGTGATGACGTTTGCTCTGGTGGGCATTGATGCTGTTCCGGTGCATGTGGAAGCACATGTCCGTCCCGGGCTGCCGGGAGTCACGGTGGTGGGTCTACCAGATACGTCGGTTCGTGAAGCAAAGGAGCGGGTGCGTTCGGCGGCGGCGAATGTAGGGCTTCCTCTGCCTACGCAACGCATCACAGTGGGATTGAGCCCGGCCGACGTGCGCAAAGAAGGCTCGGCATTTGATCTCCCTGTGGCTTTTGGCTATTCTGGCGGCGGCCGGCCACGTCCCTTCTGGTTCTCTTCGGCATATTGGCGCAGTTGGTGAGCTTGGGCTCGATGGGGAGATACGGGGTGTGAGAGGCATATTGGCCATGTCGGAGGCGGCTGAGCGTATCGGCCTGCGGTCGGTTTTGCTTCCGGTGGAGAGCCTGCTAGAGGGATCGGCCGCCGCCCCCGAACTGGTGGTGGGAGTCAGGGGTTTGGCCGAGGCGGTGGCTGCATGCCGAGATCAATCGTTGCTTGGCCGTCTCAGGTTGCGTGGGCAGCGGTGGCTCTCACGCAAGTCCGCGCACGCGAGTTGCTCCAAGTCACAGCCCGATTTCTCTGACGTTGCGGGGCAGGGTGCTGCCAAACGTGCGCTTGAGATCGCAGCGGCGGGTGGTCATCACCTGCTGATGGTGGGGCCCCCGGGAGTGGGGAAGACCATGCTTGCCAGACGTGTGCCGGGGATCATGCCTCCGTTGGACTCTCAAGAAGCGTTGGAAGTGACGCGCATCTGGAGCGCCGCGGGTCTCCTCAACGGCATGCAGGGCCTGCTTGCGGAGCGGCCGTTTCGATGTCCCCACCACACGGCGTCCACGGTGGCGCTCGTTGGAGGCGGGTCACCACCTCGCCCTGGGGAGGTCACATTGGCCCACCGGGGCGTCCTTTTCTTGGACGAGTTCCCTGAGTTCGCACGAGATGCACTTGAAGCGCTCAGAGAGCCATTGGAGGATGGACATGTGCTCATTACCCGACGCAGTGGGTCTTTGAGTTTCCCAGCGCGCTTCTCGCTCATTGCTGCCATGAATCCCTGTCCGTGTGGGTACGCCGGACATCCTAGCATTGCCTGCACTTGCTCCCCTGGGCAGGCGGAGCGGTATCGAAGACACATAAGCGGTCCGTTGCTCGACAGGGTTGACATGATGTTAGAACTGCCCGCCCAGACAGTCGAAGGCTTTCTCACAATCGACGACGGTATTGAAGGGACATCTCTCTCCATCCGTCAGCGGGTGATGAGTGCCTGCTCTTTTAGGGCGGCGCGGGAGGCCGACCCAAAGGCTACTACGATGGAAAGGGCAAATCTTGGAAAGAAGCACCCTCGGGTTCTGGAAGCGCAGGCTGGATTGACGCCGCGAGCGACCCTGCTCGTACGTCGCTTTCTCCAGCACGATGGGGCTGGGGGTCGGAGTCACGGCAGGCTGGTATCCCTAAGTCGGACGATTGCCGACCTCGATCTCTCCATGGCCGTTGATGAACAGCATGTAGCGGAGGCAGCAGGGCTGCATCTGAAGGATAGGGCGAGTTGGCTTAGATGAGAGGTGAAACGGCGGAAGAGCGGGCGGGGCTGACCCGCCGTGCGGTGCATGCCGGGTCCGGCAAAGACACAGTGACGTGCGATGCATGGTTGTGGGCCTCTGCAGCGGTGGCGAGCGGTTACGTTTCGTGCCTGAAGCTCATCTCGTTGGTAGGGATGGAAGCCCTGTGGACGGCATCTGCGAGAGAGCTCCGAGAGTGGGGTTTGAGAACACGGACGGCTCTCGCACTGGTTGCTCATCGAGATAGCTTTAACAGCGATGCGGTTACCAAACAACTAACCAACACATCAGTGCATTTCATCCCGCCCAGCCATCGTAGCTTTCCATCGCCATTGAAGGACCTGGCCGATCCACCGGCGGGGCTATATCTCAAGGGCGAACTTGGCCTCTGGGATGATGCCATGGGGATGGCCCGCGTTACCATCGTCGGAACACGAGCTGCCAGCCGGTACGGGTTCAGAGTGGCAGGGGCTTTGGGGAGGTCTTTTGCTACTGTTGGGTGTGTTGTGGTCAGCGGCTTGGCACGTGGTATCGATGCCGCGGCACACCGTGGAGCCTTGGAGGTGGGAGGTCTCACGGTTGCTGTATTGGGAACCGGCCCAGATGTTGTCTATCCACGTCAACATGCCTCTCTCTACCGGGAGGTGGAGCAGAGAGGTGTCCTAGTCAGTGAGTACCCGCCAGGCACATCTGCAGCCAAGTGGCATTTCCCCGCGCGCAATCGACTTATGGCGGCTCTTGGGGATGCAGTCGTCGTCGTCGAGGCCGGCCAGCGCAGCGGTGCCCTCCTGACCGCCGATGAGGCCTTGACCCTGGGGCGAGATGTGTTCGCGGTGCCCGGGCCCATCAACTCCCCGGCCAGCCGGGGAGGCAACGCGCTGGCCGCCGACGGCGCGCGCATTGTCTACGATGTAGAGCAGTGCGTGAAGGAGTACGAGGCCCTGACGAGAATCGAGAGAAGTGGGCGTGCAGTGAAAACACCGTGCGCGAAGGCGGAACGGCGGGGCGGGCCGGCCGGCGTGTTGGAGCGGCTCGTGGTGCAGGCGTTGAGCTGTGGGCCCCGTTCAGTGGATGAAGTAGCGCAGGCCGTGGGCTGTGCGCCCCGTGAGGTGGCTGCCGCTCTGGCCTTGCTCGAGCTCGACGGCTTGGTGGGCCGGGAGGGGGTGGGAGTATACGTCCTATCCCCGTGAGGGAGCCGCGAGGCTCCGCGCCCGGCAGCGGCACGGGGCGTACGAGGATTGGGAGACATGGGTGGGATGGCGCCGCGAGGGGACAGGATGGTGAAGCCGGGGTTCGGCAGCCCCCCTGTCGCCGGATATCCGGAAGCTTCTTCGTCTGCTGCCGCGCCTCCCTCGGCTGCACCGTCCTCTTCAGCGCCACCCTCTCCCAGTCTGCCGGCTGCCGGCGCCAACATCGGCGGCCTCAGCCTCGAGGAGTTGCGTGCCCGTTTCCTGCGGCGCCTGGCCGCGGCCGACTACAGCCGGCACACCGTGCGCGCCTATGGCGCTGATGTGGAGCAGTTGGTGTCGTTCCTCCAGAGCCGTGGCCGGGTGTACGCGGCCGACGTGAGGGTGGATGATCTCAGGCTGTACGTCTCGCGTTTGGCGGAGGGGGCCTTCAGCCCCGACGGGCGGCCTGTGCGCGGCGCACGCTGGCGCGCAAGCTGTCGGCGGCCCGGCGGCTGTTTGCCGCTGCGGTGGACGAAGGCCACTTGGCCCTGCATCCCGCTTCCGGTTTGCACGCGCCCCGTCTGCCCCGTCGTCTACCGGCTGTGCTCACGCCGGAAGAGGCGGCCACCCTGCTACGCGGTCTGCACGGCGGCGCTCCCCTGATCCGTCGGGACCGAGCAATGTTTGAATTGCTATACTCATGTGGATTGCGCACTAGGGAAGTGCTGGATCTCAGGCTTCAGGATGTAGATCTTGCCCGGGGCGAGGTCAGGGTGAAGGGGAAAGGGAGAAAGGAACGGGTGGTTCCGTTCGGGAAGCCCGCCGGTCGCGCCGTGGCTGAGTACTTGGCCGAGGCGCGGGCCGAGCTTTTGCGTGGGCTGCCTCCGGAGGCGAGGGAGGGCCAGGACCGCGTGTTCGTGAGCCGGAACGGGGCCGCGCTCAGCCCTTCCGACGTGCGGCGCAGACTCCTTGCGGCCGTCCATCGATCTGGGATGGCAACCAAACTGTCTCCACACACCCTGCGACACTCCTGCGCCACCCACCTCTTGGAGGGCGGGGCCGATCTCCGCTCCATCCAGGAGTTCCTGGGTCACTCTTCACTCAGTACCACCCAGATTTACACCCACGTATCGGCCACGCACCTGCGCGAAGCCTACCGCCGCGCCCATCCCCGCGCCTGAGGTGACGGCGGAGGGTCTGACATGAGGGTAGGCGAACAGAGCACAGCCCACGATCTGGCCGAGTGCTGGCGACGCTACAAGTTCGATGGGAACGAGGAGGCGCGCAACGAGCTCATCCTCGCCTACTCGCCGCTGGTCAAATACGTGGCCGGGCGCATGTGCACCGGTCTCCCCGCGCACGTGGAGGAGGCCGACTTGGTGTCGTACGGGCTGTTGGGCCTCATCGGCGCCATCGAGCGCTTCGATCTGGAGCGCAACATCAAGTTTGAAACCTATGCATTGTCACGCATCAAAGGCTCCATCATCGATGAGTTGCGGGCGCTGGATTGGGTGCCGCGCTCGGTGCGCAGTTGGGCCCGGCAGGTGGAACGCTCTGTGACCCGGCTGGAGAACGCGTTGGGGCGGGCCCCGCAGGACGAGGAGATCGCGGCCGACCTGGGCATCACCTACGAGGAGCTGCAGGACGTACTGTTGCAGATCAGCAACGCCTCCATCGTGGCTCTGGATGAATTCTGGACGCTGGGTGGCCCCGACGGCGACAAGATCACATTGCTGGACACGCTCGAGGACGACAACGCGGCCGATCCCTGCCAGGCCTTTGACGTGCAGTCGTTGAAGGAGTACCTGGCCGACGCCATCCGTCGTCTGCCCGAGCGCGAGAAGATAGTCATCGGCCTCTACTACTACGAAGGCCTCACCCTGCGCGAGATCGGCGAGGTGCTGGGCGTCACTGAGTCCCGAGTCTCGCAACTGCACACCAAGGCCATTCTGCGGCTCAAGGGCCGCGTGAAAGACCAACTGGACACGCGCGTCCTGTAGCGGAAACGGCGTGGGGTGCGCCGGCGCCGGGGCCGGTTGGACGCGACCCGCTACTGGTGGCGGGGCTCGGCCCGTGTGTTAAACTACGTCGGCCCGTCAAACGACCGGGAGGGTGGCGCTCGCGGTGGTGCCCCACGGGGTTCCGTGATCGTCCTCCCGCGCACATACGCAACCAGAAGGAGTGACTCATGCCCGCTGTTTCCATGAAGCAGCTGCTGGAGTCTGGGGTGCACTTCGGTCACCAGACCCGGCGCTGGAACCCCAAGATGAAGCCCTTCATCTTCACCGAGCGGGGCGGCATCCACATCATCGATCTGCAGAAGACCTCCACGCTCATTGACCGTGCGTACGAGTTCACGCGCAACGTGGCCGAGCGGGGGGGCACGGTGCTGTTCGTGGGCACCAAGAAGCAGTGCCAAGACATCATTCGCGACGAGGCCGCCCGCGTGGGCATGCCTTACGTCTCCCACCGTTGGTTGGGCGGTTTGCTGACCAACTTCTTCACCATCCACGACCGCATCAACCGCCTGCACGAGTTGCGGCGGTTGAAGGAAGACGGCTCTCTGGCCCTCCTGCCCACCAAGGAACGCATGAATCTGGAGCGGGAGTTGGGGAAACTGGAGACCAATCTGGGCGGGGTGGCCGGCATGACGCGGCGCCCGGACGCGGTGTTCGTCATAGACCCCAAACGTGAGGTCATCGCCACCAAAGAGGTCAATAAGCTGGGTATCCCGCTTATCGGCCTGGTCGACACCAACTGCGATCCCGACGAAGTCAGCTACATCATCCCCGGCAACGACGACGCCATCCGTTCGTGTGGCCTGATCATTCGCACCATTGCGCGGGCGGTGGAAGAGGGGCGCAGGCGTTTCACCGAGACCGATTTTGCCGCGGCGCCTGAGGAGCCGGCCGAGGGTGCGGCCGCTACTGAGGCCGCCGGTGAACCGGCCGCCGCTGAGGCCCCGGCGCAGGAAGCTGCCGCCCAAGCCCCGGTCGAAGGCACTGCCGCTGAAGTCGCCGGCGGGCAGGGCGCGCCGGCTGAAACCGTCTGACGAGGCCCCACGGGCCCATTATCTGGAGGCGAGAGCACCATGACGATCGATGCCAAGATGGTCAAGGACCTGCGTGACATGTGCGGCGCGGGCATGATGGACTGCAAACGGGCCTTGGAGGAGGCCGGCGGCAACGTGGAGGAAGCCGTCAAAATCCTCCGCACCAAGGGTATGGCCACTGCCGACAAGAAGGCGTCGCGCGCGGCCAACGAGGGCCTGGTGCACGCCTATATCCATCCCGGAGCGCGCGTGGGCGTGCTGGTGGAAGTGAACTGCGAGACCGATTTCGTGGCCCGCAACGAGTTCTTCGTGGCCTTTGTGCACGATGTGGCCATGCAGATCGCGGCATCTTCGCCCCGCTGGGTCAAGCGCGAGGACATCCCGCAGGATGAGCTCGACAAGGAGCTCGAGATCTACAAGGCGCAGGCGCGTGAGACCGGCAAGCCGGAGAACGTGCTGGCCAAGATCGCCGAGGGCAAACTGGCCAAGTGGTACGAGCAGGTGGTTCTCTTGGAGCAGCCGTTTGTGAAAGAACCCGAGAAGACCGTGGAGACGCTGCGCCGGGAATTGGTGGGGCGTATTGGGGAGAACATCGAGATCGCGCGGTTTGCCCGCTTCAGGGTGGGCGAGCGGGGCGACTAGCTCCCGGCCGGACTGAGTGGAGGGGCGGCGCGCAGGCGCCGCCCCTCCTCGTATGGGGGAGGTGACAGGGTGAGCGCAAGTGAGGGGGATGGCCGAAGCCATCCGAAACCCGTATATCGCCGAGTTCTGCTGAAGCTGAGTGGAGAGGCCCTGCTGGGCGAACAGGCGTTTGGCATCGACACGGAGCGTGTGAGCGCCGTGGCGGCCGAGATCGAACAGATCAGCCTGTGGGGTGTGGAACTGGCGGTGGTGGTGGGTGCCGGCAACATCTTCCGCGGCAGTCGGGGGAAAGCCGAGGGCATGGACCGGGCCACCGCGGACTACATGGGTATGGTGGCCACCGTGCTCAATGCGGTGGCGTTGCAGGAGGCGCTGGAGCGCAAC
Source organism: Thermoleophilia bacterium (assembly GCA_040770645.1). Classification (GTDB taxonomy): domain Bacteria; phylum Actinomycetota; class Thermoleophilia; order RBG-16-64-13; family RBG-16-64-13; genus JAAYZX01. Next base: position 59,125 of record JAXGIS010000002.1, on the reverse strand, counting down.
GGGGTTTACACGCGGGTGATGTCGGCCATCGACATGCGCGAGGTGACCGAACCCTACATCCGTCGCCGTGCCATTCGCCACTTGGAGAAGGGGCGCGTGGTCATCTTCGCGGCCGGTACGGGCAACCCATTCTTCACCACCGACACGGCGGCGGCGTTACGGGCGCTCGAGATCGGTGCCGAGGCGCTGCTCATGGCCAAGAAGAAGTTCGAAGGCGTCTACGACGCCGACCCGGAGACCCATCCCGGCGCGCAACTCATCCCCGCCATCAGCCACCGCGAGGCCCTGGAGCGCGGTCTTCGGGTCATGGATTCCACCGCCTTCTCCCTGTGCATGGACAACAACCTCCCCATCCTTGTGTTCAGCATGAGCGATCCGGCCAATGTGGGTCGCGTGGTGCGCGGAGAGCGTTTGGGCACGGTGGTATCATCTGATGTTGTTCCACCGGGGCCGGGAGAGGAGAGCAGCCATGATTGACGACTTGATGGCCGATGCCAAGCGCCGGATGGAGGGCGCGGTGGACGCCCTGATGACTGAGTTCAACGCCGTGCGCACCGGTCGTGCCTCCACAGCCCTACTGGATCGCATCCACGTGGACTACTACGGCACGCGTACGCCGCTCAAGCAGTTGGCCAACCTGGGCACGCCCGATCCGCGCACCATCTCCATCACTGTGTACGACAAATCCGCGGTCAACTCCGTGGTGCGGGCCATTCAGGAGTCGGACCTGGCGCTCACCCCCAACGTGGACGGCAACACCGTCCGCCTGCACATCCCAGTGTTGACCGAGGAACGCCGCAAAGGGCTGGTCAAGCTCGTCAAGGGCATGACCGAGGACGCCCGCGTGGCCGTGCGCAACATCCGCCGCGATGTCATACAGGATCTCAAAGACCTCAAGAAGGAGGGCGAGATCTCAGAAGATGACGAACGTCGGGCGGAAGATGAGGCTCAGAAACTCACCGACAGCTACATCGAGAAGTTGAACGAACGTCTCGTTCGGAAAGAAGAAGATATTCTCGAGGTCTGAGTTTTCCGAGCGGCGCCAACCACTGCCTATGTCCACCATCTCCCGGCTGAAGAGGTTTTTGGGCCGCTCCCCCTCCGGGCTGCGTCGCAGCAGAGGCCGGGCGGAGTCGGGCGCCGTCCCTCGGCACGTGGCCATCATCATGGACGGCAACGGCCGTTGGGCTGAGCAACGGGGGTTGCCGGTAGCCGCCGGCCACGAGGCCGGGGCCCGGGCCGTGAAACGAGCCGTGCGCACCGCCGCCCGCCTCGGTGTGGAGGAACTGACGGTCTACTCCTTCTCCACCGAGAACTGGAACCGCCCTCCGGAGGAGGTCAACGGTCTTATGACGTTGTTTGCGAGCACGCTCGACCAGGAGATCGATGAGTTGGACCAGCAGAACGTGAGGCTGGTCTTCATTGGGCGGGGCGAGGGCCTGGATCAGGGACTGCTGGCCCGCATGCGCAGTTCCGAGAACCGCACGGCCGGCAATACCGGCCTGAGGCTGTACGTGGCTCTGAACTACGGGGGCCGGAGCGAGATCGTGGATGCCGTGCGGGACCTGTTCTCCACCTCGCCCGATCCCGGCGGGGTTACGGAGGAGGCCATCGCCTCACGCCTCTACGCCCCGGAGATGCGCGATCCCGATCTGGTCATCCGCACCTCGGGCGAGCAGCGGCTCTCCGGCTTCCTGCTCTGTGGCAGTCGGCATATTCAGAGCTTTACTTCTCGGACGTGCTGTGGCCCGACTTCGATGAAGCAGCCTTCGCGCGCGCGGTGGACGACTACGCCGCCCGCGAGCGCCGCTTTGGCGCCCGGCAGAGCTGGGACGTGTAGGGCGGAGCGCCGAGGGTGATGCGGACCGCCGTGTCGGGATCGAGTTGCCGTGCTTAAGCAGCGCCTTCTGGTAGCCATCATCGGCGTACCCTTGGGGTTGGTGATGGTTATCTGGGGCGGGTACGCTTTCGGGCTCTTCGCCGCGCTCATAGCCGTCTTGGCCCTGCACGAGTACTACTCGATGATTCGCCCCTATCGCCCCAATCTCCTGATCGGTTACGTCGCGGCCATCGGTACGTTGGCCGCCACGTACTTTGGTGGCCTGGCAGGGCTGGCGGGCGGCATCGGCGGCAGCGCGCTGCTGCTCTTCCTCTGGGCGCTGCGCGCAGGGCCCGGCGACCACCTCACGGGGCGCATGGGCGTCACGTTGTTCGGTGTGATCTGGATAGCCGGGGGTATCGCCTATCTCATGTTGTTACGGGCCCTGGAGCACGGAGTGGCGCTTCTGATCCTGGCTTTGGGGGCCACCTGGCTCAACGACACCTTCGCTTACGCCGTGGGAAGGTTGGTGGGGCATCACAAACTGGCGCGGCGCATCTCTCCCCAGAAGACGGTGGAGGGGGCTATCGGCGGGCTGGTGGGCTCTGTTTTGTTCGCCATCGGCGTCATGATCTATAACCCCGACTGGCTCCATATCCGCGAAGCCGTCATCTTGGGCCTCGCCATCGGTGTGGCGGGCCAGTTCGGTGATCTCATCGAATCTGCCATCAAGCGCGACCTGCGCGTGAAAGACTCCGGGCGCATCCTCCCGGGTCACGGGGGCATCCTCGATCGTTTCGACTCCATGTTTCTGGCCGGCATGGTGGCCTACTGGACCGCGTGGTTGCTGCTGCGGAGCACGGTGGGGGGCTTCCCGCTGTGAAAAGAGTGGTCATCCTGGGATCCACCGGTTCCATCGGGCGTCAGGCTCTGGACGTCATCGCCCACCACTCGGGCTTGACGGTGGTGGGGCTCAGTTGTGGCAGAAACGGACGGGTTCTTCTGGAGCAGGCTCTGGCCTTCGGAGTGCCGCATGTGGCGCTGGCCGACGAGGGAGCAGCGGCGCTCTGCGCCTCGCTCTATCCGGAAGGGGTGGTGTTCGCCGGGCAGGAGGCTGCCGCCCGCCTAGTGCGCGAAGTAGAGGCCGACCTGGTGCTGAACGCCATCGTGGGGTTCGCGGGCCTGGAGGCCACTCTGGCCACTCTGGAACGGGGGCTGCCGCTGGCGTTGGCCAACAAGGAGAGCCTGGTATGCGCCGGCGGTTTGGTGAGCGCGGTCGCACGGGCTGCCGGTGTCGACATCCTCCCCGTGGATTCCGAGCACTCGGCCTTGTTTCAGCTCCTGGCCGGAGTGGAGCGGGCTGAGGTGAGTTCTTTGGTGATCACGGCCTCGGGTGGTCCGTTCCGCGGCCGATCCCGGGCGCAACTGGCGGAGGTCACACCTGCCGAGGCCTTGGCGCATCCCACTTGGAATATGGGTCCCAAGATCAGCATTGACTCCGCCACCCTGATGAACAAGGGTCTGGAAGTCATAGAAGCCCATCATCTCTTCTCCTGTCCCTACGACAGCATCGAAGTAGTGGTGCATCCGCAATCGCTCGTGCACGCTTTGGTGCGACTCCGGGACGGCGCTCTGCTGGCCCACCTGGGGTTGCCGGACATGCGCGTACCCATCTCCTACGCTTTGCACTACCCGGCACGACCGCCGGTGGGGGAGGGGGTGTTTGATCTGCCCGCAACCGGTATGCTTTCGTTTGAGGAACCCGACGAGACGGCCTTCCCGTGCTTGCCCTTGGCTCGGCGGGCGGGCACGCGTGGTGATAGGGCCACCTGCGCGCTCAACGCCGGCAACGAAGTGGCGGTGCACGCCTTCCTCAGCGGGCGTCTGCGCTTTGTGGACATACCCGAAGTGGTGGCGCAGACGCTGGAGGCGGAGGGAGAGGGTGGGCTTGGTTCCTTTGCGGAAGCGGTGGAGTGTGACGCCCGCGCCCGCGCGGCGGCGGAAGCCGCCGTGCGCGGGGCGGCGTAGAAAGGTCGCCAAGTGAGCACGGTACTGGGTGCGGTGGTGGGGATCGTGGGCCTGGGGTTCCTGATCCTGGTCCACGAGTTGGGGCACTTCACGGTGGCCAAAGCCACGGGCATGCGCGTGGAGGAATTCAGCATCGGTTACGGTCGCTTCCTGTTCAGCCGCCGCGTGGGGGAGACGGTATACGGGACTCCATCCTGCCCATCGGCGGATACGTCAGGGTCACGGGCATGCACCAAGAAGACGCCGCCCGCCAGGAAGCGGCCCGCACCAAGCAGGAGGCCTTGGCCAGAGACCCCCGGAAGCGTACCTCACCGGCTCTTCGGCCATCAGCGACGAGGAGGTGGCCAACACGCCCCTGGCACGTCGCTACTATGCCAAACCCCTGTGGCAGCGTCTGCTCTTCATTGTCTCGGGGGTGACCATGAACATCATCGTGGCCTTCCTCATGCTGGTGGTAGTGGGTTTGCAGGGGTTGTGGGTGCCCACCACCCAGATTCAGGAGGTGGTGGCGAACAGCCCGGCGGCGGTCGCTGGGGTGGCCGTGGGCGACACCGTGGTGTCTCTGGCCGGACGGGACGTGGATTCGTGGGCGGATCTGCAGGAGGCCATTCGGGCCAATCCGGGCAACCGGGTCCCGCTGGTGGTGGAGCGCGACGGGGAGCGGTTGACATTGACGGTCACGCTGGGCGTGCAGGAGGGCGGTGGCTTCCTGGGGGTGGGCCCGGCGGCCGAGAAGCGGCCGGTCGGCGTGGGACAGGCCTTCAACTTCGCCCTGGACCGCACTTGGAATCTATTCACCCTACTCTTCCGAGAGATCGGCAAGTTGGTGACGGGGGAGTCACCTGTCACCGGCTCCGGCGGCCTCGCCGGCCCCGTGGGCATAGTGGCCATCTCTTCGTCGGCGTTTCAAGAGGGCTACTACCTCAGTCTGCTCGCCTTCATCAGCATCCAGTTGGGCGTGCTCAATATGCTCCCGCTTCTGCCGCTCGACGGCGGCCACTTCTTGATCAACATCCTACAGTCAGTCACCCGGCGCACGTTCTCACTGCGAACCTTTGAGCGCATCTCCATGGTGGGGCTGGGGTTGTTTCTTCTGTTGGCACTGGTGGCCACCGGCAACGACATCGGGCGCTTGGTGACGGGGACCTGGTTCTGAGGTGGCGAGCCTTCGTCATGTAGCTCTGGGCGGCGTTTTGGTGGGCGGGGGCGCGCCGGTTGTGGTGCAATCCATGACCAACACGCGCACGGACGATGTGGAGGCTACGCTCGGTCAGACGCGGGCCCTGGCCACAGCCGGAGCGGCCGTGGTGCGGCTGGCGGTTCCCACTCCGGCGGCGGCGGCGGCGTTGCCGGCGGTGGTGGCCGAAGCCCCCGTCCCCTTGGTGGCGGATATCCATTTCGACTACCGGCTGGCCGTGGCGGCCGTGGAAGCCGGTGTGGCCGGCGTACGGCTCAACCCTGGGAATATCGGTGGGCGGGCGGCGGTGGCGGAGGTGGTGGCCGCAGCCCGGGAGCGGGGCACGGTCATTCGGGTGGGGGTCAATGCCGGTTCACTGGAGCGCGACCTGCGTGGGTGGGAGGAGCAGGATCCGGCGGCGGCCCTGGTAGAATCGGCCTGTCGCAATGTGGGGATGCTCGAGGACTTGGGCTTTGGGGCCATCAAAGTGTCGGTGAAGTCGTCGTCGCCCATGGTGACCATCGCCGCCAACCGACAACTGGCCGAGGCGGTGCCCCACCCGCTCCACATAGGCCTCACGGAAGCGGGAACCCCTCGTTTGGGCGCCGTGCGCAGCGCCGTGGCCTTGGGGGTGTTGCTGGCTGAAGGCATTGGAGACACCATCCGTGTCTCCCTCACCGGTGACCCGCTGGAGGAGATCCCCGTGGCGGTGGAGATCTTGCGCAGCCTGGGCCTGATGAGACGTGGTCCGCGTCTCATCTCATGTCCTACCTGCGGGCGCACGGAGATTGACTTGGCCCGCCTGGCCGGTGAAGTGGAGGCCCGCCTGGATGAAGTCACGGGCGACTTGGAGATAGCCGTAATGGGTTGCGTGGTCAACGGGCCGGGTGAGGCGCGCAAGGCCGATTTCGGCATAGCCGGCGGCAGGGGGGATGGGGTGATCTTTGCCCACGGCCGGCCGGTCAAGAAGGTACCGCAGGAATGCTTGGTGGATGAACTCTTCGGCCTGATCGCCGCCACGGGGGCGACGGGGCGGGAGCAGATGGAAGGAGGAGACGAATGAGGGCTTCTGGGCTCTTCATGCCGACGCTCAAGGAGGATCCGGCAGATGCCGAGGCCATCAGCCACAAACTATTGGTGCGTGGAGGCTTCGTTCGCCAGTTCGCAGCGGGCATCTACATGTTCCTGCCTTTGGGCTGGAGGGTGATGGAGCGGATCAACGCCATCATCCGCCAGGAGATGGACGCCATTGGTGCCCAAGAACTCTCCATGCCCACGTTACATCCGGCTGAGGTCTGGAAAGCCACCGGTCGCTACGACGCCATCGGCGCCGAGATGTTCCGCCTCAAGGACCGGGGGAGCCGGGATATGGTGCTGGCCATGACCCACGAGGAAGCCTTCGCCTGGTTGGCCTCACGTGAACTACGCTCTTACCGTGAGCTCCCGCAGATCTGGTACCAGATCCAGATCAAATTCCGCGATGAGCCCCGAGCCAAGGGCGGCATCCTGCGCGTGCGCGAGTTTCTTATGAAGGACTCCTACAGCTTTGATGTCGACACAGATGGGCTCGATATCAGCTATGAAAAACATGCAGATGCCTACGATCGCATCTTCCAGCGTTGTGGCCTCTCCTTCTACCGCGTGGAGAGCGATCCCGGCATGATGGGGGGTGCCACCGCCCACGAGTACATGGCTCCCACGCCGGCCGGTGAGGACAAGGTGGCCCTGTGTGTCGAGTGCGGGTATGCGGCCAACGTGGAACTCGCGGCCTCGGTGGCGCAGGCGCCCGAGGAGTTCCGGGAGGGGACCATCGCCTCTGCTCCCACCGTGGTCCCCACTCCCGAACAGCGGACCATAGAAGAGGTCTCCGGTTTTCTCGGCATCCCGGCCTCGTCGCTCATCAAGTCCTTGCTGGTCATCGCCGATGGCAACCAACCGGTGCTGGCGTTGGTCCGCGGCGACCACGAACTGCACGAGGCTAAGCTGGCCCGCCATCTCATGAGCGAGATCCGGCCTGCCCATCCGGATGAGGTGGCGGAGATCTTGGGCGTGGAGGTAGGTTTTGTGGGCCCGGTGGGGGTGCCGGCCTCGGTACGGGTCATCGCCGATGACAGCCTGCGGCCCGACGGGGTGGGCGGAGCCCGCCCGTATGTGGTGGGCGCCAATCAACCCCACGCCCACCTGAGTGGAGTGGTGGTGGGGCGCGATGTGACGCCGGAGTTCGCGGACCTGCGCGAAGCCCGCGCCGGAGACGCGTGCCCGCACTGTGGGGCCCAGTTGCAGGTGGAGCAGGTGCTCGAGATCGGCAACATCTTCAAACTGGGCACCAAGTACTCGGCGCCGCTCAAGGCCACGATATTGGACGAGAGCGGGAAGGAACACCCTATAGTCATGGGCTCGTACGGCATAGGTCCTGCGCGCATCGCCGCCGCCGCCGTGGAGCAGCATCACGACGCCAAGGGTATCGTCTGGCCCAAGAGTATCGCGCCGTTCGATGTGCACATCGTACAGATACAGTCCCAGGACGAAGTGCAGACGGGGGTGGCCCGCTCTCTGCACGACCTGCTGGAGCGGGAAGGCTTGAGTTGCCTGTGGGACGACCGACCGGAACGGCCGGGCGTGAAGTTCACGGACGCCGAGTTGATCGGGTGTCCCGTGCGCATCACCGTGGGGAAGATGGCGGGGGAGCGCATAGTGGAAGTGGAGCCCAGAAGCGGGGGAGAACGCGTGCAAATGCCCTTGGAACGGGTGGTGGGCGCCGTGTCCCGTCTGTGGGAGGAGGCTCTATAGCGTGCTATAATGCACCAAAGGAAATCAAGCCGAAGGAGTGGGAACAGAAGTGGGTGCGACGGACCCACTTTTGTTTTGTGGGAAGTATATGGCACGTGTGCTGAATGAAGATTATGTGCAGAGTGTGGTCGAGGGGCTGGACGCCGACGTTGAGGTGCTCTTGGTAGAGCAGAGAGGCTCCGGTCCACGACGTGTCGTGCGCGTGTTCATCGATCACCCCGCCGGCGTCACCCATGAGTTGTGTGGTGGTGTGTCCCGAGCCGTTGAGGATGCGTTGGAGACCAACGATCTGATCTCCGGCGACTACGTCATCGAGGTGAGTTCACCCGGCCTGGACCGCCCGCTGCGCACCCCCGCCCACTTCGCCGCGCAACGGGGAAAGCGCGTGCGCCTGCGCACAGCCTTACCCATCAACGGTCGGAAGACGTGGGATGGAGTGCTGGTGGACTCCGATGATCGATCCATCGTCATTTGCCAGGACGGCACCGACGTCAGACTCGAGGTGTCGGCGGTGACCAAAGCGAATCTCGTGTACGACTTTGGACAGGGGGCGAGAGAGTGAATCGAGAGACAATCGAAGCCCTGCACCAGTTGGAGAAGGAGAAAGGGATCCCGTTTGAGGTGCTGATCTCGGCGCTCGAGGATGCGCTGCATTCGGCGTATAACAAGACGGCCAATGCGGTTCCCTTCTCGGAGGTACGTATAGATCGGGAGACCGGCGAGATCCACGTGTGCGAACTGGTGTTCCCTGAAGGGTACGAGCCGGAAGTGGGCGAGGAAGAAGGCCAGGAGATCGATACGTCCATGGCCGAGCGGGTGGAGGTCACACCCGACGATTTCGGGCGCATCGCTGCGCAGACGGCCAAGCAGGTCATCTATCAGCGCATTCGCGAGGCCGAGCAGGACATCTTCTTCCGCGAATACTCAACGCGGTTGGGCGAGATCGTCACCGGCATCGTGCAGCAGTCAGACAATCGCTACACGCTGGTGGACCTGGGGCGGGTGGAGGCACTGCTTCCCAAGTCCGAGCAGGTGCCCAATGAGAAGTACGAGCACGGTATGCGCATCAAAGCGGTCATCAAAGAAGTCATGCAGGATCCCAAGGGCCCGCCGGTCACGCTCTCGCGTCGCAGCGAGGAGCTGATCCGCCGTCTGTTCGAGCTGGAAGTCCCCGAGATCGCGGACGGGTTGGTGGAGATCATGGGAGTGGCGCGGGAGCCGGGCGTCCGCTCCAAGATCTCCGTGGTCTCGCATAGCGACGGCGTGGACCCGGTGGGGGCGTGTGTGGGACCCCGTGGTTCGCGCGTGCGCATGGTGGTGTCCGAGCTTCGAGGCGAGAAGATAGACATAATCCCCTATAACGAGGAACCGGCGCGGTTCGTGGCCAAGGCACTCTCGCCGGCGCGTGTACGCGAAGTGCTTCTGGACGACGTCAACCGCGAGGCCACCGTGGTGGTGCCCGACGACCAACTCAACCTTGCCATCGGCAAGGAAGGTATCAATGCGCGGTTGGCCAACCGGCTCACCGGCTGGAAAGTGGACATCAAATCTGAGAGCCAGATGGCCGAGTGTGAAACGGCCTCTGCGCCGGTGGAGGAAGTGCCGGACGTGGCCGACGGCCGGTGCCACGCGCTGACGGCCGGTGGCAAGCGTTGTCCCAATGTGGCCTTGCCGGGCAGCCTGTACTGCGGTATACCTGGTCATCAAGCTAAGGCCGACAGGCCGAAGGACGAGCAGCGCCCCTGAGTAAGCGAGGCACGTGGTGGGCGAGGCGGACAGGGCGGGAACAGCCAGGTCGCCGGAACGGAGGTGTGTGGCCTGCGGAACGCGCGCGCGGCAGGATCAGCTGCTTCGGTTGCACGTGGAGGACGTGGGGTCGTCGGCGGTTGTGGTGTTTGATGTCCCCGGGGCTCCGCGCCGGGGGAGAGGGGCGTATGTGTGTGCACGGCGGGCGTGCCTCGAAAGGGCGATGAGTAAGAGAGTATTCTGCAGGGTGTTCCGCCGCACGGTGATGTTTGATGAGGAAGTGCTCCGCGAGGTGTTTGCGGGGCTGGTGTCGACGAAAGAAGGGTCCGGTAGGTGAGACTTGGCTAAACGGCGTATCTACGAGGTGGCGAGAGAGAAGGGCATGTCCACGCATGAGCTGGCCGAATTGTTGCGCGCGGCCGGCGTGGAAGTGACGAGTAACCTGTCCAGCGTGGAAGAGGCCGACGTGGCCCGTGTTCTGAGTGCGCCGCCTGCCGCCGAGCCGTCGGCCGGGCCCAAACCGGCGTCGACTACAGCCGGCGCCGACTGAGCCGGCGCCGGCCAAGCCGGAATCCGCAGGGACCTCGGAGCCTTCGGTGGCCACGGCGGCTTCACAGCCCGGTCCCCAGCCCGCTCCGGAGCCCACCCAGAGCCGCCCTGTTACGGAAGGGCGCCCGGCGCGTCCGACCGAGCAGAGTGCAGACAGGCGCGAGAGCGCGGCCGCCACGGGCACCGCGGCCGGACACGCGCCCGGCCGAACCGCGTACTGAGGGCCGAGCCGGCGGGGCCGCGCCCGGCGCGCCCGCCGGACAGAGAACTGAGCCTGGTGCCCAGCAGCGTGATCGCGGCCGCCCGCCCCACCCCGGTGGTCCGCGCCCCAGTGGCCCGCCCCGAAGAGGGGCCTCGTCCGCGGGGACGCGGCCCCCGCCTGGAAGATCTACCCACGGTGGTGGGGCCGGATGTACCGCTGCGCAAGGGCGTCAAGGCACCCGGCACTGTGCGTCTCAAGGGTGAGGAACCGCCCGCGCCTGCGCCGGCACCCCCTGCCCCCAAGACTCACACGCCCTCGCCGCGTGCATCTGGACCTCGCCCCTCCGGTCCGCCGCGTGTCCGCGTCCGTCCGCGGTGCCTGAACCCAGCCGGCCCGCCGGCCGCTTCGGCAAGGAACCGTCAAGGCCACACCTCGTCGCGGCAAGGATGCCAACGAGCGGGGAGCCAGACCTCCCAAGGTAATAGCCGCCGACGTGCTGGTCGAGGAAATCCTGACCGAGGTCGAGCCTGAGGTTGAGGCCACTGCGGCCACCAAGTCGGCCGCAGCACCAACCGCCCAGGCGCGCGTGCGTCGTGGTGATGTACGGCGGCCGCCGTCGTGTGGTGATCGATTCGCAGGCAGGACGCAAGGGAGGTCGAGGATCACCGCGCGGCTCCAAGGCCACGCGCACGCCCGATGCAGAGAAGTCAACCAAGAAAAAGACACCGCCCGGCACCGACTCGCCCGTGATCCTGGCCAGCGGCGCCACGGTCAAGGACTTCTCCGAGTCGCTGGAAATCCCGGCGGGCGAGGTCATCAAAGCCATGATGCGCATGGGGGAGCTGCTCACTATTACGCAGTCGTTGTCTGATGAGGCCATCGTGGTCTTGGCTGAGGAGTTCGAGCGGCAGGTCACCATCCAGCACGCTTAAGAAGAGGAGTCGTTGCGGCCCGAATTCGTGGATGACCCGGCCGACTTGGTGGAGCGCGCCCCGGTGGTGACCGTGATGGGCCACGTAGACCACGGTAAGACGTCGCTCTTGGACGCCATTCGGGAGGCCAAGGTGGCCGCGGGCGAGGCGGGTGGCATCACGCAGCACATAGGTGCCTACCGAGTGGGGCACAAAGATCGCCGCCTCACCTTCATCGATACCCCTGGTCACGAGGCGTTCACGGCCATGCGTGCCCGCGGCGCCAATATGACCGATGTGGCCGTCATCGTGGTGGCGGCAAACGACGGAGTCATGCCCCAGACCACTGAAGCCATCAACCACGCCCGCGCGGCCGGCGTGCCCATGTTGGTGGCTTTGAACAAGATCGATCTGGAAGACTCCAACCCGGACCGAGTCAAGCAGCAACTGGCCGAACAGGGGCTGGTTCCGGAGGACTGGGGTGGCGACACGGTGATCGTGCCGGTTTCGGCCAAGAAGCGCATCAATCTGGATGAGCTCATGGACATGATCCTGCTGGTTGCCGATGTGCAGGAACTCAAAGCCAACCCCAAGGCCGAAGCTTCCGGCATCATCATAGAAGCGCAGTTGGATCCGGGACGGGGTCCGGTGGCCACCATGCTGGTACAGCGGGGCACACTGCGTGTGGGTGACGCGTTGGTGAGCGGCGAGGCCCACGGGAAGGTCAAAGCCATGGCCGATTTCCGGGGTAGGCCGCTCAAAGAAGCGGGGCCGTCCATGCCGGTGCAGATCCTTGGCTTCAATACCGTGCCCACGGCCGGCGATTTCGCGGAGGCGGTCAAAGACGAGCGCATCGCGCGCCAGAAGGCTGAGACCCGCTCCGCACGCCTGCGCATGGAGCAGATGGCCAAGGCCAGAGCCGCCGCCACCAGTCTCGACGATTTCTTCCAGCGACTCAAAGAAGGTGCCGTCAAGGAACTCGCGTTGGTGCTCAAGGGCGACGTGGCAGGGTCGGTGGAGGCTCTGGAGGAGGCTCTGACCGAGATTCAGCACCCCGAAGTCAAGGTGCGCGTCATCCACTCCGGTGTGGGAGGCATCAACGAATCGGATATCAACCTGGCCGCCGCTTCGCGGGCGGTGGTCATAGGCTTCAACGTACGTCCCTCCTCGGCGGCCAAGTCGTTGGCCGAGACGGAAGGCGTGGATATCCGTACGTACCGCGTTATCTACAAGGCCATCGAAGACGTGCAGGCGGCTTTGGTCGGTATGCTGGAGCCCGAACACGTGGAGAGCGAGATCGGATCGGCCGAGGTGCGGCAGTTGTTCCGGGCTTCCAAGATCGGGGTTATCGCCGGGTGCTACGTTCTCTCGGGCAAGCTCGTCCGCAACGCCAAGGTGCGCGTGGTGCGCGACGGCAGCATCGTGCACGAGGGCGTCATCGGATCGCTGCGGCGCTTCAGTGACGATGCGCGGGAGGTGCTGGCCGGCTTCGAGTGCGGAGTCCACATCGATGGCTTCGATGATCTGAAAGAGGGCGATGTCCTCGAGGTCTACGAGATCAAGGAAGTTGCGCGCACTCGATAGGCGACCGTCTCGCGGGTTCGTGGGCGTGGTGAGGGCGGAACTGCATTTCCCCGCAAACGGCTCTCTCAAGGACAAACGCACGTACCTACGCAGCATGCGGGCCAAGCTCACCCGGTCCTTCGGGGCTACTTTCGCCGAGGTGGGCTACCAGGATCTTTGGCAGCGGGCAGACGTGGTATTCGCTATTGCAGCCTCGGGTTTGAGCGGGTTGGAGGCCGTGCTGGACGAGGCTGAGACGTACCTGGGCAGTCAGGATTGGGAGTTGGTCTCCTTGGCCAGGGAGGTGTATGAGGTCGATGGATAGGCAGCCGCGAAGGATGAGACGGGTGAACGAAGCCGTACGCGGGGTGCTGGGTTCGGCCATCGGGGCTCGTGTCAAAGACCCGCGCCTGGGCTTTGTAACCATCACCGGCGTGGAGGTCGCAGCGGACCTACGTCACGCCAAGGTCTTCTACTCCGTGTTGGGGTCCCAGAAAGACAAGGCGGGCACGCTGGAGGCGTTGAGAGGCTCGCAGGGATTCCTGCAGGCGGAGATCAACCGGGAACTGCATCTCAAACGCACTCCCGAGCTGGAGTTCATCTACGACGAGAGCATAGACACCGGCATGCGCATCCACAGCTTGATCCGCTCTGAAGAGGAGGCCCTGGGCGTGGACCTCCGGGCCGAGCCGGACCATGACTCCGGCGTAGAGGACGGGCCTGAGGAGCAGTAATGAGCACCTCTTGGGGTGTGGTGCCGTTCACATGCTCGCCCGAGGAGATCGCGGCCAGGTTGCGTATGGAGAAACGGGCTGTGCTGGCGGTGCATGAGAACCCTGATGGGGACGCGTTGGGGAGCATGTCGGCACTCGGGCAAGTCATGGAAGGTCTCGGCTGTGTGTGGACAGGCTACGTCCCCGGATCAGCGCCGCTGCCCCCCGAGTACATGTTCCTGTCCGGAGTGAGAGGGGCGGCACGCGGTGAGCTTCCGGTGATACCCGGGGCCACTCTGTATACGCTTGACTGCGCGACCGCTACGCGGTTCGGGCCCCAGGGCCTGCGTGACTACTTCTGCGTCAACATCGATCATCATCCCGATAACCCCCACTACGGGCATCTGAATCTCGTAGACGCCAAGGCCTCCTCTACTACCCAAGTGCTTTACGGCATCTTTCGGGCAGGCGGCCTGCCCATCACCGTGGATGTGGCCACCGCCCTGTACGTGGGGCTGGTAACCGACACGGGGCGCTTCCAGTACAGCAACACCACGGCTGAGGCGCATCGCATGACCGCCGATCTGCAGGACTTGGGGGTGGACGTCCATGATGTCTACCGCCGGGTGTACGAGAGCACGCCGGTCAGTAAGATGATGCTGACGGTCAGGGCCTTCGATGCGTTGCAGTTGCTGCTGGATGGGCTTCTGGCGGTGTCTGTACTGACGCGGGAGGATTTTGAGGAAACCGCTGCCGAGCAGAGTCACACCGAGGGCATCATCGACGGCATTCGCACAGTCGCCGGCATCAAGGTGGCGGCTCTGCTGCGTGAACAGCAGACAGATCACGGCCGCGAGTTCAGAGTCAGCCTTCGCTCCACGGACGGCACCGTCGACGTCTCCGAGGTGGCCCATATCTGGGGCGGAGGCGGACACGTGCGGGCCGCGGGTTTTACCATCCAGGCGGGCCCCGATGAGGCGGTCGCCGCGCTCGAGAAGGAGATTGGGGCCAGGCTATGAGGCGATCGCCGGAGACCCGCACCCGGGTTCTTCTGGTGGACAAGCCGGCAGGGTGGACGAGCTTCCAGGTTTTGCGCCGGCTCAAGCCTCTATTGGGACGCAAAGTGGGTCACGCCGGCACTCTCGATCCCTTTGCCACCGGTCTGCTGGTGGTGCTCGCCGGTCAGGCCACGCGCATCTCTGAGCTGGTCATGGCCATGCCCAAGGAGTACCGGGTGACGGTGCAGTTCGGCGCGGTGTCCACCACTCAAGACCCCACGGGCGTCATCGAGCCTACCGGGGGACGAGTGACGGAAGCGGAGGTGCGGGAGCAACTGGCGGGGTTCCGTGGGCTCATCCGGCAGGTGGTTCCCCTGACCTCAGCCGTCAAGGTGGGCGGCGAGCCTTTGTATAGGCGGGCCCATCGCGGCGAGGAGTGCGAGACGCCGGTGCGCGAAGTGACTGTGCACGAGCTGGCTTTGCTCGAGTTCCGCAGCGATCTGCAGCAGGCGGTGATTCGGGCTCGTACGTCGAAGGGGACGTACGTGCGCACGCTGGCCCATGATCTGGGCGTTGCTGTGGGGGTGGGGGGCTACGCTACAGAGTTGCGACGGCTACGCGTGGGCTTCATGGACGTGCGGGATGCTGTGGGTCCGGAACAGGTGGGCGAAGTCATTGCCGCCGCAGACGGGGCCGGGGTGCAGGGGGGGCCCGCCGCGCCGCGCGCCGGCGGGCGGGCCCTACTCAGCTTGAGCGACGTGCTGCGTGATCTTCCCAGGTATGATGTGCGGGATATGGAGGAAAGCCGGGCGCGCCACGGCAACGAGTTGCGCGGGGCGCCGTCCGGCTTAGTGCGGGTCTACGGGGAGGCGGGCCTGCTTGCCCTGTACGAGGGCGTGGCGGGCGTCTCGCGCCCGCGGGTGGTGTTCAGAAGCCCGCAGGACTGATGGAGGAGGCAGAGCCGGCGTGCGCGTGTATCGCTCATTAGATGAGGTGGCGGTCCTTCCTCACGGCACGCCGCGCGCAGTGGCCATAGGCACGTTTGACGGCGTGCATGTGGGGCACCAGCGCATCATAGGCATGGCCATGGATGCGGCTCGCGCCATGCAGGGCGTGAGCACAGTAGTCACGTTCGAGCCACATCCGGCCATGGTTCTTCACCCTGAAAGCGCTCCGGTCTCACTCCCCTGGAAGTGAAGATCGATCTGTTGGAACACCTGGGCGTGGATGAGGTGATCGCCATCCCCTTCACGCGTGAGTTCGCCGCCCTCTCTCCGGACGAGTTCTGCGGAGGCTATTGTCGCAGCGGCTGGGGGCGCGTCAGGTCTCGGTGGGGGCCAACTTCCGGTTTGGACGGCAGGGTCGGGGTGGAGCGGCCGATCTGCTGTCCTTCGGCCAGGCCCAGGGGTTTTCGGTCAGCGCCATACATCTGATCGAGGCGGAAGGGCAGGTGGTGTCATCTACCCGTATCCGACAGTTGGTGGCGAAGGGCGATGTGGAGACGGCGGCACGCCTGCTGACCAGGCCGCACACGCTGGTGGGGCGGGTGGTGGCGGGCGCAGGGCGCGGGCGCACCATGGGCATGCCCACCGCCAATCTGGAGCCGCCGGCCGATGCAGCCGTTCCGGCCCTGGGCGTATACGCCACGCGCACGCGCGTTCCGCAATGGCCCATACAGGACTCAGTCACCAGCGTCGGCACCAATCCTACTTTTGAGAATGACAATGTGGTCCGTATCGAGACATTCCTGCTCGATTTCCACGGCACGCTCTACGATGTGTCCATGGGCATCGATTTTGTGGCGCGCCTGCGCGACCAGCGCACGTTCTCCAGTAAGGATGCATTGGTAGAACAAGTGCAACGCGATGTGGAGGAGGCGCGGCGGCGTCTCGCCGCCGCGCCGGCCGGCCCGTCCGGCGCCACCGGCCGCGTGTGGTAACCTACCGTCACTCCCACGGACATGGAGCGTGCTGTGGGAGCGTCAAGCCCACCTGCTGCTCGGCCTGGATCACAGCATCCAGGCTGGGGGCATGGAGCCCGAGGAGGCTAGAGGAAAATGCTGAGCAAAGAGAAGAAGACTGAAATCATTGATCGGTTCAAGAAGCACGATTCGGACACGGGATCTCCCGAGGTCCAAGTCGCCATCCTGACCGAGCAAATCAACGTGCTGACCGAGCACCTCAAGATCCATTCGAAGGATCATCACTCCCGGCGCGGCCTTCTCAAGATGGTGGGCCACCGTCGCCGACTGCTGAACTACCTGCAGAAAGAGGACGTGGAGCGCTACCGCGGATTGGTCAAAGCCCTGGGTCTGAGGAAGTAGGCGGGATCTGGAGACGAGCCATTAAATGCCCGGGAGGGGCCCGGGCGCACAAAGGAGAACCCAAGGACATGACTGATCAAGGAGGAGAGGCCTCCGCGCGGGTGCATACCTGCACCATCACTCTGGGAGACAAAGAAATCCATTTGGAGACCGGCCGTTTGGCCAAGCAGGCCAGTGGTGCCGTGCTGGTACGGCTGGGCGACACCATGGTCTTGGTGACGGCCGTGGTGGCCAAGAACGAACGCAACGTGGACTTTTTCCCGCTCACAGTGGACGTGGAAGAGGGCATGTACGCGGCCGGGAAGATCCCCGGTGGCTTCATCAAGAAGGAGGGCCGCCCCAGCGACCAGGCCATCCTGAACGCTCGGCTCATAGATAGGCCCATCCGGCCGCTATGGCCGGCCGGCTTCAATCGCGAGACTCACATTGTGGCTACGGTGTTGTCGGTGGACAAGACCAACCCCTACGATGTGTTGGCACTTCTGGGGGCATCGGCGGCTCTCAGCCTGTCCGAAGCGCCCTTCCAGGGGCCTATCGGTGCGGTACGGGTGGCCAAGGTTGACGGGCGTTGGGTTATCAACCCCACTTTCGAAGAGGTGGATGCCAGCCCCATCAACCTGGTGGTGGCCGGAACCGACGATGCCATCAGCATGGTCGAGGCCGGATGCCTCGAGATCCAGGAGGCCGACCTAGCTCGAGGCCATGGCGCTCGCGCATCTGGCCATCCAGGAGCAGGTGGCGGCCATCAGGGCCTGGGCTGCCGAGGTGGGTGTGCCCAAGATGGAAGTAGCCGAGCGGCGGGCCGACCCGAGTTGGTGGATCGCATTCGGCAGCAGTTCGGCGCAGAACTGCGCGCAGCCTCGGCCGTGCCGGAGAAGTTGGCCCGTTACGAGGCCGTGGGCGAGTTACGCCAGAAGGTGCTCGAGACGTGGGCGCCGGCTGAGGATTCGGTCGACGCCGCCGCCGAGACGGCGGCCTTGGGCGCAGCCTTCGACGCCCTCGAGAAGGAGACGGTGCGTCGCCAGATTGCGGTGGACAAGGTCAGGCCCGACGGTAGGGCATCAACCGAGATCAGGCCGCTGGCGGTAGAGGTGGGGTTGGCGGCGCGGACACACGGCTCGGGACTGTTCACGCGCGGCCAGACGCAGGTGCTGAGCCTGCTCACGCTCGGTGCCAGCCGTGATGAGCAGCGCATTGACGGCCTCGGTGTCGAGGAATCAAAGCGTTTCATGCATCACTATAAGTTCCCGCCGTTCTCGGTGGGCGAAGCCGGGTTCATGCGCGGTCCCGGTCGGCGCGAGATCGGGCACGGGCCTTGGGAGAACGGGCATTGCAGCCCATGATCCCCGATGAGGAGTCCTCCCCTACACCATCCGCCTTGGTGTCCGTGGTGTGGAGTCCAACGGCTCCAGCTCCATGGCCAGTGGTGTGCCTCGTCCCTGGCTTTGATGGATGCCGGAGTACCCATCGCGCGGCCGGTGGCCGGTATAGCCATGGGCCTCATCAAGGAGGGCGACGACTACATCGTTCTCACCGACATCGCCGGTGTTGAGGACCACCTGGGAGACATGGACTTCAAGGTGGCGGGCACCAGCAAAGGCGTCACCGCGCTCCAGATGGACATCAAGATCAAAGGCGTCACCTTCGACATCCTCCGCGACGCGCTCGAGCAGGCCCGGCGAGCCCGGCTGGCCATTCTCGACGCCATGACCGCGGTTATCGATGCCCCGGGGCACGCTGTCGGCCTATGCGCCACGTATCGCCACCGTGCGCATCGATCCCGACAAGATCGGCGCCATCATCGGCAAGGGCGGCGAGACCAGCGCGGCATGGAGGAGGAGTTCGACTGCACCATCGAGGTGGAGGACGACGGGCTCGTCAAGGTGTTCGCTACCGACGGCCGTCTGGGAGACGCGGTGTAGAGCATATCGCGGCCATCACTCGGGACCTGCAGGCCGGTGACGTGATCGTCGGTCGGGTCGCCTCCACTACCAACTTCGGAGCGTTTGTCAATCTCAAGCCCGGAACCGATGGTCTCATCCACATCTCCAAGCTCGCCCCGCATCGGGTAGCGGCGGTGGAGGACGTGGTGCAGAAGGGTGATCTGGTCAAGGTCGAGGTCATGGACGTGGCCAACCAGGGGGGAAAGAGAAGATCAGCCTGCGCCTGCTCGAGAAGATGGAAGGGTAGGCGGCCATTCAGGATTACCGGCTCGAGACTCTGCCCAACGGCCAGCAGCTCATCACCGAGCGGCTGGATCACCTGCCCTGCGCGTCTGGGGGTTCTGGATCCCGGCGGGGCGCGTGATGAAGACGAGGCCCACGCCGGGGTGACCCATCATAGAGCATCTGCTGTTCAAGGGCCCTCTCGTTTCACGGCCGAGGAGATCGCACAGGAGTTCGACAGCATCGGTGGCGAGTTGAACGCCGCCACCTCCAAAGAGTACGTGGTGGTGTACGGTCGCGTCTTGGATGAGCATCTGGAGCGCGCCCTCGATGTGCTGGTGGATATGCTGTTGACACCCACGTTCGCGGATCTGGACCGAGAACGGCAGGTCATCTTGGAAGAGATCGCCATGTACGAGGATGCGCCCCAGGATCTAATCCACGATCTGTTTGCTCGGACTGTCTTCGCGAATCACCCCTTGGGCCACACGATTCTGGGGTCACGCCACAGCATCGCCGAGATGCCCGAGGAGCGCATCCGCAATTACCACCACCGGCATTTCGCGTTGAGCGACATGGTGGTGGCTGCAGCCGGTGACATTGATCACGATCGGTTGCGCGAGTTGGTGCTGGCCAAGCACGACACTCACAACGGGCACGGAGTACAGCGTGCGGATGCCAATGTGGAGTGGAAGGCCGGCACCGCATTCTTGGCCAAGGAAACCGAGCAGGTCCACGTTTGTCTGGGAGGGCCGGGCCTCGCCCGTCACGATGCGCGACGATTCACCCTCTCCGTGCTCGACAGCCTCTTCGGGGGCTCCTTGAGTTCACGCCTTTTCCAAGAGGTCAGGGAGAAGCGCGGATTTGTTTACAGCATCTTCTCTTTCGCCGCCATGTATCGTGAAACGGGTCTGACCGGCGTGTACTTCGGTTGTCGTCCCGAGCGCCTGAACCAGGTCATGGAGACGGTTCGCCGGGAGATGGAGCGTCTGCGTACGGAGCCTGTGAGCGAAGAGGAGTTGGTGCGGGCGCGGGAACACCTCAAAGGTAGAGTGATCTTGGGTTTGGAGAGCACTTCCAGTCGCATGACCCGACTTGGTAAGGGCGTGGTAACCAATACGGAGATCCTGTCACTGGATGAGGTGGCGGCGCGCATAGATGCGGTCACTGCGGAAGGTGTCCGTTCTCTGGCCGAGGAGCTGCTGGACCCCGAGTTGCTCTCCGTTGCGGCCATCGGCGCGGATGAAGATGTATTCCGTGCCTCGCTCCCGTCGTGATCCGGCTCCCACATATCCTTTGTTCGGGAACCCCATGATCAGCAGCAAGGAGGGACTGTGATGGAGGGCGCGGTGCGTGTGGCCGTGAGCGGGGCGCTCGGTAGCATGGGGCGCTTCACTTGTGCCGCGGTGGCCGGTGATCCCGATTTGATGTTGGTGGCCGCCATCGATCCAATCTACGTCTCGTCGGCGGATCCATTTCCCGACGACTGCGCCCACTACTCGTCTGTGGCCGCAGCTCTGCAGGGCTCCGAAGTAGATGTGCTTGTGGACTTCACTCAACCCCAAGCCGTGCTCGCCAACGTGCTGGAGGCCTTGGCCCACGGCGTGGCGCCGGTGGTGGGAACCACGGGGCTGTCGGCGGCTGATCTGGCGCGGATCGAGGAGGAGAGCACCCGTGCCGGGGTCCCGGTGTTCGTGGCGCCCAACTTTGCCCTGGGGGCCGTGCTCATGATGCAGTTTGCACGCGAAGCCGCCCGCCATCTCGACGCCTGTGAGATCGTGGAGTTGCACCATCCACGCAAATTGGACGCCCCTTCAGGGACGGCCAAGCGTACGGCCGCTCTGATAGAGGACGCGTGGACCACGCGCGGGCAGGAGGGGCGAGTGCCCATGCATAGCGTGCGGCTTCCGGGTCTGGTGGCGCACCAAGAAGTCATCTTCGGCGGGTGGGGGGAGACCTTGACTCTTCGCCACGACTCGCTGTCCCGGGAGTCGTTCATGCCCGGGGTGGTGTTGGCCGTGAAACGGGTGTGGGCGCTGCAGGGAGTTGTGGTGGGACTGGAGAACATACTTTAACGTGAACGACGCAATTCTCAGAGTGATTCCTCTCGGTGGCCTGGGGGCCATCGGGAAGAACATGACCGTGATCGAGTACGACGACAGCATGCTCGTGGTCGACTGTGGGCTTATGTTCCCCGACGAGGACATGCTCGGGGTAGACCTCGTTCTGCCCGATTTCAGTTATGTGCTCGAGAACCGGGACAAGGCGTTGGGTGTATTGATCACCCACGGCCACGAGGACCACGTGGGCGCGTTGCCCTACCTGCTCAAGCAGGCGGACATGCCTGTTTTTGGTTCCAGGCTCACCTTGGGTCTAATCAACGGTAAGCTGGGCGAGCACGGCCTGCAGGGACACGTGGATCTACACGAAGTGGGACCGGCCAAACCGGTTGAGCTGGGGCCGTTCACGGTGGAGTTCTTAGAAGTGTGCCACAGCATCCCCGATGGCTTGGGTCTGGCCATCCACACGCCGGTGGGGGTGGTGGTGCATACGGGGGACTTCAAGCTCGACCAATCACCGGTGGACGGGAGACTAACGGCACTGCATCGTTTCGCGGCACTTGGGGCTGAAGGCGTGCTGCTGCTGCTCTCTGATTCCACCAACGCTGAGATCCCGGGTCTCACCCCCGCCGAGATCTCCGTGGGGCGGCGTCTGGACACCATCATGGCCACGGCTCCGGGGCGGGTTATCGTGGCCTGCTTTGCCAGCCACATCCATCGTATTCAGCAGGTCATCTCCACGGCAGCCCGCCACGGGCGACGGGTGGCGGTGGTGGGGCGGAGCATGACGCGAAATGTCAACATCGCGTCGAACCTGGGGTATTTGCGCATCCCTGAGGGTACCCTGATCCGCCCGCAGGAGATCTCCCAGTACGAAGATGATGAGTTGGTCATTATCAGCACCGGCAGTCAGGGGGAGCCCATGTCGGCGCTTGCGCGCATGGCAGCGGGGGATCACCATGCGGTGGAGATCAAGCCCAGCGATACCGTGGTCATCTCGGCCCGGCCTGTGCCGGGAAACGAGAGGAGCGTTTTGCGCACCGTCAACCGCCTCTACGCCGAGGGCGCCAATGTGGTTTATGGAGCTGAGGCTGAGGTACACGTCTCAGGGCACGCCGCAGCTGAAGAGCTGAAGATGATGTTGAACCTTGTGCGGCCCCGCTATTTCATGCCGGTCCACGGCGAGGCCCGCCACCTGCAACTCCATTCACGGCTGGCCCAAGAAACGGGGATGTCGGAGGAAGACGTATTCATCCTTGAGAACGGTGACGTGCTCGAACTGGCCGAGGAGGAAGCCTGGGTGGGCGGTCGTGTGCAGGCCGGCATGATCTACGTGGACGGGATGGCCATGCGCGGCATCGGGGAACTGGTGCTGCGTGACCGCACCCACCTGGCCACAGATGGGATCGTGATAGTGGTGGTCACCATGAGCGCTCAAGACGGATCCCTCTCGGATGTGCCCGAGTTGGTGTTCCGTGGCTTCGTCCACTCTGGAGACGTGGAGGAGTTGATCCAAGAAGCGCGCGGCGAGTTGATTGAGACGCTCCATCGTGACGAGTTGCAGAACATCACCGACACCTCCATCCTGAAGATGCACATCCACGACTTCCTTCAGAGGTTCCTGTATCGGAAGACGCGGCGGCGCCCGCTCGTGCTTCCCATCATCGTGGAGGTCTAGTGTCCACGGGGCAGCAGAGGAAACGCCCGGTGCGGGCGGTGGAGATGCGCCCACGGAAGTGCGGGCGCGCGGGGGTCGCCGGCTACCAGGCGCGGCCGCACCCCCCCGGAAAGCCACGCACGTGAGTTGTGGGGACTGGCCACCTTAGGTGACAGCCGCGTTTTTCTCACCTTGTATTGGTCGTGGGCACCGGTGGCGGCGTGCTTGGCGGGGCCGCTGCCGGGGCGTTGGAAGTGGCCTTGGGACGCCTGGCGTTCTTGGTACCGGTGGCTTTGTTGGCACTGGCCGTGGTGCTCATGGGGCGGGCTCGCGTCTCCCGGCCGGCGCGGTGGTGGCAGGTTCCATCCTCATTCTTCTCAGCCTGTTCATACTGTTGGCGGGGGCTTCGCCTTTCGGGCCGCCGCATCCGGCCGCTGAGTTCGTCTCCGGCGTGTACCGGCTGCGCGGGGGCGTGGGGAAGTGCTCTACGTCGGCGTCTCCGGCCTGCTGGGGCAGGTGGGGTTGGCGCTGGTGGGTTGGCTCAGCTTGGTGGCCGGCATCAGCCTGGTTACGGGCTGGACGCTCAGACGAATGGCCCAAGGCACCCGCAGAGCGGCACGCGCCGTAGGTCATGCTGCCTCCACCACCGTTAGGAAGCGTACAAGGCCGAGCGATAGGCCTGGGCCGCTGGATGACCCGTATCTCTCCGGTTTTGGCCCTGGAGCGCCGGATGAGCTTGACGAGGAGGGCGGTGTCTGGGCTGCGTGGCCCGAGGAGACCGTGTACGCCGGGCCGGGAGCACCCTTGGACGCGGGAGCGGAGACCGAGCGCATGGGCGGTCGCAGGCCACTGCTGACGGCTCGACAAGGGTCTCCGGTGAGACTGCGCGGATGCGGCCACCGATTTCCCCGACTTCTACGCGGGCGAGGCCGGAGTGGCAGACTTGGATGCGGAACCGGGCCTGCAGGAGGGCTCGGAGACATACCAGCAGGGGGAGACGGCACGGGACCCAGGTAGTATCACAGCCCGGGCTGCGCACGGAGGGGGATGTTGTGGCCGATGCGGCGGTGGCGGCGCAGACGGCCGGCGGGGCGGTCGTGGGTCTCCGGTCTGGCGTAGAGGAAGAGGAGGCCGCTCCGGCGGCAGGCGCCGGCGCGGCGGAAGAGAAGTCCGGCGGCGGGTCCGGACCCGAGGAGACACAAGGTTCAGGTGAGCCTGAGGCGGCCGGCCCAGATTACGTGCTCCCGGAGAGCGTCATATTGCGCAAGAGTCAGGCGGCGGCCGCAGCAGATGTGCGCGCCAACCAGGAAGTCGGGCCTCTGTTGGTGGAGACCCTGGCGCACTTCGGAGTGGACGCGCGGGTATCGGGAACCGTGGTGGGTCCGCGGGTGACACGTTACGAGCTTCAACTGGCCCCCGGCACCAAAGTGAACAAGGTCACCAACCTCAAAGACGACATCGCCTACGCGCTGGCCACGACCGAGATCAGAATCCTGGCCCCCATCCCCGGCAAGAGCGCCGTGGGGGTGGAGGTGCCCAACCAACGCCCTGATTACGTGACCTTGGGCGATATCTATCGCGAGTTCCCCGCGTCGGCCGGGCCGCTCATGGTGTGGTTGGGGAAGGACATCGCCGGCAAGGCCGTTTACACCGACTTGACCAAGATGCCGCATCTGCTCATCGCCGGCACCACGGGCTCGGGCAAGAGCGGCTGCATCAACTGCATCATCTCCTCGGTGTTGCTGCGATCCACGCCGGAACAGGTGCGCATGGTGATGATCGATCCCAAGAAGGTGGAGCTGTCGCACTACGAGCGTATTCCGCATCTGTTGGTCCCGGTGGTGACCAAAATGAAAAGCGCGGCGGGTGTGCTGTCCAACCTGGTTCGCGAGATGGACGAGCGGTACACGCTCATGGAGATGGTCAAGGCCCGCAACCTGTACGAGACCAACCGTGCGCGCGTTCGTCGCGGCGAACCGGTGTTGCCTTATGTTCTCATCGTCATCGATGAGTTGGCCGATCTCATGATGGTATCCCCGGCGGAAGTGGAGGAGTGTGTCATTCGCTTGGCGCAGAAAGCGAGGGCCGTGGGGATATACTTGGTCGTGGCCACCCAGCGGCCGTCGGCCGATGTCATAACCGGCATGATCAAGGCCAACATCCCCTCACGCATCGCCTTTGCCGTGTCCAGCCAGACGGACTCCCGCGTGATTCTGGACGTGAATGGGGCCGAAGCACTGCTGGGCTCAGGGGACATGCTCTTCAAGCCGTTGGGATCGAGCCGGCTACAGCGTATCCAGGGCGCTTTCATCACCGAAGAGGAGATCCATACCTTGGTGACCCATTGGCGTCGTCAGGCCGAACCCACCTTCCAGAAGGAATTGTTGCAGAGCCCGGAGGAGGCCATGGCCGAGGAGGCCGTGTTTGACCCCGACTCTGACGAGCTGATTGCCGATGCGGCCGAACTGGTGCTCGACACGGGCAACGCTTCGGTGTCTATGCTCCAGCGCCGGCTGCGCGTGGGGTACACGCGGGCGGGCAGGCTCATCGACATGCTTGAGAGACGGGGGATCGTGGGCCCTTACGAAGGGAGCAAACCGCGCCAAGTCTTGGTGAAGCCCATCGAACGATTGCAGGTGCTTGAAGGGCTCCGCAACGAGGTGCGATCGGGCCGGCCCCCACAGCTGACTTTCGATGAAGAGGGCAGCGAGGATGAGGCCGATTAGCGTCACCGTACGGCCGTGAGCGGGGTGACGGTTCCCTGCATCGAACCGGAAGAGGCTGTGCAGGGGCGCTACTTGGTGGTCGATGTGCGGGCACCGGTGGAATTTGACACCGGCTCGGTTCCCGGCTCCGTGAACCTGCCGCTCTTGGACGACGAGGCACGGGCCCACGTGGGCACGGTCTACGCGCAGCTCGGCTCTCAGGCGGCGCGCTTGGCAGCGATGGACACCGTGAGCCCCATTCTGCCGCAGTATCTGCGAACGCTCCTGGCAGCCCTGCCGCCGCGGAAGAGACCGGCCGTCTTATGCTGGCGCGGAGGGGAGAGAAGTCGGAACGTAGTCTTGCTCTTGGCCCTGGTGGGCGTTCATGCCGTGCAGGTGCGGGGGGGTTACCGAGCCTATCGACGCTGGGTACGGGAGTCGCTCGAACACTGGGCGCCGCCTGTGCCGGTGTTCACGCTTCACGGACCCACGGGCTCGGGCAAGAGCCAGTTGTTGCGTACTCTGCGCGGAATGGGCGGGCGAGGGCAACGCCCTCGTCCCTGGGTGGTGGATCTAGAGGGATTGGCGCTTCATCGGGGATCGTTGCTGGGAGGGCTGCATCAACCGGGAGAACGCACGCAGAAGGACTTCGAAGCTCTGCTGTGGGACCAACTGAGATGCCCCCATGGCGATTATCTGCTTCTCGAGGGCGAGGGGCGGCGCATTGGGCGCTTGTCACTGCCGGCTGCGGTGGCCGCCGCCATCAGCACAGGGCGCCCGGTGCACGTGGCGGCGCCTGTGGAAGTCAGAACACAGCGCATACTGCACGAGTACGCCCCTAGCGCTTGGTCGGCACAGGAGCGGCGTCACTTCTTGGAGAGCATCGCTCTCATAGGCGCCTCGCTTCCGGCCTCCACGGCGGCCTCCTTGAGAACCGCTTTCGAGGATGGTAGATTTGCGGAGGTGGTGCAGGTATTGCTCGTCCATTACTATGACCCTCTGTACCAGCGATCATCGGTCGAAGGCCGGGACTTCGTCCTGAGACTGGTCACGGGAGCCGATGCCGAGGCCGACGCTCGGCGGCTCAGAGCGGGGATCGCATCAGTCCTCAGTGGGGGAGGGGCTCGGGAATCGTGATAGAGATCGGTAACACCCTCCGGGAAGCCCGAACCCGCCAGGGTCTCACCATCCACGACGTAGAGGAAGCCACCAAGATCCGGACCCGCTATCTGCAGGCCTTGGAGCAGGAAGACTACGAGGTTATCCCCGGATCCACCTTCGTCATGGGCTTCATGCGCACATACGCCTCGTATCTGGGCCTGGACGCGGACGCTTTGGTGGAAGAGTACATGTCGCGGTACGACCCAGGCTTCCTGGACGCGCACCGTATACCTCCCACCAAGTTGCGATCGCGCCGTTCTTCCGCACTCGGCCGGCGGTCGAACTACGTCTTGGTGGCAATCATGGCGCTGGTCATCATTCTGCTGCTGGCGTGGATTGGGTGGGGCAACAGGCGCAACTCGCCGGCCACCATGGAGGCTACGACCGCCGTCACTACCACGCAGTCGGGGCGGAGCGTCACCACCGGTGGGTCGTCGTCAGGACAGGGTGTCACCACTTCGCTCACATCAGCCGAGGGCGCGTCGGGGACGGCTGCCACCGGTGAGCTCACCGTGGTGGTGAAGGCGCAGAATGACCGCTGCTACCTCATCGTGCGCGAGGACTCGGCCGCTGGGAAGACGCTTTACGCGCAGACCCTAGATGAGAACGAAACGGTTTCCTTCACAGCGGCCAAGGTCCTGTGGATGAATATTGCTAATCCCTCAGCATTGGTCATGGAGATCAACGGGAGGCAGCAAGAGGTGCCGGAACCGTACGGCACTTTCCGGGTTACGGCGGCAGGCTTGGAGCGCCTGTAATTCTGGGCGCGTCGGCCTACGTTCACACGCTGGGGTGCCCCAAGAACGAGGTGGACAGCCGCGCGCTCGTGCGGGCGCTGTGCGCGCGGGGGGTGCGGATGGGGGAGGATCCTGCCTCGGCCGATGTGGTCATAATCAACACTTGTGGCTTCATCCGCGAGGCCAAGGAAGAGTCGCTGGAGGCCATCTTCGACGTGGTGGGGCGCCACCCGGACCACCGTCTGGTAGTGATGGGCTGCTTGGTGCAACGATACCGTTCCGAACTCGAACGCGATATCCCCGAAGTGGAAGCTTGGTTCGGAGTGGGCGAGTTAGACGCAGTGGCGGAGCACGTGGCGGCGGGGGCAGCAGTTGCCGGCTCGGAGACGGCAACCGGGGGAATGGGTTCGCTTCTCAGGGGAGCCTGGGGCTATATCAAGGTCTCAGACGGCTGTGACCATCGTTGCAGCTTCTGCGCCATTCCCTTGATCAAGGGCCCGTATCGCGGCGAACCTCTGGCCTCGATACTCGACCAGGCGGACCAAGTGCTGGCGGAAGGGGCCAGGGAGCTGGTTCTAGTTGGGCAAGACACAGCGCTGTGGCATGAGGACGGGTGTTCATTGCCGGAGCTGGTGGAGCGACTGGCCGAAGACCCACGAGTGGCGCGCGTGCGGTTGATGTATCTGCAGCCCGAACACGTGGACGAGCGACTGCTTGAGGTGGTGGCGGGGCATCCACGTGTCTGCCGGTATCTGGATATGCCTTTTCAGCACGCGTCGCGTGCCGTGTTGCGGCGTATGCGGCGCTGGGGCGATGCCCATGACTACCTAGACCTTATCGAGAAGGCACGCGCGCGCATGCCCGACGTCTCCCTGCGCTCCACCTTCATCGTTGGTTTCCCGGGGGAGACCGAGGACGATTTCCAGCAACTGCTCGATTTCGTCACCGAAGCGGACCTTGACCACGCCGGCGCGTTTGCCTTCAGTGCGGAGGAGGGGACGGCGGCCGCGGTCTTGGAGCCGCGCGTGTCGCCACGGGTGACCCGCAAGCGCCTGGCGCGGTTGACCTCCGCTCTGTTGGATGTGGGGGAGTTGCGCACTGCCGGTCGCATCGGCAGTAACGTGGAAGTGTTGGTGGACGGCCCGGCGCCGCCCGATGCCCCGGAAGGGATAGTGGCGGTGGGCCGGACCGAGGGGCAGGCGCCTGAAGTGGACGGAGTCACCTACCTCCTTGGGCCGCGCATGCCCGTCAGAGGGGAAGTCGTGGTAGCCGAGGTGGTGGATGCGGCAGGCTTCGATCTCTTCGCGGAGATGAGCTAGGTGAACCTGCCCAACGCCATCACCCTGTTTCGCATTCTACTGATCCCGGTGTTCATGACGTTCCTCCTGGGAGCCATACCGTACGGGGCGGCGTTTGCCGTAGGCACCTTCGTTCTGGCGGCGGCCAGTGACTCACTCGATGGGTACTTCGCCCGCCGCAGACGGGAAGTGACCACACTCGGGGCCTTCCTCGACCCCTTGGCGGATAAGCTACTGGTCTCCGCGGCTCTATTGGCACTGGTCCAACTCGGGAAGCTGTCCGCGTGGGTTGCTATGGTGATCATTGCGCGGGAGTTCGCGGTGTCGGGATTGAGGATGGTGGCGGCGGCGGAGAATGTGGTCATCTCGGCAAGCCCATGGGGCAAGGTGAAGACGGCTGCGCAGATGGTGGCCATCGTGGCCCTGATCATAGAGCCGGGTTGGTCGGTGTGGGGCGTGAGACTCAGCGCGGTAGTGGTGGGATTGGCCGTCTTGCTGACCTTGGGCAGCGGGATAGACTACTTCGTGCGGGCCCGGGACAGCCTCCGCATGCCGGCCACGGAGCGCGAGGACAGAGGAGAAGCTGGAGGCTCATGAACGAGAGACGGGCGCGTACTGCTCCAGAAGAGGGAGAGGCAGCCGGTGTCTCCAATGCGGCCAGATCACGTGAGGAGAGGTGGCGGCTCTTCGTGGGCGTGCCGTTGCCGGCGGAGTTGCTGCCACTGGTGCAAAGGGCTCAGCGCGGCATCGGCTCCGTGCCCGGACTGCGCCTGACCACGGCCGAGCAACTACATGTCACGCTCGCCTTCATCGGCGAGGTGGGGCATGACAAAGTGCAGGCGGCCGCACGCGTGGTGAGCCACATTCCGGCCCGTCTGGGTGGAGTGGTCCCACTGGGCGGTTACTTGGCGCTGCCTTCGAACAGCCGCGCGCGGGTGGTGGCGTTGGGGCTCGATGACCGCACCGGTCTCATGGCACGGCTGTACGAGGCGGTGATGAGCGGCTTGGAGGGAGAGCAGGTGATGCGTCGTGAGAAGCGGCCCTTCCGGGCGCACCTGACCATTGCGCGCCTGCGTGTGCCCACCCGGGTGCAACCAAAGTACGAGTGTGAGCCTGCCGCATATGCTGTATCTTCGGTGTGCCTGTACAGGAGTGAGCTGCGTCGGTCGGGAGCCGTCTACACGGTGGTGATGCGGCGGGCGTTGAGCGTGGATTAGATGACCTTGGGGGTCGGAGGAGGACCGGTGGACAAGGACAAAGCTTTGGACATAGCGGTAACGCAGATCGAGCGCCAATTCGGCAAGGGCGCCATCATGCGTATGGGGGATGCGGCCGCCGGTGTCCGTATCCCGGCCATCCCAACCGGTGCCCTGAGCTTGGACCTGGCACTCGGTGTGGGGGGCGTGCCACGAGGCCGCGTGGTGGAGATCTTCGGCCCTGAATCCAGCGGCAAGACCACTCTGGCCCTTCACGTCATTGCTGAGGCCCAGAAACAAGGCGGCAAAGCCGCCTTCATCGATGCAGAGCACGCCATGGATCCTCTGTATGCACGGAGGATCGGTGTCAATGTGGATGATCTGTTGGTGTCGCAACCTGATCATGGAGAGCAGGCGCTGGAGATCACGGAACTGCTCATTCGCAGTGGAGCGTTGGATGTGGTGGTGGTGGACTCCGTGGCGGCACTCACACCTCGAGCTGAGATCGAAGGTGAGATGGGGGACTCTCATGTGGGACTTCAGGCGCGCCTGATGAGCCAGGCACTGCGCAAGCTGGCCGCCACCATCAACAAGACCATGACCACGGCCGTGTTCATCAACCAGTTACGGGAGAAGGTGGGTGTGATGTTCGGCAACCCGGAGGTGACACCGGGTGGTCGGGCGCTCAAGTTCTACTCCTCCGTGCGGTTGGACATAAGGCGCATAGAGACGCTGAAAGACGGGGACAGCGCGGTCGGGAGTCGGGTACGGGTGCGGGTGGTCAAGAACAAGGTGGCCCCACCCTTCAAGCAGGCCGAGTTTGACATCATGTTCGGTACCGGTATCTCCGCAGAAGGGGACATCCTCGACTTGTCGGTGGATCACGGCATCGTTCAGAAAAGCGGGGCGTGGTACTCGTACGCCGACCAGCGTCTGGGCCAAGGCCGAGAGAACGTGAAGCAGTTTCTGCGCGATAACCCTGATTTGGTTTCATCCTTGCGTGACGCCGTCATCGCCTCCTTGAGTCCCGAATGGTGGCGGGGGGAGCTGCCCGCAACGGAAGCGGATCAGGCGGGGGATCAGACAGAACCCGGCGGAGGCAAACCGGAGCCCAAGCCGGCCGGCTGACGGCCTGTAAGGCGACCATGCGGGTTACGCCGCTGATACCACACCGCGTTGTGCTCGGGTAGCACAACCAAGGGCGTTTGGTCATACCATGGGAACGGACGCAGATCCGGCACAGGCCAGAGCACGCGCCCTGCGTTTTCTGGGGCATCAAGACCGCTCCTGTCGGGAGGTGGAAGTGCGGCTGGAGCGCTACGGATATACCGAACCCGTTATCGCCGAGGTTGTGAAGTGGCTGCAGGGGTTGGGCTATCTGGACGACGTGCGCTACGCGCAGGCCTTCACCGAAGAGAAGTTGCGGGCGGGCTGGGGGCCGGTGCGCATTCGTCAGGCCCTGCTGCGCAAAGGTGTGGTGCCGGATGTGGTGGCCGAGCAGCTTCGAGGTGGCGGCGAGGCGCTCGCTCTGGTGGAAATGGTGCGGCGGCGCTTCGGAGCTCTGGCTGAGCAGGATCCGCGGGCTGCGCGGCGCAAGGCCGAGGGCTTCCTGGCCCGCAACGGACACGAGTGGGATGTCATTCGTCAGGTTGTGCAATCTGCCCTGGGCGCCAGGGTAGAAAATGGACGAGATGCAGGCGAAACTTGACGGGCTGTGTGAAGCCAGAGTAAACTCACCCGGCAAGTGACGATCGGTTGACGACGATTTCTCGTGGTCCTGCTCGTAGTAGATAGATTTTCGGCGTGATTGCGGATCTGCGCTGCTCTAGCCCTTAGGCGGGCTCGCTGCCGGACTTCTGAAGGAAGAGATAGGTTCATTCAACACCTCCCTGGATAGGGCACACGGGGAGAGCGCGTAGGCGTCTTCGTCTATCCGCGTCGCGACTCGGCCGGGTTTCGGTTGGGCAGGCCGGACCGGCGTCACCTATGTCGTCGCCACGACCGTCACTGCTTGGGAATGCTCTCGCTTGCTTGCGATTGGAGAGATGAAAGCATGGACGGCTTAGGCATCGTAGTTGCGGTTATCGTGGGAGTCATCTGCCTTGCAGCCGGCTATGTGCTGCGCAAGATGATTGGGGAGGCGCGCATCAGTTCGGCGGAACAGGAAGCGCGCAAACTGGTCGAGGAGGGGCGTAAGCAGGCCGAGGCGGTTCAGCGTGAGGCCCGCTTGGAGGTCAAGGAAGAGCTCCACAAGCTTCGCACTGAGACTGAGGCCGAGCTCAAAGAGAGACGCTCTGAGCTGGCCCAGCTCGACAAGCGCCTGCTTCAGAAAGAGGAAGGGCTGGAGCAGAAGACGGCGGAGTTGGCCCGCAAAGAGCAGTCTGTCACCGATCGCGAGGCACATTACCGCAAGGTGGTGGAGGAAGCGGAAGCAGCCCGCGATGAGCAAAGGCGCCTGCTGGAAGAGCTTTCGGGTCTGACCGAGGCCGACGCCCGCGAGTTGTTGCTCAAGCGGGCCGAGGGTGAGATCCGTCACGACATGGCCAAGATGGTCCGCCAGGTGGAAGAAGAGGCTCGGCGAGACGGCGAACGTCGTGCCAGGGATATCCTGTCCATGTGCATACAGCGCACCGCGGCTCCGCACGTGGCCGACACCACCGTGTCGGTGGTGGCTCTGCCGTCGGACGATATGAAGGGGCGCATCATCGGCCGTGAGGGTCGTAACATTCGCACGCTCGAAAACCTGACCGGCATCGATTTCATCATCGATGACACCCCGGAGGCGGTGGTGCTTTCGGGTTTTGACACCGTGCGGCGTGAGATCGCCCGGCTAACCCTCGCCAAGCTCGTCACCGACGGTCGTATCCATCCGGCCAAGATCGAGGAGATGTACGGCAAGGCCAAGGAAGAGGTGGAGAAGGAGATCAAGGAGGCGGGTGAACAGGCCACGTTCGACGCCGATATCCACGGCCTTGCTCCTGAA
The DNA here is from genome assembly GCA_040770645.1 of Thermoleophilia bacterium. GTDB lineage: Bacteria > Actinomycetota > Thermoleophilia > RBG-16-64-13 > RBG-16-64-13 > JAAYZX01. The sequence continues at coordinate 26,344 of JAXGIS010000002.1, read as the reverse complement.
CTGGTCAAGCTCTTGGGCCGTCTGCGCTACCGGACAAGCTACGGCCAGAACGTCCTGGCCCACTCCCTGGAAGTCGGCCACTTGGCGGGCATGATGGCCCACGAGCTGGGAGCCAACGCCAAATTGGCAAAACGCGCCGGGCTGCTTCACGATCTGGGCAAAGCCGTGGATCACGAGGTGGAGGGGTCCCACGCGGTCATTGGCGCCAACTTGGCCAGGCGTTATGGCGAGAGCGACGCGGTATGTCACGCGATCGAGGCGCACCACAACGACGTGGAGCAGGAGACGGTGGAGGCCGTGATGGTGGCTGCGGCCGATGCCGTTTCTGGGGCGCGCCCCGGTGCCCGACGCGAGACCCTGGAGACGTACATCAAGCGTCTCGAGCGCTTGGAGAGCATCGCCGAGTCCAAAAAAGGCGTGGAAAAGTCTTACGCCATCCAGGCGGGCCGCGAGATCCGGGTCATGGTCAAGCCCGACGAGATCGATGACGATGCGGCCTCGCTGCTCTGTCGCGAGATCGCGCGCGAGATTGAGCAGGAGCTCGATTATCCCGGACAGATCCGCGTGATCGTCATCCGCGAGAGCCGCGCGGTCGACTACGCCAAATAATGGCGTGACCCGCCGGAAGCCGACGATGCAGCTACCGGCCGAGGCGGCGTTCACAGTGGCGCCTCCCGACCCTTCTGGAGCGGGAAGGGATCGGCTGTGCGACCTGCTGGCTCGCCCCACCTTCTACCTGCGCGCCTTCGGTTGCCAGATGAACGAGCACGATTCCGAGCGCATCCATGGGATGCTGCACGCCGAGGGTCTGCGCCGGGTGGCGCAACCGGAAGAGGCGGGTCTCCTCATCTACAACACCTGCACTGTGCGCGAAAAAGCCGACTCCCGCCTTGTGGGGCATCTGGGTACGGCGCGCAGATTGAAAACGCGTGATTCTGGAGTTGTGGTGGTGGTGGCAGGATGTCTGGCCCAGAGTCGCGGCGAGGATCTGCTGCGCGAGCAGGCGTGCGTGGATGTCCTGGTGGGGCCGCAAGACATCGCCTCGCTCCCTTCGCTCGTGCGCCGAAGACTGGAGGAAGGCACGCGGGGGAGCGCACTGGCTCCCACCACCACGGTGTTCAGTGCCGATCTGCCGCGCGTGCGGCGCGAAGGACCGCTCGCCTGGGTGCAGATCATGACCGGGTGCACCAACTTCTGTTCGTACTGCGTGGTGCCTTTGGTGCGCGGGGCGGGACCGTCCCGGCCCCCGCACCACATCATCGCCGAGGTGCAGGGGTTGGTGGCAGACGGTGTGCGCGAAGTCACCCTGCTGGGGCAGAACGTCAATGCCTATGGGCGGGAGCCCGGGTTCCACGGCACGCACGATTTCGCCGATCTCTTGTGGGCGCTCGCCGAGATCGATGGGCTGTATCGCGTGCGTTTCATGACCTCGCACCCCAAGGATGTCTCGCCGGGTCTCATCCGGGCCCTGGCCTCCTGCCCCGTGGTCTGTGAGTACCTACACCTGCCGGCGCAATCGGGAAGCGATCGCATCCTGCGCGCCATGCGCCGCGGCTACACACGGGCGGATTACCTGGCTTTGGTGCACCGCCTGCGGGAAGAGGTACCCAACCTGGCGCTTACCAGCGATCTTATAGTCGCCTTTCCCGGGGAGTCCGAAGATGATTTCCAACAAACGCTGACCCTGGCCGAGGAGTGTGGATTCGACACGGCGTTCACCTTCATCTACTCGCCACGGCCTGGTACCCGTGCGGCCTCGCTGCCGGACAGGCCGGCGCGCGGGTGGCGGAGCGCCGGGTGGAGGAACTCATCGCCCTGATGCAGGCGCAGTCACGTGCCGCCAATGAGCGTTTGGTGGGCTCCATCCAGGAGATCTTGGTGGAAGGCGGCGACGGAGATGGCCGGGTGTGGGGTCGCACGCGCTCACACAAGCTGGTGCATGTGGCGGCAAGCTGTACTGCAGGAAGTGACGGTGGTGCCGCCGCCGCCCCCAAGGCACCGCAGTGCGGCGCCCGCCACGACCGCGAGCACGCTTCCCCAAGCGGCGGACTTCCTCCGTGGTTCGCACATCCCCTCTGGGCAGCCTCTTGGCCGTGCACATCGACTCAGCCACCTCCGCCACTCTCAAGGGGCATCGGCTCGAGGACTGCTGAGGTGCCGGGTCAGGTCGTGTCGCCGGGCGTAGTCATCGGTATCCTGGGTCCCACAGGGGTGGGGAAGACTCAGGTAGGGATTGCCTTGGCCGCGCGCCTGGGGGTGCGGGTGATCTCGTGCGATTCTCTTCAGATCTACCGCGGTATGCCCGTGCTCACCAATCAGCCTTCCGCCACTGAAATCAATGCCGTACCCCACGAGATGATAGGGGTGGCGGAGCCCACGGAGGAGTGGAGTGCGGCGCGCTACGCGCAGGCGGTGCGCCCCTTGATCGAGGCCGACCTGGCCCGAGTGGGGCACGCCCTGCTGGTGGGAGGCACCGGGTTGTACATGAGGGCGGCGGTGGGGCCCCCCCCCCCCCCACCCCGCCCGCCCTGCAGGCCGAGCTCGAAGCCAGGGCCGAGCGCGACGGTCCGGAAGCCCTCCATCGGGAACTGGCCCTACTGGATGCAACGGCGGCGGCGTCTATCCATCCCCGCAACGTCCGGCGGGTGGTGAGGGCGCTGGGCGCCCTGCTTGCCACACGTGGCGCGGTTACAGACGTGGCTTCGGTTGAATCCTCGGTTGGGGCATCGCCCAGAGCCTCTCGGGCTCCGTGTGCGGCGCAGGCGTCAGGGAAGACGGCTGGAGGCTCGTCTGTGATGAGGTCCGCCGAGAAGGTTGCCGGGCGGATGGCTCAGGAGGGAGCCGGCGGGGCCGCGCAGGCGGGCGCCAGGGAGGCCGCCTCGGTCGGCACCGGCGAGGCCGCGCGAAAGACGCCGTATCAGTGGTCGGGGCGATCAGACCTGTGGGCGCCGCGCTACCACCACCCCACGGTGCTGGTAGGTCTCACCCTACCGCGCGAAGAACTCCATCGGCGTATCAATACACGCACCAGGGAGATGCTCCGGGCGGGAGCCGTGCAGGAAGCGGCCGCTGTGCTGGCCGCGCACCCCGGTGGCCAAGGAGGGCGGGATCTGGAGCGAGGCATAGGCAAGGCGATAGGCTTTCGGATCATCGCTGAGCACCTGGCGGGAGGCTTGGGGTACGACGAGGTCGAGGGACGCTTGGCCGCGGCCACCCGCGGGTATGCCCGGCGCCAACTCACGTGGATGCGCAAGGTGCCGGGCATTGTTATCATGGACGTCTCCGAGAGAGATCCGGTTGCGGTGGCCGCGGATATCCACGCGCATGTCCGGGAGCGCAGCGCGCTGTTGAGTAACACCAGTCAGTAGCGGAAGTCGTCTCGACTGACCGGCTCCATGGGGCGGCGCGGCAGTTCGGGCCGGCACCGTGGACGGGTGCGCCGGTGTTGCCTTCCGGACAGGCGTAACACGCTGCATTCCGGGCCGGCGCCACCGGCCGTCGCCACGCGCGGCACCAAGGGCCGCCGGTCACTGCTGCTGCCGGGAGGTGGCGGTTGCAACACCGCCCGTCTTTGGCGGCGGAGGCCGGTGTGGGTCGCGTTACCGGTAGAGTCGAGTTACCGTGAGGGGAGAGGGGATGGAGTTCGCGAAGTGGGAGGGGTTGGGCAACGATTACCTCATCATCGATGAGGCAGACCTCCCCTGCCCTCTGACGGCCCACTCCATCGACCTGCTGTGCGATCGCCATCGCGGCATCGGCTCCGACGGGATCCTGCTGCTCTGCGCCGTCACAGGGGCGGTGCCCGGCGCCGTGGCCCGCATGCGCATCTTCAATCCCGACGGCAGCGAGCCGGAGATGTGCGGCAACGGCGTCCGCCAATTCGCACGCTATCTGCAGGGGCGGGGACTGGTCGCCGGCTCCGAGTTCACCGTGGAGACGCTTGCCGGCCCCATCCGGCCGAGTCTTCTGGCAGACGGGCGCGTGCGTGTGGACATGGGGGAGGCGCGCTTCGGCGGCGAGGCTATCGACCACACCCTGCTGGACTTGCCGGAGGGAGCGGAGGTGGTCTCGATTCCTTTTGTCTTCCGGGGCGACGCTCTGGAGGTTGCCGCGGATATCACCTTCGTGGACGTGGGGAATCCGCACTGCGTAATCCCGGTGGCAAACCCGGACACGGTGGCACTCGAGGTCGTGGGGCCGCTTATTGAGCGCCATCCGCTGTTTCCGCGTCGTGTTAACGTGGAGTTCATATCGGTGCTCCCCGACGGAGCCGTACGCATGCGCGTATGGGAGCGGGGAGTGGGGGAGACGCAGGCGTGCGGAACGGGAGCCACCGCGGTGGGTGTCGCTGCCGTGCGGCTGGGGATGGCCGCCGACCCGGTGGTGGTACGCCTGAATGGCGGAGATTTGGAGATCGCGGTGGCCGGCGACGGGCATGTGATTATGACCGGTCCAGCCACCGAAGTATTCACCGGCGTAGTCGCCGACGAGCTGAAGGGCCGGCTGGGCTGGCTGTAGCCCACCGGTGTAATGACGAAAGGGGACGGTATGCGCTTCTCTCGCAGGTTGGACGGAATGGCCCCCTACCTCTTCGCGGAGATCGAGAAGAAGATCCAGGCCAAACGGAAGTCGGGGATCGACGTCATCAGCCTGGGGATCGGAGATCCGGATATCCCCACTCCCCAGTACATAGTCGAGGAGATGCAGCGCCAGGTGGCCGACCCTCGCAACCACAGATATCCCACCAACGCCGGGGTCGAGGAGTTCGCGCAGGCGGCCTCCAACTACTACAAGCGGCGTTTCGGGGTGGATATCGATCCCTCCGGTGAGTTCTTCCCCCTGTTGGGGTCAAAAGAGGGTCTGGCCCACGTCATCCTTGCCACCGTAGACAAAGACGACCTGGTCTTGGTACCCGACCCGGGGTATCCGGTCTACAACTCGGGCAGCCTGATCGCCGGCGGCACCCCTCGTCTGCTGCCGCTGCGCGCTGAAAACGGGTTCTTGCCCGATCTGGACTCGCTCACTCCCGAGGAGTGTGAGAGGGCCAAGCTCCTCTTCATTTCCTATCCCAACAACCCTACCGCGGCCGTGGTCCCGGAGGGCAGCGACTTCTACGCCCGGGTGGTGGAGTTCGCCAAGAAGCACGACGTCATTGTGGTGAGCGACAACGCCTACTCCGAGCTCTGTTTCGGTGACTACGTGGCACCCAGTTTCCTGGAGACCCCGGGGGCTAAGGATGTAGGTATCGAGTTCTGGAGCTTCTCCAAACCGTTCTGCATGACCGGCTGGCGTATCGCTTTCGCCGTGGGCAACACCGACCTGCTCGGGGCCATGTGGCGGCTCAAGAGCAATATGGACTCCGGCATGTTCGAAGCCCTGCAGAGGGTGGGGGCGTTCATACTCAACGGACCCTGGGATTTCGTCCACGAAATGAATGCCACGTACCTGCGGCGGCGCGATCTCATCCTGCATGCCTTGCGGGCCATCGGCCTGGACGCGCCCACGCCGGCGGCCACCATCTACATGTGGGTGCCTGTGCCCGAGGGCTACACGTCGGCCGGCTTCGCCGAGCACGTGCTGGATCAGGCCGCCGTGGTGGTGACGCCGGGGAACGGTTACGGGCCTACGGGCGAGGGTTTCGTACGCATCTCGCTGACCGCCCCCGATGAGCGCATCGAGGAAGCGGTGAGACGGATCGAGAAGTCCCTGAGCCTGTGAGCAGAGAAGAAGGTCCGGCTCGGGTCCCTTCGCAGGGCAGGCGCCTGCCGACATGATCCGCGCCGATACGATCCTGGTGACATGAACATCGCGGTGCAACTGCTGCGGCCCGGCGCGCGACTGCCGCGCCGGGCCCACCCCGACGATGCCGGCGCCGACCTCTATGCGGCGGAAGCGGCGCTGATCCCCCCCGGCCAACGGCGCGACGTGGGCACCGGCATCGCCCTTGCCCTTCCCGCGGGATACGCCGGGTTGGTCATGCCCCGCTCCGGCTTGGCTTTCCGCCACGGCATCATGATCGTGAACGCGCCGGGCCTGATCGACGCCGGCTACCGCGGCGAAGTGCGCGTGTGTCTCCTCAACTCAGGGAGCGAGGATTTCGTGGTGGAGCCCGGCGACCGCATCGCCCAGCTCGTTGTCCAAGCCGTGGCCACTCCGGCCTTCTGTGAGGTGGCATCGCTCGATCCCACGTCGCGCGGCGCCCGCGGTTTCGGGAGTACCGGCTCCCGAAGCTGAGCTACGTCCGGTCGGGGGCCGGACGCGGCTTGGGGCCCATCACGTCACTCGCCCGATTCCTACCGACAGGTTGCTGTGGGCGAGTGGGACCGGGTTTTCACCGGGCCTGCTCCAAGATGCTCCTAAAGTCTGATCCTCCTGTGCCGATATTCCTGGCAGGCTGGTAGAGGGCAATGCTCCATTTTAGTCAAGAGATTCTACAAAGAGATAAATCATTGGCTAAAAGTGGAACATTGGGGAATACTGAGGATGAAGGCGACAAGGGCAAACCGCTCGTGAGGGCGGGGCGCAAAGCCACAGAACCCACGGGGTTGGCTGGGCTACCGAACCTCACTTCTTGGGATATCCCTTGCCTCCGGTCGAGTTACTGAGCACCGCAACGTGTAGGCGGTTCTCAGGTGAATAGTTCGAAAGACGCGCATAAAGGAAGCGTCGGAAAGGGAGGATCAACATGATGACCAAAATTCGGAAACGGTTGGCGGGGGGCGAGGGCGGTTTCACCCTCATCGAACTGTTGGTGGTGATCATCATCATCGCCATCCTCGCCGCGATCGCCATCCCGACGTTCCTGGGTCAGCGCAACAAGGCTCACGACGCTGCTGCGAAGTCCCTCGTACGCAATGCCATGACGGCCATCGAATCAAACTATGTGGACACCAGGACTTTCGAGAATATGTCCCCTGACGATCTTAAGGCCATTGAGCCGTCAATCACATTTGCGGCAGCGACGGGTGCTGCCCAGAACCCCTCGGCGCTGGCCAGTGCGAACACAGTAAACTACACCGGCACGGCGGCAACCACGTACGAGGTGGGCACGGTGTCGCAGTCCGGTACGTCATTTGGGGTGGCGGTCAACAAGGCTTCCGGTGGTGGTAACACCTTCTATATTGGCGGCACCACGAAATCCTGGTAGTCGTCAACCCCGAACGATGCGGGCTCGATCGAATGTGACCTCGTCGTTATCGAGACAGCACGTAGTCTGCTCAGGCGGCAACCGGGGCGCTCAGGCGCCCCGGTTCTTTCTTCGGGAGTTGTGTAATCATCACGCTGGCGCGTGCATGTTTGACTAATCGTCTTCGGCGATCTCCTCTCTTGGCACTTCATTCCCGCAAAAGCCCTCCTCCGTAAGTGCCATAAGGGAGGGGAGTCAGAAGTGGTTAAATGACCACATGATCGAAACCCGTTTCACACGAGGTCATCTTGTGCTCAGTCGACTGAGACTCGGCCTGCTCATCATCGCGGCGACTGTCCCCATTGTGATCGTGTGGCCGCCGGATCCATTTGATCCATATTTCGGCGCCAAAGCCATCGTGGTTGTGGCGGTGGGAGTGAGCCTATTCGCGTGGTGGTCGGTTGCTTCGGCATGGGGATTCGTACGGGTGAGGCGACTTGGGTTCGTGGCTACCCTTAGTTTGGCTTTGTCCTGCTCCTGGTAGTGTCGTCCCTGATGTCTCGGGAACCCGGCGGTGGCGGTGTGGGGGAGCCCGGGAAGGGAGGACGGACTACTGGTGTGGATGAGCAGCCTGCTTCTTATGGCCACTGCGGCCACCGTGAGGATGAGCGGAGTTGGGAGATCGTCCTTGCGTGCATGGCGGCCACCGCTGTGCTTGTGTCTGCGTATGGGGTGCTGCAGCACTTTGGGTGAATCCATTGGATCCCCTGCGCTGGCTTCAATACGGCCGCAGTTACTCCGCACTACGCAACCCCATCTTCCTGGGTGGTTATCTGGCGCTGGTCCTGCCGTCGGTGGTGTGGTGGTGTGCGAGGTGGAAGACTGGTGTTGTGCGCACCATTATGAGTGTGGGGGCTTAGGAGTGTGTCTCGCGGCGTTGTACTTTTCGTTCTCGCGCAGGCTGGATTGGAGCAGCCGTGGAGTATCGGGGGATTGGTTACTTGGTGGGTGTTACGCGAGCGGGGGCAGTTGCGCGCGACAGCCGCGGCCCTGCTTCCTGGCGCTGGTGGAGTGGCTGTTGCGCTCGCTCTCATTCCCATTGCTCACTCGGAGGCAAGCGAGCATCACACGTTGGCAAAGGACGCGCAGACCATTGTGGACCTGAGATGCTCCCTCGCAACACCCGACGGGCTGGCATTGTGGAGCATCGCCGCCGACATGATCAAGGACCATCCATGGCTGGGGGTGGGTCTGGATCAGATGGGTGATGTCTTTCCAAGCTACCGCACACTGGAGTTCACGGCGGCTGAAGGCACGGATGGCATTGCGGACCGGGTACACGGTGATCCGCTGCACATGGCTGTGGTGGCAGGGATTCCGGCAGCGGTCGTATTCTACATCATGGTCAGTGTGGTATTGATCGGGGCATGCACGGTGGCGTTTCGGGTGGCGGCGGCGGCGGACACGGATGTGGGCGCCTGTAGTCTGCGGGATTGCGGGCTACTTGTTGCAAAGCACCGTCTCCATCACTGTGCCGGGGGTGCATAGTCTGTTTTCTTTCTCCTGGGCGCCTTGATAGCTGCCCGGTCCATTATGGGAACCGCTGCGCCAACGGACGGAGAAGCATCGGTGTGAGTCCGACGCGAGAACAGCTCTCCGGAAGGAGTCTAGTCGCCGGTGGCCACACCTCGCGCACTATCAGGTAGTCTCCTCGCCGCGGCATCCTCTGGGTAGGTGTCAACCAATGGCTCCAGGATTGCCAAAGCTTCTCTCGCGTGCCCTAGGTCGATATGAGAAAGCGATGCCTTTGAGTGCCAGCGGCCAGCTGGGTAAAGACGAAGGCCCTCTGCCAGGTGGTCAATGGCATCATGGTGGCGCTCTAGCATCTGCAGTGATACCGCCCAGTTAAACTCTGTGTTTGGGTCTCGCGGGTCTACGGCTTTCGCTTGCTTCATCAGATCAACCGAAGCAGCAGCCGAGGGTCAGCGCCTATGCGTGCATCGAAAGCTGCGATACGTGCCGCCGACCAGAACCCGGGAGCCGTGGGAGGTCGCAGTCTCTCAGCGGCGGCTTCGGCCATCGCCAGATTGTTAGTGAGATCAGCATATCGTGGAGTCTATCTCGTCTCGGAGGAAATGGGACCCTAGGACGAAGATTCCTGCCGTAACTACGGCAGTTAGGGCAGCCATGCGGGAAAACAGACGGTAGGCATGCTTGGCGCTTGTTCGCTCAGGCGATCGGAGGCCGCTGGTTGGGGATGTTCTGCACCGGTCGCTGCACAGGTAATACCGATGAAGAGGGCCAACACGGGCAGCGTGCTGAGACTCAACGGACCGAACATCCCCGCTATCACGAGGCTCAGGCAGCGCAGGTGTACGGCGCCGCTGCGCGGGAATGCGGTTGAGGACTGTGAACGGCCGAACAATTAGGTACGCGACTATCATTGCACAGGGTACGCCATACGTGCTTGCGAACTCCAAGAGCCAGTTGAGCATCGCCCCGGTAGGGTCTGAGAGAAGTAGGTTCGAACCTCGGGTGTCAGCAGTGAGGCTCAGGCCCGGCTGGAATGACGCGGGTCCTTCACCGAACATAAGGTTTGCTGACATGCGCCCTGCGGAACGATAGACTTCTGCCATCCAATCCCATCCGCCAGTTGCTCCCGGCAGCGTGACGTAATCAGGTTGCACAAAGCCAGCGCCACAATCAGACCCGCCACTACCGCCAGTCCGGCTCCCGCTATGCTCAGGCGCGCCTGGTGGCTGTGCACAGCCCATCGCACGAGCATGACTGTCGCACCCACCGCAGAAACCTAGGGTCAGGCAACCATCCGGCAACCACAGCTGTTGCGAGCGCGAGCACAGCGCCCGTAACTATTGCCGGGCGCCAACGAGGGCCGCGAACAGCTGCCTGACCGATTGAGTACACGGCGAACGCTGACAACAGGCTGCTGAGAGCGCTCGTCGAACCGACAGTGCCGCGGACAATGCCCGTTCCCCAGGGAGCCGGGAAATCCGGCATGGGTGCCCCTGCAATCCCCGCGATCACTACCAGAGACAGGAGGGCAAGATGGGGCAGGCCCAGGCAACGCCCACGGATAGGAGGACCATCAAGGGCAGGTTCTGCTTGATTGCGAAGGTTGCAAATGCGACACCAATGGCCAAGCTGGCCATAGCGGCCAAGAATCCCGTCCTGCTTATAAGAACCCCATAAGGATGGTCCAGGAGTTGCGGAACTCAAGAAAGACAGAGATGCCGTTACAACCAGCGCAAGCACAATTAGGGTTAGAAGCCCGAAACGTCGAGCGCTTGGGGCGGCCAACTTGGTGAGAGGGCGAGACAGGAGCATGCAGCCGCTACTGCCAGGATCATCAGCTTGGGTGAGGCAAAGGGATGGAAAGCGAGGTCCGTGCACACGAGGAGGCACACCAATCACGATCAGCACATAGGCGATCGTCAGCAGCGCAGAGCTCCAGTGTAGAGTTGGCACCGGTTTTCCCGGAGTGGGAGTTGCCTCTGGACATGTGATCCCAACACTCGCAGTCGACAGGGACAGTCACGATTGCTCACGACAACCCCGCTCTTCTTCTTAGCAGCAGTGGTGTTCTCGCAACCCGCTGGATTCCGTGGTCGTGAGCAGAAACCTTTATGAAACGCTTCATACGTTGAACTGCAGAGAAACGCAGCTCACTTGGACCTTGAACCACAAGCGGGTATCGCGAGGAGCCTACCGTGAAAAAGACGTTAGCCACAGGACGTGAGCAGGGCTTCACCTCATTGAGTTACTGATTGTAATCATAATTATCGCGATTCTTGCTGCGATTGCGATCCCTACCTACCTGGGTACCAGAACAAGTGCTCAGAACGCGGCGGCATACACGCTGGTCAGGAACGCGCTGACCGCGGTGGAGGGAGGCCAATATCAACCACCGAGACTACACACGACTCACTTTGGATGAACTCCAGGCGATGGAGCCGTCTATACAGTGGATTCTGAGAACTGAAAACTTGGTGAGACCCTTCCGTGCCAACTGTAACCGCTGCTGTGAGCGCACAGGCTCCGGTCTAATACCGTGGATTTCTACCCGCAAGATGCGGATACGTTCGACATCGCCGCAGTCAGTGAAAGCGGAGATCGCTTTGGTATCCAAGTACAAACAGCCGGAGGTGCCATGACCTCGTACATCAAGGTCAAGTTCGTCGACGGCACCGGCAAGCTCGGTTGGTAATGACTCGGCTGTAGTCCTCTGCTGGGCGTAATGGCTCGGCGCCTGGAGGGCGCCAACCACACCGATCCAATCTAGGCCCAAAGTTGCATGGCGCGACTCCGAGACGCGCCGTAGTCTGCAGGCATGACGTATGCCGAAGGACAGACTACCTCTCATCCTTTTCAGGGGAGCGGGCTTCCCTCGCGGCCCACCAAGTGCGGTGATGGCCACACCCTGATCGAGGCCTTGGTGGCCGTCATGTTGCTGTGTCTGGTTCTGGCGCTACCGGCGATGAGCCTCATACGCAGTCTGGAGCGAGCGCATTCGCGGGGCACAGCCCAGATGATGCAGGGAGCCATCGCCCAGGGGCAGATCGACTCTCTACTCCTCGGTGAATCGCGTGACATCACCTGCACCGCAGAGGCACTGCGTGTTGAGGGCGGCGTGCATGCCTGGGAAACACCGCAATCCTGCCCGCACGTCCAGGCCAACATCGTGCGTTGGCGGGACGGCCTTGATGCTGTGCGCCTGCGCGTGACCCCACCTTTCGGTGCACCCAATGCGGCCGGGTCGGTAACGCTCCTTCCTGGAGGGGGTGGACACGTGGTGGTGGTCCGGGCCTCGAGTGGGTTGACGCGGAGGGAGGCGCAATGACGACTCGACGGCACGTGAACGGTTTCGTGCTCATCGAGGCCATCATCGCCATCCTGATCCTTGGCGTGTGCCTGATTTCCTTGGCGGCGGGTCTGGACCGTCTCAGTGGCGCCCTTCAGAGGGCAGAAGACCGCTGGGTGGGCGGATCGGGGGCAGCGGAGCTACGGGGTGCTGGGTGGGACTGGGGAGCACGCGTGGTGCGGGCAGATTGGCGGACAGACGGCTCTCTCGCCCTACTGGTGCTTGCGGGCCCTGCCCCTACGGAAGTGATCGTCGGCGTCTGGCTCGATGGCTGGTTGATTGATGAAGTGCCGGTTTCGGCCGACGGTGTCGCCCGCGTTCCTGGGGGTGCGTTTGTCGGCTGGGAAGCCTATGGCGAGGTGATTGTGCGCGCCCGCACCACATCGTCCGGGTGGGGAGTGCCTTGGAGGATGGTAACGCCCGGGGTAGACGTCGGCATGCTCGGTGAGCTCCCGGGGGCACCGTCGGCCGAGTCGCGTCTCACCATCCACCTCCCCGCGGCACTCACCGATACCGTCACCCTCACCACGGCCGAAGGACGCCGCAACCTGTCCATAGGAACTCCCTTTCCGCTGGGGGTCCCTTCGGCCGGGATGGAGGTGGGATGGGGTGGGAAGGCCCGGCAGGTGATCGTACCCTGGTATCCGGGAGAGACGAGGGATCTCGATGTCTTCTTCTAGGGGCTTCGCACATCGGGATTCACCGTTATTGAGGTGCTGGTTGGTCTCTTGGTGACCTCGCTTCTAATCATGGCCGTGGCGCCCATGTGGGTGGGGCTGGAGCGACGAGGATCCGTGTGGAACGACCGCGTGGTAGTCCTGCTGCAGACGAGGGTGGCGGCGGCCAGGCTGGAGAGGATTTGCGCCTTATCGCCACGGAGGCGTGTCCGGGCCTCCGGGGCAGCGCGCTGCTGGACGCCTCCGCCAGCAACATGGTTTTTGTCACCTCGGCAGCGGAGGGGGTGCCCGAGATAGTCAAGTGGGAGTTCACCGGTGGCAGTCTCATGCGCCGGAGAGTGCCGTGGCCGGGGTATATGCCCTCCTCTTTCGGCACCGGAACCTTCATCGATCACAAGACCATGATGGAGCGTGTTGCGCCCGGGGCCAAGTTCATCTTCTACCAGGGGTCGGCCGAAGTGCTTCCGCCCATACCGGCTGAAGGGCGAGCGTATGTGGATCGAATAGCAGTGACAGCAGAGGTGGGGACTATCAGTTCTGCAGAGGCTTCGTCATCCGCATCCGCGCCTGGGGCGGGCACAGTGACCGTCACGTGGGCGGCCGAGGTGGGGCGGTGAGGGGATCCCATTTGGGCAACCGGGGTTCGGCGCTTCTTCTGGCCCTATTCGTCTGTCTGGCGTGCGGCGCTCTTTGCCTGTCGCTGTGCGCCCTCCTCAGCCTGGCCAACGAAGCCCGTATCACTGAAAGAGCGGGCTACGAGCTAAGGGGGCAGGCGGAAGGGGGCATGGCGTGGGCCCGGGGGCAGTGCCTGCGCGCCTGGGGGCCTGCCGCCGGCGACAGCGACCAAGTTCGCACCATCGTGGAGGAGCTGCGCCCCGACGAGCCGTTGCGGATGGAAGCCCGGGTTACGGTAGGATCTCGGTCCGGCGAGGTGCGGGAGCACGCCGACCTCGAGGTCAGGGCGTTGATAGAGTCTGGGTTCGACGGTCCGCCGTTGCCTTTGGCAGCGGTGGTGGCGGACTTCTGTACCGCTTCGCCTGGGCGGACCGATCCGATTGTCCATCCGGTTCCCCCTGCCGACCCGGGAGGTGGGTACCCCACCTTCCCTGGCTCCACGGTTGCGTACCCCGTGCCGGTGTTTCTGTGCCTGCCCGAATTACCCATGGATGTGACTTGCGCGCAGTTGCAGCGTCTCGCCACGCCTTGGCGTTTCGACGAGGGTACGCTCAAGTGGCTGGATGCATACCCTGAAGGCCGAAACGGCGCCGTGGTTATCCTTCGCGGGCGGAAAGGGGAGCGGTTGCATCTGCCGGACGCGGGACCGTACGCTGGCGCTGTTGCCGGCTTCATCATGGTGCTCGGAGGCGCCGATCTTGATCTGCAGGGACAAGGAGCCCTGGTTGCCGTGGTTGTGGTGGACAACGGCTCCCTCTATCTGGAAGGGACCCAACTTCGCGGTGCGGCCATCGTCACGGACACCATCCACTTCGGTGAGAGCGGCGCGGTAGTCTTCGACCCCACTGTGCTTCGCCTGGCCACCGACCGGTCGCTTGCCCGTGTCCGTCTGGTGCCGGGGAGCCGCAGAGAAACTTGGCTCCAAAGCGGGTCCGGGGGCGCCGGGTCCGGCCCCTAATGACGGGCCCAGCGGGCCCCCGTGTATACTGTTGATCATGGAGACTGAAGCCAAATGGGTCAGAAGCGCGGCGTCGGGGCCTTCGCCCACGGAGTGTCATGCCTGTCCCGTCATCTGCGAGCGGGTTGTGAGCCCGGTGTACTGCCTTCGGAGCCGGTGCCGCTTCACGTATGTATTCGAACAGCAGGGGAGCCTGTATTTCGGCTGTGTGGAGAAAGTCTTCCGTGCTGAGTTGGATCTCAGCCCTTACCGAGCCGGCTCACGCAAAGATCCCTATGGGTTCCTAAAGACGGCGCGCATGCCTTTGCCCGAGTGCAACCACCGCGTGGAACGTGCCTACGAGCACCTCTATTCACGAAGAGCATGCGAGAACCCAACGTTTGCGCATCACCCCAGCCAGTACAGCGTCGATGCCGTTCGTCGGCTGGTCCAAGGCGCGGGTGTAGACGGATCTTCTGCCCGCGCGGAGAAACCCGGCGCGTGCGAGAAGGGGTGAGCGTCGCGCGGCGCCGTAGAGCCGGCCGCGCGACAATCCTGAGAGTGGTCGGCCGTGGATCTTGAGCTCATCTTCCTGGGCACGGCCGGTGCCCTGCCCACCGTGGATCGCGGCACCAGTGGCATATTGGTTGTGCGGGGGGGAGACCGGCTGCTCATCGACTGCGGTGAGGGTACGCAGCGGCAACTCATGCGGTCGGCGGGGTTGTCTCGCATTGACCGTGTGTTTCTCACGCACCTGCACGGCGACCACTACCTGGGGCTCCCAGGGCTGCTCAAGACGCTCAATCTCCAAGGGCGCACAGACCCATTCCACATATACGGGCCCACCGGGCTGGAGCGGCTGTTCAGTGAGGCGCAGCGGGTGTTCGGAAGGCACGACTATCCGCTGATCCTGAGCGAAGTGGAGCCCGGCGACCGTGTGGCATTCGATGGGTACGTAATGGCCACTGCTGCTACAGATCACGGTATCCCCGGCTTGGCGTGGTCTTTGGAGGAGGAACTGCGGCCGGGCCGTTTTCATCCGGAAGTGGCCATATCCCTTGGGGTGGAGGAGGGCCCCGACTTCCGGCGTTTGCAGATGGGGCAGACGGTGCGGAGTCGCACGGGTGTCGAGGTGACACCAGCCGAAGTCATGGACGCGCCTCGACCCGGACGCAAGATAGTGGTCTCGGGAGACACTCGTCCCACCATGGCCGTGGTGGCCCTCGCCCGAGGCGCCGGCGTCCTCGTGCACGACAGCACCTTCGCCGATTCGGAGCAGGAAAGGGCCGAAGCCACCCATCACTCCACTGCACGCGAGGCTGCGCAGGTGGCCAAGATGGCGGGTGTCTCCCTGTTGGTCCTGACTCATGTGAGCTCACGCCATGGGCCCAGAGAGCTTCTTCAAGAGGCCAGAGAGGTGTTCCCCAGCTCTTATCTTCCCCGAGACCTCGATCGCTTGGTGGTGCCCCTTCCAGACAAGGGACAGCCGCGGTTCGTGCCCGCCGCTCGTGCGCGAGGGTCTTGTCACCCATCCGAACCGCTATAATGGCCGTGCCTCGCGTCCGTCCGGTACGCGAATCGTGCCCACGTAGCTCAGGGGATAGAGCACTGGCCTCCGGAGCCAGGTGCCGCAGGTTCGAATCCTGCCGTGGGCACTCGATCTAAGGTAGGTCCCTCAGCTTCTCCCACTCGATAGGCTGAGGCGGCGATACCTGTAGGTTGAAGACTCGGCCGAACAACTCCGCGTAGCGTCTTGCCGCCTGTGCGTGCTCCACGATCTGTCCGCCCAGGTGGGCAACGCTGGTCTGGACCAGCGTAGGGTCTCCGCAGGAGACAATGAGGTCGAACAGAGTGAGGTCAGGGCAGATATTCAGCGATGTGCCGTGGCTGGTGACCCATCGCTCACAACGTATGCCCACCGACGCGATCTTCGCGTCAGCGACGTACAGCCCCGGCCTTCCGGCTCGGCGCTCCGCCTCGATGCCCCACTCGCGCAGAAGGAGCACCAGGACTTCTTCCAAGCCCCACACATACGAGCGCAGGTTCTTATGGGGCAGGGGGATGATGGGGTAGCTCACGAGTTGGCCCGGGGCGTGTAGAGTGGCGAGGCCCCCGCGTTCGGACTGCACCACCGGTATGGATGGTGATCCGGCCTGCCCATAGCGTGAGGTGAACACGGCGCCTGCATCGGTTTGGTATTGCGGGGCTACGGCGCCCGATGTGTGGTTCCTTGGGACGTGGGCCCGCGCAGCGCGGGTGGCCACAGTGCGGGCGCCCAAGGTGATGACCGGCTCGTGCTCCAGCAGCATGAGCGCTCCAGGACGGGTGCCGGCGGCCACCCCGCGGCGCCACTCGGCCTGGAGTTGCTGCAGCGGCTCGTAGGGCACCAGACCCAAGTCATAGCAGGCGATGGCGTCCGCCGAGGTGCGGTTATGGGTCGACCTGGTGCGGGTCACATCACGAACGTCTCGAACCCGGTCACCGGGAGGACCAAATCGGGGTCGGCCGGTCGCGAGAACTCCACTACCGTGTAGGTGTGTCGCAACCCCGCGGCCGGGTCTTGAGGTACGGTCTCGCGATCCAGGCGCAGAATCCATCCGGCGCGGTTGAGCCACACAGTGGTGGATACTTCTGCGTCAACGCGGGCTTCGGTCACCAGGGGGTGGCTCCACGTGAATGCCCGAGGCGCCTCGGAGGGAGCCGGCGGCGCCGGCGGCCGTAACGTGAGGGTGGGATCAATCGGTTCGGCGGCGGCCGTGACCTTTGCGATGAGATCCTTAGGGATGAGCTCGCTTTCCAGGGGGAGTCCCTGCAGCCAGGTCGAAGACTCGAACAAGGCCGCGATAGGCATCCAGACCTGGCCGGCCTCGCGGCCCGCGGCCCCACCGTCGGTGTAGACGATGTCGGCCTCGGGGCCGTCCACTCCCGCCCGTACGCGCAGCGCCGTCCAGGGCGAGACCCGTACCCCATCTGTCTGCACCAGAATCTGTGGTTCTTGTTCAGTGATCTCCCAGGTGATCATGGTGAACGCGTACGACGGCGCAGCCGCCATGATGGTGAAGGCGCGGCCGAGGGCGGCGGTGGATGACCCTGTCTGCGTCGTAGGGGGAGCGGTAGCTGCGCAGGTGGGATCTGTCGATGTGGGCGTGGAAGATGTGGACACCTGCGCAGTGGGTCCGCAAGCGGCGACGGTCAGCGCCAATCCCGCCCACGCTACGGCCAGCGTCAGCAATGCGGTGTGGCGCAGCAGGTTCCGCAGTGATTGCCGGCGCAGTATCCGGCGCCGCACTCGGCCGTGATGGCTCAGCCCTTGAGCGAGGTCGCCCCGATGTGAGACACTCTGGCCGCCGGAGCGACGACTAGGATGCTGAGGAGCGCACATTGGGCAAGAAGTACGATCCGTTGTGGGAATACGCCGGCGTGAAGCAGCCGCTGATGGGTGCGGAGCCGGAAATTGACGCCAAGTGCCCCGTATGCCACGTTACCCTCCACGTGGGCTCGGAGACCGCAGCCGGGCAGCACGTGGAGTGCGGCCTCTGCGGCGCCCAGTTGGAGGTCCAGTTGGAGGATGGCGCGCCCGTACTGCGGCCCATCTAGTGACCGGCCGGTTTAGTAGGTGATCACGGGGCGGCCAAGCTTGTCGGCGAGGTTGCCCAGCTTCTCGGAAGTGGAGGCGGGCACTGAGACAACCGCTGGATCGCCGTCCGATATGTAACGCAGGTCCGGGTTCTTCTTGAGGTTGTCCACTGCGCGCTTGAGGGCGTCGTGCTGCACTTCTATGCGCAGTATGCGCATGGGGTCGAACTTGTGGAAAACGGTGAGTAGCTGGGACCGCCGGCGACCTCGAGCGCCGCTTTGTACGCGTAGGAGACCCCTTCGTGCTCGCCGCTTCTGAGGATGGAGACGTCTTCAGGGTAGGCGCGCCGTAGGGCACGCACAGCGTGTATACCTGATAATCGCCTCCCACCAACTGCTCGATCTTCTGCTTGGAGAGCGCGAGCTCTTTGCGAATGACGTCCGAAGTTGATTTCTGGAAGTTCAAATGTGTGTAGGTGTGGCTTCCACCTCACAGCCCCACTTGACCAGGTTGCGCATCTTCTCCTGCTGCAGGTCTGGTTGACCGAAGAGGATGTTGTCCGGGGGGTGACGTCGAGCAGGACAAAGAACGATGCCTTCATGGGCCAGGTGCCGTCCTTGGCCGCGGCCTGCAGGATCCCCACGGCGCACTCAGGGTCTATGCTGCCGTCTTCCAGTACGCGATATTGGCCCGGGCTGGAGTCGTCGAACGTGAGTACTACCGGGCTCTTGCACGGCGGGATGGCTATGTTGCCGGTGGCCAACTCCTTGACGGTGATGGGGTAATACCCTTCCGACTTGAGCAGTTCGATGTCCTGCTTGAAGTGGAGGGCGCTGCGGCAGTAGTCGGGCTCGGGAGCGTTCTGGTCTTCGGGCTTGGTGATCTTGTGGTACTCGAGCGACCAGCACCATGCCCAGTTCATTGGCTCCGATGGCTCTTGCCCTCTCTGCAGTCATGGGCTCAGGGCCTTGTCCGCCGCCGGTGGTGGAGGTGGTGGCTTTGCCCTTGCCTGCGGGGGCCTTGGTGCTGTGGGCGGAAGCGTGACGCTCCCCTCCCAGGACCAGTCCTCCCACCAGGCCCAGCGCACTACCTATAATGAACGCGAAGAGGAGGAATCTGAATACCTTATCGTAGCGCATGGCATTGGTACAATACCAAAGTGACTGAGAACCGGCCAGGGAGACGGGCCGGAATTGGAAGCCAAGACGCCCGCTCCATCAGCCTGAGGTTGACCCCGGACGGAGAGAAGGCGGTGGGAAGAATCATTGGGTAGAGCCATTGGATAGGGTTGGGAGCAGGCCCTCGGGGTATTCACCGCGCTATCACACACGTCGACCGCCTCGGCGCCGCCGGCGCGCAGCTCCGGCGGCGCTGGTCGTGGTTCTCGCCGGCGGCGTAGTGGCTTTCGCCATCGGCTTCATGGTTTTCTGGGCGCTGGGCAGCGGCATCGCGGGCGGTAAGGGGTTGACCCTGCGTTGGCCGTGGAGCCAGCCGCGTACGGCCGTACCTGAGGTGGTGGAGCGTTACGGCGAGTTGGATTTCCTGCGCGTCCCGCCCAAGGTGGATCTCACCGCGTTGCGAGATCTATCGTACGTGCCGGTGAAAGGCATATACGTCACCTCATGGACGGCGGGTATCGAAGACTACATCAACCCCCTGATTGGGCTCTGCGACCGCACTGAACTCAACGCCATGGTCATCGATGTCAAAGACGCCACCGGCTATGTTGCTTATCAGCCGGATGTGGCCATGGTGCGGGAGATGAAGCTGTGGGAGAAGAGAATCCCTGACGTAGAAGCTCTTATGGAGAGACTCCGCGAACACGGCATCTTTCCCATTGCCCGTATCGTGTGTTTCAACGATCCGCTGCTGGCCCAGAAGGCACCTCAACTCGCTGTGCAACACAAAGACGGCGGCCTGTGGAAGGATAGGTACGGCGCCTCCTACACCAACCCGTATAACAGAGAGGTGTGGGAGTACCTGGTGCAGGTGGCCGAGGACGCCGTGCGGCGCGGGTTCCGGGAGATCCAGTTCGACTACGTGCGGTTCCCCACCGACGGCATCATCGCCGATGCCGTGTATCCGGGAAAGGCGGGTCTTCAAGAGGACGCTATCGCCGCGTTCCTGCAGTACGCCCGGGAACGCCTGCACCCCCTGGGCGCGTGGGTGTCGGCCGATGTGTTCGGACACGCTTTGGACCAGAAAGGTGACGCCGGCATAGGGCAGCGCATCGAGAAGGTGTGTCAGTCGGTTGACATCGTTTGCCCCATGATCTACCCGTCGCATTACGAGAGCGGGTCCTACGGCATCAACAACCCGGACACCAACCCCTACGACACCGTCACCTTCGCCACCAAGGACGCCACCCGGCGTTTTTCGGGCAACGGCGCCCTCTACCGCCCCTGGCTCCAGGACTTCGACTTTCCCAGTTCCTACGGAGTGGCTGAAGTCAAAGCGCAGATCGAGGCCGTGGAGCAGCAGGGTTACAGCGAGTGGATACTATGGGATCCTTTTCTCAAGTATCACGAAGGAGCCCTGCGTTCGCAGTAGGCCGGCGGTGGGGTCGGTGAGCCGGGAGCCGGCGACTCGGCCGGCGCGACGCTGGCTGGACTGCTGTCAGTCCGCGCGATGGGTCCGGCTCCTCCTCGGCCTCTGCGCTCGGTGTTGGCCTCGCATCCTAATCGAGGTCTAGAGTCATGGCCGTTTCGTCGCAGTCCGGGAAGTGGGGACAGTGCACGCAATCCTGCCAGATCTTCTGGGGTAAATCGCCTTTGTTGACGGTTTGAAAACCCATGGTCCCGAAGAACCCGGGTACATAAGTCAGAACGAAGATATGGGTGAGGCCGAGGCGCTTGGCGTCCTGTAGGGCTTCCTGTACCAGAGCGCGGCCGATGCCCTTCTCGTGGTAGTCGGCCGCTACCGCCAGTGTGCGGATCTCGGCCAGGTCCTCCCACGAAACGTGGAGAGACACACAGCCGATCACCCGCCCGTTCTCCACAGCCACTGTGTAATCGCGTATGTGCTCATAGAGAGAGTGGAGCGAGCGGGGAAGCATAGCGCCCTGTTTCGCCCACCAGTTGACCAGTTTCTGCATCTGGGGGACATCCCTCACCATGGCCTGTCGCAAATCGTATTCCACGAGGCCCCATCCTTGTTGTTGTGCGTCACGCCGTCCGGCTACAATGGGACGATGGTTTGATAGGGTAACACTGGCAGTGAATCGGTGTCCCTTGCCGTGGACACGGTCGTGCTGTTGACCCCGGGTGAAACCGATGGCGTTCGCCATCCCCGGCTCGATGGCGGCTTGAGCCGAGTCCAACCAATGAAGCATACATGATCACCAACCCGGTAACGCGGAGGCGCGAGAACGTGCGAAACGATGAGTTCCTTTTTACCTCGGAATCGGTCAGCGAAGGGCATCCGGACAAGATGGCCGACCAGATATCCGACGCCGTGCTGGATGCGGTATTGGCGGAAGACCGCGAAGGTCGCGTGGCCTGCGAGACCCTCATCACCACCGGTCTGGTCGTGGTGTCGGGAGAGCTGACGACGTCGGGTTACGTCGACATCCCAACCGTGGTGCGGCGAACCATTGAGCGCATCGGCTATACGCGGGCCAAATTTGGGTTCGACTATGAGACCTGCGGCATTCTCACGTCTATAGACGAGCAATCACCCGATATTGCTCAGGGGTGAAGCGCGCCCTCGAGATGCGCACAGACCCCGGCGACGACGATATCCTCGACAGCCAGGGCGCGGGTGGCGGACCAGCTGGTCTTCGGATATGCGTGCGAAGACACGCCTGAGCTCATGCCCATGCCCATCCTCTTGGCGCATCGTCTCTGTCACCGCTCGTCTGGAGGTGCGGCGGGCCGGTCTGCTGCCGTATCTGCGTCCCGACGGCAAGAGCCAGGTCACGATTCGTTATCGTGACGGCCGACCGCAGTTCATCACGGCTGTCGTATTGTCCCCCTCCAGCATCAAGAGGGCATAGACATCGATTCGCTCATGCGCCCCGACCTCATCGAACACGTGGTCCGGCCCGTTCTGCCCCCGGATCTGTATGGACCCAGATTTCAAGCACACCAAGCTGTATGTGAACCCCACCGGCAAGTTCGTGGTGGGCGGTCCCATGGGGGATACCGGCCTCACGGGTCGGAAGATCATCGTGGATACTTACGGGGGTTTCGGTGGGCACGGCGGCGGCGCGTTCTCGGGCAAAGACCCCAGCAAGGTCGACCGCTCCGGCACCTATGCACCCGCTATGTGGCCAAGAACGTGGTGGCGGCGAGACTGGCTTCCCCGCTGCGAAGTGCAGGTGGCCTACGCCATCGGCGTGGCGCGCCCGGTGAGTGTGATGGTGCACTGCTGCGGCACCAACGTGGAGGAGGCGCTCATCGAGCGTCTGGTGGGGGAGCACTTCGATCTGCGTCCGGCGGCTATCATTCGTGATCTGGGATCTCAAGCGGCCCATCTACGAGAAGACTGGCCGCGTACGGGCATTTCGGACGAGAGGACCACGACTTCACGTGGGAGAAGACGGACAAGGCGGCGGCGCGCGCCGCAGGCCTGTAGAGGAGGAGAGCCCCGGCGGCGCCCGCCCCGGGGCCGCATCCCGACCCAGTGGCGTGGCAGGTGGTGCCCTACTGGCGGTGCGGTCGCTGAGCGACCGTGATTTCGATTATCTTCCCCCGAATCCGGACCCCCCATCGAAATCGGTGGTTTGGTGCGCGTTCCCTTCGGTGGTCGCGTGTGGTGTTGGGGGTGGTCACGGGGCCGAGCGATGGGAGCATCAGGCCGGCGGCCACGGCCACCGATTGCGGCGCATACACGAAGTCCTCGTGCGGCCACGGTTACCCCGGAGGAGTTCGAACGGCCCGCGCCCTGGCCCAACAGTACTGCACCGCACTGGGGGCGGCCCTGCTTGCCGTGAGCGCGGCCGCTCGATTGCCGGAAGCGGTGGGCGGGGGGCGCAGAGTGGGGGTGGATCACCCCCGCCGGGGAGCAGTGCCGGATGAGCCTCTGACCGCACGGCAACGGGTGGTATGGGCGGCTCTGCCTCCAGGGGGGATGAGCGTGGCCGACGCCTGCAGAGCGTTGGGCTGCACACGGGCCCTGCTCAACGCCCTGGTTAAGAAGGGGGTGGCGGACTTGGAGCAGCGCAGCGAGCTGCATGAGGCAACCGTCGATGGGGGACGACGCGGTGTTGCGGCCGCAAGCCACCGTGCGCCGACGGCAGAGCAGAGCCGCGCGCTCACTTGGTTGCAGACGGCCCTGAAGGACGGCGTGGCCGCGCACGCGCGCTCCTGTGGGGGGTCACGGGCAGCGGCAAGACCGAGGTCTATTTGGGCCTGCTGCGCTGAAACCATTCGTAGGGGTCGGGGTGCCATCGTGTTGGTTCCCGAGATCGCACTGACCGGACGCTTTGCAGCGGTATTTCGAGCAGGCGCTGGGACCGGGGTGGTATCCGTTGTTCACAGCGGCTTGGCCCTGCGGCCCGAGCCAGAGCGCTCGTCGGGCTGAGAGCGGGCGATCTCCCGTTGTCATCGGAGCGCGGTCGGCCGTTTTCGCACGGGTTCCACGATTGGGTCTCATCATCATCGATGAGTCCCACGACTCCTCTACAAGAACGAAGAGGAACCCAGATACCAGGCTCGCTGGGTTGCCCGCTGGCGCACTTCAACGCCACGGCGCGTTGCTGCTGGAAGGTACGGCCACTCCTCGCTTGGAGACACTGGTGGAGAGCCGCAAGACGCTTCGCCTCCAGATCCGGCCCACCGGGGGAGAGGTCCCCTGAGGTAGAGGTGGTGGACATGCGGCGCCGAGGTGGCGGCAGCGTGCTGTCACCCCGTGCGGCCCATTGTCTGCGGCAGACGCTGGCGGCGGGCCGGCAGGCGGTTCTGCTGGTCAACCGACGGGGGCACTCCGCATATCTCTTCTGCCCGAGTGCGGTCACGTGGTGATGTGTCCCAGATGCGACATCTCACTGACGCTGCATCGCGCGCCGCGTAGCGGTGGGAGGGGTATTGGTCTGTCATCACTGCAGGTACCGCCGACCGGCCGAGCCCTTGTGTTCGGTCTGCGGTTCGGCGGCCTTGGCTGACCGTGGTGGGCACACAAGGCGTGGAGGAGGAAGTGAGCCGCTTCCTGCCCGAGGATCGCATATTCCGTCTGGACTCGGACGTAGCCGTAAGTCGGAACCGGGCGCGCCACCCTCCACACCTTGCGCGCTCGGCGCCGGGAGTCCTCCTGGGTTCCCAGATGGTGGCCAAGGGCCACGATTTCCCGGGTCGATTTGGTGGTGGTGGTGGATGCAGACTCTCGGCCTCTATCTCCCCGACTTCCGAGCAGCCGAGCGAACGTTCCAGTTGCTCCGTCAGGTGTGCGGGCGGGCAGGGCGCAGAGGTGCACCGGGTAGGGCGCTGGTGCAGACCTGGAATCCCGATTCGCCGTGCATTAGGAATGGCCGTACAAGGCGAGGAGCGGGCGTTTTACCGCCGGGTGGATGAGCGTCGGCGTCTTGGGTTCCCGCCGGCCACCATGCTGGTCAGGGTTGTGCTGGCCGGGAAAGGCGCGCGGATGGATGGGGCGGCTCGCTTGGTGATGGACTCCCTGGTGGGCTGGGCTGGGGAGCAGCGGGCAGCCGTGGGGCCCAACACAGCTACCGCGCATTCGGGGAGCGCGAACGCCGGCAGGTGTTGTGGTGGTGTTGCCCCAAGACGGATGCACCCCGTCGCGGCTGCGGGAGCACCTGTCCAACTTACGCGCCGCACTCCTTCGCCGAGGGGTCGATCTTATGGTGGACGTTGACCCGGAATGGTTCATGTAACGGTGGCAGCAGCCCCAGGACTTGAGAGGGCGGCCGTGTACGAGATAAGGACAATGGGAGACCCGGTACTGCGCGAGCGGTGCACGAAGTGACGCAGTTTGACGCTAAGCTTCGTGCTTTGGCCGAAGCTATGCTCGAAGTCATGGATGAAGCTGAGGGTATCGGACTGGCGGCGTCGTCTCAGGTGGGTGTACTCAAGAGGCTGTTCGTGTGGCGGCACCGAGACGGGCGAGCCACTGGCCTTCGTCAACCCAGTCATCACTGAGAGATCGGCCGAAGTGCAGGCTGAGTCGGAGGGTTGCCTGTCGGTGCCCGGTTTCACGGTGGAAGTGCCTCGGGCCGAACGCGTGGTGGCTGAGGCCTGCGACCTGGAAGGCAACCCCCATCACGTGCAAGGCCACGGCTCTTATGGCACGTATCATGCAGCACGAGATCGATCATCTGGATGGGGTGCTCATATTGGATCGTACCAGCGCCGAGGAACGCAGGCGTGTACTCAAGGAGCGCCGGACGGCCCAAGAAGCGGGCGAGCGGCCCACGCGGTGAGATTCGCCTTCGCCGGCACTCCTGAGTTTGGCGCCTGGGTTCTGCGTGACCTGCTGAGCCTCGGCCGTCGCCCGGAGTTGGTCGTCTCTCAGCCGGCCCGTCCGCGGGGAAGGGGTCGGAAGGTGAGCGAATCCCCGGTGTCCTTGGCGGCGGCCGAGGCCGGCCTTTCCGTGCTCACGCCGCCCGACATCAACAGCGGCGAGGTTATAGGCTCGCTGGGTGCGGCGCGGGTGGACTGCCTGGTGGTGGCTGCCTTTGGTCAGTTGCTTCGCGCCGATTTGCTGGATGCCCTCCCTTGCATCAACGTGCACGCCTCGCTGCTGCCGGCGTATCGGGGGGCGGCTCCCATCCATTGGGCACTGAGGAACGGAGAGCAGACCACCGGGGTCAGCATCATGCGTATCATCGAGCCCCTGGATGCAGGCCCGGTGGCGGCGAGAGTGAGTCTCTCCATCAATCTCTGGGACGATGGGGCCTCGGTTGGCCGCGCGCTGGCCCTGCTGGGAGCACTGGCCATGGACAGAGTGCTGCAGGCCACTGTCGACGGCACGGTCGTATGGCAGGACCAACCGGACCAGAGTACTTACGCCCCCAAGGTGACGGCGGCCGACAGAACGCTGGATCTGCGGCTGCCGGCCCTGGCGTGCCACAATCTGGTGCGGGCGCTGGTGCCGGATACGGCGGCCGAGATGCGGGCCGAGGGGCTCACGTTGCGTGTGTGGCGCACATGGCCTTGGTTGGACGAGGAGGATGCTCGCGTTCCTGAGGCCGCGCTTCGGGTGTGGGACCGGCCCGGCAGGCTCGCGCACAGCCGTGGAGCGCGCGGGAGGTTGTTCGTGGGCTGCGGCTCGGGTGCGCTGGAGATACTGGCCGTACAACCCGCAGGTCGTGGGGTCATGGGTCACGCCGAGTTCCTCTGTGGCTACGGTGGGAGGCTGCCCGATTGCGTGCAGGTACCCGAAGCCGAGGCCGGCTGATGGTGTTGGGCTCACGGATACTGCAGCGTCGGGCGCCGGGGGCCGTTGGGCTCCGCTCCTCGTCAACGGTGGCTTGTCGCCGCACCATGCAGGGAGGTTGACCATGGCAATCCCACAGGAG
>JAXGIS010000001.1:0-366129 GCA_040770645.1 Thermoleophilia bacterium | reverse complement strand
GCCTGGGCACGGGTTCCCTCATCTTGTCTGTGTCTTTGAACAGTTCATGCCTCCAAATGCCCGGGTGGCGAGAGTGGATCATTTCTGCCCCGGCACATTCTACTTCCCCATGATGGTTGAACTACAGCCTTCTGTATAGAAATGCCAACAAAACATGGCCACTACCAATACTATGAAATTGCTACTCGCGAGGATATCCTTGCGACGCAACAACATCCAACCCATGCTCTACATATCCAGCCATATTGCGCATTGCGAGGCCCAGACTGAACCTAGACGAAGTCATGCGTGGCAATATTGTTATTCTGATATGGGATATAATAACGGGAAGTGATAATTCCTGCGACGCGTAAGAATGATATGCAAGTTGTTCCCGCCCGTTTCGAATCTCTCCACCATTCGGACATATCACACCGGGTATGTTGCCCGCACAGCCGCCTTAAGTTCGGCGCTGGCCTCTACTATTGTGGGGCTGGAATCATAGACGGGAGGCTTAATACAGAAATCCAGATAGTCACTTGGGTCTCCCGTCTCGCCGACCTCCATCGCTCGAATAATGTTGAATAGCTCTCGCGCCGTCACGTAGTGCAGTCGACAGAATTTCCCGTCGCCGTAACGGCTCTCCAAGTACTCGAACGCGTGATCCATCGGTTGGCCTAGTACGGTCTCAGCATGAACGGCCCCGTGGGTATGGGCTTTGACTATCACCACGTCAGGTCGACCGAGTACGTGGACAGAGGTCCGCACCCAAGCATCGAGCAGCTGCGGAGTGGGGTGTCTTTGGTCATTGATGCCGTCTCCAAATGTTAGTCTCCTGCCAACGAAAACGGGCCGAACCGGGCCCTGCACAAGGAGCAGACCGTTTCGAGGCGGTCTTCTGCCGACTTCAGCAGGCCTACCCCTAGAGTAAGCCCTACGGCCACGGAGGGTAGCGTCGGCATAGTGAACGGTATTTATCTGACGGGGATTCCCCCGAATGCACGAGGGAAAAGTGAAATCAGCGTAACAGCCCGTCTCCTTAAGAATAGCCAGCTCGGTGTCGACCCCACAGTACCGTCCACTTGCCAAACAGTTGTTGAGCGCCCAATCACCGTGTACGAAAGCATATCGGCGACGGCCTTCCTCCGTGCCAAATACACCAAAACGAGCGTAATCCTCGACGCACATTTCAATAGTCCGCCGCAAATTTTGTCTGCCGTGTCAGGAACGATCTTGCCGTGGTGGAGATGGAGTTCGATTTCACCATAGCCCTGCTCGCAAAGGGAGACAAGTGCCCGCAGATTGCCGGCCCGGTGGTAGTGCGGCGGGAAGAACCACGTCCGTGACGGTCGTCTACCGGTAGAATCGGCATGTTTATCCGCAAGACGCGGATAGCGCGTTACAAGCCCTCCACCCTATCGCCCTCTATGCTTGCATCTACACCTCCAGTCCCCGGCTCCCAATGATCGATCATGCAGAATAGGACATGGGCAGGTCCGCGCCGTGTGCGCACAAGTCCCACGATGTGTGCAGGAAGCATTTTTGGTGCAGAAACCGCGAATAAGAATCCGAGACCATTTCCTGGTCATATATTTTCCACTACACCTCAACATCTCACCACCCGGCTCATATGGGCTATCTCCAACGACGCCGAAAAACACTGCATACACGTCGACTCACCCAAGGCAGCCTCCCTGGCTAGGCTATCAAGTAATCGATAGATATGTACTCACACTGCTCGTAGGGCCGACGAGGGGCGGGTTCGAAACTAAATATCGGACACAGCTCCCAACCCATTAGCGCAGCACCATCCTTCAGTCTGCTATTGTGTCAGAGGCTAATACCCAGAACTCATGTTGAAACGCTGCATCTGCGAACGAGTTGGGGATACGGATGCCCGTGCAGCGAACCACTTCTTCGACAGACACAAATCCACCCCGGCCGAGACCGCATCTTCTCGGCCGTGTGAAGCCCCTGCCAAAGAGAGTACCGAAACACTCTTCGGAATTGGAGGATTTCCTGTGCCCACAAACCTCCGCGACACTGGAGACTAACTCAACGGTAGTCTTCCCGCCTGTCACGTTCCACCGAACCTTATCGACCCCCGTGCCGTCCCCGGTACCGTTGAGATTTCTGGACCAGCTTCACATAATCCGATGACGGCCTGCACCGAGAAACACGCTAGAACAGGCACATCTTGCACGCGGTGCCTGGGATGCTCACTCATGCCGGCTTCGCCCCGAGCCGGAGGGCTCATTCGCCAAAACTGAGCAATGCCCATTGCGGCAAGGAAGAAAAAGATGCGCAGCAATATGAACAACACCAGTTACCCCAGTTGTTCCCCCTTATTCGGGATTGGTTTCGCAACTCCTGATCAGACATCAGTAGATACTGAATCCGGTATTGCGCCCAAGGCACATAAGGCCACTCCTTTGGGCCTATCCCTGCCAACAAGCCGGGAGTAGTGGTATGTACGGAATCACGGGGACGATGGATCCTGAACCAACCGACGCAGAGCGACTGAAGTCGGTGGTGACCCGGATGGCAGACGCGCTTTGCCACCAAGGGTCGACCGACTCTGAGATATGGGTTGATGCTGAGAACGGGCTAGCGTTGGGTTTCAGTGGAACACCAAAAGTAGGCCCCTCCCCTCTCGCTCGCGGGTCCATGGTCTCCACAATCGGCCGCTACGTGGTCACCTTCAACGGCCAGATTTACAACTCGCGAACTCGGACACCAACTGGCGCAGGTAGGTCGGTCACCCAGAGAATCGTCGGACATAGAGATTGTCCGAGCCGCTGTAGAAGAGTGGGGCATTGGAGCTGCCGTCCGCCGTTTCATTGGGGTTTTCGTAATGGCGTTATGGGATTCGCACAGACGGTGCCTCACCTTGGTCCGCGACCGCCTAGGCGTCAAGCACCTGTACTACGGTTGGGTAAAGAAAGCCTTGGTCTTTGCGTCCGAACTAAAGGCGCTCCGTGCTCACCCCGGGATCTCTACTCAAGTGGATCGCGGGGCGCTTGCCTTATACTTACGCCATTCATACATACCCGCACCACTGTCCATATACGAGGGAGTGCTGAAGCTGCCCGCCGGATGCCTGCTGGAGATCCCGTCTGACAATGGTACCGGTGCCATTCGGCCGCACAAGTACTGGTCGGCATTGCAAACGGTGGAACAAGGCACTCAAGACCGCTATAAGGACGATGACAAACGTCTGGCCGACCGCCTGGACTCACTCCTTCGTGATGCTGTGCGCCTGCGCATGACAGGGGATGATTCTGTCGGTGCGTTTCTCTCAGGCGGTGTTGACTCCTCACTCATTGTTGGGCTTATGCAGGCACAGAGTACCCAGCCGGTTAAGACCTTCACCATCGGCTTTCACGACCCCCATTTCAATGAGGCCACACACGCACGCTCCGTCTCCCGGCACCTCGGCACGGAACATACGGAGCTATACGTCACTCCTGGCGAGGCCATGGCCACCATCCCCCGTCTACCGTGTGCGTACGACGAGCCCTTCGCCGACTCCTCCCAGATCCCTACCATGCTGCTTGCAGAACTGGCCGGGCACCACGTCCCTGTAGCCCTCTCTGGTGACGGTGGCGATGAAATATTCGGTGGCTACCCACACTACGCCACCGTCGACACACGCTGGCGCATGTATGGTTGGTGTCCTGCGCCGCTGCGGCGCGCATTGGGCGGCACCATCCTTGCTCTGGCTGGAGATCCGAGCAAACCCTCCTGTCGACCGCCCGGCTCTATACGTAGTAGGCTTCAGCTCGAAGGGCGACTTCTGGCTCATGAGGATCGCGCGCGTCTCTACTGGGAATACGTTTCGAGCGTGCTCCATCCAACTACCGTGGTTTTGGGAAGTACGGAGCCCCCGGACCCCTGCAGACCAAAGCAGCATGCTTTGCCGTCCCGCGCTTTTACGAACAAATGATGAGCATTGATCTGGTTACCTCTCTTCCCGACGACATGCTCACCAAAGTCGAACGCGCCGGCGCATTCGTCGGCTTAGAAACACGAATGCCCTGCTCGACCACCGTGTGGTCGAACTGGCCTGGCGACTCCCTTCCGCCAGAAGTATCGGCATGGCCAGGGGAAGTGGATTTTGCGCCGAATCCTTGACCGTTACGTACCTCGTAAGATCATCGAGCGCCCAAAGATGGGGTTCACCATTCCGGTTGAAAACTGGCTGCGCGGAGAACTCAGGGAATGGGCGGACTCGCTGCTCGACACCGAAAGGATCCGTAACGATGGCTATTTGGACGCCGCCACGGTGCGATCGTGGTGGCACGCTTATCTGCAGGGCGACAACCAATGGCACAGCCCTCTTGGACCGTGCTTATGTTCCAGGGTGGCAGGACCAGTGGCTGAAGTGAACGAACGCAACGAGCGACCCGCAGGGCGGCACATCATTCACACCATCGGCCAGTTGGAGCGCGGAGGTGCAGAGAAGCAACTCAGTCTCCTGGCTCTGGCACTACATACCCGAGGCTGGGACCAGGTAGTGGTATCTTTCTCCCGCTCCGGCCCTTGGAAGAACGTTCTAGAATCCGGCGGCATACCGGTTGTGGAGATACCCCCAGCCCAATCAAGCCCTATCGCTGGTGGAAAGCCAACCAGGTGATCCGTCGAGAGAAGCCCCAACTACTCATGGCCTGGTCCCTCTACACGGGAGCCTACACCCGATACCTGATAGGGTGTGGAGAACCCGCCCGCATACAGGGTATCAGGGGAGATCTGACCATAGACAGCAACACCGGGCACACAAGTCGACGGTTGCCCATAGGACGTGTGGCCGTTGAAGGAGCCGACTGCGTTATCAGCAACTCGTGGTGGGGGATTGAAGTCCTTCGCTCAACGAGTTGCAGGATTCCGAGTTCATTGGTAATTCCCAATATAGTGCCTGCCCTAGGCAGAGCGAAGCCCACCGAAGAGGTAGAGGCTACACGCATAGTTGCCGTGGGTACTCTTAAACGGCTCAAAGGATTCGATGTGCTGCTCAAAGCCCTGGCGCCGATACTCAGTGAACAACATGATTTCGAGCTGTTTATAGCGGGGGAAGGGCCTGAGCGCGCCAACCTGCAACGTTTAGTCTCCGATCTAGGGTTGACGAAGTGCGTGCGCTTCCTGGGAGAGATCTCGGATGTCCCCTCCCTCCTTTCAGACGCGCACCTTGCCGTTCACCCGTCACGCAGTGAGGGCCTCAGTAATGCCATTCTTGAAGCAATGAGCGAGGGCCTGCCGGTGGTGGCCACGGCCGTAGGTGGAACTCCGGAGATGATTGTTGATGGGTCACGCGGCCTGTTGGTGCCCCCGGACGATCCTCCCGCTCTGACGAATGCAATAAGATGTCTGTTACGCGACTCCCAACTACGCGGCCGCCTCGGACAAGAAGCGCTCACATGGGTACGTCGATACTGCAGCGAATCGGCCGTAGCCACAGCCTACGAAAGCGCCTTCTCCCGGGCCATCATCGGTGAGAGAAGAGGCCGGAAGTGAGCAAGAGCACACACACAAAGCTAAGGGCGGAACCGGCCACAACACGGAGTCTGCGTAGGGCAACTTTCGGCCTTCTGTGCATCTCCACGTTCTTCGTACCGTGGGAAGAGCTACTCATTATCCCCGGGTTCGTCACGGGGACATTCCTCGTCTCTTCCATGGCGCTTGGAACGGCCGCGCTTGCGATCTTGTTGCGTTCGAGGATCACGATCCCTCCACTGCCCCTGCTCTTCTTTGGGCTGTTCGTACTGTGGAACTTCCTCTCCCTTCTGTGGACCGTCGATACCAAGGCAACTCAGGGAACAATCGTCACCTATATCTCGCTTCTGCTGTTCACTTGGATGCTCTGCGAGTTTGTAGATTCTAAGTCCAGGTTACTCACGCTGTTGCGCAGCTATCTGGCCGGGTGTTGTGTGGCCGTTGTCATGCTTCTCGAAGCCTACATAGTAGGGAGGCCAACGGTAATGGGAGATGCCACTCGACACACGGGAGGCGGTCTGAACCCCAACGACTACGCTCTTCTGATATCGATCGGCATCGTTGTCGCCGCATACATGGCAGCTATATCGAAACCGAAATGGAAGAGCATCTACTGGTTGTTCATCGTCCCAGCCACTTTGAGTGTCCTCCTGACCGGGTCACGTGCCGGCGCCATTGGCCTAATTGTCAATGCACTCGTCATCGCTGTCGTCGTCACGTGGTCCGGTGGCGCCCAGGCAGTGCTCCCGCTTGTACTTGCGCTCGCCTGCGTGATTTGGTTGATACCGAACGTAGTCCCCCAGGATTTGATGCAAAGGGTCACGGAAGGCACAGAGGCTGGAACCTTCTTGATTAGGCAGGACATATGGCGGAACGGCCTAGAGGTCTGGAATGAGTCGCCGCTCGTCGGCGTGGGAGCAAGAGGCTTTCTCATGGCCGCAACACAACGAGGCGGGTGGGCATTTGTGGCCCACAACACACCTATACAGGTACTGACCGATACCGGCATGATGGGGGCAAGCCTCCTCTTTGTAGCGTGGCTCGTTCTGCTTAGACACATCCTCAAGCTCCCACGCAGCGGGCGTATCTTATGGTTGGGAGCGGCCATGGTTTGGGTTATTGGCGCCGCAGCCACGAGCCTCGAATGTTCCAAGATCACATGGTTGCTTTGCGGTTGGATCATGGTTGAGTACAACGTGTTCCGAGCGACCTCCACGAGGATTCCATCTGTGTTGCCCGTGCTCGCAAACGAGAAGACACACAATATCAGCGCAGCTGCCAACGTGAGGACCTCAACCTGAGGCCACGAGGCCGTTCGGCAGACCACTGAAGACATAGGTGATCTTGGGTAATCACCGGCTTCCCATCAACGTTGCCTTCAGCCAAACCTAGACTAGGCACTGCCTGACCGTTATGTTGCCCTCCGCACGATCACTAATGAAATCTCACGCCTTGGCCGATAGGAGATGATATGGACCGACGGCCGAGGATCGCTTTCGCTGGCGACAGTGTGGACACCGGGTACCTCACCAGAGCAGTGTGTTGGTTGCCGTAGCCTGGATACCTGGCCCTGGAAAAGATTGCTGTGAGACACGAAGCGCCACCATCTCCGTAACTCGGCTGCTGTGTCTACGTAGTATGCATTAGCAGCAAAGAAAGAGCAGCACTCCCGACACGAAAAGGCACACCCACCGCGAGGTGGGGCCGCAAAGCTACGGGGCTCCCATCAAAGAGCCAGCCGAGCTGCCGAAGTCTGAGGGGCGATCCCCGAAGCTTCATGACGCGAGTCGGGGTAGTTCCTTGCTTTGGGAGGTGCACCATGCATAAACCGGTCCGGCCCAGAACCTGCTTCCGTGATTACATCCTGTTTACTCTATTGATAGCTTCTGCTCTGCTTGTCACAAATACTATCTCCGTGGATAACGTTATGGCCGCAGGCGTACACGACGTAATGAGTCACGGCGCCACAGGAGACGGCACCACCGACGACACGGCCGCCATACAAGCCGCTATCAACGCAGCCTCCCGCTCCGGCGGCGGCACTGTATTGCTCCCCGCCGGAACCTTCCGAGTCACCTCATCGCTGTATCCGGCCAACAACATAAGTATTGTCGGTGTCCCGGGGGAGACGATCCTACTCATGCCGCCCCGGTCGTCCGGGTGTTTCTTCTTCCTGGGACATCAGCTCAACAACGTGTCCTTCGAGGGTCTCACGCTCCGCGCCCACAGTAACGCCGACAATGTCAGCGGTATTGCCATGCACGGAGCCATCAACTGCCGAGTGCGGAATGTGCGGTTTGAGAACCTAGATTATGGAATGAAACTTGGAGAAGGCCCCATCGCCAGCGGATGGGTGATCCAAGACATCGTGATGCGCAACTGTATACAACCCATCTACGCTTCCCACATGGTTGACAGTAGTTTTGCACGGCTCGACCTGGAAGGCTGGGGCTGGAGTGGCAACGAATACGGCCACTGCATCTACCTCGAACAGGAGATGCGACGAGTGACGTTCACGGACCTCACCCTCACCAGGCCTTCCAAGTACGCCCTACACCTATATAACGGATCGGGTGGTACTTCGTCCGACCTCACCTTCTCCAATGTTATGCTGGATGCCACCGGTGGCCAATGGCCTTTGGTCATTTGCAACGGCTGGTCCAACGTCACCCTCCGAAACGTCACTATGAAGATGCCGGCCCGCGCCAACGGCGTGTGTGTGTTGCTGGAGTCGCCTTCCAACATCACGATCGACGGCTTCACAGCCACCGGCGGCTACGCCCTGGTGGGAACATACGACGACATAACTACCCCTGCACGCAGCATCACCTTGCGCAACGGCTCATATACAGGTCCGTCGCTCCAACCCGCCTACCACGGCGAGCGCAACATCGTGGACTTAGTCATGGAAAACGTAGCCCTCAATCCGGGTAGCGGATCCACTACCACTACAACCAGGCGCTCGAGTCCTACCGTTACAAGAACCACGACAACAACGGGGGTTGTCCCGACAAGCACAACCGTGCGGAGGGCGAGTACCACCACGGTGCCTCAAACATACACCAGTGCACCTCAGACAGTGGGTACCGGCGAGGTCGCCCGGTTCGTGATTCTAACTCACCGTACGTGGAAGACCATACAGGTGCCTTTGACCACATATCTGTGGCCAAACACTCCTGTTGCCAGGGTTGAGTTCCTGTTTGACGATAGGTCTCTGCACGTCGACACCGTACCTCCCTTCATATGCTGGTTCGACGCCAGAGGCACCGCACTCGGCACACACTCGTTGCACGCCACGGCGTTTGACTCTTTCGGCAATGTATTCGCCTCTGGGTCGGCCCTTGTCCAAGTGTGACCTGTTATGAGGGGACTGTCCAAATCGACAATGGCGTGAACGCGTCTTCAAGCAGGAAGGCCGTATCCACCGGGCATGGAGGAGACCCGCGAGGAGTGGGTGAGTCGTTGTTGTGGCTCGCCCCCGTTCTCGCTCTTATCGGCGTGTGGTTACTTCAGGTATTCGCATCTGGCGGATATCTGCCCCACCAGTGGCTACCGGCAGGGATCATTGTATGCGGCACGGGCACTCTGCGAAACACTTTCTAGCGATTCCCATATGCTGCCTGGACCTCCACGAGAGCCTGAGCCCCTTGCGAGGCTCGGGCTTCCCTTCCTTCCTGCCACCATCCAGCAAGTGCAGTTTCTGTCTGAATCGCATCGCTGATCCCGAACCCAACCTCCGCGGTCTGGTAGCCTGTAAGGGACATCACCAGACAAGCAGTTCTGTCCGGTTCTGGGAGATCATGAAACACTGTCCGTACACCTGTGCCAGACCGGTCGCGGATTCGCCTGGCACTTGTGGCTCTTCTCTTCTTCGGCTGCGCCCTCGCCTCACCAGACTCACGACGCATGCAGTCACCGTCTTCAATGTACTCACATTCGGAGCACAGCCGACGGCACCACCGACGACACACCGCCATCAAGCCGCTATCAACGCAGTCCCCGCTCCGGCGGCGGCACTGTATTCCCCGCCGGAACCTTCCGAGTCACCTCATCGCTGTATCCGGCCAACAACATAAGTATTGTCGGTGTCCCGGGGAGACGGTCCTATTCATGCCGCCCCGGTCTTCCGGTGTTTTTCTTCCTCGGACATCAGCTCAACAACGTGTCCTTCGAGGGTCTCACGCTCCGCGCCCACAGTAACGCCGACAACGTCAGCGGTTGCCATGCACGGAGCTATAGACTGCCGAGTGCAGAATATGCGGTTTGAGAATCTAGGTTATGGAATGAAACTCGGGGAGGGTCCTATCGCCAGCGGATGGGTGATCCAAGACATCGTGATGCGCAACTGCAGAGAACCCATCTACGCTTCCCATATGGTTGACAGTAGTTTTGCGCGGCTCGACCTGAAGGCTGGGGCTGGGTGGCAACGAATACGGCCACTGCCTCTATCTCGAACAGGAGATGCGACGGGTGACGTTCCGGACCTCACCCTCACCAGGCCTTCAAGTACGCCCTACACCTGTGGAATGACTCGGGTGGTACTTCGTCCGACCTCACCTTCTCCAACGTTATGCTGGATGCCACCGGTGGCCGCCTTTGGTTATCAGTGATGGCTGGTCCAACGTCACCCTCCGTAACGTCACCATAAAGATGCCGGCCCGTGCCAACGCGTGTGTGTTGCTGGAGTCACCTTCCAACATCACGATCGACGGCTTCAGCCCCGGCGGCTACGCCTTGGTGGCGACATACGATCAAATGCGCACTCCCTGCAGCATCACCTTGCGCAACGGCTCATATACAGGTCCGTCGCTCCAACCCGCCACCACGGCGAGCGCAACATCGTGGACTTAGTCATGGAAAACGTAGCCCTCAATCCGGGTAGCGGATCCTACCACTACAACCGCGCTCGAGTCCTACCGTTACAAGAACGACAACAACGGGGTTGTCCCGACAAGCACAACCGTGCGGAGGGCGAGCACTACCACGGTGCCTCAAATACACACCAGTGCACCTCTGACAGTGGGTACCGGCGAGGTCGCCCGGTTCTGATTCTAACTCACCGTACGTGGAAGACCATACAGGTGCCTTTGACCACATATCTGTGCCAAACACTCCTGTTGCCAGGTGATTCCTGTTTGACGATAGGTTCTGCGTCGACACCGTACCTCCTTCATATGCTGGTTCGACGCCGGCACCGCACTCGGCACACACTCGTTGCACGCCACGGCGTTTGACTCTTTCGGCAATGTATTCGCCTCTGGGTCGGCCCTTGTCCAAGTGTGACCTGTTGAGGGGACTGTCAAATCGACAATGGCGTAACGCGTCTTCAAGCAGGAAGGCCGTATCCACCGGGCATGGAGGAGACCCGCGAGGAGTGGGTGAGTCGTTGTTGTGGCTCGCCCCGTTCTCGCTCTTATCGGCGTGTGGTTGCTTCAGGTATTCGCATCTGGCGGATATCTGCCCCAGTGGCTACCGGCAGGATCATTGTAGCCGCCATAGCCTTGGTGCTGTTCGGACTAGGTGCGTTCTCCGGCGTTCCCAGTACCACTTCTCCGTGGCGGGCCGGCCCGGGTGCCTACACGCTCTGGATGCTTGCCTCCATCCTGTGGGTACCTTCGGCCGGCAGCGTGTTTGTATGGCGATGGGACGTTCAGCAACTTACGTCCTGGTATTCACAGTGGCTGTGACCATGTTTCAGGCAAGAAGCGGCCGCACCGCTTTCAGATACGGGTTGGTCACAGCGGCTATCGCGCTCGTCGCAATATGCCTGGTGCGACTTCTCACCGCTCCCGACCTGACAGCGCTGTTCGTAGAAGACAGACTGGCATACCCTGTGACCTACCCCAACAACGCAGCTGCTCTCTACCTGATACCGTTTTGGCCGCTGCTGTGGATCGCTGCCGATCGTGGCGAGAAGTGGTACCTACGAGGCCGGTCCTTGGATTGGGCACCGCCCTTCTGTGTTGGCATTCCTAACGCAGTCCAGAGGCGCCTTCTGGGCATTTGCCATCTCGACCGTAGCCTACTTCGTGCTGTCTCCAGCACGACTCCGTTCCATGACCCATTTCACGGTCATATTGATGATGATCTCCTCGCGTATCCCAGTCTCAACCGCTATTGGTTAGAGGGACCGGCCGTTGTCGGACCGGCACCGATACTTACGAGGCTCATTCCATGTGTGGCGGCCACTGCAGTCGTGGGTTGGGCCATCTCCTCCTTGAGCCAAGATTGCGAATCACAAATCGAACCCGAACCATAGCGGGTACGGCGGCGATCGTTCTGGCATTGGGGGGAGTCTTGGGGGGTCTGGTCGCAACGGGGGGCGGCTTGAACACCTCTTTGAGCTCGATTCAGTCCCAATGGCGCGGCCTGATCGACGATCTTCGCGGCCTTGCTCCAGACGATGACCCCAGCACCACTGGTGGTGAATCTGCCAATCCCTCGCGTTTTCTGATCCCGGGGAGCAGTGGCCGTTGGGATCTCTGGCGAGTCGCGTGGCTAGATTTCAAGAGCGCACCCGCCGGCGGCATCGGCGCCGGCAATTATGTGTTCACATACAATCGAGACCGCATCCGTGACCGTTACGGACGCGACGCGCACTCTCTACCTCTGGGAGCCTTGGCCGAAACCGGACTGGTAGGCGGCCTACTGTTGTTCGGCAGTCTCGGCCTGGCCATGGGGGCGGTTCTGACCCCGCGCGCCGCAGCCGCATGGCGGATGACACGACAACTGCTGCGCCCTGGACCAACGCGATCGGTAGACGTTGCCGCAACGTCGAGCGGAGATAGAAACCTCCATCTTCTCGAGCGTGAGACGGCATGGACCATGGCTTCGCTCACCGCCGTTCTCCTCTGGCTACTGCACGCGACTGTAGACTGGTTGTGGGAGATGACCGCCATCACCATCCCGGCGCTACTATTCCTCGCGATGGCCTTGTCGCAAAAGGATCAGAGCCGAAGCGGTGCACGGCAGCGAGATCGGTCTGGTTGGTATCGATGGACGGTGATGGGGTTGGCCTGCCTCATCCTCGTCGGATTGAGCCTCTCCTATGTGGCGCTCAAGTACACCGACATGGCCACAGCCAACATGACAACAGATCCCTCGCTCGCCCGGCAACAGGTTCGTGTAGCAACTGCCCTTGCGCCCGCCGATTCGCAGCCACTGCTGGTGCAACACCACCTCTACCGAGCGGCTGCATATTCCGCCACACCAATCGGAGCCCGATTGGACAACCTGGCGCTGGCCCTGGACGCTGCCAGCCGGGCAGCCGATCGTGACCCTGCCAACTGGCTGGTGCTATTGAACGCAGCCGAAGCTGCCGAGAGGCTCGCAAACGAAGTGGAGACCTGGGCCGGAAAGTCGGTCGAACCACCAGGAAAGAGTCTGGGCTCCTTCGCCGACACCGCCAAAGCCGTATCGGTCGCCGCGCATTACCGCGGGTTGACTCCCCAAGAGTTGCGCAATATCGCGCGCTCGTACGCGGATCTCGCCCTCCATTGGAACCCCAAGGAACTTGGAGCCGCCGAGTTGCGCGCCCGCCTCCAGACCTCAGACTGATGCCGCGCCGCTCCGGAAGCCTGTGATAGCACTCCTTGTGTCGCTACTGCCGCAAGAGGCTCAGGTCTCGGCACCCTTGACGATCTCCAATACTGCCCCGATGACATCAGATACATCTTGCTCACTCATGGAACTGAAAATGGGCAAGGAGATCTCGCGCAAGTACTCCCGGTAGGCTACTGGGAAATCCTCTGCTCGGAAACCGAATGTCCGTCGGTAATAGGGGTGGATGTGGAGAGGGATGAAGTGGACGCTGGTGCCGATGTTCATCCCCCCCAGTTCTTGGATGAATTCATCTCTGTCGATGGACAGCCGATCCAGATTCAGGCGCAGTTGATATAGATGCCAAGAATGGGCCACGTCAGGCCTGACGGAGGGAGTCTCCAGCGCCGGGCAATCTTCAAAGGCCCGGTTATAGGCCTCTGCCACCGCCGTTCGTCGTGTATGCATCTGTTCGGCCTTATCGAGTTGCGCCAAACCCATGGCCGCCGCCACATCGGTCATATTGCACTTGAATCCCACGTCCTCTACTTCGTAGAACCAGGAACCGTGCTGCGTATAGCGGGTCCAGGCGTTGCGGGACATTCCGTGCAATGACATCAGTCGACAGCGGTCGGCCAGCCCTTCGTCGTCTGTACAGATCATGCCGCCCTCGCCGGTGGTGATTGTCTTGGTGGAGTAGAAGCTGAAGCAAGAAGCCCACGGCACCCGCCCGACCTGTTCCGGCACCCCCAAAAAGGACCCTACCAACCTATCCCGATACTTCGAGGGGAACGCGTGCGCCGAGTCTTCCACCACGGCCAACCCATGATCGGTTGCCAGCGATAACAAGGGCTCCATTTCCGCCGGGTGACCCGCTAGGTGGACGGGCACAATCGCCCTAGTCCGTGCCGACAGCGCCGCCTCTACCTCCACTGGATCGATGGTCAACGTATCCGGCAATACGTCGGCGAACACCGGGGTGCCGCCGAGATGCTGAATGACTGCCGCCGTGGCAGCAAACGTGTAGGGAGAGGTAATCACCTCGGTGCCCGGACCCACGCCCACGGACTCTAGCGCCAATTGCATGGCCGCAGTGCAGGAGTTTACGGCCACCGCATGCTCACTACCGACGAACTCGGCAAAGCGAGTCTCGAATTCTCGGGTTCGAGGCCCAGTAGTCAACCAGCCGCCCTGCAGTACTTCTACAACCCGTGCGATCTCGGAACCGTCAAGGTCCGGTTGGGCGAAGGGAAGAAATGTCCGTCTCATTGTAAGCTCTCCTCACCTCAGCGACCGGCCCGGCATATGCCATGCACCGTTCGCCCAAGCTATGTGTTCCGCTGCGCCAACGCCCAGAGAGTATGCAACACCTCTCGCGTCTCCTCCCACAGCGAGCGTTCGCGCAGTGTCTCCAACTCCATGTCCAGCTTGGTCGGAAGGACCTCGCTTACGTAAATACTCTCCCAACCGTCACCCACCAGAATTTGCGATTCATCAGCGTATGCAATAGAGGCGGGGCTGGTGATGCCGGGCCCCACATCCAGGACACGCAGCTGATCACGAGTGTAGTAGGGAAGGTAGCGAGGGTCCTCCGGGCGCGGCCCCACCAACTCCATCTCACCACGCAGCACGTTCACCAGTTGTGGGAGTTCGTCCAATTTGCGGCGCAGGAAAGCACCGATGCGAGTCACTCGTGCGTCCGTAGCTCCCGTGACTCCCGGTCCAATGGCCGCCGCACCCACCACCATGGTGCGGAACTTGAAGAGGCCGAAGGTTTTCCGTGTCGCCCCATACGCCTAGCGATATGAAGTATGGGGCCACCATCGTTGAGTTTGATCAGGAGGCCGATGCCCACAAACAGGGGTGAGAGGAGGATGACGGCAATAGCAATCAGACAGTTGCGAACCACCAAACCGCAGGGGCGAAGCCCAAACCTCGGTACAGCGACTTGAATACCGCGCGCGTCCTTCAGATCCGCCAGAATATTCACAGAAATGCCGACTTCCCCTCCCTCGTCCTCACTTCGTTTTTTCACAACCGCCCTTACTGGGCCATACATCTAGATCGATGATTAT
Organism: Thermoleophilia bacterium; assembly: GCA_040770645.1. Lineage (GTDB taxonomy): Bacteria > Actinomycetota > Thermoleophilia > RBG-16-64-13 > RBG-16-64-13 > JAAYZX01. The sequence continues at coordinate 351,046 of JAXGIS010000001.1, read as the reverse complement.
CCTAATCCTCTCCATCCGCCCCACCGATCCGCAATGAGCCGAAGCGCACGCTCGGCCTGTGCAACAACCCTGTCGGCCCGGAAGTCACGTTCAAACGCTTTTTTGGCGCGTTCTTTTGCTCTAAGGCGCAGATCGGGCTCATCTATCAGGTTGGCCACCGACTCCGCGAAGCCGGCCGTCCAGAGTACCGCCAACCGCATTGATTGGAGGTCAGATACGCCCCGATGGTACCGCCTATGCCGCTTAACACCGGTAGTCCGGCTGAGAGATATTCGCTGATCTTGCCCGGTATGTTGGACATGAAGTTGCGTGTGCCAACATAAGGGGCGAGTGCCACATCTGACCTGTCCATCATCGTCTTTATGTGAGCCCCCGACACATGGCCCGCGAAATACACACCATCCAGGCCGTATGCGGAGCGCTGAATATCACGGAGATTCGGCCTTCGCCGCAAATAATCAAACGTATCTCCGGTGCTCGATTCCCCATCCGACGGAGACCCATCATCACCGGCTCAAAATCGAAGCCACTCGCCAGCATTCCAAAGAAACAGATGGTTAACAGGCCTCGGTCCTCCACGATGCCGGCGCGGTCCCACCATTCTGCGCACTCAGCCAGAGTGTCCTCACCGTACTCCGGCACCGGATAAGCATGGTGCGCCACAAAATCAAGGCCGTTATGTTCGCGACCGGCTGCTGTCAATCCCCACTCTAGGAACTGCGCAGTTATGCCTGAGATGGCGAAGGCTCTTGCGAAGCGCTCGCTGCTTCTGACGGAACAGCGGAGACAGCGCCAACCGCCCGGGCCACTCCGAGGTATGCGGGCAGAAGATCGACGAAGAGGTCGGGCCACATATCTCGGCAGTTCACAACCACCGGGAACCGCTTCGATTCACCTACATCGAGGGCACTGTTGACCCACTCCAGGGCCGGCAGCGCGGCTATGCACACATCTGGTGGCTCACTGGCGGACATCCACCGACCCAACTCCCGGGAAGTCGTGCGATAGTGCAAGAGGCGAGCAGCGGAGATGTTGCGCTTGTACCCGGGGCCGGCGACCATCCGAAGTTCCAGGTTAGCGGCAAGGGACACGCTGGTGTTCTGGCGGGATCTCACCCGTTTGCGCATGTGGTCAACGTTGTCGGTCCACCAGACCACCTGATGGCTCTGCGCGCGAGCTCATGAGCCCATATTCCGCCGCGGAGCAGGCGTTCGGCAGAGGAATCCAGGGTACTTGCTCACTTACTGTTGCGATCCAGATTCGCATCCTGCCAATATGATAGACGCTGGTAGGCCCGGTCACAGCACTGCCTTTCGTGGGGTGTCAGCGTCGCTTGATGCTGGATGCTCACAGTGGACAGTTGGGGTGTCGGTCGTCGACCAGATCCCTCGGTTACTTGCGAGTCTCCCTAGCGTTACTCCACTCAGCCACGAAGTTGACCGTCTCTTCTGCCACCTGACCGCTTATTCGTTTGTGAACAGGAAGATTCACGGTAGTAGACGCAAGGCGAACGGCCTCCGACACACGCGGTCATCCCAGTTGAGTCCCGCCAAATCGGCACCTTGAGGATGAAGCGGGCAGTTGAACCAATCACCGAGCTCCACGTGGGCTCCCCTGGCCGCATCCAACAGCGCATCGCGATCGGGGACCACCACCGGATACCGTAACGGTATTGCACTTGAGACACGACTGAACGTGGGTATGCCGCGACTAGCCAACAAATGATCGTACCTGTCGGCAAGCTCCACCCGATATTGTTGGTGCTTCACCGATCCCCGCAACGCCAGATGAAGAGCCCTTCTCTGGACTACACCCATCTTTTTCAAGTAGTCCGCAGGCATGTGGCCCGCAAGCTCAGAAGACGAACTACTCCCCACGAATAACCCGAGATCGGACAGGCGTCGAAACGTATCAAGGGCAAACCAATACGTTCGCGGACGAACCATCAAGCTCCTAACGATCAACTGCAGTGCAAGTAGGAGGTTTTCACGCAATCCGGGAGTTGGCGCTTCCGTTCTCAGCCAATCGTACTGCAGGTAGTAGTTGTGACGTATTAACCAGCGCCATCCCGCCCAGCCCGCTTGTTGCTGGTTTCGACCATTGATACGAAAAAAAAGAAGCATCTCCAAATCGTCCGACTTCGCGTCCGTTCAGGGTTACATGGAGACAATGTGCGCAGTCCTCAATCACCCAAAGGCCCTTCTCTCTGGCCCAGTCAACGACGGCTATCGTGTCCGTGTTAGGGCTTCCATAGGTGTGTTGTATAAGAACTGCCTTGACGGAGCCGGCGTACCCCCGTGCCATCAGTCGAGCCCATGCGGCCTCGTAATGCTCCATTTGGGAATTGTATGTCTGGGGGCTGACATCTGCATACTCCGGGATGGCTTCAAGGAAGGCCACGGCCAATGGAACAACAACACAGGTGTAACCGGGCATGAGTACCCGATCCTGCGGACCGACACCAGCCGCCCTGAGCAGAGCAAACAGGGCAACACGGCCTTTGTAGAAATAGAAAGTGTCTTCTCGTTCCATCAACATGCCATCAATCAGATCGGATTCTATATGACCAATGGCCGCCTTGCTCGGTCCGCCTTCCACAAACGGCCCTGGAATCTCGCATTTGCGACACAACATCCATTTGTGGACCCTCGGACCACACTCTGGGGGCCGGTGCAGAAGTCACAACGTTCTCGAGAGGTCCCCATACCTGGGTCTCCCGTGTTGGGAGACGATACTGTGACGAGTGAACGCTCCCACCTTCTGACATGTTGAGTCCAGTTAAGCAGCGTTCAACGATCAGTGGTTGGTGAGTCTACAGAACACCATCCGCTCGTAGTTGTATTCGCAATCACAATACTGCACCAGCCCATAATCAACGCCATAACGGCATTTCAGCTCACGCTGCTCTGCCGCCATTGGAGCCCGGTAATGGGAACCTCGTCCAAAGAAGTTATCGGCCGCTTCATGGCAACTGATGAGCCTATGGTGTTGACGCCAGACGCGTTCACTGTGGTGCTCTCCGCCGTCGGATGAGCGACCAGTATTGTCTTCCCTGCCGCCGCTTCAGAAGACGCCCCATGCAAGAGTTGCCTCGGCAGCCGGAGTGCGACACGCCCAAACACATTAGCGTCCATGCTCATTTGGCACAAACACACTTATCCTGCTCCCCTCCGAATTGAAGCCATGGAGGGCAGATATCGCACTCAACCTCGCCGCTGGTGGCTTGACTAAATCCCAATGATCGGCTATGGAGACTGTGCTATGCAGATATCCAAAATCACGAGGGCTCCGACTGTCCATACAAGCCAAGCCAGTCTCATTCCAGCGTTTAGCCGCCGTCAAAGTCCAACTACCATCAAACGGGTGACCAAGACCGCTGGTTAGGCGAATGCAGAAACCTCCAAGAGACAGTGCACTCCATCACATGGCCCGAGGGCAAAGTGTTCGCATTCTCGATCTTCGACGACACCGAGGCACAACCATGCAAAACGGCCTCCGGTCTTAATTCCCGGCCAGTTTGGGGGATTCCGCATCACCAAATCCGTATGGCCCGTAGAACTAAGAGGGGCATGTCCTTTGGTGGGTGGGGCCACATGTGAGATACTGCTTACGCGAGATGGGTGAAGGAACTGCAACGACAAGGGTTCGAGATAGGGATTCACGGAGTCACGAACACCACCGCCTGCCGCAAGGAATGGGTATCGGGTCTGAAGAGATTCCGCACGAGCCTTCGGTCACTACCCGATGACACACGCCAACCATGTAGGCTGCCAAGACAGCATCTACTGGGGCCAGCATAGGCCTTTCAGGCACTCACCGGCACGCCTACAACCTCCTCACCAGATTCAAGAACCGTCATTATCATGGACATAGGCCGAATCCACCGGGCTTCGGTGATCTTTGCGAGAAGCACATCAAGTACGTCCGCAATTTCGTCTTTCCTAACATCAATACCCCTCCTCAAGGAATGCCCGTATATGCCGTATCATGATCCTCTCAGACCATTCGTCAATGGCTGGTTTGCCTCCTCTGAAGGCCCGTCCGTGGAGTCGTTCAACAAGACACTTTCGGAAACCAATCAAGAGCGGCTGGAGGCTGAGGGCGGAGCCTGCATCATGTACACCCATTTCGGAAACCGCTTCTACGAGAACGGTCGAATTAACCCTCGCTTCGCGAACTTAATGCAGCGTCTGAGCGAGCGCCCCGGTTGGTTCGTTCCGGTTTCAACCTTGCTGGACTACCTCGAAGCCCATAGAGGGTATAGACACGTAATCACTGCGGCAGAGCGGCGAGTCCTGGAGCGCCGGTGGCTTATGCACAAGATCCGCTCGGGGGGAACGACGTGAGTTCGAATACACCCGTCGAAGTCAGACCGGTCTCCATAAACGACATCCTAGAAACGCTACACCTTCTTAACGAAACACGACCGCCCATCGGCAGAATGTCATCAGACTCGTCTTACCGCGCTCTCATGATTGAATCGACGAAAGGGAAAGGGCTGTGGTGGCTGGTGGCGGTTGAGGGCGACGTAGTTGTTGGTTTCATCGTAGCGCACAAGAGCGGGAGGAGTTTCTGGCAGCGATACCTGCCGAGACACCCGGTACTGCTTAGTAACCTGATCGCACATGAGTGCGCTCGGCATATCCGTTATGCTCTACGATCCTGCGCAGGGCCAGGGGTCAGACAGTGATGTTTTACCGAGACCGGTGGAAAGTGAGCCTGATGGACCTAGGTGGGGAGTGATGACGCCCCCTGCGTCGCGAAGGCGGTGCTCATCTACATAGCAACCCAACACAGGGGCGAGGTATCGGCGGAAACTCAACGACGCTCTAGTCCATACGCTCATGCGGGGAAGGTGTCAAGCGCCTTGATCTTCATATCGATCTGGTAACAACGCCTCTGTACGTCTCGCTCAGAAGTCCGGGTGACCGTTCGCCGTGAACAATCGGGTTACCTTGTCATTGTCAATCTTAACGATAAGAACGACTGATGATCAGCGCCTGGATCGGCACCTCAGACTGGAACGTGCAGACGCTAAAGCTCTTCGACCTGTCGAGGACTACGCGGACTTCACCGTGTGCTCTGTGACCGAAGCCTGGCTCGCGTTTGTGAAAGAGACAAGATGGAGAACCGGTCTTCGCGAGACTGCTCGCTGACAACCAAGTGGTCGGACGGTTCAAGGGGCGTCATATTCAGAAAACCGGACTTAGGATTCTCGGATCTCCTGCCCCTGGTTGACCACTTCATATATGGGATTCAACTTGGAGGAAGGGGTCAGTCGTAGAGCGGCTGTCGACGCGTTGAGACGAAGTGCGTTCAGGGAATTCGGGTGCATTCATTTCGAGCTGCTTGACCGCCGTGTTTCAATCGAAGATGCGGAGGCTCTCGGACTTAGGTACCAGGCAGTCCCCGGGTTCGAGATAGACCTGACCTTGCCCGAGGAGCAGGTGTTCTCAGGCATGTCGCCTGCATGTCGCCGATGTATCCGCAAAGCACAAAAGTCCGGAATTACGATCGAGCAGGCAACTGACAACGGGTTCGTCCATGACTACTACCGGCAGCTACTGATGTCTTTGCTAAACAGGGGTTGACTTCACGTACCCGGAAGCTCGAGTGCGAGCATTGGTTAAACACTTGCTACCCACGGGGCGTCTCCTATTGCTTTCGTGCCCGCAACGCAGATGAGATCGTGCCAGGACCGGAATTTTCCCTGCTGCCAACGACTTCATGTATTTCTGGGTGGGGCGAGCTTTCGACCGGCCAGATCGACCGCCCCAATGAAGCCATCCAATGGGCTGCCATGAAATCTTGAAGGCCGCAGGGATGCGTTCCTACGATAAGGGCGGAGGAGGAGGGTACAAAAGGAAATATGGGGGGCGCGAGATCAGGGGAGCATGGATCCGCAAGTCGAGATACCGCATTCTCGAACCACTTCGCAACTCGGCCCAACTCGCAAAGAGACTGCAACAACGTATAGGCGGATTGGGCAAATCATAGTGGATGGCGTTTTTGGGTGGGAGCAGCCACCGCTCGGACGATAACCGGCTGCCAGAAGACAGTACTGCAGCCCTTCACGCGAATCCGTCACCGCTATTGACCGCCCTCCGACACCACCCATCCAGCCTGCGCACCTGCTGCGGGCGCCGAGCCAACGCGCCGGCAATCCGCCCAGCTCCCCCATGTGTCACAATCACCGCATGAACCACCTTACCCCTTTCCTCATCCTGGGTGCCTGCGGCATGCTGGGACGCGCTACCGCCTCGCTGCTCGGCGAGAAGGCCACCGCCCTCACCTTCGCCGACCTCGATATCACTGACCCCGTGGCCGTGGCCGCCGCGCTGTCCCGCCACCGGCCGACCACCCTCATCAACTGCGCAGCGGCCACCGACGTCGACCGCTGCGAGACCGACCACGCCTACGCCGACGCCGGCAACGTCGAGGGGCCCCGATACCTGGCAGAGGCGTGCGCCAAGCGAGGGATTCGGATGGTCCACGTCTCCACCGACTTCGTCTTCGACGGAGTCAAGGGGGCGCCATACACGGAAGAGGACGAGCCTGCTCCGCTCGGCTACTACGGCCTTTCCAAGCTACGCGGGGAGGCAGTTGTCCGCGAACTGCTGCCGGAGGCCCTGGTAGTGCGCACGAGTTGGGTGTACGGGCCCGTCGGCCCGGCCGGCAGCAACTTCCCCTCAAGGTGCTCGAATGGACGCGCCGGCCCGGCCCCTGCGCGTGGCCGTGGATCAACTCGGCTCCCCACCTATGCACCCCACCTGGCCGAAGGTATCCTCGAGTTGGTCCGGGCCGGCGCCACCGGGTTGTTCCACCTGGCCGGAGAGGCACCTCCGCTGGGAATTCGCGCGAGGTGCTGGCCGCAGCGCGGGCTGCGCCGCACCTGCGGTCGAGCAGAGTCCGCCACCAAGCACCCGGCAGCAAAATCCTCGAGTTGGTCCGGGCCGGCGCCACCGGGTTGTTCCACCTGGCCGGAGAGGGCTGCGCGTCGCGCTGGGAGTTCGCGCGCGAAGTGCTGGCCGCCCCCCGCCTCACGGCAACCGACTTCGCCGTGGAGGTCCTGCCCGCTCACGCCGCCGACTTTCCCGCGCCGGCGCCACGCCCCCTCTTCAGCTGCCTCGACTGTGGCAAAGCCGCGCGCCTCGGTGTTACCCTGCCCCCCTGGCAAGATGGGGTGGCCCTCTATCTGGCCGGCTTACTCAGGGAAGAGGACCCCGCGGTCGATACATGGGGTGAAAACACACCGGCAGGCTGCGCGCCCACGCGGGGCGCCCCCACGGCCGACCCCGGCGAAATGAAAGGCAAAGGCACCACGGCATGAAAGGCATCATCCTGGCGGGCGGCGCTGGCACGCGCCTGTGGCCGGCCACACGCGTGGTCTCCAAGCAACTCATGCCCGTCTACGACAAACCCCTCATCTACTACCCCCTCTCCGTGCTCATGTTGGCAGGCCTCAGGGACATCCTCATCATCTCCACTCCCCAGGATCTCCCCCGCTTCGAGGAGCTACTGGGCGAAGGCACCCGCCTGGGTCTCTCCCTCACCTACGCCGCCCAGCCGCGGCCCGAGGGTCTGGCGCAGGCCTTCATCATCGGCCGCGAGTTCTTGTTGGGCGAGCCGGCCGCCCTGATCCTGGGCGACAACATCTTTTTCGGCCACGGCTTCACCGATCACCTGCGCAGGGGGGCAGCCCTCACCGATGGTGCGCTCGTCTTCGGCTACTGGGTGTCCGACCCCGAGCGCTACGGCGTGGTGGAGTTCGATGGGGATGGGCGGGCGGTCTCCCTGGAGGAGAAGCCGGCGCAGCCGCGGTCGAACTGGGCGGTTCCCGGCCTCTACTTCTACGATGGACAGGTAGCGGAGGCCGCCGCGCAGCTGCGGCCCTCTCCCCGCGGCGAACTCGAGATCACCGACCTCAACCGTGCCTACCTTGATCAAGGTAAGCTCGCCGTTGAGAAGATGGGGCGGGGGATAGCCTGGTTGGACACGGGCACACACGAGTCGCTTCTGGCCGCCTCCACTTTCATTTCGGTGATCGAGGAACGCCAAGGGCTCAAGATCGCCTGCCTGGAGGAGATTGCCTACAGGCTGGGGTACATCGGATCGGAGGAGTTGGAGAGGATGGCAACGGAGATGGGCTCAGCCAACCGCTACGGAACCTACCTGCGCCGCGTCCTGGCCGAGAGCAAGGAGGGATGATGAAAGACGAAACCACCGGCGCCCGGCCCCAAGCGCAGCCCACCAACGCCCAGCCGCAACCCGGGTCTGGCGCCCGGCCCGGCGGCACCCCTGCCAAGTGGGAGAAACCGGCTTCCGGCGCCATCGACGGCGTGGTGGTTAAGCCGCTGCGCGTCATCCCCGATGATCGCGGCCGCCTCATGGAGATCCTGCGCAACGACGACCCCCTCTTTGCGGGCTTCGGTCAAGCCTACATGACCACCACCTATCCCGGCGTGGTCAAGGCGTGGCACATGCACAAGGCCCAGACCGACCACATGACGGCGGTCTCCGGCATGTTCCGCCTGGCCCTGTTCGATGCCCGCGATGAATCGCCCACGCGCGGCACCCTGCAGGAGGTCTACATGGGCGAGCACAACCCGGTGCTGGTAGTCATTCCTCCCGGCGTCTACCACGGCTGGATGTGCATCTCCGAGCGCGAGGGCATGGTGGTCAACCTCCCCGACCGCCTCTACAACTACACCGACCCCGATGAGTTCCGCCTGCCCCACGACACCCCTCACATTCCCTACTCGTGGCAGAGGAGGAACGGATGAGCACCGCCGCTGCTTCGAGCGCCACACCGGCGCCGGCCGCCGCGAGCCCAGGCGCCACCTCCGCCCCAGCCGCTTCGAGCCTAGGCGCCGCCCCCTTCACTCCCCGCCGCGTGCTCGTAACCGGCGGCTGCGGTTTCATCGGCAGCAACTTCGTGCGCCACCTGCTGACCTCGGACCCCACAGTGGAGATCGTCAACCTCGACGCCCTCACCTACTGCGGCAACCCCGATAACCTGCGCGACGTGGAGGCCGCCTTCGGCCATCCCCAAGGCTCAGCCACGCGCTATACCTTCATCCACGGCGACATCCGCAACCCCGACGCCGTTTCCCGCGCCATGGCCGGCTGCGACTCCGTGGTCCATTTCGCCGCCGAGAGCCACGTGGACCGTTCCATCGCCTGCGCCGACGACTTCATCACCACCAACATCCTGGGCACCCACCGGCTCTTGGAGGAGGCCCGCCGCCGAGAGGTGGCTCGTTTCCTACACATATCCACAGACGAGGTGTACGGCTCCACCCTCACAGGATCTTTTGAAGAGGATGATCTGTTGGACCCTTCCAGCCCCTACTCGGCCAGTAAGGCGGCCGCTGATCTGCTCGTCCTCTCCTATCACACTACCTACGGGATGCCCGTCATGGTCACGCGCAGCACCAATAACTTCGGCCCTTACCAGTACCCGGAGAAGTTGATTCCCCTATTCGTGACCAACCTCATGGAGGGCAAACGCGTACCCCTCTACGGTGACGGCGGCAACGTACGCGATTGGATCTACGTGCTCGACAACTGCCGCGCGCTGGACACCGTACTGCGGCGCGGCGCCATCGCCACGGTCTACAACGTGGGCGCCGGCAACGAGGTCACCAACCGCCTCATCACCGACACCATCCTCGAACTCCTGGACGCCGGCGAGGAGATGGTGGAGTACGTTACCGACCGCCTCGGCCACGATCGCCGCTACTCCGTGACCACCGAACGCATCCGGGCGCTGGGCTGGGCACCCGAGCGCGACTTCCGCCAAGCCCTCGCCGACACCGTGGCCTGGTACCGAACAAACACAGATTGGTGGCGCCCGCTCAAGACCGCCGTGTGCTGACCGGCCAAGAGTCCACTGCCGCCCGCGAGCCCACTGCCGCCCGCGAGCCCACTGCCGCCCGCGAGCCCACTGCCGCCCGCGAGCCCACTACCGCCCGCGAACCCACTACCGCCCGCGAGCCCACTACAGCCCGCGAGCCCACTGCCGGCCACCGCCGACCCGCCGCACCGGGCCGCCGACCACCATCGCCGACCCACCATCAGCCGACCCACCATCAGCCTGCCCGCCAATAGCCCCGTCTCCGTCTCAAGCCACGCCGTGAACGCAGTAGCACCGAGCGCCCCCGGGGGCAATAGTCCGCGCCAACAGACTCACGATAGTGCACACTACCGCAGTGTGCACTAAACATAGGGACGCAAAAAGGACACCACATCCTCCCATCCACTACGGCTCCCCATCCGCCACCACCAGCGGTCCGCCGCCGCGGCCGCCGCTGCTAATCAGTACGGATATCCCGCGCCCACTCCCGGTTGGCCCGATACCAATCCACCGCCCGCGCCACCCCCTCTTCCAGTGACACTCGCGGCTGCCACCCCAGCAGCTCTCGCGCCTTGGCAATCGACGCCCAGGTCGCCGGTACGTCGGCCGGGTGCGCCGGCGAGTACTCCAGTTGTGCCGACCGCCCCGTGACCGCCTCTACCAACTCGATCAGATGCCGCAACTCAGCCGGCTCGTCACCGCCGAGATTGATGACTTCATAGCCCAGGGGCCGCAACCCGGCAATAGTCCCACGCGCGATATCCTCCACGAACGTGAAGTCCCGCGACTGCGATCCATCTCCGTACACCTGCACCGGCCGCCCCTCACTGATCCATTGGATGAAACGGAAAACGCTCATGTCGGGCCGCCCGGCCGGCCCATATACGGTGAAGTAACGAAAAACGGTCACATCCAAGTCGTACAGGAAGTGGTAGGTGTGGCAGAGAGCCTCGGCGCCCTTCTTGCTGGCCGCGTAGGGGGAGAGGGGACGATTGGTGTCGGCGTCCTCGGCGTAGGGGAGCGGGTTGAGTGAACCGTATAGGCTGGATGTGGACGCGAGTATGAACTTCGGCGTGCCTTCGCGCCGACACAACTCCAGCAGATTCAACGTGCCCGTGATGTTGGTGTCGACGTACACCCAGGGATTTTCCACACTCTGCCGCACTCCGGCCCGTGCAGCCAGATTGATAACCGCCCCGAAGGGCCCTAGTTCACTCCAGACTCCCTCTATCGCCGCCCGGTCTGCGATATCCGCCTCTCGAAAGTGAAATAAGGGGTGGCCACCGTGAGGTCTCTCGCCCGAGTGCTGGCCATCAGCCGAACCGGAACCGGAGCCGGAGCCGGAACCAGAACCGAAACCCGAATCCTCACCCCCAACCACGCCTTGAGCATGGCCTTGAGCATGAGGGGTTTCGATGCCTCGGGGGTGGCTCCGAGCAGGGCCGGCCGCGAGCGTTGTGACAAGCGCCCGCAGCGTCTCCAGTCGATGGTGCTTCATGCGGGGGTCGTAGGCGTCGTTGAGGTTGTCGATACCGACGACCTCACGCCCTTCCTCCAGCAACATCCGCGTCACTACCGAGCCGATGAAGCCCGCCGCCCCGGTCACCATTATGGTCATGATGTCATGCTCCTATCGTGGGTTTGATGATGGGATGGTACAGCGTCGACGGCGGGCGAGAGCAGTTGCTTCGGTGGGGATGCCGAGATGTCGGGGGTATCTGTCTCGATAAGCCCTGTACATAGTGCGCACTGCGGCAGTGTACACTAGACACACGTTCATTTTTCGCCCCTGCCCCTCCCAACCATCACCAAAGCAAGCCCGGCGTCCGAGCCGGTAGCCAACACACCATAACTTCCGCAGAACGTAACCTCCGCAGAACGACGTGGCCCAAATGAAGAGGATCGAAGCGAGGATCCAGATCCGCACATCGCTCTCAGCGCCGACGAGCAGCTCATCGCACGTGCCCGCCAACAAGCGCGTTCAATCGCGGCACCACTCTGAATGAGGAGCTCCGACAATGGCTCGCCTCTTCGCGGACCAGGAAAGCAGCGGCGACGATTACCACTTACCTCGATGAAGCGACTCAGCTACGCCTTCGCCGGGAACCGACACAGAAGCGGAATCGGCGGGGAGTGGAAGGTAAAAGCGGGTAGAAGAAGGAGCCGACCGTGCCATGAACAGGCTCTTGAACAGACGTCTCCTCGCCAACGCCGGTCGACGTCGTCAGACAAATCCCAAGTTCTTCCCCTGGATACGGATGTCTTCATCATGCTGCTCGACTGCCGGCAGCGACGCTCTTGCGCCGATGCACAGGAACTCATCAGTGCCAGCCTCACTACAGGGTTCGGGATTGTGAGTTCGCAGGTGATTGAGGAATCCCTATGTCTGCAGCCCCTCAACCGCTTCCATGAGCCCCTCACCCACCCAGACTGTAGGTTGTACCTGAAGAGGTCATGGTTCCACCGTGGCGCATCACGCCAACGGCCGATCTCGAGACGGGCGCTGGACATCCGCGAGCGCCTGCAACAAGACCACCGGCGTCAAGTGCCTGCACCATGGGGTTGCGGACGGCATCAGAAGGACCTTGCCGGCAGCCGGGTCAGCGGTGGGGCCGGATCGGCGCGGCGGGGGCGCCGGCGGCCGGGTTGTGTTTTCGGGATTGCCTCATCATCGCGGCCGCTTTGGAGACGGGGTGTGGCACGTTGTTCTCGCAGAGGCTGCCGCATTGCAGCGGGTTCGACTCGGGTTGCCTTTGGTCGTTCATCCGTTCAGCGGTTCTTCACGCGCAATGGACGGTCGTGGGGCCTACGATTGAGCCGCCGACTGGTTCGCGCGGCCCGTCAGGGCCACGACGGTTTGGATGACTTTCGATGACAGCGGACGCCCGAGGGTAACGCGCCCGGCGGGTAACAAGCGTCAGTGAACCTGAGAGCTCCGGCGTGCCGACCAGCCGCGCGCACGGACATGCGGCCCAAATGCAATCGCGTTTGTCCGTGGTGCTGTGTTTGCCCGCTGGGTCCTTATAGGTCATTCGCGGCCTGGAGGCCGATGACCGAGGAGTTGAAGCCATGAAACGCACTGCAACGACCGTACTACCCTCCGCACCAGACCCCGCGTCCGCGCGTGTACGTGTCTCTCCAACCGCCCCCCCACTGACACGCATCCCCAGGCTGGTGGGCCTGCTGCTGGTCACTGTACTCATTCTGGGCCTCGCCGCCTGCGGCGGCTCGGCCACCACCACCGCCGGGAACGGCGCTCCCGCCCCCCAGGAAGGTCCCGTGGTGCGCGTGGGCTCGCTACTAGACTCTGAGGGCACCCTGCTCGGCTCCATGGTCATCCAGATGCTCGACGCCAACGGCATCAAGACCGAGGACAAAACCAAGTTGGGCACGCCCGAGATCGTAAGGGCGGCACTGCTGGCGGGCGAGATCGACGCCACCATCGACTACACCGGTTCCGGCCAGTACTACCACGAGGGGGAAGAGGGTGATCCCAAGTGGAAGAACGCCTCCCAAGCCTATGAAGCCATCAAGAAGCTGGACAAAGACACGAACGACATCGACTGGCTGGACGCCGCGCCGGCCATCAACAGCGAGTACATCGCCACCACACCAAGGCGCTCTCCGAGAAGGAAGAGGACGGCGGAGGACCTGGCGGCGTACGTGAAGCGGGTGGCGCGGTGAAGCTGATCGCGGCGCAGTCGTGGATCGACAACCCGCTCGGCTTCAAGGGTTTTGAAGAGGCCTATGACTTCACGCTGAGCGACAGTCAGCTCGTCGCCCTATCCACCGGCACATGGCCGAGATGCTGTCGGCGCTTGCCAAGGGTACGGACGGCATCAACTTCTCACTGGCGTATGGAACCGACGGCCAGCTGCATCCGACCTCGGTTTCGACCTCGTCGACACCAAAGACGTCCGCCGGTTTACGAACCAATGCCGTGTTTCGCGATGCCATCATCGCTGCGTACTCCCGGTATACCCGGCATCCTGGAGCCGGTGTTCAAGAGCCTCAACCAGGTGAAGCTGCAGACGCTCAACGCGCATTGCCTTCGGAGGCGAGGACCCGAAGGCAGTGGCCACTTCTTACCTCAAGGAAAACGGATTCCTCAAGTAGACGTGACATGACGTGGAAGCGGATGGTAGTGCGTACAGAAAACGCCGCCAACGCCGTCATCGGCGCGGGCGGCGGGCTTCTAGGGCGATTACAACCGTGGCGGGCGGGTTCGTGGCGTTTCGACCCAATCGCATCGTGGACGGAGACCCCGTCACGGCCTTACAGGCTTTGGCAGCGCAGGCTGGGTTATCTTGGCGCTGTGGCTGGTGGCCGCTGCCCTGGCGCTGGGCGCCGGGGGCGGCTCCGCAGCGGCCTCGGCTTCGCCCGCGTGGAAGCGCATTTTCCGCAGGCGCGCGCCGTACCGGCATGGGCGCGCAGCCTCCCCGGCGTCGGCGGCATTTCTGGTATCGCTGGCGGCCGCCGGGAACGCGGCCGTAGTTCGGCGCGCCGCGGGGCAGAGCCGCGGCGCGTACCTCGCTCGGTGGTCAGCTTCATCTGTCGCTGCTGGCGCTCTTCCTGGTTGTTCACTCGGCGACGGGCGACGCGCGCGCGGCTGGCTGCCGCGCGTCGCCGCTCTGGGTCCCCCTGGTGGGCACGATCCTCCTCGCGGCCTTCGGCCTCCTCGACCAACTGGGCATCGTCCGCGAATTCGCCCTCGCCCGCTCCACCTTCGTGCGCGAACTGGTTCGCCACCTCTCTTATGCTCTGGGTGCCACCATAGCCGCCGTCGTCATCGGTGTACCTCTGGGCATCGTCTCCGCCCGGCGCCGCCGGGCTGAAGCCCTCATCATGGGCGCGCTCAACCTGGGGCAGGTGCTGCCGGCCCTCGCCTTCGTGGGCCTCCTTATGCCGGTCGTGGGGGGACTCAGCAATCGTATCGGCATCCTTAAGTCGATGGGAGTTTCGGGGATCGGCTGGGCACCGGTGTTCGTGGTCCTGCTCGTCTACGCCCTCTATCCCGTGACCCGCAACACGCTGGTCGCCATCCGGCAGCTGGAGGCTTCGCTGCTCGACGCCGCCCGCGGCATGGGCATGAGCCGTCTGCGCTCTCTGACTGAAGTGGAGCTGCCGTTGGCGTTCCCGGTGGTATTGGCCGGCATCCGCGTGGCCTTGGTGCAGAGCACGGCGGGAGCGGTCATTGCTGCCTTTGTAGGTGGGGGCGGCCTGGGAGCCATCATGTTCTTCGGATTGGAGCAGACCAGCATGGACTTGGTCTTGGTGGGAGTCCTACCCATCGTGGCGCTGGCCCTCTTGTTCGATGCCGCCCTGCGGACTGTGGAGCGCCTGGCCGGCGGTTCGTGGGTGGCGGGCGCACGGACGTAGGCCGTGGAGGCAAACGACGCATGATCGAGCTACGCGGCGTGACCAAGCGTTACGGGGAGACGGTGGCAGTGGACGACATCTCGCTCACCATCCCCGACGGTACGCTCACCATCGTGCTCGGCCCCAGTGGTTGCGGCAAGACTACCCTGCTGCGCACGATAAACCGCATGGTCGATATCGAGGCGGGCGAGGTCCTGATTGACGGTCTCTCCGCCGCCGCCTCCCCACCACAGGAGCTGCGCCGCCACATGGGTTATGCCATCCAGAGTGTGGGCCTCTTCCCACACATGACGGTGAGACGCAACATCGGCACCGTTCCCCGTCTCCTGGGGTGGGATTCCGCCCGCATTGAGGCTCGAGTTGAGGAGTTGCTCACCCTGGTGGGCCTCGATCCCCCCTCCTACGCGGGCAAGCACCCCCACGAGCTTTCCGGCGGCGAGGCGCAGCGCGTGGGCGTAGCCCGCGCCTTGGCGGCCGATCCCCCGGTGCTCCTCATGGACGAGCCCTTCGGCGCCCTGGACCCCATCAACCGTGAGCGGTTGCAGCGGGAGTTTGCGGCCCTGCATCGCCGCTTGGGCAAAACCGTGGTCTTCGTGACCCACGACATCGAGGAAGCGGTCCTCCTGGGCGATCGCATCGTGCTTATGCGCGACGGGCGCATCGTGCAGATCGGCCGCCCCGAGGAGCTGTGGCGCAGTCCGCAGAGCGACTTCGTGCGCGATTTCTTCGGCGACGAGTTCGGTCTGCAGATACTCTCGCGCCACCGGGTGTCCGATCTGAGGAGTGGACCGGCACCCACCGCCGGCGCTCCTCAGGTGACACCGGATACCAACCTCCGCGACGTGCTCGCCATCATGGTCACCGAGAGCGTGGAGCATGTGGCCATAATGAACGGAGATAACATCGTCGGCGGCCTCACCTTCTGCGATGTGGTCACTCAAGTCCGCGAGGCGACGTGAGCGGCTACGCTCCCGGCATCCGGAGGCACTGGCGGGGGGTCGCGTCCCTCACGGCGATGTTGCTGCTGTGGACCTTCTACACACCCGGCGTGAAGGCTCTGTTGCGCTTCATCTTTCCCAAGGACGATCGCCTCATCTACGACCGCACCCCCCTCTGGCGCTTCCTCCTGGAGCATTTGGGGCTGGTCGCGGTGGGAGGCATCGCAGCCATCGCCATCGGCGTGGCCGGCGGGCTGCTGGTGATGAGCCCTGTGGGACGCCCCTTCCGCGATGTGGTTCTGCGCCTGGCCAACTTCGGCCAGGCTGTGCCCTCGGTGGCCATCATGGCCATCGCCGTGCCCGCCATCGGTTATGGATCCAAGCCCGTGCTGCTCGCCCTCGTCATCTACAGCATCCTGCCTGTGATGGTGAACGTGGTGGCGGGGATTGAAGGGGTGCCCCCGGCTGTGGTGGAAGCGGGACGCGGCATGGGCATGACCCGGCGCGAACGCCTGTTGCAACTTGAGATCCCCATCGCCATGCCCGTGATCATGACCGGCGTGCGCACCATGCTGGTGATCCTCATCAGCGCCGCCACCCTGGGCGCTGTGGTGGGAGCCGGGGGACTGGGCGTACCTATCATGTCGGGCATCGGTTCTTTCAACAACGGCGTAATTGTCTACGGTTCGGTGCCGGCGGTGCTGCTGGCGCTCATAGCCGACCGCGCCCTCTGAGTTACGCACCCATTCAGACTCACGCCCCCACCTGATTTGCGCGGCCGACGCCCGTGGTGCGTTGTTCCTTCACCTGTCGGGCCCGCGGTACCCCGGCTACCCCATCAGGCGCCTTATGCGATGCGACCGAGTGGCCCGGTACACCTCCACCTCGCCCTCGGCCACCTCACTCTCAGCCGCCTCACTCTCAGCCGCCTCGCCTTCAGCCACCTCGCCCTCAGCCGCCTCGCCCCCGCCCACTTCGCCCTCAAAGGCTGCGTACTCCTCACGGAGATAGAAGAACTCATCGTCGCAGGTCATCTCCCCTTCGACCTGTACACGCCAGCGCCGGCCTTCCGCCTGGGAGGAGGTGCATCGACGACAGCGCACAGCGGCCGACAACGGCTGCTCTTCCAGGATCGAATAGACATCGTCCATCTCCTCCCGGTACCGGGCCCCTGTCGTTGCAATCACGCGCTCATGCACCTCGCGATCATGGATCTCGTGGCGCCCGGTCGTACGGTCGACCTTGATCTCGCGCCTGCGTTCATCGCGCGGGGGTTCCACCTCAGCGGCTCTCGCTGTGGCCCCGTCCTCGGCCGTCACAGGACCCTCGATCTCGAGGGCCACCGTATCCCTAGCCACCGGAAGGCAAAGGACGCTGGGCCCACTCACCCACACTCCCAGGGTCACCGTCTGAGGGGATGGCCACATGTGAGGCCAGTACGTGGGAGACAGGGCAAGGCGAATCTGGTGGCCGGCGGCAAAGCGATGACCGCACACGCGCATCTGCACGCGTACATCGTATGCTGCACCCACCTCCAGCGCCTCGGCGGACTGATGTCCGTCGCGATGCGTGAGGTTCAGCAGTCCCCAACTCACAAGCAGGGATTTCCCGTCAGGAGCAACATCTTCCAGACGGGCCGCCACTGCCGCCCACGGCCGATCCACATCCAGGCGTATCCGCGCTTCGGGGTAGCCGATCACCGCCACGGTCTCCGTGAGGGGACCCGATGTGAAGCACAGAGAACGTTCGTCGTCAGGGCCCTGGTCGACTGCCATCTCGTCCGCGAAGCCGTTGGCGCACCAAACACCTGCGGTCTCCCCGCATTCCTGGCGGCCGCGCAGGACAAGGCGCACCCCGGACTGAACGGCGGAGTGGTCTGTGGAAAGCATGATGGGGCAGGCAGCGCCTCCCGGCCGCGTGCGAACGCCCCCATCCGCCACCAATCCTCCTTCGACACCCAGAGTCCAAACCTCATCCTCAACACTATCCGCGGGCCACGATCCCAGCCCCAGCCATCGACCGGGTCGCACGCGGTAGAATCCGGCCGGCGCCACATAGTCCTGCAACCAAATGCGAATGGGCGGCTCATCCATGATCCCGGTATCCATACCCTTGAGCCACTCATCCCACCAACGCACGGCCTCCTCCAGGAAGGCCATGGCCGGCCCCGGGACGCCTTCGTGCGGCATCGTGTGCCCCCACGGCCCGATCAGACCCAACCGCGGTACCCGCAGGTGCTCCAGGAGACGCGGGACTGCGTTGGTGTAGGCGTCGGCCCAACCGCCCACCACAAATACCGGGCATTCCACGGCACCGTAATCGTCGGCTACCGACCCATGCTTCCAGAACTCATCGCGCAGTTGATGAGACACCCAGTCGCGGGCCAGTTCTGGCGCATGCTCCAAACGCCTACGCCACATCCGGCGCCGGCGTGCTCCCACGAAACGTGGATCGGGCGGTTGCAGCGCGAATGTCAACATGGTGCAGGCCCACTTCAGCATGTCGGAGCCCAGCAGGCATCCCCCCATGTAATGGCAGTCGTCGCGATAGCGATCGTCGGAGGAGGCCACCGTGATCACGGCTCCCAACTGCGGGGGGCGACGGGCGGCGATCTGCAGCCCGTTGAACCCACCCCACGAGTAGCCGATCATGCCCACCCGGCCCGTGCACCAAGGTTGGTCCGCCAACCAGGCCAACACCTCCAGCGCATCGTCCTGCTCCTGCGGGAGATACTCTCCCTGTAGCAGGCCGTCGGAGTCCCCCGTACCCCTGATGTCAACGCGCACGGCCGCGTAACCACGTTGCGCGAAGTAGGGGTGACGGCGGGTGTCGGCCGCCGCCGTGGCATCACCCTTGCGGTAGGGCAGGTACTCCAAGATCGCCGGCACCGGCGCCGCTTCTCCCCGCAGTACGGCCGAGGGGAGCCAGATGCGCGCCGCCAACCGCGTACCATCCGCAAGCGGGATCCACTGATTCTCGATCTCCAGGACCGAGGCCCTGCCGCTCATGCGCGTCCCCTCGCAAGCGACGCCCCAATGCCTACCACGCACAGCACAGCGCAGACTATGAGGCTGATTCTCATGGACAACAGGAACGCCGGGTAGTCGGCCGGAAGGATTTCGCGCCGCCCAATGATAAGAGCGAACACCAGCGCCGTAATGCCCATGCTGACGCTCATGCCGATGGAGCGCATCACGGCCACAGCGGCGGCCGCGGCACCCAGGAATCTCCTCTCCACACTCCCCATGATGGTACTGGTGTTGGGTGAAGCGAAGAAGGCAAACCCCAACCCCAAGACGCACTGGACCGCAACCACATACCACACCGGCGTGCCGGCGCCCACCACCACGAGCATGACCAGTCCAACCACGCAGAGCCCCATTCCCGCCGTGGCCACCAAACGCGCCTCCACCCGATCTGAAAGGCGTCCGGCGAAGGGCGAGAAGCCGGCCTGCACCGCCGGCCCGGCAATGAGCACGATCCCCGCGTATGCCGGCGACAGTGCCTGGATGTACTGCAGATAGAGGCTAAGGAGGAAGGTAACGGCGAAAGTGGCACTGTAGTTGATGAGTGCAGCCACGTTCGAAAACGCGAACACCCGATTGCGCATGAACAAGTGTATCGCGAAGACCGGGTCTGGAGATTTCGTCTCCCACCACCCGAAGGCCAGCAACCCCAGGGCCCCGCCTGCCACCAAACCCACCCCTATACCTTCGGGCAGGAGCGACAGCCCCAGCAAGAGGCTACAGAGCCCCACTATGTAGAGTACGGTGCCCAGGAAGTCGAACGCACCCTGTGCCGGCTCGCTCCACTCCAGCCCTCTGAGCTCCAATATCACGTAGACCAGTGTCGCCGCCGAGATGAGACCGGTGAAGACGAAGATGCTGTGCCACCCAAGACTGCCCGTCATGACGCCGCCCAACACGGGACCCACTGTTAGCCCGGCGTAAGTAGCACCTATATTGATGCCCAAGGCCTTGCCCCGCTCCTCGGGAGGAAACGCGGCCGTCAGGATAGCGGGGCTGGTGGCGGCCGACATACCCGCGCCCACCCCCTGGACCGCTCGCGCCACGTAGAGAACCCATGCCGAGGGCGCAAACACGGCCAAGGCGCACCCTATAACCACCACCACCCAACTCCAGGCATAAATGCGCTTGCGCCCCAAGCGATCAGCTAGTTTGGCGAAGGGTACCAGCGATGCCGCCACTGCCAAGAGGTACACCAACGACACCCAGCTGAGCGCCACGGCCGTCAGGGAAAAACTGGCCTGGATGGCCGGCATGGCGATGTTCACGGAAGAACCGAGGAAGGGGGCTGCGAACGCTCCGACTGTGGTGACCAGAAGGACGCTTCTGCGTCGCGAATCGCTCATGGAACCCGATTCTAACAGCTACCGGTGCGGCAACGACGCCGAGGGGACAAAGCCGGGGCACCGGCGAGGGCGCCACCGCTAACACTGCTCTGCGGCCAACGATGGCCGGCGGGGGCCTCCCGCCCATTGAGTCACACCCCGCGTAGTCCGACCATCCACAGTCTGCGCTCTTCCCCTGGGCCGCCCGACCCGGTACCCTAGATCACAACTTCCCATACACAATCGGTGATCTGCGCCGGAGAGGGAGCGCATGCCATCTTGAGTGCCCCACAGCATCGTAACCGGCAGTCGCAGCGCGACCCCGAAGCTCAACGCCTGGTGATGAGCCTGGCGTCGGGGGCCATCTGTGCCATCCTCGCCTA
The DNA here is from genome assembly GCA_040770645.1 of Thermoleophilia bacterium. Classification (GTDB taxonomy): domain Bacteria; phylum Actinomycetota; class Thermoleophilia; order RBG-16-64-13; family RBG-16-64-13; genus JAAYZX01. The sequence goes on along the minus strand of JAXGIS010000001.1, from coordinate 330,139 downwards.
CTTGAGCTACAACGACGGCAACTACTGGCAGGTCCCCGTTTGGCTGGGTATCGGAGCCATACTGGTCGCGATCCCCCTCCTGCCCTGGACCAGTAAGAACCACCGGCTCGTGCAATCCTCGCGCTGGCTCGCCGCAGCCATCGCCATCGGTTTCTTCGTCTGGGAGATCATTCGCCGCCGGCGCGGGTGATCGCCACCGGCGCGGCTTGGCGCTGCCTGCAGGGGCCGGCCATCACGGTGACCGCCGCCGCATTTGAGAAAGAAGGCGCCGCGGACCCGAAGGTCCGCGGCGCCCGTCCAACTGGGGCCTGCCGGCCGTCTGTCCCACCGCCGCGCGAAGCCCATGGACACCTCCGGTGGCGACCTAGTCGCGATCCTCCTCCGACTCCATGTCCTCCTCGCCGTCACCATCGCCAGAACTGCGGCCAGAAACAGGCCCGCGGTCACCTGCAAGAGCACGGCCCCATTGCATAGAACGTGTCCGTCTACCCGTGTCGCCCCGCAAACGCCCGTCCCACCTCCGCCGGCATTTATCACGGTGGGCACTGGGATCGCGGATCCCGGCACAATAGCGGCATCTTTGGGAACAGCGACCGGCTCCGTCGAAACCGAAGAAGTGGCCGGCACAGCGTTTATGATCTGAAGGGTGGCCCTCCCTCCAGAAGGAATAATGACCGGGCTGTTGCTGGTCTGAATGAACGCCAAGTCCACCGGCCCCTGCTGACCCACCAACGAGTACAGGCCGGGGGACAGGGCGGTCACCAGTGTCCCCTCGCCGCTGCCCACCACTTCGATGATGCCGTCAGGACCTGAGATGCGAGCCACGAAGCTTTGTGGCCCTACGCCCTCGGGTGGCGTCAGCACCTGCATCTTAACCAGCAATCCCCGGTCGCCACACTCGACATCAGGCGCGGATCACGGGTCGGAGTCACGATACCGACCTCCCCCGCCTGCGGCGACAACTCCTCCGGGGACGCGGGACCGGGAGCTGCAGCGGCAACCCCGCCGGAGACCACCATAACCAGAGCAAGCAACAACACCGTCGAAATCGACCACACGCGGGCCTGTCGACGAAAACTCCCCCCTCCCGCAGTCCCCGGTCTCATGACGCCTCCAAATGTGCATACACGATGGTGTTAGACAGATAGTGGCCACCAGCCGTATCGAACTCCCCAGCACAGGTGATCAACCTCAATGCAGCCTGGGTGGTTTGATTCCAGATGCGTTCAGTGGGGAGCTCCCTCTTCAGGACTTCCTCTTGTGATTCCACGGTGAATACCGCGACCTCTCCGCCCGCGCCGTGAACCTCGATCCCATCTCCAGGCAGCAACTCGCGCAGCCGATAGAACACGTCGGGGCCGTGCTTGGTGTCGAGGTGGGCCACAATGACGGCGGGACCAACAGCGCCGGGCGCGGGTCCCAGCCTGTACCAGCCGGCGATACCGAACGCCGGTGTTTCCATGGCACCGTCATCCAGCAGACCCACCGGCACCAACTCAGCGTTCACACCGAGGCTCGGTATGACAATCCGCGTCGGCTCCACGATAGGGTGGATGGGGAAGGCCGCCACAGGCTCCGGGTTCGGAGCGAACACACCGGTGGGCGTCATTGGCGTCATAGGAGTGCTGCGCTCAACCTCAAACGCCCCGTCGGGTTCACGAGTGTCGGCACCCGCCGTGACGGAAGCGCTCGTGATACGCTCTACTCCCCCCGGACGGGGGACGACCGACCATATCGACCATATCGCCCACAAGAGAACGACTGCAACACAGGGTAGGAGTAGAACGAGAGGCCACCTCCGCCCACACCGGCTCGTTCGCGCCTCGAGGGGGCGCCCTGTTGGCATAACGGAGTTGGGTGCCCCTCCCTGCGTCCCGGCGACCATCTTGGCCGCCAGCGGGGGTACGGTCACCCCAACTGCAGACGTAGTCGGCACGATAGTGGCGCAAAACCGGGGCGGATGACCTCTCCTACTCATCCTCGAGCCTCCTTCGTGTCGATCCCATCGGCCCGTTGGGCCACCGGCCTACACAGGCCCGGGTGGGTCTCGCCACTCGCTCGCTCAGAGGATGGAGCGCAGAATGCGCTACCGGCGACCGATTAGGCCCTCTGAGGTCAACGCTCCCCGGTAAGGGATTACTGCGGTCTTCTGACCTTCTAACTCAACTATGCCCGGATGCCGAGAATCTAGCCACGTTGCGTCGGCCTACCCGCGGATGCCGGTTTCTCCGCCACGTCCGCAGCCTGCCGTACGCGACCACGCCCTCTCAGTAAGGGGCTCTGCACCGCCTGGGTCCCCGCAGATAACAACCCCAAAGCGAGTGCACCCCAGAGCAGGTACGATCCCCACAACCCCAGGCCCGCCCCCGCGGAGCCGGTTACCAGCGCCGCAAGCAGAAGCAGCCCTACTCCAACACTCTGGAACCACATCTTAATCTTTCCAAAAATATTTGATTTAGCCATCAATCCGATTCGGCGATCGGTTGCCTGAGCGCTGACGAGGGCCACGAGCTCCACGGCGATCAGGCCCACCACTATCTTGACCACCAGATATCGCCATCCCACACAGATGAGCATCGCTCCGATGAGGAGCTTGTCGGCCAACGGGTCCAGAAACAGCCCCAACCGCGTGATGGGGCCCCGAGTGCGGGCGAGAGTGCCATCGACCAGATCGAGAAGCGCAGCTATCGCGAAGACCACCACGGCAAGCCATACCAGCCCCACCAGATAGGCCGCCACCGCCACCGGACAGAGTCCAAGACGAAAGAGCGTGACGTGATTGGGCGTGACTCGAGCCGGAAGAGCCCACAGCACGGCCCGGGTCACGAAACGGTCGATAGACGTATCGAATGCCATACTAAGCGGCCGTGCCGTGGGCCCACGGCGCCCGAACCACAAGAGCGGTCGGCCGGGTGGGCACCAGAGCCGGCACCGGAGCCGGCACCGACGCAGAGGCTACCATCACCGACTCTTCTCCCTGTTTTCGCAGTTGCCGCTTCACCTGCCCTCCCATCGTCGCCGCCGCCCGCCCACCATCCCTGCCACGAGACGTGCCCCACCCATGCGGCAGGACGCGCCGAGTCTGCGTGGTTGAGCACATCGCATCCAACTTCCTGGATCATCGCATATAGTTGACATACGTAGCCAAAGATAGCCAAAGTTGAGGTACGTGGTTTTCTCCAAAGAGGAGGATACATGGCTGGGTTGATGGCTCGGTTGACGGCGGGGTTGCCGAGCGGGATTAGCAGCCGGGTTTGTGGCCAAGGCCACGTGGACCCGGGCAAATAGCACGGCCCCCGAGAGTCGGGATCCCCGGTCATGACCGGTCGCCCGCACGAGTCCGCGGCCACCGAGGGAGCCACCGCATTACCCACGCACGTGGAGCCTCCACCGGCGGAATCTCATGCGGACTCGTGCGCGAACGCTTCCCCCACGCTGTTACGACCCGCCACTCTCTACATCATGGTTTTCCTGGCCGGCATCGGCTCTATGGCCACCGAGATGTGCGCCTCACGCCTGCTGGCACCCTACTACGGCGCCTCTACCGTGGTTTGGGCCAACATCATCGGCCTGATCCTAGCGTCGCTGTCGCTCGGCTACTGGCTGGGCGGTCGCCTCGCCGACAGCAGGCCGCGACCACGGGTATTGGGCGTGGTGATCCTGACCGCGGCCGTACTCATAGCCCTCATCCCCTTCGTGGCCAAACCCCTCCTCAACCTATCCGTGCGCGGTATGGCCCAGTTTTCCGCCGGGGCTGTGATCGGTTCCTTCGCCGCCTCTCTCCTGCTCTTCGTGCCTCCGGTCACGCTCTTGGGCATGGTAACCCCCTTCGCCATCCGCTTGGGTATGAATGACGTCACGCGAGCCGGACAGGTGGCCGGCCGCGTTTTCGCTTTGTCCACGGTGGGCAGCCTGCTGGGGACCTTCCTGCCTGCGCTCCTCACCATTCCTCTGGTCGGCACGCAGCGTACGCTGCTGGGGTGCGCCGTGCTCATCGCCGTCTCGGGTGCCCTCCTGCTGGGCCGCTACGCCCTCATCGCCGTACTGGCGTTGGCCGCGCTCTTGGCCGTGCCGCCGGGAGCGGTGAAGGCTCAGCCGCACCTGATCCACGAGGAGGAATCCCTGTACCAGTTCATTCAAGTCGTGGAGCAGGGTCCCGCCCGCGACCTGTACCTCAACGAAGGACACGCCCTTCACTCCACTTGGCGCCCGGACACCGTGCTCACGGGCGGGCCGTGGGATATGTCACTCACGCCGCCGCTGCTCTTGGGGCGCGGGCCGGGCAGCGTGGCCGTGCTGGGCAACGCCGGTGGCACCATCGCTCGAGCCTACGGACGCTTCTATCCCGAGTGGCAGGTGGACGGGGTCGAGATCGACCCGGCGGTGACCGAGGTGGGACGCCGCTTCTTCGGACTAAGCGAGAATCCGGCCCACACAGCTTACGACGAGGACGCCCGCCCCTTTCTACTCCTCTCCTCCCGTACGTACGACATCATCATCGCCGAAGCCTATCGTCAACCCTACGTGCCCTTCTACCTTGCCACCCGTGAATTCTTCCGTCTCTGCTATGAACGCCTGGCCCCTGACGGAATCCTAGCCCTTAACGTGTCGCAGGTGCCCGGAGATGACCGGCTGGTTCGCGAGATCGCGGGGACGCTGACTTATGAGTTTCCCCAAGTACTGGTTTGGCCCGCGCTCACTTTCAACCAGTACGTGCTCGGCTTCAAGCAGCCCATCAGCCTGGAGGAAGCCGCCGCCCGCCTGGCAGGCGCGGCGCCGGAACTCCTCGACATGACCGCGCTTATGGCCGCTCAACTCCACCCTGCTGAGCCTGTCACCCGGCCGTGGACCGATGATCGCGCTCCGGTGGAGTGGGTCATCGATCGCATGATCGTGCAGTTCGCCACGGGCGGCGGCGTGCGGGGCGAAGTCGGTCTTCCACCGCGCCGTGAGACACGCTCACGATCCTATTTGCACTTCATATTGCATCTAAATATATGCAAGACCTATAACATACACCCGCCGTATGGGTGCCACCCTCGATGTGCCTCGAAGGGATCCGGAGTGGAACAGTGGCCGCGACAGATTAGGTGGCCGCAGGAGACTGCACTATCGCAAGGGGTGAGGATGAGAGGAGGGCGGAGGTGCGGGCAGAAGGATTCGAACCTTCGACCTTGGGATTAAGAGTCCCCTGCTCTACCAGCTAAGCTATGCCCGCACGGCGAGAAACGATAATAGCAGACGGGGACCCCGTGTCGTCAATGGCGGCTTTGTGCAACCCGCCCGCCGCACAGGATGCTACACTGGCGACGCCATGAACACGCGGACGCCCAAGCTCATGACCATGGAGGACGCGGCCGAACTCATCCCGGACGGTACCACCATCGGCATCGGCGGGTTCATCACCACCAACAAGCCGTGCGCCCTAGTGCGCCGCCTCACCAAACTGCGGCGCAAACACCTGACCGTGGTGGCGGCTCCCTCCGGGCCCGAGGTGGATCTCATGCTTGCCCACGGCATGATCGACCGCCTCATCACCCCCTATTGCGGCGCAGAGGCTCTGGCACCCGTGTTGCCGTTCTTCCAGAAGTGGGCCGGACGGCGCTTCCAGGTGGATGAAGTGGACAACGGCACTCTCATCGCCATGCTGAAGGCCCAGATCCAGCGCGTACCTTTCCTGCCGGTCAGCGTGATCGGCACCTCCATACCCGACCTGAATCCGCAGGTGGACGTGATCCCCAGCCCATCGGGAGGGCCCCCCATAGCCGTGGTGCGTCCCATGGAGATAGACGTGGCCATCCTGCACGCTACGCGTGCCGATCGCTGGGGAAACGTGCAGCACTTCGGCCCCCTGTTCATCGATCATCTGTTCGCCCAAGCAGCCAAGACCGTGATCGTGACTGTGGAACGGCTGGTGCCCAATGCCACCATCCGTGGCAACTCGTTGCTCACCACGCTCCCCTCCGCCTTCGTCGACGTCATCGTGGAGGCGCCGTACGGTGCCCATCCGGGCGGGTCCCACAACTTCTATCGACTGGACACGGAGCGTTTGCGCTTGTTCGTGGAGGGCGCCAAAGCCTACCTGGCGGGCGACACCCATCTATGGACCGACTACGTGGCCCGATTCATCGACGGCCCGGCCACCCACGGTGAGTACTGTGAGATGGTGGGCATGAGTAACATGTTCAAACTCAGCCTGGAACGATTGGACGAGGAGAGCTGAGAATCATGTCCAACCCGGATCCCCTCCCCGATCCCCCCGCCGACATCCTCGCCGCCCCGGCTCACGCCAAGGAGTTGATGTCGGTGTTCATTGCCCGGCAGATGCGCAACGGTGACTACGTGGCTCTGGGCACCAACCTGCCCGTCTCCACCGCCGGCGTGCTTCTGGCCCATCTCACGCGCTGTCCGGACATCAAAATCAGCGCTCTCTCCTACTTCATGAATTTGGCACGGGTGGAGCGCTTTCACGATCTGGGACAAGTGGCCAGCCCCCGTCTCAGCCGCTGGGCGGAGTCGGTGTGGAGCCTGGATGCCTTGCTGGACGCCGTGCCGCGCATGGAGTGGAGTTTCACCGGAGCCCTGCAAATCGACAAGTTCGGCAACACCAACCTCATCGGCATAGGCGACGACCCCCGAAACCTAACCTTTCGCGGCCCAGGCAGCGTGGGCAGCTCCACGGTAGCCGCTCTGGTCCGCCACTACATGATCCATGTGGGCAATCACACCCCGCGGGTGCTCGTGGAGAAGTGCGATTACCGCTCTGCCTTCGGGTTCGGCGACGGAGGCGATCACCGTCAGCGTCTCGGGCTTCCGGGGGGAGGGCCCAAGTACGTAGTAACACCCAAAGCCATCATGGATTTTGAGCCCGAAACCAAGCACATGCGCCTGAAGCACCTGTTGCCCGGTGTGACCATCGACGAAGTGCTGGCCAACACGGGCTTTCGGCTGCTCATCCCAGACACCCTGGACGACGCGCCGCTCCCCACCCCGGAGGAGTTGAGGATTTTGCGTACGCGCATAGACACACAGGGAGTCTTGCGGACCTGACCGCCGGAAACGGGGGCCGCCCCCGCTACGGGGGCGGCCCCACTGCGCAAAGCCGCGATCTACTACCGGCTGCTACTGGTCGGAGCCCGCGTCAGGAGGAGGCTCTCGAACTCGTCTTTGTACTTGAGAACCATGGCCTCAATGGGCATGGAGAAAGCATCGCCCATGGGGCACAGCGTGTTTCCCTTGATGATCTTGCACAACTGCAGGACGTTGGCCAAGTCTTCCGAGCCGCCCTTGCCCCCGACCACGCGGCGAAGCATCTGCTTGATGGTCGTGGAGCCCTGACGGCAGGGAGTGCACTGGCCGCACGACTCGTGAGCGTAGAACTCTATGGTCCGGAGGGCGATCTCCGGGATATCCACCGTGTCGTTCATGACTATGATGCCACCCGAGCCGAGCGCAGTGCCCGCCGCGGCGCACGTATCATAATCCAAGGTGAGATCGCGGCACTCCTCGGCCTTCAGGATGGGCGTGGACAGACCGCCGACGATAACGGCTTTGAGATTGCCCACAACACCACCGGCGGCCTCCAGCACCTTGGCGAGGGACACACCCATCGGGAACTCATACACTCCCGGGTTCTTGACGTGGCCGGACACACCGAACAGCTTGGGGCCGGAGTTGTTGGGCGTGCCTATCTGACGAAAAGCCTCGGCTCCCTGCAGCACGATATAGGGCACACAGGCCAATGTCTCCACGTTGTTGACCACGGTGGGGCAACCAAAGACACCCGACACCGCCGGGTACGGGGGACGCAGACGAGGATTGCCGCGCTTGCCCTCGAGCGATTCGATCAGGGCGGTCTCCTCACCGCACACGTACGCACCGGCACCCCGCGCCACGCGGATGTCGAACTCCACGCCACGACCCAGGATGTTGTTTCCCAGCTTGCCGGCTGCGCGCGCTTCGGCAATGGCGCGTTCCAAGATGTCGGCAATCCAGGCGAACTCGCCTCGGATGTAAATGTAGCCGAGCTTGGCACCCACCGCGTAGCCGCTCACCGCCATGCCTTCGATGAGCAGGTGCGGATCGAACTCCATGATCTGGCGGTCTTTGAAGGTACCCGGTTCACCTTCATCCGCATTGCAGACGAGATATACGGGCTTGGTGGAGTCCTTGGGCAGGAAGCCCCACTTGACCCCGGCGGGGAAGCCGGCACCGCCACGCCCCCGCAACCCCGAGTCTTTGACCATCTGCACAATCTCAGCCGGCGACAGGGTGAGAGCCTTCTCCAATGCCTGGTAACCGCCGTCCGCCACATATCCGGCCAAGGCCGTGGAGTCGGCCTTGCCGCGGCGGGCCAGAAGGATGTTGCACTCCGTGCCCCAGTTGCCTTCCGTCTTCCAGTCGGGCATTACGCCTTGTTTGAGGCTCGCAAGTAGTTCGTCGAACTTCTCGGCCGTCATGTTCTCGTAGTAACGGTCGTTGACCTGGAGCACGGGGCAGGTGCCACACGCTCCCAGATCTTCCACTGTGGAAAGCGTGAAGAGCCCGTCGGACGTTGTCTCTCCCGCGCTGATCCCCAAAGCCTGCTCCATGTGGGCGAGCAGGTCATCGGCTCCGGCCAGTTTGGCGGAGATGTTGGTATCGAGCTGCAGGTGATAGGTGCCGACCGGCTTCAGGTTCAGCATCGTGTAGTAGCTGACGGTGGCGTACACCGTTCCCAGCGGCACGTCGAGCAGCTTCGCTACCTCTGTCAGGTCGTCGGCGGAAAGCCGGCCGCCTTCAGCCTCTTGCACCATTTGTAGGGCGGACAACACGGCCGCCCGGGGGGTGGGATACGTGGCCGCCAGATCCAGGATCTGCGCTCGCACGTCGGGTTTCATGTCAGAAGACCTCCGGGTAGCCGATGTCCACGAACATAGTCTCGAGCCGCGCCTTGTGGCCCAGCTCCATGCGGGCCAAGTTCTCGAACATTGCGGCCAACGTGGGGTCGGACGCCGCCTGCGCGAGTCCGCGATAGAGCTCCACCGACTGCTGTTCCTTCTTCATTGCCAGCGCCACCGCGTCCGCCGGTTTCATGTCGATGGACAGGGCCGGCAGCTCCGTTGCCTCCGCCACCTTGTAGTCGGCAGGCACCGGGAGCTTGGCAACGATTTGATCGTCTTTCTGAGCAGCCAGCAGGAACATTTTGTGGCCGAGCTCATCCTGGGACAGTTGGCCGAAGATCTCTTTCACGGCCGGGTTGGTCATGCGCTCAGCGACGTTGGCGTAGAACTCGTACGCTTCTTCTTCTCTGCCGATGGCCACTTCGAGGATGCTCTTGATATCAGTCAAAGGCATGATCGTTTCCTTTCACGGGCCGGAGACCTGTCAGGGCCGAGCCTGACGGCAGAGGTCCTTCATGGGAACCTCGGCGTCCGCCACTTTCTCCACGCGAATCGCGCACACCTTGTACTCGGCCGTCTCGGTTACTGGGTCGTAGGCGTCGATGGTAAGCACGTTGCCGCACGCTTCCACGAAGTGGAATGCCATCCAGCAGAGACCCGGTGTCGCCCGCTCGTTGACCCACGCGCGGAGCGTGATCTCGCCGCGCCGGCTGATGGCCCTGACCAGATCACCGCTCTTGATGCCCAGCGGTTCCGCGTCGGCGGCGTTCATTTCAATGAGTTCCTCGGGGAAGAGCTCCTCCAACCCGATCGAGTTCCGGGTTTGCGTGCCCGAGTGGTAATGCCAGAGCCGCCGCCCCGTGGAAAGCACGAGCGGATACTCGTCGTCCGTCACCTCAGCCGGAGGTACCCAATCGGTCTTGGAGAACAGACCTTTCCCGCGGGTGAAGTTGCCGTCCTTGTGTAGGAACGGAGTGCCGGGATGCTCCAGCGTGGGGCAGGGCCATTGCAGACCCACGTCTTCGATGCGCTCGTAAGTGATGCCGGCGTAACTGGTGGCTGTGCGCCGCATGTCCTCCCAGACGGCCTCAGACGAAGTGAACCCTAGGTCATAGCCCAGCCGCTTGCCGAGTTCTTGCAGGACCCACCAGCTGGGACGGCAGCCTTCCGGCGCCTTCAGGGCCGCGCGCACCCGCTGCACACGCCGTTCGGTATTGCTGAACGTCCCCTCTTCTTCGCCCCAAGCGTAATCGGGGAACACCACATCAGCGTACTCGGTGGTGAGAGTGGGGAAGATGTCGCACACGATGAGCAGTTCCAGAGCCTTGAGTTCCTCAATGGTGTGCGCCATGTGCGGTTCGGTCTGGACCGGGTTGTCACCAATGCAGTACAGGATCTTGGTACCGCCGTCGCGGGCCTTGCGGAGCATGGTCGGCTTCTTGTAACCCACACGATCCGACAAGCCGGTCACTCCCCATGAGTGCTCCATTTTGGCGATCACGTTGGGGTCGGTCACAGCCTGGTAGTTGTGGAACACGTTGGGCAGGGCGCCCATGTCACAGGCCCCCTGCACGTTGTTCTGCCCACGCAACGGGTTCAGGCCGGGGAACGCTTGCCCAGGTTGCCCAGCACCATCTGCAGGTTGGCGAGGGTCATAACGTTGTCGGTGCCGCAGATGTGCTCGGTGATGCCCAGCGTGTAGCAGACACTCGCCGATTCCGCCGTGCCTAGTATCCGCGCTACCTCCTTCATCTCCTCCACCGGCACGCCACAAATCTCGGAGGCCTTCTCCACCGGGTAGTCCTTCACCCACTCCAAGATCTCGTCGGGGTTTTCGGTACAGCTACGCATGTACTCTTCGTCATGCCAGCCGTTCTTGATGATCTCGTTCATGAGACCATTGATGTAGGCGATGTCGGAGCCCGATTTGATGCGCACATAGCGGTCTGCCCATCGACATAGGTCGGTCTTCCGGGGATCGTTGACAATGATAGTGGCACCCTTCTTGGCCGCCCTCTTGACGTAATAGGAGATAACCGGGTGCGCCTCCGTCATGTTCGACCCGATCACGAATATGACCTCAGCGTCTTCGAGCTCCTGGACGCTGTTCGTCATTGCGCCTGAACCAAAGCTGGTCGCCAGACCGGCGACAGTAGGAGCGTGTCATGTACGGGCACAGTGGTCTACATTGTTTGTTTTGATCACCGCCCTCGTGAACTTGGAGATGGCGTAGTTGCTCTCGTTGGTGGTACGCCCAGAGCCGAAGGCCGAGAAAACATCGGGCCCGTGCTCCTCCACGATCTTCTTAATGCGCTCGGCCGTGAAATCCAGAGCCTCTTCCCACGATACGGGCTCGAGCTCGCCATTCTTCCGGAGCAAGGGCTGAGTGAGGCGCTTCGGGCTGGAGGGGAACTCATACCCGAAACGGCCCTTGACACACAGCATGCCGTCGTTGGGCACCACCTCGCGCCCCGTGACCCGCACGATGCGATTGGCGTCATCATCCACGTGGAGCGTGAGCTGGCAGCCGACGCCGCAGTATGCGCAGGTGGTATTGACCGTCCTCATTTCCCAGGAACGGCCCTTGCCGATGGCCTTCTTCTCGATGAAGGCGCCGACCGGACAAAGTTGGACGCACTCGCCGCACTGTACGCACGTGGAGTCGGCCATGGGCACGTCGAGGTCACACACGATCTTGGACTCGAAGCCGCGTTGCCCCATGCCCAAGACCTCGTTGACCACCACGTTGTTGCAGGCGGCCACGCAAATACCGCACTGGATGCACTTGCGACGATCATTGACGATCATCTCACTGCTGTCGTCTATTTCCAGCTCGGGCCCGGTTATGGTGAAGGCCGGTATCTCAATGCCCAACTGGTACGCGGCATCCTGCAGTTCGCAATGACCATTCTGCTCGCAGGAGATGCAGTTGTGTTCACCATTGGCCAGCATGAGGTTCACAACCGACCTGCGCACCTCTAGCACGCTCTCGCTGCTGGTGTGAACAACCATGCCGTCCTTGGCCAAGAGGTTGCACGATGTGGGCAACCCGGCCTGACCCTCTACCTCCACCACGCACACCCGGCAGCGACCGGCGGGCCCGGTTTTGCGGTGATAGCAGAGGGCGGGGATTTTGATGCCGTTCTCGCGGGCCACCTCGAGAACCGTCTGGCCCGGTTGGAAGGGATAGACGATCCCATCCAGGGTGAGATGTCCAGACACTGACATATCTCCTTTCGCTGTTCAAGGTAAGCGTTCCGGGACGGAAGCCGACGACTGTCCAGAGACACGCCGACCCGATGTACTCTATCAAACCTGGCGTGGTTCTCATAATTCTTACTTTTCTTCGTTTACCGGAACCATTCGCCCTCCCCGGCTGGACCATCCGCGCCTCGTTTGCCATTGGAGGCGACCGAGTTTTTCCTCGACCGGACGGGCATGTTTGCCTCGATTCGCAGCTGACGAAACCGCGGCTCCACCCGCAGCGGGTTTGCCGTCCCCGACCGTGTGTATGCTCCGAACATATGTTTGGTTCTGAGTTGGAAGTCCCTATGGAGGGGGTGCCGGATGCAGTGTCAACACAACAGCGTGAGGGACCAGAGTCGGCTCACCCATCCCCACGGCTGTAGGCAGCCGCGGCCAGCCGTGTCAAGTCCCCGCGGGCCTCTCAGCCGAGTGGAGGAGGGTAGACGGCCCGGCTGCGCTCACCGAGAGATATTGTGGGAGGCGGCCACCATGCTGCTCGGCATGGCGGCCTTCTATGCGATGACCTGGATGCTGGCCGCCGCGGTGCGGTGAGAGATCTACAGGTTGGGGTGACGCTCGGTCGACGATGCCGGACCTTGACAGGTAGACGGATTTCAACCGGCGCCGACACCCCCTAGAAACGCAAAGACCCCGCATAGACGGGGCCGAAGCTGGTGGCGGGAGCCGGATTGAACCGGCGACACCATGATTTTCAGTCATGTGCTCTACCAACTGAGCTATCCCGCCACGCCGGAAGCGGAAAAAATGGTATCGGAGTCAGAGGCGCATTTCAAGCATTGTGCTAGGCTTGCCGCAACAGGCGAGCGCAGGCCGTTCCGGCGGCCGCACAAGGAGGCCCCTCGTGGGCCTCTTTGTTCTCCGGGAAGGAAAAGGGGGCCTCTAGCGAGGCCCCCTCTTGGGAGCGGGAGCGACGGGACTCGAACCCGCGACCTCCGGCGTGACAGGCCGGCGTTCTGACCAACTGAACTACGCCCCCAAAGTGCTGCTGCGGGCCGCTTATGCTGTGGGCAATAGTACCATCAGCCCACCAAGTGGGCGCAGCAGGATTTGAACCTGCGACCCCCTGCTTGTAAGGCAGGTGCTCTCCCACTGAGCTATGCGCCCTAGCGTCTCGACCGACCCCAATACCGCGACACGCAGGCCCGGCGCAGCAGGAGAGTGCCCCCAGGGGAATCTGAATCCCCGCCGTCGCCTTGAAAGGGCGATGTCCTAGGCCGCTAGACGATGGGGGCGCGCCTTACTGCCTGGCCGATTGAGCGACCGGGCGGGAATGCTACCACACAACTGTGGGTCCGGCTACGGGAAACCGTCGACCGTTTCGTGTGGCACGGCGAGGCCGATCGAGCACGGGTTTCGCCGCCTCCGCCACGCGGTATACGAGCCTTGGCAACTCCGGCCGAGAGGAGGTGACATGTTCAAGGAGTTCAGAGAGTTCGCCCTAAAAGGCAGTCTGCTCGATTTTGCAGTGGGTATCATTCTCGGCTCGGCTTTTGCCGGCCTGGTCAACTCTTTCGTGGCCGACGTACTCATGCCCCCCATCGGCCTCATCTGGGGTAGGGACTTCACAAACCTGTTCGCAGTACTGAAGGAGGGAGCCGACGGAGCGGCACCCTACGCTTCACTGCAGGCGGCACAGGATGCCGGAGCCGTGACCCTGAACTACGGGGCGTTCATCAATCTGGTGATCACGTTCATCATTGTGGCGATCGTGCTCTTCTTCCTCGTGAAGGGATTCAACCATCTGCGCCGCACGAAGGAGGAGGTCACTACCAAGGATTGCCCATACTGCCTCACGGCGGTGCCGCTCGAGGCGACACGGTGCCCGGCCTGCACCTCGGAACTGGGCGCCAAGCCCTGACACCCCGCTCCACATCGAAGGAGCCGCTTCAGACGTAGACAAAACGGGGCCACCGACCAACCGCGTCCCGGCCGGTGGCCCCGTTACGTTGCGGCACCGCGCCACCGACCGACCCTGCATCCCGCCATCGCCCCCTCCACATCCCGTACGCGTGTGACAACGCTTTCTTCGACGCCTCCTGCTTCTTTTGGTAGTATGTCGGGCCAAGAGATACATAATCCTCGCGCGAGAGCCCTGTCGGCACCGGCGCACTCCTAGACTACTCACCTGACCATCCGACCGCCTCGCGCAATTCCCCTTCGCATCTGCACCCGGACAAAGGCAGAGCTATGAAGAGATCGACAACGCACCCACCGACGATCCTCCTACTGGCAGCCCTCATCCTTGCGGTTGCCGCCATCGCGCCCCAACCGGCCGACGCAGCCACCTTTGCAGACGTCTCCACCTCCCATCCGGCGCACGCGGCCATAGAAGCCTTGGCCTCCCGAGGCGTTATCAGTGGCATGGCCGATGGAACCTTCAAGCCTGATTCGCCCGTAACGCGTGGCCAGACCGCCAAGATACTCGTGGGCTGGAAAAAGCTTACCCCGGCGCCATCGCCGGATGTGGCTTTCCGCGACCTCGACGCCACCTACTTCCAATACGTGGAGACGGCGGCGGCCCAAGGTTGGATGCAGGGATACCCTGACGGTTCATTCAAGCCCTATGCCCCACTGACGCGCGAGCAAATGGCTGTGGTCATAGTGCGAGGTTTGGGCAAGGAAGCCGACGCCAAAGCCCTCTCCGCATCACAGGTGAGTTCTTATCTCGCCGCCTTCTCGGACCGGGGATCTATATCGCCCAACACCCGACCGTATGTGGCGTTCGCAGCCAACTGGGGCCTCTTCTCGGGTGACAAAGCCGGATGTTTCAACCCCCTGCACTCCATCACCCGCGCGCAGTTCTGCCTCGTGCTGCACCGCGCAGACCAACGTGCCTCTCTCACCGCCAATCGCACCGCGCTGGCGGCGTTCATGGACAAATACCTCTTCCAGCCGCGCAACAGCCCCATCACCGGGGAGATGGTGCTGCAGAACACCGAGTGGTATGGGATCCCGCCCATCGTGCAGCTCGTGATCATGACGGCCGAGACCGCATTGGGAGACCCCAAGTGGGGCGGAGAACTCGCCCGCCACAACAACTTCGGATGTCTCCGGTACCACGGGGCCGACACGGCTTGGGGTGAACTCTCAGACGGGAAGATCTGGGTGGCGGGGGTGGATTGGTACTCGTTCCCCACCCCGCAGATCGGCATGGTCGCCTTCGGCCGCTACCTGAAAGCGTACGACAGAGGCTTCTACCTGAAGTTTCTCACGGCCACTCCACCGGACTGGCGGAGCTTCGCTGAGAGATACTACGGTCAGAACGTCTCGGGATTCGAGAACTACGTTGTGAAGCTCAAGGAGTACGAAGACAAGTACCGAGCCATGGCGGCGGAGCGTGGGTTGACGCTGTGAGGCCGACAATCGGGAACGACGGAACAATGTGGCATCCAGCAAAAAGCCCCGCACAGCTGGGCTTTCTATTAGGTGAGCCGTGCTGGATTCGAACCAGCGACCATCGGATTAAAAGTCCGGTGCTCTACCAGCTGAGCTAACGGCCCACAGCCATCCTGAAGATGGAGGCCGAACCCCCATCGGGAACAGCCTTCTCCGTCGAGTTTAGCTCAGCGCCGGAGAACCCGTCAAACCAACCCACCGCTTCTTGAGCACTGTGCACTCCCTTGCCTTACGCCGCAATCGTGGACCGAAGACGCTACTGCCGATCGAGCCACTTCGCCCCTCCACGCTACCGCCGCAGGAGAACGTGACGCACTCCATACCAAGCGAAGTCACCGCCGCGCAAAGGGGGAACGCGTCTCCACCCGGGTCAAAGCCCTGATGTGAACCGGGCGCGACTCCAACAGAAACCCCTCTACTCCGTCCGACCGGGGGTCATGCATGTACCACTTGGCCGCACACCGGTGTCAACATACATGCCGGTTCTTCGGCCCAGCCCGAGCCGTCAACCCCGGTCCCCTCCTCCCGCCGATCCTCGCCGGGAACCTGCAGAGGCACGGTTTCGTCACGGCGTGACTCGGAACCGGTGGGCAGTGATGAGAGTTATCTCCTGAAGGGCGCCCACGCTTGGTCAGTATGACTGCCTTCGCTCTCAACGAGGTGGCCAATCTGGGAGAGGGACTCGCGAACCCTGACAGTCACCTCACGCAAGGCCCTGACCTCCCCGTGCTTCGAGCTGCTCCTGGGAACCTAAACGCGATTCCTTCTGGCACAATGTAACAGAGGCCACAAGGCACAACGCCGAACCTACCCCCGCTTAGGCCAGGTCTTGGCTGCAAACCCGTAGATCACAACCACTGCGCCCAGAAGCACCAAGCCCGCTTCCGCCACCCACAGCACGATATCCACTCCCAGGCCAACTTCGAACATCCACAGGGCGCGGTTGAGCAGGAAGAATGCGGCCCCAATGAAGATCATCACGACGCCGGGCAGGACCAGAATCGATGGGGTGATGTTCCTCCAGTTGCGGATGGGCTCCAGCAGATCGTCCACCACCGATTGCTTCTTCTCCGACATCTCCTCCTCCTTATCCGCCCCCGGCCCAGGGGCCGGCTCATCGCCGGGGCGCCGCCGCGCGCCTGCGCGCGGCGGCGCCTCCACTCTCCTCTAATGCCGGAAATGCCGGCGTCCGGTCATAACCATGGCCATGCCTCGAGCCTCGGCCACGTCGCGTACTTCTTGGTCACGCTTGAGCCGCCGGGATGGATGGCGCAGGTTACGCCTGCGTCGGCCACCACTTCCAGCGCATCTGGAAACGGGAAGAAGGCGTCGGAGGCCACGGCGGCACCCTCGAAGGAGTGCTGGGCCTTCTGCAGGGCGATGCGCGAAGAATCCACCCGACTCATTTGGCCCGCGCCCACGCCAACTGTCGTCAGGTTCTTGGTCACCACGATGGCATTGGATTTGACGTGTTTGGCCACGCGCCAACCAAAGAGCAGGTCTTCCCATTCCGGCTCGGTGGGCTGGCGCGAGGTCACCACGCGCATGGTATCGCGCTCGTCCGGCTCCAGGTCGCGGTCTTGGACCAGTAGACCACCCGCTATCTTCTTCATATCCATGCGGTACCCGTAACTGTGGCGACGCCCCGGGTCCACCAGAATACGGATGTCGGCCTTGCGCGTGAGAATCTCCAGCGCCTCCTGTTCAAAGGCCGGGGCCGAAACCACTTCGATGAACACCTTGGCCATCTCCTCGGCCAGTTCGGCATCCACTACGCGGTTCAAAGCGTAGACTCCCCCGAAGGCTGAGACGGGGTCGCACGAGAACGCACGCTCGTATGCCACGTTCACGTGCTCGGCCACCGAAACGCCGCAGGGGTTGTTGTGCTTGATGATCACGCAGCACGGCAACGCGAACTCGTCCACCACCCGGCGCGCCGCATCCAGATCCAGGATGTTGTTGAAGGAGAGCTGGGCACCGTGCAGCTGCTGTACGATGGGAGGGGCTTCGGGTGAAGCAGCCGCATCAACGTAGAAGGCCCCACGCTGGTGGGGATTCTCACCGTAGCGAAGGCTCTGCACCTTCTTGAAGCCCAAGTGCAGTTCAGTGGGGAAGTCGCCCTCTACTTCGCTGAACCACGTGGCGATGGCCGCATCGTACGAGGCGGTGTGGTTGAAGGCGGCCCGCGCCAGCCGTTTCCGGGTTTCGATCGACACCTTCCCGCCGTTGGCCTTCATCTCGGCGAGGACAGGACCGTAGTCATCCGGGTCCACCACCACGGTAACGCCCGTGAAGTTCTTGGCGGCCGCCCGCACCAGGGTGGGACCGCCGATGTCGATGTTCTCAATGGCCTCAGCCTCGGTAACGCCCTTGCGCGCCACCGTGGCCTCAAACGGATACAAGTTGACCACCACCAGGTCGATGGGGGTGATCCCCAACTCAAGAATGGCCTGCATATGCTCGGGTACGTCGCGATTGGCCAGGATGCCCCCGTGGACGGCAGGGTGGAGGGTTTTCACCCGCCCGTCCATGATCTCGGGAAACCCGGTGATCGACGACACCGGCACGATTTTCAAACCCAATTCCGATAAGTACCGGGCCGTGCCGCCCGTCGAGACGATCTCTACCCCCAGTTCGGCCAATCCTCGGGCGAAATCGGCCAAGCCGGCTTTGTCAGACACGGACACCAACGCTCGGCTAATGCTCACTTCCACACCTTCCTTTGCCGGTCACCCGGCCTCTGCACCCACGTGCTCTACACATCTCACTCCACGCGCACCAGACGTGACCCCGCCACGGGAGGCGTGACTCGACCCCTGGCTATCAGCTCCACCACCTGCGGCAATAGAACGTGCTCCACGCCGTGGATACGCTCGGCCAGGCTCTCGGCCGTATCGTCGTCCCGCACCTCCAGCGCTTGCTGCCGAATGACGGGACCCGAGTCCATGCCTTCGTCCACGAAATGAACCGTCACTCCCGTCACCTTCACTCCATACTGAATGGCATCTTGGATGGCCTGCGTGCCCGGAAACGAGGGCAACAAGGCAGGATGCAGGTTGATCACCCGGTGAGGGAAGCGGCTGAGAAAGACGGGCGTCAGCATGTGCATGTAGCCGGCGAGCACCACCAAACGCACGTCGTGCTCCTCAATGGCCGCAGCCATGGCCAGATCTCGAGCCTCGCGCCCAGAATAGTCCTCAACCCTGAAGACCGCGGTGGGGATACCGGCGCGTTCCGCCCGCTCCAGCGCCAGAACACCCGCCACATTACTGATCACCAGGGCCACCTCCACGCCGGCCACTTTCCCGTGCAGCGTGTCGATTATGGCCTGAAGGTTGGAACCGCTACCCGAGACCAGCACCGCAATGGGAAAGCGCCCACCGGAGTCCGCTCCCCGCGGCCTCCCCTGTGCAACGCTCACGCCAGCCCCTCCACCACCACCGGCTCCTCGCCCCGCACCACTTTGCCCAACGCTATCACCGTCTCGCCCGCCTGCTCCAGGAGTTGCGTGGCATGCTTGGCCGAGTCGCGCGCCACCACCACCACGAACCCCACGCCCATGTTGAAAGTGCGACGCATTTCCGTATCGCTCACAGACCCCATTTCTTGGAGGGTGCGGAACAGGCGCGGCACATTCCAGCTACCCAGGCGCAGCCTGGCCGATAGTCCTTCAGGAATCACACGGCTCAGGTTCCCCGCCAGGCCGCCCCCCGTCACGTGCGCCATGGCCCGGACGGGAATCCCGCGCTCGAGCAGGCCCAGCACGCTCCTTACGTAGATACGCGTGGGCTCGAGCAACTCCTCACCCACGGATCGTTCGGAAAGAGGAAAGCGATCCGTCAGGCTCACCTTCTGGGATTCCAGGATCCGCCGCACGAGCGAGTAACCGTTGGAGTGCACCCCACTGGAAGCCCGCCCCAACACTGCGTCCCCAGCCTCCACCCGCGACCCGTCAATGATGGCATCCTTCTCCACCAGCCCCACGCAGAAGCCGGCAAGGTCAAACTCGGCCGGGCTGTAAAGACCCGGCATCTCCGCCATCTCTCCGCCCACCAGCGCGCACCCCGCCTGCCGGCAGCCCTCCGCCACACCTGCCACCAGCGCCGCCATCTCTTCTGGGACCAGTCGCCCGGTAGCAATGTAATCCAAGAAGAAAAGAGGTTTGGCACCCAACGTGAGCACATCGTTCACAGACATGGCCACCAGGTCGATCCCCACCGTGTCCACCCGCCCCAATTCCTGGGCCAGCAGCACTTTGGTGCCCACCCCATCCGTGGCGCCCACCAACACCGGACTACGTAACCCGGCCGGAAGCTCGAACAGCGCGCCAAAACCGCCGATTCCACCGAGCACACCAGGGATGCGCGTGCTGGCCACATCGGCCGCAATGCGCCTTACCGCTTCCTCCCCTGCCTCTATGTCCACCCCAGCGGCAGCGTAGGTCAAACCGGAGCCGGAGAGATCCTCCTCTGAATGAACCATGCAGCATCCTCCAGGGCCGCACCACTCGCAGGACCGAATGGTAGCATCGGAGCATGTGGGTGACCGCACACGTTTGCTCCGGATTGGCACTGGGTTCTCTGTGGCCGGGCCCAGCCTGGACGGCCGCGCCTGCCGCCACAGCCGCACACGCCCTGCTCGACGCCGTGCCTCATTGGGATTACACACGCAGCCGCCTACGCATAATGTGGGCCACTCTGGATGTGGCAGCGGCGGCTGCGCTGCTGGTGGCGGCCGGGCGCCGGGCGCACGGCCGCGCTCGTGGCGGCGCCGCGCTGGTAGCGGGCGCCGCCGCCGCCCTCCCCGACCTCGACGTCATCGATGGATTGCTGCCCAGGCGCCGCATGTCCGCTCCCCGTGCCGACATCTCGCCACGCACGCGCTGGTTCCCCAGCCACTTTCACAACTTCCCCCACGGCGAGGCCTCGCCACTTGTGGGAACCGCCACCCAACTGGTCACAATGGCAGTGTCGGTGCTTATCTTCCTGGGCCGCACCAAGGCCTCTCCTACACCCCAATCCCTGCCCGGCCGACAGTGACCGCATTCAGCACATGATCGGGCCGGCAACCTCGCCCATCGGGGTTTAGAAGTCCCGTAACCACGGGTAGCCTCTTCTCATGTCTACTGAGCACGATTCATCATCCGGCGTGAGCCACAACGTTCCAGATCGTGTGAGCGTCTCCGTCCCTCCCCGGGCGGAGTTTGTGGCCATCTGTCGCCTGGCTCTGGCCGGTCTTGGCGGCAGCACCGGTCTCGATCAGGAAGAGGTGGCCGACCTCAAGCTCGCTGTGACCGAGGCCTGCGCCCACATGATCGGCACCGAAGAAGGCGACCATCCAAACCTTCAGGTAGACTTCGAGGTGGCGCCAGATCGATGGACCATTGAGGTGCGGGGTGGACCGGAGTCTAAAGACGGGAAGATTCCTCCTCGAGCCTTCGAGGCCGACGACTTGGGCTTGGTTGTAATGCGTGCTCTTGTTGACGAGGTCACTCTGGAGGGAATTGACAACTCCAGCGCTGTGCTCCGATTGGTCAAGCACTTCAGGACGACGTAAGGGCGGCAAATCGCGAGCCTGGAGCTGGTGGTTCCGACGGTTCTCATGCGTCGTCTTAGCCATGATGGCCGCAGTCGTGTGGTTGACTTGGGCCCTGGCCCCCGTGTCTGCCCAGGGACAGCCTACGGACCGGCCCGCTGGAGTCGTCTTCAGCTCAAATAACCTCCTGAGCCTGACCGGATCATCAATTACCTTCCACCTCCAGGCCAACCTGCCCACCACGCTTCCCGATGCCCTGCTGGTGGTGGACGTGTTCGGACCGGGAGACCCGTCCCACGACACCGAGTCGCTCCCCCGAACAGGTGGGTCACGCCAGGAAGTGGGGGACATCACCGGAATCTTTGCCGTAGAGGTCCCAGTGGAGGCCGAGTGGCTTGCCGAACCCGGCGCATACCTGGTCAAAGTGGCAATTGAATCGGGAAACGTCAATCACGTCGCAGCCGAATCCCTGCTGGGCCGAATAGCCGCCGACGCTCCCATCGTGGATCTCGCCCTTGTGGTGCCGATAGCCCTGGGGATATGGCAGGAACCGGACGGGACGTTTGTGGGCGGTGAGATCGAGCAGGGCCCGTCCCCCACCTCCGGTGCATTTGCTGTTGTCTTCTCACTCCCTGATCTCCTCGATATCTCGCCCGAAACCCGCCTCACGGTGGCTGTGGAGCCGGTCTTGCTGGCACAACTGGAAGACGCCGCCGACGGCTTCGTGGCCAGAACCCCGGACGGCAACACACAGACGCACGATGCTCGGGATACAGTCTCGCTGGCTGCGGAGAGCGCGCTCCAGATCCTACGGGGCCTCGCCCAGCGTGAAGGAGTCCAGCTACTGCCCCTTCCCTACGCCACCCCCTCGCTGCCTTTGTTGGCAGTCCACGGGTGGAATGACGGTGTGTCGCAGGTACGTCTCGGAAAAGCGGAACTCGCCCGCATCCTGGGGGTGGCAGAGACTCCCCGAGGGGCGTTGCCTCCGGGGTTGGATCTCAGCTCCGATAGCGTGGCCGCGTTCAGCGGGGCTTCCGTGGACTATGTGGTGGTCAAGGCCGCAGTCATGGACGACTTGGCCGAAACACCCACGGATCCACTGGGCCCCGTGCGCATCGCCGACGCGGCAGGTAACAGGTTAACCGTTGTTCCTGTTGCGCGGGCTATCGCCTCCGCCTTGGCCAACGACGGGCAGCCGGCGAATGTGTGTGCAGCCATTGCCACCGCACTCGCTGAAGGCAGCCCCCGTTCGCTGGTCATCTGTCCGGAGGACGAGTACATGGGGTTCAACCCCGAAAGCTTGGCCGAGGTCATGCGGCAGGCAGCGGCATCCGGGGCTTTTCGAACCGTGACCCTGGGCGAACTCGTGGAACGGTACCTTTCCGAGCGACGCCCGGTGTTCCTGAGCCGGTACGCCGCTCATGAGACGGGGCTAATCGCCCAGACCCTCCTGCGGGACGTGGGGGCGGCCCGCTCTCTGGTGGCGGACTATCTATCGGCCGTGGACAACACCACAATGCAGGCGGGAGCCATAGCCGAGCTTCTCTTCAGGGCGGAGAGCCGCCACTGGCTGCGGGCGGACTTGGGGCCCGAGAGGGCAGAACTGGGGGTCCGCTACGCCCACGCGGCCCGGCAGGCCGCTGACAGAGAGATGGGACTCCTCACCATCGAAGATGTCCGCGTGGAAACAGATACCTCCTCGGCTGATTCCATCTCGGTTAGCTTGCGCAACTCCTCCGCCTATTCTTGGACGGTGGCCGTGGTGCTACGAGACCGAGGGTCGGAGGACACCCTCCTCTCCTCTCAGATAACCACTCTCGAGCCGGGCTTGTCCACCGTGGCGCTCCAATGCACCCCATCCAATCCGGCAGACACGCTGCGCCGGGGCCTCGCGCCGAGCACATACGCGGTGGAGGTGCGTGCCGGATCTTCCACGATAGCTTCCCAAGCCGTGCGAGTGACGACACCGTGGCTGTCGCGCCATTGGGTGTGGCTCGCCGTGGCGGGCGCGGCTTTGGCACTGGTAGTGTTGATGGGAACCGTCGCCCGGTGCCGCGCCACCCGGCGGCGGGCGGCGGGCGCCACTTTCCGCCGGCTCACCCGGCGGCGTTCAGCACCTTCTTGATGCAGCGGTTTTCCACATACTCCAGACCCGCCTCCCGTGCAATACGAGCCGCTTCCGCGCTCTGCAGCCCTTCCTGAAGCCACAGGCACTTGGCCCCCACCTGCGCGGCTTCCTTGGCTACGTCCACGAGCGCACCGGGGTTGCGAAACACGTCCACTATGTCTATGGGCACATCAATCTGGCTCAGACTGTCCACGCAGGCGCGACCATAGATGGTGCCTCCCCCGGCCTGACCGGCCGCACATCATAGCCGGCCGCCACTAGATAGCGCATGACCGTGTTGCTCGGGCGATAGATATCCGGCGAAGCCCCCACCACGGCAATCACCTTGGCCTTGTCGGCCAACTCACGTTCCCTCATCTCTCTCCCTTCTCCGCCCGGCTCGTGGGACCGCCACCTGCAGTCTCGCCCCACACCGCGACGCCCTGATCTTTCTATACACCCCGGCCCCTGGTAGACTGGGTCGCGTGGATACCCTTGATCACATTGCCGAGCTACTACGCAAAGCCTCGTACGTGGTTGCGCTGACCGGGGCCGGTATCAGCACCGCCTCTGGTATACCCGACTTTCGGTCACCTGATACGGGCCTGTGGACAAAGGTCGATCCCATGAAAGCGGCCAGTATCGACGCCTTTCTGGAAGATCCAATCCAGTTCTGGTCCTTCTACCGGCATCGGTTGGGGTCACTGGACTCAGCAGAGCCCAATGCCGCCCACTATGCGCTCGCCAAGATGGAGCAGTCTGGGCACTTGAAGGCTCTCGTCACCCAGAACATCGATCGACTGCACAGGCGCGCGGGCAGCACCACCATTGCCGAGGTTCACGGCTCCATCGAAACGGGCGTTTGCTTGAGTTGCGGCAGGCGCTACCCGCATTCCCACATGGTGGAGGCGCTTGCGGACCCCGAGGGAGTACCGTACTGCGAATGCGGACGTGTGCTGAAGCCCGGAGTGATCTTCTTTGGAGAAGCGCTTCCTCAAGACGAGTATGCATTGGCCGTCTCCTGGGCTCAACGAGCGGACGTCATGCTGGTGGCGGGTTCTTCGCTCGCGGTCTGGCCGGTGGCCGGTTTGCCGGACATCACCATGCGCTCCGGAGGTAAGCTGGTCATCCTCACAGCGTCGGAGACGCCGTTCGACAGTCGAGCGGCCATCCGGGATCAGCGCCCGCTGGAGGAGATCCTTCCCAGGTTGGCTGCGCTGCTCGACGCGTAAGGAGTTGTAGCAGTGCCGATCTACGCGTTCGGGGGTGGTCGCCCAATCATCGATCCCCGGTCCTTCGTGCATCCTGATGCCGTGATCATAGGCCATGTATCCATAGGCCCCTGTTGTTTCATTGGCCCCGGTGCCTACCTGCGGGGAGATTGGGTATCCATCGAGATCGGAGCCGGCTCCAATGTGCAGGAGGCCTGCACGATCCACGGGTATCCCGGCACAGAAGTGCTTCTGGGTGCCGATTCCCATCTGGGGCACGGCTGCGTTATTCACGGTGCCCGCCTCGAAGACAACGTGCTCGTGGGGATGAACGCTGTCATCCAGGACGAAGCAGTATTGGGAACCGGCTGTATCGTAGGCGCGGGGTGTGTGGTTCCTGCCGGGTTCGTAGTGCGCGCCCGCGAGCTGGTGGTGGGCGTCCCGGCCCGTGTGGTGGGCAGCGTGTCGCAGCAACAGGCAGACAACAAGCGCAGGGGAACGCGGTGGTACCAGGAGTTGGCCCAACGCTGCCTCTATGACATGAGAGAAGTCCCCTTAGAGGAGTGCCTCCTGTCGCGAGAGGCGTGGGACTCCGTCTCCCCCCTCCGCGAGCGCTTGGCGTGGATCAGCGCGCTGAGTGGGATAGAGGACAACGAGGTCTGACGCAAGGCTCCTAACGGGTACCCGGCGATCACTTGCGGCCCACAGCCGCCATGTACAGTGGGGCCTCCGTCTCCCCGTCCACACCCAGCATCTGCCCCACCTCGTCGTCGTAGAAAGCCGCGATGGGGCACGCCACCAAGTCGAGTCCCGTGGCTGCGAGCAGAAGGTTCTGTGCCACGTGACCCTGCGTCCAGATAGACGTAGCGGTATGCACGCTGACGATATTTCCAGACGCTGCGGGCGAACACAGCGGTCCACGTGAACACCGCCGCGCATTCGGCCGCTATGTCCTGATCGAGTGCCGCGGCGGCCACCAGGCGCCGCATGTCCGCCGCGTGCAGCCGTTCCAATGCATGTCCGCCCTCGCGGGTCACGCGGCCGCGCTCGTCCGTGCCAACCAACCGGTAGTGATATATACCCTGTTCGAGCCCATCAACGTGGTGCGCCACCACATAGGTCTCTATGGGGTAGAGCGCCCCAGCAGAAGGGGCGGCACGTAGGTACTGCCCCGAGGTAGCGGTTATACCCGTTGAAGCCCACAGGAGAATGGAAAGATCGTTGAGAGACAGCGCCTGCCCGCTGAAGTCACGGTTGCTACGGCGCTGCGCGATGCTCCTCCACAAACCGGCGTCCGGCAACACGGCATCGGGCACGCCCTCTCCACCCCGACCACCAATCCCAACCCCTACCGGTGGAGGCAACGGCACGAGGGGCACATCGCGGTACACCTTGTACGTGGGAGGCATGTGCTCCCAGTCGAGCCAGTGAGGGGACATGGCATCGCGCCGGTACTGCGTGGCAACCTGAAAGTGCCCCCCAGGACGGAGCAGCGCCTCTTGATCCGGCGGCTGTGCGCCGACCGCTTGGGGATCATCACTTCGGTGGGGACGACGGGGCGGATTATCCATTGCGGTATAGTGCATCCCCACAATCAAGGGAGCCTCAAACCGATGACTACGTTGCAGCAGATGTGAACACGGACGAAGTCCTTGGTGTTATATCAGACACGCATGGACTGATCCGTAGCGACGTCATTACGGCGTTTGCAGGGGTCAGTGGCATCGTGCATGCCGGAGATGTGGGGGAAGACCATGTTCTGCATACCCTGGCAGCTTTGGCCCCGGTCACAGCGGTCAAGGGGAACATGGACAGGCACCATCAAGCGTCGCTTCTGGAGACCGTAGCGTGTTTGGAGTGGGCCGGTCTGAGAATCGCCGTGGTACACGACCTCTCCACCTTGCCACCCTGGGATCCGGCGGGAGAGAGGGTTGACGTGGTGGTTTTTGGCCACAGCCACCGCGCCGAGATCACCTGGCGCAATGGATTGCTCTACTTCAATCCGGGCTCAGCCGGGCCCCGCCGATTCGGCAGACCTGCCACCGTTGGGTTGCTAACCGTAGATGCCACAGGAAGGCCCAGGCCCCAGGTGATTCAACTCCACGGCGATTAGCAACGCGGCGCAGACGGCCTCCGGCTGCCGAGGAAAGCGCTTCACCTGACCGCGGACGAGAGCACGGAGTTCTGCTGGAGAAACAAGAAAGCCGACGTGGGGAATCGAACCCCAGACCTGCTCATTACGAGTGAGCTGCTCTGCCAGCTGAGCTACGTCGGCTCGGGTGCGGACTTCGCTAGTTTAGTAGTTCGCCTGCGGCCTGGCAACCGGCGGTGCCGGCTCCGCCCGGGCACCGCGGTCCGAATCAAGGCTTGGGCGTCAGGAACACCGCTCTCCTCACCGACTCAATCGTCGGCCCCGAGCTGCCCTGACCCGCCACCTGTGCCGCCGTCATCTACACCAGCGAGTCCTTCAGGCGCCTCGGATCCGGGCTTCTTCGACTTCGGCCGCCGGCGCCTACGGCGCGGCCTCCTTTTCTCGCCCGGCTCTGGGGTTGCGCTTTCCTCAGACTCCTCACCCACATACGTCGTGGTGGCCTCGTCGAGTCCCTGGTTGCCGACGCGGTCATCCGAGACAGCCTCGCCCTTCTCCGCAACCTGTTTGCGCGTTCCATCGCGCTCGGCTTCCCCGCGATCCCTGCGACTACGCCGCGAGCCACGCCCGCCACTTCGGGCGCCCGTTGTGCGCTCCGCACGGCCCTGGAGGTCACTCGGCTCCGCTCCCTCCCCCGTGGTCCCCTCTGGAGCCTCCACGGTGTCGCCAACCGCAGTCTGGCCGGTGTCTTGTAGTGGTGCGCCCCTGCCGGCGTCGAGCGTGGGCTCAGTCGCCGCGGCACCGGGCTGCTTCGCGCCCCCGCTCTCCCCACAGGCAGCGCCATCTCCATTCGCCCCTACCGCCGCGACACCCGCGCTCCCCAACGGCCCCAGTCCCACACCCGCCGCCATAGCCACCTCAGGCGCCTCGGGCGCAGGAGTTCCTGTTGCAGCGGTACCAATCGTGGGCGTTCCGGTGTCGGCTGCGGTGCCATCGCCCCGCACCGAACCCCGCTGCTCTCCCTCCTCCCCGTTGCCTCCCGTGACTATCTCCTCCCCGCCACAGCGGTCGGCTCCCACGATACGAACCCGGTGGGCCCTCTCCTCCACAAACGTGCCGTCCTCCAGCTTGATCACTATGGAGTCCTTCGGCACCTGATAGCCCGCCACCACCCCCTCGCCCTGCGGGCATGACACCAGGGTGCCCCGCCGCGGCGCTTCCTTGCGAAATGACACGTACTGCTCCTGCTCATACTTGAGGCAGCACATGAGCCGGCCGCACAACCCGGAGATCTTCATGGGATTCAGCGGCAGGTTCTGCTCTTTGGCCATGCGAATGGAGACCGGCTCCTGATCAACCTGGAACAGAGTGCAGCAAAGATGCCGGCCACAGGGACCCAACCCGCCAAACATGCGCGCCTCATCCCTTACGCCGATTTGCCGCAGCTCAATCCGCATCTTCAATGCCTTGGCCAGGTCTACCACCAAAGCCCGGAAATCGATGCGCTCCTCCGCAAAGAAGCTGAAAACCACTTTGCCGCCCCCGAACATGACCTCAGCATCCACGAGCTTCATCTCCAGCCCGTGCCTGGCGATCAGCTTACGGCAGGTGGCCAGCGCATCGGTCCGCAACGCCGAGTGCGAAGCCACCGTCTCGAGATCCTGAGCGGTTGCTCGACGCAACACCGGCTTCAGAGAGGCTGTGGTTTCGTCTTCGGCCGCCTCCCGGGGCGCGACGGTAACCGTGCCCAGTTCCGTGCCGCGCACGGTTTCCACAACCACCTGGTCTCCACGGACGAGCTCAAGCGTGCCTGCGTCGAAATCGTAGACTTTGCCGCCTTTATGGAACACGACACCCACGATATTGGGCATCAGAGGAGAGCCTCCTTCATGCTGAAGATCATGTCTTCGAAAGCGCAGCGGGTGTCGACATTATATCGGAAGCGTTGCCACGTCTCCCCGGCCACCCGCCCTACCGCCGTATATGCTTCCAAGAGACCGGGCAAAGCTCTGACCCGCAGCTCATCGAGATAATCAACGTTGTGCGCGGCCTCCTCCGCTCCCGCAGCCACCACAGCCAGATCCCGATACCAACCTGCGAACCCGCGAACAACCTCGTTCACCCCGGTCAACAGAGCGGCACGCTTCTCGCGTTTGATGCGCTGGGCAAAGACCTTATCCACCCAAGCGCGAGTACGAGCGTCGCCCGCCCACTCCAGTTCGCGGTCCCGTGACGCCTCCACCGCCGCCACCACCCGGGCCTGCCGCTTCTCGAGCATGGCCATGATCTCGTCCACCATCGCCGTCTGCCGCCCGAAATCGGCCCCCGGCAACTCGCACGCCTGCGACAGCACCAGTACTCGCGTGTCTCGTACGTGGTCGGATTCCACAAGCCCTCTGACATACGTGAGATCGCCCTGCGCCACGCGCGCCAACGCGCGGCAGTGCTCATGCGGCAGTCCGTACAAACCCCGCAGATGAGCGGCCAAGGGTTCTACCGGGATAAGAGAGAACGGCACCCGCTGACAACGGGACACTATTGTGGGCAGAAGACGCTCGGGATTGCTGGTGACAAGGATGAAGCGAACGTGGCTCGGAGGTTCCTCCAGAGTCCTGAGGAAAGCGTTGGCAGCCACATCGTTCATGGTGTCGGCTTCGAGAATCAGATACACCCTGACCGCCGCCTCAAAAGGCCTGTGCGCAGCGTCCTTCCTGATTTCCCGTATCTCGTCGACCCGGATGAAGCTACCCTCGGGGGCCAAGATGTCAAGATCGAGATGCACACCCGCCCGGGCGCGCCGGCAGGCCTCACAGCAATCGCAGCCATGTTCAGGGCAAAGGAGAGCCGCGGCGAAGGCCAGAGCGGCCTCGGTCTTGCCCACCCCGCGTGGTCCCGCAAACAGGTAAGCGTGTGCCGCTCCCTTGTCCAGCGCGTTGGTCAGGATGGCGGTCGCCAACGGTTGCCCCACCACCCCATCAAACAGCCCCATGCCCCTCCGACCCATCCTCATCCACATGGGCACCCACCACCTGCGCGCCGGGCCCACCCCTGCCGGCCGCGGCCGCCGCCGTCAGCCAACCAAACTCCTCGTCCACAGCAGCGCGTGTGCGCCCGTACACCTCCCCCACGGAGCCCGAGGCGTCTATCTCCCGGATACGATGGCCGTGCACCTCCGCCATGTGCACATATCCAGCCTCCACCCGGGAGAAGAAATCGCTGTCCTCGGCTTCCAAGCGGTCTACCACCCCCACACTACGACGCGAGCGTTCCTCCTCCAACACACGGTAAAAGAGGGTCAGTTCCGGGAAAAGACACTCAGTGGCCCACACACTCAAAGTGATGATGTCATCCAGGCCCAACTGCCTACCGAAGCCCTGATAGGCGATGGAGGAATCCAGGTAGCGATCGGTCAGGACCACGGCACCACGCTCCAGCGCCGGCCGCACCACCTCTTCCACCAGCTGCGCCCGAGCGGCGGCGTAGAGCAGAGCCTCGGTCCTGGCCGCCATCTCAGTGTGCACCGGACTGAGCAGGATGTCGCGCACCGCCTCGCCCACACGGGTGCCCCCAGGTTCTCGAGTCGTGACCACATCCAAGCCTATGCCGCGCAATTCATCGGCCAGCAACTCGAGCTGCGTGCTCTTCCCGCTCCCGTCGAGCCCTTCAAACGAGATCAGGACGCCGAGAGTGGAGCCTCGTTCCTGAGACCCCGTGCTCACGCCGGACTCCCCCTCACCCGTCACCACGTCACCGCCCTCTGCGCCGTCCAATCCTCTCTCAGTTGCCATCACCGGACACTTCGGTGGCCACCAATGCTTTGCGCCGAGCTTTTGCAGGGTTCGCGCTCTTCTTGGCAGGCGGCTTCTTGGTGGAAGCCACGGCGGTTGCGCTTTCCTTGGCGGCACGCTTGGCCTTGTACTCAGCCTTGGTGGGGCATTCCGGGTCGAGGCACAGCACCCACGGCCGCCGTCCACCCATCACCCTCACGCGCGGACTGCCGCATTCGGGGCAGACCTCATAGGTGGGGATCACTTCGCCTCGCTGCGGCAGCGGGTAGGTCTGGTCGCACTCCGGATAGGCCTCACAGCCCACGAAACGCTTTTTGGTGGCCTTGGAGCGGATGATGCGCAGCTTGGCCCCACAACGCGGGCAATCTCCCACGATGCGGTCCTCCACTATCCCCTCCATTATCCTCTGCGCCACTGCCTCCTTGTTGGATTCCAGTGACCGGTACGCCTTCCGCAGAAGTTCCCGCGAGTGATCCACCACCTCATCCCGCGTCAAAGACCGCTCGATGATGGCGTCCATGTCCATCTCCAAGCGGGCCGTCATCTCCGGCGAAGCGATGGTGGGCGCATATTCTTGCAGGGCCTCTGCCATCTTGATACCCATCTCCGAGGGTTCCACGGGGTTGCCCCGTATGTACCCGCGATCGTACAGATTCTGGATGATGCTGTGGCGGGTGGCCTTGGTTCCCAGATTGTGTTTCTCCATCAGCTCGATCAGTGCCCCCTGACCGTAGCGCGGCGGAGGCTGAGTCTGACGCGCATCCAACCGCTTGTCGATCAGGCGACAGGAGTCCCCCTTGGCTACATGCGGCACCTCTGAGTCCTTCTGCCGGGTGTAGGGGTAGAAGGCCATCCAGCCGGCTTCCACCACGCGCTGCCCACGCACGAAGAACGGCTCATTGTTCACATCGAGGTCGATACGCGTGGACTCCATCACGGCATCGTCGGCCAAAGTGGCGAAGAAACGCCGCACGATCAGTTCATAGATGCGCCGCTTACGATCATCCAAAGCGCCGGCAGACGGTACCACCTCGGTGGGATGGATGGGGGGGTGATCCGTGGTCTTCTTGCTGCCGCGGCTGGGCGACAGCTTGGGCTTGGCCAACAACTCGCGAGCTTGGTCGCCGAAGGGTCCGGTGGAGAGAGACTGGAGGATCTCCCGCAAATCCAACGATGAAGGATAGACGGTGTTGTCGGTGCGGGGATAACTGATGTACCCGCCCATGTATAAGTCTTCTGCGATGCTCATGGCGGCAGCGGCACTCAAACCCAGACTGGTGGCCGCACTGGTGTACGAGGTGGTGCTGAACGGAGCCGGCCGCGCCACCTTGCGTGAAGTGGCTTTCACCTGGGTCACCACACCCGGGCCCGTCAGTTTGGCGAAGACCGCCGCGGCCCGTGCCTCTTCCCAGAAACGCTCCTCCTTGTGGAGGGCCGTGAAGGTGTCGTGTCCGGCGATGTCGGCCGCCAGGTCCACGGCTACCACCCAGAAGGGTTCCGGCACGAAGGCGCGACGCTCCTTCTCGCGCTCCGCTATGAGAACCAGAGTTGGGCTCTGCACACGACCCACGCTCAGGAACTGGTTCCCCAAACGCCGCGCCGACAACGACACGAAACGCGTGAGTGTAGCCCCCCAAATGAGGTCGATATCCTGACGGGCCTCGCCTGCGTGCGCCAGCGGGTGCGAGAGGTGATCCAGCTGCGCGAAAGCGCGCAAGATGTCGCCCTCAGTGAGGGCGGAGAAGCGGGCACGCCGCACGTATCGTTCCAAGCGGGGGTTGGCCTCCGCGGCGATCTCCAGCGCCTCCAGGCCGATCAGTTCTCCCTCGCGATCGTAGTCAGTGGCGATCACCAAGGACTCCGCCGCCGCCGCCAACTTCTTGACGGCTTTGACCACAGACTTGGCCGTCACCCCTTTGACCAGCGGAGCCGAGATGAGGTCCGATGGCTCCACCTTGCGCCAGTCGGCGTACTCCTCCGGAAACTCCACCCGGAGAACGTGGCCTTTCAAGCCTATGACCCCGGTAGGCTCCCCCTCGCGATCGGTCAGCATGTAATAGGGGACTCTGAGGAAAGATTCTTGCTTAACGGCCCCCGTCGCCAAGATTTTGGCGATTTTGGCCGCTGCGTCGTTCTTCTCCGTGATGATCAGTTGCACGCGTATATACCTCTGAAGGTGGTGGGAAGACACATGACATACACACTGGGGAAGCGTGCGACGGATGTCAGTCGGGCGCCACCCGTCCTCGATCAACTGCTTCGGCCACTGACGAATAGATGTCGAAGAGGCCATCAAAACCCGTGATCCGGAAAATCTTGGCCAAGTAAGGGTCGTTGATCACCAGGCTAAGCCTCACAGCCTCCGCTGCCATCTGCTTCTGACCGCCCACGAGCACCCCAAGCGCCGTGGAGTCGAGAAAACCAACTCGGCTCAAATCCACTACCAGCGCGCGATGTCCCGCCGAGGATGCCCTCGCTGAGCGCGTTCTTTCAGCTGGGGGCTGTGTGCACATCCAGCTCACCGTTGACCCGGATCACAAGCGCCCCATCAGCAGTGGTTTTGTCAATTATCAGTTCCATGGGTGCCCTGAGCTTACCACCCCCGCTCAGCCGTGCACACCTACAAGGGGGTTATGAGAAGGATTGCGGCCTCGGGCGTGGAATCGCCCGAGGCCGCAACGGCCGCGGCCCGCTGCAGCGGGCCGATGGCCTACGTAGTGCTGGTAGTCACGTCACCGGTGGTAGTGGTGGTGGGTTTCATCTGCTCTATGGCCTCCCGCACCGTCTGCGCCATCTCGCCATCGGGTGCCAGGGTGAGATAGCGCGACCACGCCAGGATGGCCCCATTGCTGTTGCCGGCCGAGCGCTCGGCTATGCCCAGTTGAAGGAAGGCATCGGCGTTATTGGGATCCAGGGCCGTGGCACGCAACAGCGCCTTGACCGCCGCCGAGTAGTTCTGCACCTCCTGGTTCATATAGATGGAGGCCAGGCGGAGATCAAACTCGCCCTTCCCCGGCTGTAGCACCGCCAACCTTTCAAGGTACTCCGCCTCTCGAGTCAAGTTGCCCTCTTTGCGATACTCATTGGCGATGCCGAGCAGTGCATCTTGGTTATCAGGATCAGTGGCCAGTATGGCCTCATAAGAGGCAATGGCGGCCTCAGGTGTACCGGCCGAGGCGCGGCCACGGTTGTCGCCCCGATTCCACAGATCCGCCACATTGAAGTGACCCGTCCCCACACCAAAGGCTACGAAGCCGAGCCCGAATGCGATGACGAGGGCTATGGCTATCCACTTCGCCCATTTGTTGATTCGTCTACGA
The DNA here is from genome assembly GCA_040770645.1 of Thermoleophilia bacterium. Classification (GTDB taxonomy): domain Bacteria; phylum Actinomycetota; class Thermoleophilia; order RBG-16-64-13; family RBG-16-64-13; genus JAAYZX01. The sequence continues at coordinate 296,544 of JAXGIS010000001.1, read as the reverse complement.
TCAAGAAGCACTATTCCACTCCCCTCGATGCCGGCACCCACTCATAATGGTATCCGTTGAGACGCCATGGTTTTGGACGCATCTCAGTGACACGTCGTTCGCACGCGCTCAACGCAACCTCGCCCGGGCGGCCATAGCTCGTTCCGTGATCTCTCCCACATCGACATCGGCGAACTTTTTGCGACTGTACACGATATTCCCGTCGATCATGCTGAAGAATACGTCTTCCTGGTTGGCACCGTAGACGAGAGCAGAGACCGGGTCGTCAATGGGCGCGAAGTGGCTGTACTCCATGTCCACAGCAATCAGATCGGCCCGCTTGCCTTTGTCGAGACTACCTACAAGGTCATCCAGACCCAACACTTGGGCCCCGCCCAGTGTGGCCATGCGCAACACCTGGTCCGCCTGCAGACGTTCAGTGTCCTGCTGACTGGCGCGATGCAGAAGAATAGCCACGCGCATCTCACCAAACATGTCCAGCAGGTTGTTGGAGGCCAAACTGTCCGACCCTATGCCCACCCGCAATCCTGCCGCCAGCAAGTCGGCCACCGGTGCGATCCCACACGCCAACTTGGCATTGGACTTGGGGCAGTGCGCCACGGTCACGTCGTTCCTCTTCAGCACTTCGATATCAGCGGGAGACACCTGAACGCAGTGTACGGCAAGCAAGTTGCTGTTGAGCGCCCCCACTGCTCCAGGTACTTCACCGGGCTCGTGCCCGTTGGCATCCAGGGCACCTCATCCCAGCCCACCAACTCACGAAAGTCATGAGCCAGAACTCCGGCACCGTTGCGCACGAAGGTGGCCTCGGCTTTGGACTCAGCCACATGCGTGGCCATCTTGACCCCCGCCCCCATGGAATAGGCCATGAGGGCACGATAGAGCGCACCGGAAACCGTGTAAGGGGCGTGAGGCGAGACTCCCAACCGTGTGAGGGGACCGGCTATGCTGCGAAAACGCTCCATGCGCTGGTCGAGGTTACGGAGCACACTCGGGATGTTGGCATCATCCACACCGAACACCTCGGCGAACGCGCAGGCACGCAGTCCAAAAGTCTTGGTGGCCTCGAGCGTGGCCTGCCCGTGCGACATGGTGTCACCCACCGTGGTGATCCCGGAACCAACACACTCCATGGCGCCCAACATGGCCGACGCCGTGTAGTCATCGGTATTGAGGCGCCTACGAGCCCCAATGAAAGCCAGCATCCACTCGGGAAAGGCCAGGTTGTCTAGGAAACCACGGAAGACCGAGTACTCCAAGTGGGTATGCGCGTTAACGAAGCCGGGCAACAGGATGGCGTGATGGAAGTTGGTGACCGTCTCGTCAGGATGCCGCTCACGCAACTCGGTAGCGGGTCCCACATCATCGATCCGGCCATCCACCACTCGAACCGCCCCCTGCGCGAGGGGAGGACTGGTGATGGGCAGAACCCATTCGGCTTCGAAGATCATCCGTACTCCTTGTTTCCACATGGGCGGGCCGCCGCCCACACTCGGCGCTCTGCTTCCCGCCTATTCTATATGATGTGTGTATGAGACGAGGAACCAGCGATACCTTTTCCACGCGCACATCGCCCGAGTCGCCGCGCCCTCTGCAGAAACGCCCACTGCTGCGCCGCTCGCTGGCTCTGATAGCGCTGATTCTGTGGTCGGGGTTGGTCCTCTACCCCAACCCTAGGCCGCTGGTGGTCTCGCTTGAACGCCTGTTCAGGCCACCATTGGATCCGGATGCCGTAGCGGAGTTGGCGGACCGGCTTCCTAACGATGCAGTGGAAGTAGAGGCCTTCAGCCGGCGCAGTGTGCCGTACCGCACGGCCTGGGACCTGTACGGGCAGTTCTGGTACTTCCCCACTGTCACCGAAACCTTGGCCGCCGGGGGCGGCGACTGCCAGGCCGAGGCCATACTCACGGCCAGCATCCTCCAGGCCAAAGGGCTCCCCTACACGCTTCGCTACTCCTTCGATCATGTCTGGGTAGACTACCCGGGCCGGCATGGGGTGGGAATCGAAGACCCGGCTACCACCATCGCGTCTAACTCCGGTGCAGGCTGGTGGAGTGGGCTTCCCCAGCGCTTCCCCTTGAGAGACATCGTGCGTGAGCGCTTACAGTACCATTGGGAGCCCATGCCCGCCGTGCGCAAGGCACTGCTGTGCTTGGGGCTGCTCGGCGCCCTCGTGCTGGCCGAGTGGCCACTGCTGCGCCGCACCGGTAGATGGGCAACCCGTGTGGCCGGCCGCCGGCCTCAAAGCACCGAGAGACCTGAGTGACAACCACAAGTGCCACCGGCACCCGGGCTCAGGAGGGTCTCCGCCAACGTCCATACCGGCGATCGCTGTACGGTCTTGTCTTCCTCGCCGGCATCGGATCCATGGCAACCGAGATGTGCGCATCCCGCCTTTTGGCCCCTTTCTACGGCTCTTCCACCGTAGTGTGGGCCAACATAATCGGACTCATCCTCGTCGGCCTATCCGTGGGTTACATCCTGGGTGGTCGTTTGGCCGATCGCCACCCAACCCCACGGACCCTGGGTCTGGTTGTGATTGCGGCGGCGGCCCTCATCGCTATCATCCTGTTCGTGGCGCAGCCGTTGCTCCGCGTCACAGTGCGGGGGTTGGAGCAGGTTGCAGCGGGGGCAGTCATAGGATCATTCTTCGGTTCGGCCCTCCTCTTCGTCCCGCCCGTGGTGCTGTTGGGTATGGTGAGCCCAATGGCCGTGCGGCTGGGCACAACCAGCGTGGACCAGGGAGGGCGCACGGTCGGAGGGCTTTACGCTCTCTCCACTATCGGCAGTCTGTTGGGTACCTTCCTGCCTGTTCTATTTTTTATCCCTCTGATCGGCACGCAACGCACCTTGTTGGGCACTGCCGCCCTCATAGCCGCCTCGGGAGCGCTGCTGCTGGGGGCTCGCTACTTGGGCCCGACTCTGGTACTGGCCGGCTTGATGGCCGTCCCGGCCGGAGTCGTCAAACCCACCGAGGGCCTGCTCTACGAGAAAGAATCGCTGTACCAGTTTGTACAGGTGGCCGCCGCCGGCAACGCCCGCTACCTATACTTGAACGAAGGCTTCGCCGTGCACTCGATCTGGCGCCGGGATCACGTGCTTACCGGCGGTGAATGGGACATGTTCCTCACCACCCCCGCACTGCTCGATAGACCGGCCGCTCGCGTGGCCATCCTGGGCAACGCCGGTGGGACCACCGCACGAGCCATGGCGGTCTTCTATCCGGACACCACCATCGACGGTGTGGAGATCGACCCGGAGGTCAGCCGGGCCGGCGAAGCGCTACTGGGTCTCGCCGATAACCCCCGATTGAATGTCATCACGGCCGATGCCAGACCCTTCCTGATGACCACCCCGACAGCTCGAACCGCTGTGGAGGGCCCCTACGACATCATCATGATCGATGCCTACCGTCAGCCCTACGTCCCCTTCTACCTGGCCACGCGCGAGTTCTTCCAGCTGGTACGGGACCGCTTGGCACCCGACGGCATCATCGCCATGAACGTTTCCACCGTGCCCGGCGACGACCGGCTGGCACGAGCCATTGCGGGCACCTTGGCCGCGGAATTCCCCCAGGTGCTGACTTGGCAGGCGCTCCGGTACAACCAGCTGGTGCTCGGTTTCAAGACTCCCGTGGCCCAAGACGAGCTGCGGCGCCGCCTGGCGGCGGCGCCCCCCGTTCTGCTCCCCCGGACCGCACACCTGGCAGCAGCGGCTCAGCCGGCCGCCGCCTCCGTTGCGCCCTGGACCGACGATCTCTGTCCTGTGGAGTGGATCACCGACCAAATGATCGTGTTGTACGCCGCCGGAGGCACGGTATCCGGGGAGCAGTTGCTTCCTACGGCCCCCTGACGCCGGCAGCGGCCCTGCGCGCGCCGGCCCCTCTCACTGATCGTCTACTCAGCGCCCTCGTACTTGGCGATGAACGACTCCAGCTCTTGCACATCTTCGATCGAACCCGCGAAGAACGGCACGCGCTGGTGCAGCATTTCCGGCACCACATCGAGTACAGGCCCGCGCCCGGTGCTGGCAGCGCCTCCAGCATGCTCACAGAGGAAGGCCATGGGAGCGCACTCATAGAGCAGGCGCAGCTTGCCCTTGGCCTTGGTGGGGTCTTTCTTGAGGTCGGCCGGATACATGAAGATCCCACCGTACAGCAGAGTGCGATGCATGTCGGCCACCATGGACCCTATGTACCGTGTGCTGTAGGGACGGTTGGTCGCTTTGTCGGGCTGCTTGATGTGATCGACGTACTTCTTGACGCCCTCGGTCCAGTACGCGTAATTGCCTTCGTTGCACGAATAGATGTTGCGCCTGCGGGGGATGCGGATGTTCTCATGTGAGAGCAGGAACTCACCGATCTCCGGATCCAGCGTGAATCCGTGTACTCCGTTGCCTGTGCTCATGACGAGCATGGTGCTGCTCCCATAAACCACGTAGCCTGCCGCCGCCAGGCGCCTGCCCACCTGCATGAGGTCGGAGTCATCGCCGCGAGTCCCCTCGCTGACTTTGCGGTGAATGGCAAATATGGTCCCCACCGACACGTTCGCGTCGATATTCGAAGAGCCATCGAGGGGGTCGAAGGCCACGGAGTACTTGCCGCACTCGTATTGGTCAGGGATGGGGATGGCGTCGTCCACTTCCTCGGAGGCCATGATGCAGAAGTTGCCCAGGTGATCGAAGGCCGCGATGAAGACATCGTTGGCCAGCACATCCAGGCGCCGGACCTCTTCACCTTGGATATTCTCGGTACCCGTGTAGCCGAGGATGTCCGCCAGACCCGCTCTATTCACTTTCCGCGACACCACTTTGGCCGCCAGCGCGATCTGATTCAAGATGGCGCTCAATTCTCCGGTGGCCTCCGGATGGCTCTGCTGTGTCTCGTAAATGTGACGCGTGAGGTTGATGCCGATGAGACTGGGGTTCATGATCACTTCACTCCTATCGCGACGAAGAGAAACCGATCCAGATCCCGACCCTCCACGTGCGAGAAGTGCGGGGTCAGGGCTTCCACCACCTCTTCCCAGGTGGCCCGGAGGTCCATGGGCGGCCCATGCTCCACCGCCCCATGCGACCTCCTCCAATCCACGATCACGAAACGGCCGCCGGGTTTGAGCACCTTGGCCACCTGCTGCAGCCACACGATGTCAGGCGCCTCGTGGTACGCATACACACTGAGCGCACGGTCCACCGAGGCTTCCGGCAGGGACAGCAGACGGAAGTCCGCCTGTACAAGACGAACGTTGGGAGGGGCACCTCCCTCCAAGTGCCGCTTCAACATCTGCGGTTGCACTTCCACCGCGTACACCAAGCCCGTGGTCCGCTCTGCAAGCCGATTAGTATAGAAACCGGTGCCGCTACCGAGGTCCACCAGGCTCTCCACGCCGCTCAGTTCCAGCAACGAGGCCAGCGTGTCCACACTGAGAACAGCCAGCCGCCCCTCGTCATCCAGTCTCCCGGCCCCTGAGGCACGGAAGAGACGTGGGGCCGCACACACGGCAACATCACCGGGCGCGCAGCCCGCCGCACCAGACACCGCAGCCCCGCCACGCAACGTCGTAGCCATGGCGCCCTCCTCTCTGCGGCGGCGCGGCGGGAACCGCCGCGCCGCCTCCAACCGTCACACTCCACATGAAGCTATCTCGTGTCGCTACCATAACCACTGCAACCGTCTCTTCCGTGGCATCGTTCTACGTCCTCACCCGCTCCGGCCTGGCCGGCACACTGGTGGGGGCGGCAGTGGCCGCCACCGTGTACAACTTGGCATCACAGGGCCTCACCCACGGTATCGATGCGGGCAAGCATTGGCTCGCGCGCCGTAGGGACCCGGATGGTGTGAAAGCGGCAACCCCCAAACAGGATGAAACCGTAACCACGGAGCACGGCGGCGCAGCAACTCCCCCGAGCCCGAGACGGATTCCGTCCATCGCCCCGGATTGGTCGCGCGCTGGGCACCGGCCGCCCTGGGCCTCGTAGCCGTGGGCCTGAGCATCTCCGCGCTGGTCAACCCGGACCCAGAACCGCGAGTCATCACGGAGCGAGTGGTAGCGCAGCCGGTCATCCAAGAACACATCGTCGTCCAGGAGCGAACGGTCACGGTCACGGTGCCGGCCGCGAGCGCATCCCCGACAACCGGGGGCGGCGCCGGCACCCCGTCGTCCACGCAGGCAGGCGACAGCGCGCATACGTCCACCACTGAGACACCGGGCTCCGCCAGCTCAACCACGGAACCGGTGGCCCCACCGGCCGCAACGCCACCTACCACCGCGCCCGCCACCGAGGTCTCCGCAGAAGGAACCGCGGCCAAGGCTTCGAACTGATACATCAAGTCAACTCCCTACGTCTGCGGAACCGGGCCGGACCATGCGGCCCGGTTCCAAACCCGGCCTCATTTCATTTCCTGACCATGAGCGAACGCACGGCCTGCGTGAGGCCGTCCACAGTCAGCTCGAACATAGGGAACATCTTCTGTATCTGCTCCATGGTGTAGCGTCCCCACATGTAGTCCCACTCCTCACGTGGTATCGGCGTCAACCACACCGAGTGCGTGAAGTGATTCTTCAGTCTACGCAACCACTCGATACCTGGCTCATTGTTGTGGTGCCCCCACCAGATGATTCCGCCCTTGGACATGAGCTCCGAGGGGGCCATGGCGGCATCCCCCACCAGAATGAGTTTGTAGTCGGAGGAGAGATCGCGCAGCACGTGAGTGGTGTAGGAGGCGTTGTCGGTACTGCAGACCACATCATGATAGAGGTGGTCGTACACACAATTATGAAAGTAATAGAAGCGCAGATCCTTGAAGTGCGTGGATTTGTTCACAGCCGAGAATAACTGGCTGCACACCCTCACGTAGGGGTGCATGGACCCACCCACATCCATGAGTAGCGCCACGCGGACGTTGTTCTTACGGCTGCGCTGCCATCGTAGCGAGAGCATTCCGGCATTGTCGGCCGTGTCCGGGATGGTGCCGTCCAAGTCCAACTCGTCCGGCGTGGATTCGTTCTTGGAGGAGAGTTGCCGCAACCTACGCAGCGCCAACTCGAACTGACGCACTCCCACGGACACGTCCGTGCGATATGAGCGGTAGCGTCTCTCACCGGCCACTTTGACGGCAGAGCGATTGTGGCTCTCCCCTCCCACCCGGATGCCGCCGGGGTGGAATCCCGAATGCCCGAATGCAGACGTGCCCCCCGTGCCCACCCAGTAGCTCCCACCGTGGTGGGCCTCTTCCTGCTCCAGCATCCGCTCCTCGAACATGCGGCGAAGTGCATCCAGGTCCACCTCCCCCAGCCATTCGCGCAGGCGGCGGCGTTCCTCTTCGGTCAGCCCGGGCATGGTGAGGGGGTTGGATAGCCAATCCCACACCTCGTCTGCGATCTCCTGAGGGGTCTCAATGCCCTGGAACGCGGCTTGGAACGCCTGATCATACTGGTCGAAGTGGGTCTCGGACTTAACAAGCACTGAACGGGCCAACGCGTAGAAGTCATTCAAATTGGAGAGGGCGAGCCCTTTGGCCAGGGCCTGCATGAGGACCAGCCATTCGGTCAAAGTGACAGGCACCCCGTAAGTGCGCAGCAGGAAGAAGAACCCGGTGAACACTGCAGTCAACCTCTCCCGGAGCGAACCCGGCCCACAAGCGCCCGGCGGCCGATGCCTCAGCGTCTGCCCGCGCCGGCTATCTTGCCCTTCAGCGCGCGGGTGGCGGTATCCACGTCTGCGTCCTTCTTGAGCAATACCCCCAGGAAGGGTAGACGTGAGACCACCGCCTGACGATCCACGCCGTGCATGGCCAGTGCCTGTACCCAGTCGATCAACTCACTGGTGGACGGCTTCTTCTGCAGTCCCGGTACATCGCGCAACCAGTAAAACGCTTCCGTGGCCATGTCCAGCAGCCGTTGCGGCAGATGTGGCTGGTGCACAAGGACGATCCGCTTCATCATCTCGGCGTCGGGGAACTCAATGTAATGAAATACGCAACGCCGCAGGAACGCGTCGGGCAACTCCTTCTCGGCGTTGCTGGTGATGATGACTATGGGTCGTTGCCTGGATTTGACGGTGCGCTTGGTCTCGGGGATATAGAACTCCATCTGGTCCAGTTCCCAGAGGAGATCGTTGGGGAATTCCAGGTCTGCCTTATCGATCTCATCGATCAGCAGCACCACCCTCTCCTCCCGGGCAAAGGCCTCTCCCAACCTGCCGAGCTTGATGTACCGAGCGATATCGGCCACATCGTGCTCACCGAACTGGCTGTCGTACAGCCGCTGTACGGTGTCGTACACGTAGAGCCCATCTTGGGCCTTGGTGGTGGATTTGATGTTCCACACAATAAGATCCATGCCGAGACCGCGAGCTATGCTTTGGGCCAGCATGGTCTTGCCTGTACCGGGTTCACCCTTGATGAGCAGAGGCCTGGCCAACGCCACGGCCACGTTGACGGTTTGCATGAGTTCGGGTGACGCGATGTAGTCACGAGTGCCCGAATAGTCCAGAGCAGCTGTCATGGCGGACGAACTCCTGCTGAGGCTGATTGAGCGCGGGAAGATGAAGCCGACGACGCGGAGCACGGCCGCATCTACCCCGTGCAGTCTATCACCCGCGCGCCCATAGCTGAAGCCGCAACTGAAGCGGGCGCCCGGGTCACTGCCGCCGCGGAGCAGGGATCTGCCTTGCGGCGCGCCGTCACATGGCCTAGTCGGAAACGGGGGTCAGCTTCCCAAACACCGCAAACCTGGCGTTGGCGGTCTCATGTGAACAGGTACACAAGATCAGTATCCGATCATCCGCCTCCACGACAGTGTTGCTGTGGAAGGTCGAGACCTTTCTGAGCGCATCGAGCTGATCGTAGAAGTCGCCTGTGCCGGCGGAGACGTAACAGGCCAGATCCTCGTTGCCGTCCACCACCTTTCCCGCAAACAACTTGATGATGTAGTCACCCTTGGGCGTGTAGAGCTTCATGGTCGGGAACTGATCGAAGTAGTCTTGGGATTTGTACCTCATGAGCGACGCGAACATCGATCCATCTTTCATATTGTGCCCGTAGACCACCGTAGCCCTGTCGAAAAAATCTCCCCGATTTCGATAATCCATGAAGATGGATCCCACTTTGTTACGCTCATGATTGACCAGATGCGTCAGGTAGTAGTCGTTGTCCGTACCTCGGACGATGGGATAGTCGATGATCTCCCCACCCACTATCCACCCCACGATATCCCCGTTGAGTTCGCGTGCAACGCGGAAATCGATCACAGACGATGGCGCTGCTTGCGGGACAACGACGTCTCTCTCTTCCGCGGCCAAGTCCTTCCTTCCGCTCGTGGGCCCGGGGAGAGACACGGCGGAGCGGATGTGCTCATAAGCCACGCCACCTCGTGAATACTCTCGGCTGCCACTGATCAACAGCCAAGCGAACACGATGATCCCGACTACACACAACCCCATGAGGGCATAGAGCACCCGGTGCGACCGGGGGGTAGGGGCCCCCCGTTCTTCGTTATGAGCACTCACCATCGGTCACTCATGGAAAGGGACGCCTGTGGGGCTGACGCAAACGTCAGCCCCACAGGCTCAGGTCTATGCGGAAGCGCGCCGACGCTCTATCTCGCCTGCCTGTTTCTGAGACTCACCCTCACGCCCACCAACACCAGGAATATGAGGGCGCTGACGCCCAAACCGATGCCCCAGACCGTGCCCCAGTTGCTATCGCCGGTCTTTGGTGTGGTGCCGCCACTACCTCCGGTGGTGGGTGTAGTGCCACCGCTACCTCCGGTAGTGGGTGTGGTGCCACCACCGCCCGCTGTAGTGGACGTGGTGGTCCCCGTGTCTCCGGTGGTGGGAGTGGTGCTCTTGGTGTTCACGAAAGCAGCCGTGCGACCTGCTTCTACGATGGCGCCCGCCGCCCCGGTAGCGGTAGTCGTGTAGCCGTCTTGACCGGCTTCTTGCTCCCTCACCTCATACGTGGCGCCCACGGGCAGGCCCTCAATCACAATGTACTCGCCGTGCTTGAGGGTGATGGTCCCGCCGTTCGAGATGGTTCCGGTCTTGCTGCCCGAGTAGTTGTAGCTCCCAGGCACACTCAACGTGACCACGAAAGTGAACTCCTTGTTTCTGTCGCCTAGGTCACCCGTCACCGTCTTGGTGATGGTGAGGCCGCCGGTCTTGTCCTCCGGCTCAGGTGGGGTCACCTTGTGAGCGTTGGTGAAGGACGCCGTCTGCGTGGTCCTGGCAACGATAGTGCCGCTGGCTCCCCAGCTGCTGGTGACGTACCCATCTTGGGAGTAATCGCCTTCGGTCACCGTGTACCGAGTGCCTTCGGGCAGGCCCACGATGGTGATGCTTTGCCCGTGGGCCAGAGCGATGGTGCCCCGCTCTTTATAGTTCCTCCGGCCACGCCTTCGCCGATATAACGGAAGACCGTGTCAGGAGCAGCGTCGAAGGTCACAGTGAAGATGAACTGCTTGGTCCAACTGCCGCCGGTGCCGGTCACCGTCTTGGTGATGGTGAGGTCACCGGTCTTGTCCTCCGGTGTGGGCGGATACACATTGCGGGTGTTGGTGAAGGCCGCCGTCTGCGTGGTCTTCGCCACGACGGTACCGGTACCACCCTTACTGGTAGTGACGTAACCGTAGCTGGAGTAGTCACTTTCGGTCACCGTTAGCCCAAGTTCTCGGGCAGATGCACGAAGGTGATGCTTTGCCCGTGGGCCAAGGCGATGGTGCCTCCGCTTTTTAGTGCGCCGTCAGGCACGCCATTGCCCACGTAAGCGTACTCGGCGTCCTGGTCGCCGGTGAAGGTGATGGTGAATATGAACGGCTTGCTCAGGCTGGCGGTATTACCCCCGACCGTCTTCACGATGGTCAAGTCGCCTTGATTCTTTGTGTTGACGAAAGCCGCTACCTGGGCCTCATCGGCGATGATCGTACCGGTGTCTCCGGTGGCGGTCGTGGAGTAATCGTCGGCCGAGTAGTCGGCTTCGGTCACTTCATACGTCGTGCCTTTGGGCAGCCCCACTACAGTGATGCTCTGCCCATGAGCGAGCGCGATTGTGCCACCGCTGGCGATGGTTCCACCAGACACACCGGTGCCGACGTACGTGTAGGCGGCAGTCGGATCGCCGGTGAAGTCCTCGGGGAACCTGAAGACAACCGTGAACTCAAACTGCTTCGAAACATCGGCCGCATTCCCGGCCACCACCTTGCTGATGGTCAGGTCGCCGGCGGTTCCCTCGCTGTAGTTGTACACCGTCAGGTGATTACCGGGATTGCCATCGATGGCCACAGTCACCGTCGAGCCCTGGGTCGTCACCGTCAAGGAACGATCCACCCTCTCTGGGTTGTATCCGGACGGGGTCGATACCTCCCGCAGGATGTAGGTGCCGTCGGGTATGACTTTCAATCTGAGCTTACCGTCGGCCCCGGTAGTACCGGTCCGTATGACCGTAACCCCATCCAACGCAAGGATACTGAACTTAACACCCGACAGCGGCTGACCCGAATCACCCAGCTTGGTTATCTCTATCCAGCCGTTCTTCTTCAGGCTGGCGCTACCGTCGGCCTCGGTTATCTGATATGGCTCGGAGGTCGCGTCCTCAACCCTGTTCTCTCCCCACAGGGTCACAGTGTTCCTGACCGAGCCACTATCCGCCGTGATATCGGTCAGGTAAGTGAAGCGGTAAGCCTTGGCCGGATCGGGGATATGAAGGGTGAGAACCCGCGTCTGGCTGTCATACGACGGAGCAACACCGGGGTCCGCGTTGATCAGATCCAACACCGTACCGTCCGCGTAGGTGCCGTCGGGCTGCAGAACCAGCTCCTGCGCCGTGATGTTGCCACCCGACAAGATCAGATTGCCACTGGAATCGGTGCGCAGATCAACGCCAACCGGCAACGTGTCTTCCAACCGTCTTGCCCCTTCAGGAGTGACATCGTACGGCCGGTACTCAATCGTCCACCGCACCACGCCCGCTTCCAGAAGCTTACGGCTCTTATCCACCAATGTGCTCTTGATGCTGACGTCTTGGTGCGTGGACACTCCCGGTGTCCAGTTGGCCGTGTACAGGGATACGTTATTGCGCTCGGTGGTTGTCTTGTTGCCGCCAAAATACTCGGCGAGTTTGGGGTCTGTGGGCTTGGCCTTCACCAGGATCACGTAGGGTTTGTCGAGCGTTGTGAAGTGGAAAAAGGCTTGGTTCCCACCGAAGGAAGTGGTGAGACCCAGCACCGAAGTCAACGGGCCACCCGTGCGCTGACGCTACTGCCGGACTTCGTGCCCTCGAAAATCAGATACTTGGACTCCGGGAACGATATCCACGAACTCCCAACCCGCAGGCAGGGTGTCGGTCACGTGGGCCGCGGCCATTGTCGATTCGTCCAGCCCGGTCAGGTCCAAGCCATCGGCGTTGACGGCCAGACGGAAAATAACCGAGTGGTCCACGTAGTCGAAGCCTTCGGCCGCCGTGGTGGTGAAGTCGTTCACACCGGCCGCCGGGTCAGAGACGTGACCACGCTTCAGCATCTCTTTGGCCAGCATGGTGCTGATGTACGGAACCGTGGCGGTCGCATGATTCAGTTTCGTGGTGCCGCTGAACAAAGTAGCGGTGTTGTAGACATTCTGTTGCGTGTTGCCGGCAAAGATATCCGGATCCAGCACCAGGGTCTTGAAGGTGAAACTGCTCCAGCCGGCCTGCGGGAACCCGGTGATCTTGAGCAGATCGGCCACGCGCTCGGAGGTGGCCGTGTCCGTGATAGGGATCACTTCTAACGTGAGACCGGAGCCATCGAAAGAGCTGTCGACGTACTTCTGACCGTACTGCGGAGTCAGATCGCCGATGGCGATGCCGGTCGGGATCCCGCTCACGGCGCCTAAGTGGATGCTCTTGCCGTAGACAATCAGATCATAGACCGTGGGGTTGGGGATGGTCTGCCCCCTCGGGCCCACGCCGACAGTCCAAGTGACCTGGCGGGTGGAAGGATCAGCCGAGCCGGACTTGGTGATGGGGGTGTACCCCACACCCACCGTGTCACTGCTACTCAACCCTGCGCTCGGCGAGCCGCTCCAAGTGACGGTGGCGGTGTTCGTGTAGTATGTGACACCACTCACGTAAGCCTCGTCCGGCACCTTGGCCACGATAATGAGCCGCGCCTCGGTGTCGATGGCGCCGAGCGAATACTTGTGGTCGGTGGGCTCAGTCGTGAAAGTGCCTCCCGCAACCCAGTTGTTGGAGCCGTCCTTCTTCTCCCAAGACGCCGATAGCCACGTCAACCCGTCCGGCAACTTGTCGTAGATGATGACGTTGCTCAGATCAGCGCCCATCTGGTTCACGTTTATGGTCCAGGTGATGGTGCGGTTGGTGGGGTCGTAGCTACCGCTACCGGTGTCACTGGCGGCGCCACTCTTCTCGATCCACTGGGGGGTGAAGGTGACGGTCCTCTGGGCGCTCGCCTTCAACTCATCTTCGCCGTCTTTGAGTTGGCCTGTGTTGGTGATCGATTGCTGGGCCGTGGCGTGGTACTTGGCATCGGGGATCTTGGTAGCGAAAGTGACCGTCTGGGGGCTGGTGGAGCCCGCAGGGAACTCGTAGCTCAGCTCCTTGTCGGTCGAATTCCAGGTCGGTGTCTTTGTCTCACCACCCACCTGGAAAGTACCGGAGATGTAGTCCCCCACGGCGGACAGATTGTCGACAAACTTGTACCCACCCAGGTCGACGTTTGCAGTGCCCTGCTTGGCCGTGAGCGTGACCGACCACTCTACGCTCTGCGTATTCAGGTGTACCGTGCCGGTTTTCGTAGCCGTATAGACGATCTCGACAGGGGGCACCACCACGGTGAATTCCTTGTCGAGGATCGTCACCTCGTAACTGCCTCCCGTAACAGGCGCCCCGCTGGCGTCATACTCCAAAGTTGCACTGAACTCGCACTCCACGGAGTTGTAGGTGCCGTCAAACACCTCATCGTCGCCATTGAAGTCCACCCTGGCCGTGACCATTCCCCCGCTGCCGGTGGAGAAGGTGACCGTCCCGACCCTGATGCCCCCGGCCGTATTCAGGGGAATGGTGGTGCCGCTGGTGAGGGCGAAGGCATTGCTGAGCTGGAACTCAGCCCAGTCACCTTTCTTCACGGGGTTGGCGGGGGTGGGTTCATCACCCTCCACCGGCACCCCGAAGGACACATTCACCAAAATGGGATCGGTGCTTGAAATAGTCCCGCCCGGGAAATCGACCCCCCATTCTGAGAAACAGTGAGCGTCACGTTGGTCAGCACGCTGGTTACATCTTGCGCCCCGGCGGAGGATCGTCGGCTCGGGCAACACCGAACATGAAAATGGTCAACAGCAACACAAGCACTATGGGCCAGCCCACGGGCAGGCGCCTCTTTCTTCTTACCACGAACATTCTCCTTTACGATGTTTTTTACCCATTGTTTCCTTCATCATTTTTGTTTGTATCCGACCCAGGTTGTGAGTGGATGAGGAAGAGGTTCTTCCGTGTTCCGTGGCGGCACCACCAGAGCGCCCAACACGGCGGGTTCGTAAGAGGGCCACCCGCACACAGCCGCCGGGAGTCCTGTAATCCAGTTTTTCTACCATCCTTCTTTTTTGTGCGTCCATCCACTTCATATTCGGCGGAGCGTGGTTCAATCCTTGAAAGCTCGGTGCTCTACTGCTCAAGACCAAGCCCTCAACGTAGTTACCCAGTAGATTCCCGAGACAAACAAGCAGGAAAGTATCAGATGAGAAAAACCTTCAAAAAAGAATGAGAGCGGAAATCGCCACCCAAAACCGGTCTGCAGCCGGCCCACCAGGCCGCCGAAGAGGCGTCCAAACGGGGTTAGCGACGACCCAGGCCGGTGGCAGGCCGCTCCAGCACCCAACGCTCCATGGCTTCCGCCGCACCATCGCGGAGATTCGACGAGGTCACGCCGTCGGCCGCCTCTTTCGCCGCCGGCGAAGCATTTCCCATGGCGATACCGATTCCGGCCCAACGCAGGAGTGCCACATCGTTGTCGCTGTCGCCTATGGCCAACACCTGTTCGGCGGGTATGCCGAGCGAGCGGGCGAGTTGCTGAGCCATGGCCGCCTTGGTGGCTTCGCGCGACGTCACGTCAATCATGCCCGGCACGCTCTCACTCAGGTTGACATGTACACCCAGCGACCGGCTGAGGGCACTCCGTAGAGCATCTTGCACCGCCGAGGAGAGTTCGCGCATATCCACGAACACCTTGTCAATGGGGCGGTCACCGGTCAACACGTCATCCACCCCACCCAACTGATGGGGTGCCGGAATGCCGAAACGCTGAATATTAAGTAGTACCGCGTCGGTTATGCGGTCCGCGAACCATTCGTCGTCACACTCCACATTGGCGATAGCACCGGCTTCGCGCGCCACGGCTACCGCTTCGCGCGCCAACGCGGCATTCAAGGGAGCGCGACTCATGGGAACGTTGGCGTGCATGTCCCACAACAACGCCCCGTTGCAGGCAATGACGGGACCGGACAGCTGCAACTCCTCGTGATAGGGGCGAATCAGCCGTGGCGCCCGCGCCGAGGCTATGACCACCTCAGTACCGGCTTCGCGCACTGTGGCTACCATGTTGCGGGTGCGTTCCGACAGGTGGCGCGGACCGGCCAGCAGAGTCCCGTCCAGGTCGGCCACGATCAGGCGTATGGGAGAAATGGAGCCCGCCAACTGGGCAAGCCCGGTGGTGACATAATCCAGATGCTGACGCATGGCTCGTCTGGCCCCTGCCTCGTCGCCCCGACGGATGGCCTCCATAACCACGTCGTGTTGCCGTTGCACGGCACCCGCACCACCCGGCTGCGTATAGAGGACTTCCAGGATACGCGGCATGTGCTCATGGAGCAGGTCCACCATCTCGTTCGATATCCGCTTGAGCAAGGCGTTATGAGAAGCTTCGGCCACCAGGCGGTGGAATGCCACATCGCTCTCGGCGTGCCCGGATTCGCCCAGGTCAACTTGTATCTCGCCCATACGGCGTATCTCGTCGAGCGTTGCCCGGCGCGCCGCCAGGCCCGCCGCCTGCACTTCCACGGCCACGCGCAACTCCATGAGTTCCACCAGACGCTCGGCACCGCTCCCGGCCAGATTGCGCAGCGTAGCTCCCACATCGGCCCCAGGCAACGCCGCCGCCACTGTGCCACGCGGCCCTCGACCGCTTATGAGCAGTCCCTGGGCCTTCAACTCTCGCAACGCCTCCCGTACTGCCGGGCGCCCCACTCCGAACCTGGCCGCCAGGTCACGCTCGGACGGTATCCTCTCGCCCGGCGCTATCTCGCCGGACACGAGCAGCGCTTTGAGTTGGCGCGCCACTTGGCCGGAGACGGTCTCCGTGGTTATCGGCTTGACCCTGAACCTGTCGTCGCGCTCATCGTTCTGTTCCACAGCGACCCCTAGACGTTGAAGCGGAAGCGGATCACGTCACCATCGCAGACCACGTACTCCTTGCCTTCTATGCGCATGCGGCCCGCTGCTTTGACGGCCGCCTCGGAGCCGAGTTGATCCAGCGTATCGAAGTCCACCACCTCCGCCTTGATAAACCCGCGTTCGAAATCAGAATGGATGGTTCCCGCCGCCTGCGGCGCCTTCGTCCCCTGTTTGACAGTCCAAGCTCTGGCTTCGTTGGGTTGGGCCGTGAAGAAAGTGATTAGACCCAGAAGGCCGTAACAAGACCGCACCAGGCGATCCAGGCCCGATCCGTCCATGCCCAGCGCCACCAGGAACTCTTCGCGCTCTTCCTCGTCCAGATCCGCCAGTTCCGATTCCAGTTTGGCGCAGATGGGCACGGCCTCCGCCACCCGCAGGTCCGCCCGTTCAGGGATTCTGCCTTCCCAACTCGTGGTCCCGAGTTGCTCTTCGTCGACGTTGAGCACGTAAATTAGGGGCTTCATGGTCAGGAGATGCAGGTCGCGGAGCATGGGTACTCGCTCGGGCTCAAGCCCGGCCTCACGCGCCGGACGGCCGGCAGCCAAGGCGGCATCGACCTGCTCCACGGCCTCCAGGACCGGCCTCAGCTCCTTCGTGGATTGCGCCTGCTTGCGCAGCCTGACCAGCACCTTCTCGACCGTGGCCATATCGGCCAGGATCAGTTCTGTCAAAACGGTGTCGGCATCCGATAGCGGATCGATGTGTCCCTCTACATGAGAGACGTCGGGATCGGAGAACGCGCGAAGCACTTCGCATACCGCGTCGCACTCGCGGATGTGAGCAAGGAACTGGTTTCCCAGGCCTTCCCCCCGGCTCGCACCCCTGACCAAGCCGGCGATGTCCACAAACTGAACCGTTGCCGGCACGATTTTGTCCGGCCTGACGATCTCTTGGACACGATCCAGGCGCCGATCCGGTACCGGCACCACGCCCACGTTGGGATCAATGGTGCAGAAAGGGTAGTTGGACGAGGCCACACGCTGGCGGGTCAAAGCATGGAAGAGCGTGGACTTGCCGACGTTGGGTAGACCCACGATGCCCACGGACAAAGACAAGTGGAGGACCTCCAGATAGCCGGGGCGCGCCGCCCCCGGAGTGGCCTTCGCGTCCACCGGGATGATACGCGGTGGTCAAACCACTGTCCATAGGCGAAGTTCTGCACAGTCCGAACCGCTGGAAGGGGAATGGTCTCCGACCCGCCGCCCCACAGTGGGGACAGAGAACTAGTAATGTTACAATACTGCGCACTATGAAACCCATGCCCTTGACCACCTACCTGTTCTCGGGCTACGCCCGCCTTCCGCACGACGTGTCGCACCAACCCGTGAACGCCCGCGTGGGGGTTATCCTCGAAGTTGACGAGAGTGGGCTGGTGGTAGATGTCTCCTCCACACTGTTGACCGAACTGGCTCGAGACTACCTTTCCCGTCTCCTCCGCGGCCGCTCCGTCATCACTGAACGCCATGAGATGGAAGCGGTCGTCCGGCAGCGTTATCGCGGCCATTCACAGGGAGCGCTCATCTTCGCCCTTCGCAGGGTCTTTGAAGCCGTCGACCAATCCCCGATCGTAACGGGCAAGTGACGGCGGCCCCGTGGCAGGCGTCATACGTCCCTGCTTGAAATCCACCTCGTCCAATGAGATGATGGCGCGGCTGCACGCGTAGCTCGCGGACGGTCAGTTCATCCTGCCGTTCACTCGTCAGCTATGGGCCCCCAGCATACGAGGTGGTCACGCCGCGGCGCCGCCGGCGGCACGCTCCCTCCATCTGTACCATTGCGGCCGAGGCGCAGGACATGCCGGGAGTGCTTGACGGGATACGGGTTCTCGATCTGTCGCGAGTTGTCGCGGGACCTACCTGTGCCATGATTCTTGGAGATCTGGGCGCAGAAGTGATCAAAGTGGAGCGGCCCGGCGGCGGCGATGAAGTGCGCAGTTGGGGTCCTCCCTACGCAGGTACCGAATCCACCTACTACCTCGGGCTCAATCGTAACAAGCGGTCGCTTACCCTCAATTTCAAGTCCCCGGCCGGCAAAGAGGTGCTTTCCAGGCTCGCGCGAGAGGCAGATGTGCTCATCGAGAACTTCAAAACAGGCGATCTCGATCGCGCGGGGCTGGGCTACGAGGCGCTGAGCGCGCTCAACCCCCAGCTGGTCTACTGTTCCATCAGCGGTTACGGGCGCACCGGGCCGGACAGAAGCAAGCCCGGCTATGACTTCGCCATCCAAGGACGCGGCGGATACATGAGCATCACCGGAGATCCGGATGGGCCGCCCATGAAGGTGGGGTTGCCCGTCATCGACGTTCTCGCCGCTTTGAATGCCGTGGTAGGCATCCTCTGCGCTCTGCGCGCACGCGAGGTGACTCACAAAGGGCAACTGGTGGACGTCTCCCTGCTCGACGCGGAGGTCTCTTCGCTCGTCAACCAAGGGAGCAACTGGCTGATGGGGGGAGTGATCCCACACCGCTGGGGCAATGCCAACCCTAACGTGGTGCCCTATCAGGCGTTCAAAGCCGCAGATGGTTGGTTCAATGTAGCGGTGGGCAACAACGAGCAGTTTGCTCGGCTCTGTGACGCCCTCGGTGCGCCGGAGTTGGCAGCCGATCCTCGTTATGCCTCGAACGCCCTACGGGTTGAGCATCGCGACACCCTAATCCCCCGTCTCCACGAGTTGCTCGCCGATCGCACGGTGGCAGAGTGGCTGGACATCCTCTGCCAAGCCGGCGTCCCTGCCGATCCCATCCAAGACATAAGCCAGGTCTTCGCAGATCCGCAGGTCCTGGCCCGCGAGATGCTGGTCACCATGCCACACCCCACCCTGGGGAGCGTCCGGGTGGCCGGTAACGCCATCAAACTCAGCGATAACCCTGTGACATATCGCAGGCACCCTCCCCTCCTTGGTGAACACACCGCGGAAATTCTGGGGGAGATAGGCCATACCGTTGATGAAATAAGGGTCTTGCGCTCAGAGGGGGTGATCTAGGAAACTTAGTACTTGTCGCAACCAGACCCAACCCAGACCCATTACCCTAGTAACGGCCGGGTACGGAACTACCACAACCCGGAAAAAGCACAAAGCAGTAGGAGGAGTAGATGGATTTCAGGTTTACCCCCGAACAGGATCTGTACCGTCAGTCCATCCGCCAGTGGCTCGAGGCCAACCTGGAGCCCCGCGCGCGCGCCATCGACGAAGCTGAAGACGGCATCCCCACCGACATCACCGACGGCATGGCCGAGCTCGGCATGTTCGGTGTGACCATCCCCGAGCGCTTCGGCGGCCTGGACATCCCGGATGAGGAACGCATGGTTTACGCCATGATCACCATCCACGAGATCGCGCGTGCCGACATGTCCATGTCCACCCCGGTCTACACCCTGCTGACCATCGGCTGGGCCTATATCATCAACAAGTACGGCACCGAGCAGCTCAAGGAACTGGTTCTCCCCAAGGTCGCCGAAGGCAAGTGCTTCTGCGGTATCAACACCACCGAGCCCGGTGGCGGTTCCGACCTGGCCAACATCACCACCGTCTCCCCGCCCGAAGGCGACTACTATGTCTTCAACGGCGAGAAGGCCTACATCTCCGGCCCCAAGGAATGCGCCAAGTGGGGTTACCCGTCGGGCCACTGCACGCTTTCGCGCACCGACCCCGAGGCCGGCTACCAGGGCTTCAGCTTCATCTACGTGCCGCGTGATATCCCCGGCATCACCGACCACACCTACAAGGACATGGGCCGGATGGGTCTCTCCACCGGCGGCTTCATCTACAAGGACGCCAAGGTCCCGAAGTGGTGCCTGCTGGGCGAAGAGGGCAAGGGCTTCTACGTCAACATGGACGGGTTCAACGCGGCTCGTATCATCGTAGCTGCCGCCTGCCTCGGTGGCGCTGAGAAGGCGCTGGAGATCTCCCGTGACTACTGCAAGCAGCGCATCCTCTTCAACAAACCGCTGTCCAAGAACCAGGGCATCGGCTTCGAGATGGTGAACGACTGGATGCAGCTCGACATGCTCAGGCTGAACCTGACTCGCGCCGCCTGGATGTACGGCTACAACGACGCCAATCCCGGCACGTTCTCGCGCGGTGAACTCAACAAGGTTGTCGCCACGTGCAAGTGCCTGGCCCCGACCCTGGGTCACGACATTGCCCGTCACGGCATGATCTACCACGGTGGCTTCGGCTACACCAAGGACACCCCGCTGGAAATGATGCTCCGCGGTATCATGTCCTACGAAGTGGGCGCCGAAGGTGGCCTCAACATCATGCGCGGAATCATCGCTCGTGATGAGTTCGGCGACGAGTACAACTCGTTCAAGCCCTGAGTTCCACTAAACAAGTGATGTAGCCAAAATGCGCCGCCCCCGGCCCCCCTCCAGCAGGGACGGCGCCGGTCGGGCAAGGAAGGGCGTATGGACAAGGTCGATGTCATTGTTGTTGGTGGTGGCCTGGCCGGGCTGTCGGCCGCGTATGGACTGGCGGCAGAGGGTCTGGAGGTCATCCTCATCGAGCGGGGCGACTACTCCGGGGCCAAAAACGTCACGGGAGGGCGCCTCTATGTAAGCCCCATCCGTCACATGTACCCCGAGTTGTGGGAAGACGCTCCCTTCGAGCGCCCGGTGACGCGGGAGTTCATAACAATGATGGGTGAGGGCAACAGCACTACCATCGAGTTCGCCGCCGACAAATTCGCCGCCCAACCGTATCAGTCCTATACGGTGCTCCGGGCTACGTTCGACCTATGGCTGTCAGAGCAGGTCATGGAAAAAGGCGGCATGGTCATCGTCAAGCAACGAGTTGACGATCTGATCAAGGAAGACGACAAAGTCATAGGGATTCGAGCCGGTGAGGACGAGATCGGCGCTGATATCACCATCATCGCCGAAGGCGTGCTCGGCCTCGTTTCCACCAAGGCCGGCCTGAGAGAGATGCCCTCGTGGAAAGACCACGCGGTGGGTTTCAAGGAGACCCTGGAGCTGCCCAAAGAGGTCATTGAAAGTCGATGGCACCTGGCTCCCGGCGAAGGCGCCGCTCACCTGTTCATGGGAGGCGTCACCAAGGGCATGCTGGGTGGAGGCTTCCTCTATACCAACAAGGAGTCCATCTCCTTCGGTATCGTGCTCGGAATGAAGGACGCCAAAGAGAGGGCCGACAAGATCGACATCTACACTCTCTTGGACGATTTCAAGGCCAACCCCACCATTGCTCCGCTGGTGGCAGACGGAGAGCTCATCGAGTACTCGGCGCACGTCATCTCTGAAGCTGGTTTTTCCGGTATCCCGCAACTGTATGGAGACGGGTACCTGATGACCGGCGATGCAGCCGGTCTTGCTCTCAACCAACTCTATACGGTGCGCGGTATGGACTTCGCAATCGCGTCCGGATACTACGCGGCTCAGGCCATCATCGAAGCCAAGAAGCAGGATGACCTCTCGGCTGCCGGACCGGCATACGAGAAGATGATGAAAGAGTCGTGGGTGATCAAGGATTTCGAAACCGGGAAGAACATCCTGCACTTCATTGAGAACCCTCGCATTTTCTCCCACTACCCGAATGCCGTGGGCCGGTTGCTCGATCGTGTCTTCACCTGACCGATCAACCGACCGACAGCATCTACACCAAGGTGATGAGTAGCCTGAAGAAGGACTTCATGAATGTCGCCACGGTGAAAGATGTGCTCGGCGCTCGGAAGATATGAGGTAGGTGGCGCATATGGGAACAACAGTCGAAGCCAAACTGGGGCACAATGTCTTCAAGATCGACAAAGAGCGCCACATCGTCATTAACACTGAGATCTGCAACAAGATCTGCAAGGACAAGACCTGCCTCTACATCTGCCCGGCGTTCCTCTACAAACTGGACGATCAGGGCAACAACACAGTGGACTGGGAGGGTTGCCTGGAGTGCGGCACCTGCCTGATCTGTTGTGAACACGACGCGCTCTCGTGGGAGTATCCGCGGGGCGAGTTCGGCATCCAGTACCGGAGTGCTTAGAGGAGCCAACCTTGAAGATCATAGTACCCATCAAGACAAACCCGGACCTCCAGATGGTCCGCATCAAAAACCGCCAGCCGGTGCTCGAGGCCGTCCCCTACCAAGTCGGGGACCTGGACAAGAACGCGGTGGAGGCGGCCTTACAGCTGCAGGCGGCTGCGGGCGACACTCAAGTGGTAGTCCTCACCTTGGCCCAAGGCAACCGCAAGATCAAGGACACCATCAAAGAGGCTTTGGCCATGGGGGCCGATGAGGCCTTCATCGTCACCGACGACGCTCTCATCGGCGCAGACCAGGGGGGCAAAGCCCTGGCCATCGCCAAGGCTATCGAGAAGATCGGTGGTGCCGACGTCATCATCTTCGGCGAAGGTTCCACCGACGGCTACTCCGGCCAGGTGGGCCCGCGTGTGGCCGAGCTGTTGGGGGTTCCTGAAATTGGCTATGCCAGGAAGCTCACCCCCGGCGGCCCCGGCATACAGGCCGAGCGCAGCATGGGAGACTTCATAGAGGTGCTCGAATCCTCGCTCCCCGTGGTCATCACGGTCGCCAGCGAGATCAACGAGCCCCGCATTCCCACCCTCATGAACATCATGAAAGCGGGGAAGAAGCCTTTCACCGATTGGACCTTGGCCGACCTGGACCTTGATGCCGCGGCCGTGGCTCCCAAGAACAAGATCCTCTCCAACCTGGCCGAGGAGCAAGAGCGCAAGAACATCATGCTGGAAGGGGATGTCAACGCGCAGGTCGCGGCCCTCATCGACGCCCTGACCCGCGAAGGCGTCCTGGAGGCGTAACCATGGCAGATATCCTCGTATACAGCGATTCACTCAGCACCGCCAAAGAACTCGCCTTCAAAGGCAGAGAGTTCGCAGCTGCCCTGGGAATGGGGATCTCTGCTGCAGCGCTGGGCGCGGATGCCGACGATGTGGCCACGCAGTTGGGCGCCTTCGGTGCCGACCGGGTGTTCGTGAGCAAAGACGCCGCACTCGAAGGACTGCAGACTGACGTAGTGGCTGACGCCCTGGCTCAGATCGCCAAGGAAGCCGATGCCACTTACATCATGATCGGCTCCACCCGCCGTGGCAAAGAGCTCGCGGGGCGCCTGGCACAAAAACTAGGCGCAGGTGCTGTGACTGATGTCAACTCTGTGAGCCTGGAAGACGGTGAACTCGTCGCGGCCCGCTTCGCATATGGCGGCGCCACCGTGGCTCGTGAGACTGTGGGCACCGACGTGAAAGTCTTTGCCGTCATGCCCAAGGCTTTTGAGATAGAGAACGCAGTGGCGGGTGCGGGTACGGTTGTCACTCCTGCCTTGAGCCTCACCCCATCGGCGGTCAAGCTCGTGGAGACCAAGGCCAAGGAAGGCGCAGCCGTCAATCTCGATGCCGCCGACCGTTTGGTTTGCATCGGTCGTGGCCTTGGCGCCAAAGAGGACCTGGCAATGGTGGAGGCATTCTGCGCCGCCTTGCGTGCCGAACTGGGCTGCACCAAGAGCCTGTGCGACTGGGAATGGCTGGCCGAGAACCGCCTCGTGGGTCTCTCCGGTGCCAAGACCAAGCCCTCACTGTACATCAGCCTCGGTATATCCGGGCAAGTGCAGCACACCGTGGGCGTCAGCTCCTCGAAGGTCATCGTGGCCGTGAACAAAGATGACAAGGCCCTGATCTTCAACCACGCCGACTACGGCATTGTGGGCGACATTTACGCCGTGATTCCGGTTCTGACCGAAGCCGTCAAAGGCAAGTAGCCCCCTGCCGACCGATCGGCGACCGGGCGCAGGCGCCCGGTCGCCTTGGCGCAGGCGAATCCTCGCGGCCGCGAGGATTCGCCTGCGCATACAGCCTGGCTATCATCCACCGTCGCAAGTCCGCGATGTTTGGAATGTCGGCCCTGCGCCCATACCTCATGCGAAGCCGATGGATCCAGCGCCGGTTGGCGTTTCCTGAAGCAGTCTGGGTACCACTTCCAAGGAGATGAGTCATGAACGAGCGCCGCGCTCTCGGATCGCATCGTCCCGCCCGGGGATGGCTGGGACTGATCATGGACCCCGGCCAAACCCTGCGCATCGTGGATCTGGAGGGAAAGCAGGTAGTGGACCTGGTGGCTTTGAGCGCAGATAACCTCTCGAGAAGCTGTCGTGCGTGTACAGTGTCATGCTCAATCGAACCTGGAAACTCACAACCGACCACGTGCTCTACTCCAACCTGGCCCAGGCTATGTTCACCATCACCGAAGACACCGTCGGCCGGCATTACTCCGGAGGAGGTTTCTGCACGGCAGAGATCAACCGCGTACGTTATGGAGTGGAGGAATCCGCCAACTGCGCCGACAACTTCGTTGAGGCTCTTCGCCCGTATGGGATCGACCGGGCCGATTTCGACTTCGATACCTGTTTCAACATAAACATGAACATCGTGTATGCGCCTGACGGCTCCTTGGACTTGAGCGAGCCCGTCTCGCGTCCGGGGGATCACATCGACCTGCGGGCAGAGATGAGGCTCATCGTGGGCATCTCGAACTGCCCTCAGGACCGCAACCCCTGCAATGCCTTCCACCCCACCGCCACACGCGTGCAGGTGACTGGATAGCTATATCCCTACTCGGCCGCCCGCTTAACCGCCCGGCCAGGCAATCGTGTTGCGCTGCGGCCGGCTTTTTTGTTACAGTGGCGGACGTTGAGGGAGCATTTTCACGGTCTTGCCAATCGAACCCAGAGGTGCGCCCGTGGTAAACCCAACCGTTGATCTCCTAATTCAGTTGTTCCTCATGGTCGTGCTCGCCGCAGGGCTGTTCATTGTGATGCTGTGGATCGTGCACCGCCTCATGCCCACGAGTCGCAACCCCAACAAGGGCATTCCTTACGAATGCGGAGTACTCCCGTCGAGCGACGCCCGCATGCCGTACAACGTCCACTACTACTTGGTGGCCGTCCTCTTTGTCCTGTTCGACCTGGAAGCGGTATTCATGTACCCCTGGGCCGTGGCTTTGAGAACGCTCGGTACTGTGGCGTTCGTGGACATGATCGTCTTCATGGTCATCTTGCTGGTGGGCTTCGTGTACGCATGGAAGAAGGGGGTGCTTTCGTGGGAATAGCCGATCCGAGAGACCTCCGGGAGATCCGTGATCTCAGCGCGGCATTCAAAGAGCCGTCGCCTATCGAGCTGCAGCAGGCCCTCCAGGACGACGATGAACACGTTCCGGTGTGCTCACAACAACGCTCGAGAAGATCATCAACTTCGGCGCAACGGTTTCTTATTGGCCGCTGCTGTTCGGCCTGGCCTGCTGCGCTTTCGAGATGATGGCCATGGCCGGTCCACGCTGGGACATCTCGCGCTTCGGCATGGAGGCCATGCGCGCATCCTCGCCAAGCCGACGGCATGATCGTGTCCGGCTGGGTGTCGATCAAGATGGCGCCTCGCGTGATCCGGTTGTACGAACAGATCCCCGATCCCAAGTGGGTGGTGGTAATGGGATCGTGTGCCACCTCCGGCAACATCTGGGATACGTACAACGTCGTGCAGGGCATCGACGCTCTACTGCCGGTTGATGTCTACGTACCGGGATGCCCGCCGCGGCCCGAAGCGCTGTGGCAAGGGCTGGAGATGATCCGCAAGCGCATACGTGAAGGCAAACACGCTTACGACTCCATGCGAACCATCCCCGTCCGTACGGCAATGGGAGACTGAGATGGCTGCCGTCAAGAATATCGACGAGCTGAGCCTGGCTCACAAACAGGTGGCCACCCACCTGCAGGGCAATTTGGAAAAACTGCTGGGGACTTCTTCCTTTCGTGGGGACCTCACCTATGTCGTGGCCCCCTCTGATTGGCTGGAAGTCCTCACTTACTGCCGCGATGCGGAAGAGCTCAAGTTCGACCGGCTGGACTGCCTGTTGGGCAACCATTGGCCGGAGCGGGAAGACAAACCCTTTGAGGTGATCGCCCATCTGGTCTCCACCCCGCACAACACCCGCGTACGGATCAAGTCCGAGCTGGCCGAGGGCGAATCGCTGCCCACGGTGACCGGCGTCTGGCCGTCCGCGTCTTTCGACGAGCGAGAAACGTGGGAGATGTTCGGCATAGTCTTCGACGGACATCCCAATCTGACGCGCCTTCTCTTGGTACCCGACTTCGTGGGCCACCCTCTGCGAAAGGACTTCCCACTCCGAGGCAACGTCGGCGGCCGGATTCGCTGGGACTTCAGGAGAGAGATCTGATGAGCGCGCCTGTGGAAGAACAAGTGCAGCAGCCGAAGCGGCCGACGCTCGAGGAACTCAAGGAGCTCAAAGCCAAGCACCGGCAACAGGTCGGCGATGCAGACGAGGTCATGACCATCAGCATGGGACCTCACCACCCGTCTACCCACGGCGTATTCCGCATGGAGATGGATCTGGATGGGGAGGTCATCGTGGGCGTCCGTCCCGAGGTGGGCAATCTCCACCGAGGGATGGAGAAACTGGCCGAGTCTCTGACCTACCACCAGATCATCCCGCTCACAGACCGCCTGCACTACGTCGTCAGCTTCACCCAGAACGAGGGGTACTGCGAAGCAGTTGAGAAGCTGATGGGCATCGAAGTGCCGGAGCGGGCCAAGTTCATCCGTTCCATGGGTCACGAGATGTGTCGGATCTCCAACCACCTCATATGGCTGGGCTTCCTGCTCATGGATCTGGGGGCCATCACTTTCCAACAGATCACCTTCCGCGAGCGCGAGTACATCTTGGATCTGTGGGAGATGTTGTGCGGCGCCCGACTCACCCACACTTACGCGCGAATCGGGGGAGTAGCCAAGGATATCCCCGACGGTTTCGAGGAGAAGATGAGGGCGGCACTCGAAGTCATACCCAAGCGTATGGCCGAGTACGACCGTCTGGTCAAAGAGAACCGCATCTTCATCAAGCGCGGCAAGAACGTCGGCATCTTCACCAGCGAGGATTGCGCGGCTTGGCGGGTTACAGGACCCACACTGCGCGCAGCCGGTGTACCGCGCGACCTGCGCAAGGATGAACCGTTCGCCGCCTACGACCAACTCGATTTCAACGTGTGTGTGGAGTATGAGGCCGACGTCATCGCCCGTTACGCCGTGCGCATGAACGAGATCTACGAATCCATCAAGATCATAAAACAGTGCCTCGACAACATGCCGGAAGGGCCCGTCATCGCCGAGGACGCCCTCCACGTCATCCCGCCCAAGAAAGACGTGATGCGCAGCTCCGCAGCCATGATCCAGGACTTCGTCCAAGTCTTCCGCGGACCGCAGGTGCCCAAAGGCGAGGTCTACAAAGCCATTGAGACTCCGCAGGGCGAGCTCGGTTTCTACATCGTCTCCGACGGCAGCCCGAAACCACAGCGGCTTCGCATCACTACTCCGTGCTTCTACCACTGCCAGGCGATGGAGCCGCTCCTTGAAGGAGAGATGCTGGCCGATATCGTCGGCATCTTCTGTGGCGTGGACGTTTGCCTGGGGAGCTGCGACAGATGACACAACTCGTATTCCTGATCATAAAAGCGGCGGTCATCTTCTTCTTCTGCGTGGGGTTGGCCGCCATGTTGATTTGGGGCGAGCGCAAGTTCGCCGGTTGGATGCAGAGCAGGCTTGGTCCCAACTACGCCGGCCCCATGGGAGTCCTACAGACATTCGGTGACCTGGCCAAGCTCATCCGCAAAGAAGACGTGATCCCCGATACCGTGGACCGACTCGTCTTCCGCATGGCGCCGTATATTCTATGGGTCCCCGCAGCCGTGACCATGGCCTTGATCCCATTTGGCCCCATGGATGCCAAGATCTTCTCCTGGAACACGGATCTGGTCATCGCCAGGTTCGACGCGGGCGTTGTTCTCTTCTTGGCCATGGGTTCGCTGGCCGTTTACGGGATCGTGTTCGCGGGATGGTCGTCCAACAGCAAGTGGTCACTCCTGGGAGCCCTGCGCTCAGCTGCGCAAATGATCTCCTATGAGTTGTCGTTGGGGCTTTCCCTGGTGGGGGTCATGATCCTCGCCGGCAGCATGAACTTCGTGACCATCGTGGAGTATCAGGCCGGAGCCTTCTGGCACTGGAACTTCATCCCCCAGATTGTGGGGTTCGTGATCTTCTTCATCGCCAGTATCGCAGAGCTCAACCGCACCCCCTTCGACCTGCCCGAAGCGGAACAGGAGCTGGTGGCCGGCTTCATGACCGAGTACACCGGCATGCGCTGGGGCATATTCATGTTCGCTGAGTACGTGAACATGATTGTGATTTCGGCCGTTATGGCCACTCTGTTCTTCGGCGGATGGCAGGCACCATTCGAATCCTGGAACGTGGTACCCGGGTTCGTATGGCTGATTCTGAAGATGATGTTCTTCATCTTCCTATACATGTGGATTCGCTGGACCATCCCCCGTTACCGCTACAACCAGCTGATGGACATCGGCTGGAAGGTCATGTTCCCCTTGGCGCTGGCAAACCTGGCCATCACGGCCCTCATCGTGACGGTGAAATGACATGGGTCTGAAAGATGCCATCAAGAAGGCGACCTTCTTCGAGATCCTGCAGGGGATGTCCGTCACGGGTAAGTACGCGGCATCGAAGAAGATCACGATCGAGTACCCCAAAGAGAAGTCCATTCCCGTCCCTCGCTTCCGCGGTTCGCAGGCATTGATCAGCGACCCCGGAGACCGGCGAGCCTCAACCGCGACGCCTGCCACCTCTGCGAGACCATGTGCCCGCTTCGCAGTGCATCACCATCGAGAGCTCGGAAGACGCTGGAAGGGAAGAAGTCTCTGGATGAGTTCACCATCGACCTGACCCGCTGCGTCTTTTGCGGTTTCTGGGGAGGAAACGCCCGCGGGCGGCCATCGTCATGACCGCCAACTACGAGCTGAGCACGTTCGACAAGCAGATCTACACGAAAGAGTGGTTGATTGCCAACTGCGTCCATGCTCACAAAGAACTCAAGGCGCGCTAAGGAGGGCCCGTGGTAGAGAAGATTCTCTTCATCGTGTTCAGCCCTTGCGATTGCTGGGGCCCTGGCCACCATCACCCGCACCAACATCGTTCACGGGCTGATCAGCCTGATCTTCACGTTCATCAACGTGGCTCAATCTACATGCCGGGACCCAAGCCTATTTCCTGGCCGTGGCCCGCATCTTGGTGTACGCCGGGGCGATCTTGGTGCTTTTCACTTTCGTCGTGATGTTCCTGAACCTCCGTGAGTTCAGAGCTGGAGCAATACTATCGATGGCAGAAGTACCTGGCCGCCATCCTCGCCCTCGCACTGGCCCAATTCGTCGCCGTGGTGGTGACGGCCACTCGATCTCGAGCAGGCAGTGGATCACACCCGAGGTCCTCGAATCCGTAGGTGGCAATACCTGGGGGATCGGCGTCACGTTGTTCGACAACATGCTGCTGCCCTTCGAGGTTGCGTCCCTACTTCTGGTGGCTGCCATGGTCGGTGCCATCATCATGGCCCGTAAAGAGAAACGTCCCAGTGTATCCATTCGAGTGGGGCGCCGGGCGAAGGAATCGCAACCCGATGGTCTGGAGCAGAGGTTCGAAGCATGACGATACCGATTGAGCGGGTACCTCATCCTCTCTTCCGCGCCTTTCATCATCGGCGCGGCCGGTGTCATGTTGCGCCGGAATCTCTTCATCATCCTGTTCTCCATCGAGCTGATGATGAATGCCGTGAACGTCAACCTCGTGGGATTCGTCGCTTCCACGAGAACCTCATCGGCCAGAACTTCGTGCTGTTCACCATGCCTGTGGCGGCTGCCGAGGCGGCTGTGGGGCTGGCGATCGTGACCGCCCTGTACCGCAACAAGCAGACGCTCATGATCGACCTGTTCAACACGAGAAGGGATAGGCTAAGCGATGGAGACATGGTCTGGTTAATCCCCGCCTCCCGCTTGCCGCATTCATCGTCACTCTGCTGCTCGGCAAGTGGTTCATCAAGGACGCGGCCCATCAATTTCATTTTTGCCATGGCCGGCAGTTTCGTGCTGTCCTGCGTGGCTCTGGCGCAGATCTGGGGTAAGCAAGAGCCCGCAATCAACCTCTGGCAGTGGTTCAACGTCGGTAACTTCCAGGTGCCGCTGGTCTACATCTCGACCAGCTCTCGGCCGTGATGTGCGTGGTGGTCTCAGGAGGGCCTGATCTTCATCTACTCCAAAGGCTACATGCACGGCGACACCGGCTACTATCGGTTCTTCGCCTATATGGCCCTGTTTGCGTTCAGCATGTTCATGCTGGTCTTGGCCGACAACTATCTCCTGCTGTACCTGGGGTGGGAAGCGGTCGGCCTCTGCTCCTACTACCTGATTGGGTTCTACTTCCACAAACCACCAGGCCGCCGCCGCAAGCATACCTTCACCAACCGCGTGGGGGATTGGCTTTGGGTTGGGCGTTATGCTCATTTGGCTCACCATCGGCCAACTGACGTACGGCGGCGTGTTGCAGTTGGTGCAGGGCGGCGCGGTCGGCAAAGGTGTGTTGATAGCCATCTCGCTGCTCCTGTTCGCGGCGCCATGGGCAAGTCGGCGCAGTTCCCGCTGCACGTCTGGCTCCCTGATGCCATGGAAGGCCCCACTCCGGTCAGCGCCCTCATCCACGCCGCCACCATGGTGACGGCGGGCGTCTACGGTGGCCCGTAGCGCTGTCATCTTTGCGAGCGCCCCGGAAGCCATGATCGTGGTGGGTATCGTAGGCACGTTCACCGCCATATTCGCCGCAACCATCGGTATCGCGCAGAATGACATCAAACGGGTGTTGGCCAAATTCCACGGTCTCGCAGCTCGGCTACATGTTCATGGCCCCTGGGCGTGGGAGCCTGGGTGGCCGCCATCTTTCACTTGGCCACGCACGCCTTCTTCAAGGCCCTGCTCTTCCTGGGCTCCGGCTCGGTCATCCACGCTCTGGGCGGCGAGCAAGACATGCGCGCATGGGCGCACCTGGGCGGGCAAGATCAAAGCTACCTATTGGACATTCTCATGGGGGCCCTGGCCCTATCCGGCATATTCCCGTTTGCCGGATTCTGGTCCAAAGACGAGATCCTGGGCATGCAGTTCAAGGGCGGAGGCTACGGGATATGGGCTGTGGGTCTTATCGCGGCCTTCATCACCGCCTTTTACACCTTCCGCTTGGTGTTGGCGACTTTCTGGGGCAACGACCGCACGGATCCAGAGGTATCCAAGCACATTCATGAAAGCCCCAAGTCCATGATCATCCCCTCAGCATCCTCGCGGTGCTATCCGTGGGGGCCGGCTCGCTTCTTGGGCTGCCACCCGAAGACGGCCTACTGCACAGGTTCATGGAGCCGGTATTCGGAGCCGCCAACCACATACCGGGTGTGGAGCACCACGGTTTTGGAGCCCTGGACGTAGTATTGATGGTGGTCTCGGTTCTGGGTGGTTTTCGGGCATTGCTCTGGCGTACCTCTTCTACGTAAAGCGGCCCGAGGATCTACCTCAGAAAGCGGCCGCCAAAGCTGGGGAAAGCTCACCGCGCCGTGTTCAACAAGTGGTACATCGACGAGATCTACAACGCCACGATCATACGACTGGTGGTCGAGCGATCTCGCTGGGTATATCGGGGTTGGTTTGACCAGCTGATTGACGGCCTGGTCAACTTGGCCGTGGAAAGATCTGGGTGTTCTTCGCGCAGATGATTCGGCCTTTCCACACCGGCCGAGCCGAGAACTACGTACTGGTCATGAAACTCGGCGGTCTTCGTAATCGTTGCGGTGATCGCCCTAGGGCGCCCCGTAGGAGGTAGTGAGAGAGGACCGGTTTCGCTGGAGCAAATAGGTTTTCCAGGGGTACTCGACCGTTCTCACCTTCCTGCCGGCGGTGGGAGCCCTGATCATGCTTCTGTTCATGAGGAAGCGGGAGAACGCGTACAAGGCCACGGCGCTGGTGACGGCACTGATCACCTTTGCCTTGTCCCTTTACATGCTCACCCAGTTCAAGACCGGCACGGCGGACTTCCAGTTCGTCGAAAACTACCTGTGGATCCCCAGCATGGGCATCAACTACCACCTTGGAGTGGATGGTATCTCCATGCTCCTGATCCTTCTGACGTCCTTCCTGTCCGTCATTGCCATCCTCGGGTCCTGGAACTACGTCAAAGACAGGCAGCTCGCCTTCTTCATCAGCCTCCTGCTGTTGGAGACAGGCATGATCGGTGTGTTTGCGGCCATGGACCTCTTCGTGTTCTACGTCTTCTGGGAAGTGCAGCTCATCCCCATGTACTTCCTGATCGGAATATGGGGCGGAGAACGCCGCATCTACGCTGCGCTCAAGTTCTTCTTGTTCACTTTCGTGGGATCCGTCCTCATGCTGGTCGCCATCATCGGTGTCGTCTGGTGGCACAGCAAGAACGCCGGCATCACCACGTTTGACATCCTGTCACTGCAACAGGCAGGCTTCCCCTATCACGTGCAGGTGCTCGCATTCGTGGGGTTCTTCATAGCCTTCGCCATCAAGGTACCGATGTTCCCGGTACATACCTGGCTCCCAGACGCACACGTGGAGGCCCCCACTGCAGGTTCGGTCATCCTGGCCGGCATCCTTCTGAAAATGGGCGTGTACGGGATGATCCGTTTCTGCGTTGGGTTCTTCCCGGAGGTTTCGGTGAAAGCGGTGCCTTGGGTCATGATCCTCTCGGTCATCGGCATCATCTACGGTGCGGCCATGTCGCTCATTCAGCCGGACATGAAGAAGCTGGTGGCCTACTCCTCCGTGAGTCACATGGGCTTCGTGACCGCCGGCCTGTTCGCTTTCAACCTTCAGGGTATTCAGGGCTCGGTGCTCCAGATGATCAACCACGGTATTCTCACGGGTGCCCTGTTCCAAATGGTGGGCTTCTTCTATGAACGCAGCCACACGCGCCTCATCAAGGACTACGGGGGTGTAGCGCAACCCATGCCGGTGGCTGCCGCCTTCTTTAGTCTGTTCGTACTCGGCAGCCTCGGACTTCCGGGCCTCAACGGCTTTGTGGGCGAGTTCCTCGTCCTGATAGGCGTCTTCCAGTATGCCAAGGTGTTTGCGGTGCTCGCCTCCATCGGCATCATCTTGGGCGCTGCCTATCTGCTGTGGATGTACCAGCGTACGATGTTCCAGGAACTCAAGAACAAGAAGTGGCTCAAGGTCAAAGACCTCAATGCGCGGGAGATACTCACACTGGTTCCGCTGGCGGGCCTGGCGCTTTTCATCGGCGTTTACCCGGCACCGCTGCTCGACATGATCTCCGCACCTGCCCAGAGCATCGTGGCCCAGGTCGAGCCTTACATGGCCCAGTACGGAGGGAGCCTGCTCAAGTTGGCGAGCTCGATCTTCGGAGGAGGAATCTAGATGGAAGCGCCCGACCTCACCACCATCCTCCCCGAGATCATCATCGCGGCGACGGCTCTGCTCGTCCTGCTGGTGGAGCCGTTCCTCAAAACAGACAAGACGGCGGTCATCGCCTTGGCCTTGGTCGGGGTGTTGGCTTCCGCCGTCGTGGCCATTGCCCTCGGTGGCGAGCAGCGCTCCGCGTTCTCCGGCATGGTAGTGCTCAACACCTATGCCGTATTCTTCAAGGTGCTGTTCGCGTTGGCGGCGTTCATAACCATCCTCATGTCACCCCGATACCTAGAGGTCGGAGAACGCCATTTGGGCGAGTACTACGCGCTGGTACTCTTCGCCTTGGTGGGGATGAACCTGCTGGCGGCCGCTCGGGATTTCGTCGCTTTCTATGTGGCGCTGGAACTCATGGCCATCAGCAGCTACCTCTTGGCCGGCTTCTACCGCTACCGCATCAAGTCCAATGAGGCATCGCTCAAGTATTTCATCACCGGCGTATTCGCCTCCGCCTTCACCTTGTTCGGTATCAGCCTCGTATACGGCCTCACCGGACAGACCAACTTCCAGGCTATAAATACTGCCCTGGTGGGTGCGGGGAACTTCACCATCCTCCTATTTGCAACCACCATGGTGGTTGCGGGGCTGGGCTTCAAAGTGAGCATTGCTCCGTTCCACATGTGGACACCTGATGTGTACCAAGGTGCGCCCACCCCGGTAGCGGCCTTCTTCTCCGTGGGTCCCAAGGCGGCTGCTTTCTCGGCCATACTCATCATCTTCGCAACGGCCTTCGAGGCTTCACGTGAGTTCTGGAGCACGCTGTTCGTGGTTCTGTCTGTCCTTACCATGTTCGTCGGCAGTGTGATGGCTATCGTACAGTCGAACATGAAGCGCATGCTCGCCTACTCGTCCATAGCCCACGTTGGCTACCTCGTGGCCGGCCTCGCCGCCATGGGCCGAGGCCTCAGCTCACTCGCCGGCGAAGCCATAATGTTGTACCTAGCTGCGTACACGGTCATGAACCTGGGCGCTTTTGGAATCCTCACTTACCTCAAGAGCCAGGTGCCCGGTGACTTCGACTACTCACTCAAGAGCTTCGCGGGTCTCGGCCGCCGGTCACCGTGGGCGGGTGTACTGCTTTCGTTGTTCCTGTTCTCCCTCACGGGCATCCCCGGCACCGCAGGGTTCATCGGTAAGTTCTATCTGTTCACGGCCGTGGTACGTGCCGACCTCACGTGGTTGGCTGTAGTGGCGGTCATCTTCAGCGCCATCAGTGCCTACTACTATCTGCGCCTGATGGTCTATATGTTCTTCAAGGAGCCGGAGGTCGAGTTCAAGGTTGGAGAACCTATACAAGGTTCCATGGCTGCCGCCATCGCTCTCAGCGCCGCCGGCGTTCTGTTCGTCGGGCTCCTGCCCTCTTGGGTCTGGGACAACGCCATTCGCGCCTTCACCAACTTCTTCGGCTAGACCAGCCGCGAACACACTCCACACGGGCTTTGCCAGCGGCCCGGCCTCCGCAACGGAGGCCGGGCCGCAAACGTTATGCAGGCGGGATGCTAAGGCTCGACCCGTGCTGTGCCGATATCAACCTTGTCCGTGTACTGCTTAACGAAGAGGTAGCGAACCATGGCCGTCGGTGACACGTACAACATCGACCACGTCGCCAATGAGATTCGACGGCTTCGCGCCGCCGGCGTCACTCAAGTATGCCTCCTGGTTTGTACTGCGGGAGAGCCTGATTCCTCATCTCCGCCGGGGGCTACCACTCACGCGGCAGTGCTCCGCAAAGCGGCGCATCTGTTCTTGATCTCTCTGCGCGCCACCGACCTGGTGGTGCGTGTAGCTGATGACCGCTTCGCCGTGTTGCTCAGCAATGCCGACCATTCAGCCGGATACCGTGTGCGACAGCGGCTGTGGGAGCAGGCAGCCATGCTCAATCTGGAGTCCGGACCACCGTTGCTCGAGCTGCAAGTAGATGTCTACTCGGGCCCGCCGGTGGCGCGACGCCTCTGCAGGCATCTGACTCAATCGCCGGGCAGCCACGTCTCTGCCGCAGTGGAGGGACCGGACGGATCCTGACTTCGCCCGGACGGCATTTGCGCCCCGCAGGACGCAGATGGGCCTCTGCCCTAATCGACCCGCCCTTATCGAGGGACTACAGCTCGTCGGGGAGTTCGCGTAGCTCCGCCAGACTGAAGACGGGCCCATCAACGCAGACGTACTTGGGACCCAGATTGCAGCGCCCGCAGATGCCGATGCCGCATTTCATGCGCTTCTCGAGCGTGGTGAAGACCTGCTCATCGTCGAAATGAAGCCGCTGCAGCACCTGGAGTACGAACTTGATCATTATGGGAGGACCGCAGGTCCTGGCGATGGTATTCGCGGGTGACGGTGACAGCTCTTCCAGAACCGTGGGCACGAAGCCCACGCGGCCATCCCAACCTGGGAAAGGCGCATCCACTGTGATGACAGTACGGATATCCGATCGCGCTTCCCAGTCGGCGATATCGTATTGGAAGGTGAGGTCCACCGGCGTGCGGGCACCGTAGAGGATAGTGATATCCCCGTAATCCGATCTATGTTCCAGCGTGTGCAGGATAGTGGCACGCAGAGCCGCTGAGCCTATACCGCCCATGATGTAGAGAAGGTTCTTTCCTTTCCAGTCCTCCACAGGAAAACCCCGACCCATGGGCGCTCGAATCCCCACCTTGTCTCCCTGGGAGAGACAATGCAAACCTACCGTCACTTCGCCTGCCTGCATCACCGAGAACTGGAGATACCCTTTCTCAGAGGGGCTGGAGTTGATGGCGAACGTGGCTTCCCCTATGCCCAACACCCCGAGTTGCCCCACCTGACCGGGTTTGAACGAGAAACCCGCCTGCACCGCCTCATCATCAAAACGAACCCGGAAGGACTTTATGTTGGGCGTCTCTTGGACTATCTCCACCACGCTGGCGATTTCGGGCAGATACGGGTTGCCGGCGCGCGTGCCTGCTCTGGCGATCGCCGCCCCCAGCTCAACGTCTGCGAAGGTGAGACGCCGCAGTTCTGGACCCGAAGTCTGTCCGTTCACATGCGCCCCGCTCATCGTCCTTCCTCCGCCTCATTGCCGTCGGCCGCCATCGTTCGCAGTACCTCTCGGATATCGATACGCGTGGGGCAGTGCATGATGCAGCGCCCACAGCCCGAGCAGAGCAGGCTGTGGTATTTCTCGGGGTAGTACCAGAACTTGTGGTTGAACCGATTCCGAAAGCGCGTGTATTTGGCCTCCCGCGGATTGTGACCAGAAGTCTCCAGCGTGTACATGGGATTGAAGCAGTTGTCCCAGCACCGGAAGCGCTCGCCTGTGCCCTCCACGATCTCGTCGTTAATGTTGAAGCAGTAGCAACTGGGGCAGACGTAGGTGCAGGTGCCACAAGAGATGCAACGCATGGAGAGCTCCGCCAGCGTGGGCTCTCGAACCCTGAACGCAGCGCCTCCCGCAGCCCTTCGAGTTGGAAGAGCACGTCCACCAACGATTCCGCTGCCGCCTTGGCCGCTGCCGCCGTTTCCGGGAGATCGCTCTGTCCCTCCACGAAGGAGTCGGCGCTGAGCAACTGCTCACCCTTGGGTGTGAAGGCCTCAGCCGCGAAACCGCCGTCCACTTCTGTCAGCAATACGTCCACACCCTCAGTGCCGGCGGGGCCTCCTCCCAAGGCACGGCAGAAGCAGGTGGTGCGGGGCCGGCGGCAGGTCACGGCCACCAACACCGTGTTCTCCCTGCGGGCGTTGTAGTAGGGATCGAAATAGAAACCCCCGGCGCCGGCGAAGACGCTGTCCATTTGCGCAAACCCGCGTGCATCGCATGGGCGCAGCCCAAACACCACTTGGGCCGGTGCTTGGACTCCCGCGAGCGAACCCATGCCCCCCTCCCCGCCAATGCCGCCACCCACGTCCGCCACCACCAACATCTCGCGTGATACGGGTGGAGCCACTGCCACAATCTCAGCGCCTTCCACGTCCTCGCTCAGGCGGAACTCCTCTCGCGCTTCTTCAATGGCTTCCGGCCGCACGGCCGAGCAAACCATCAGGTAGCGATAGCCGAGGTAGGTCTCGGTTTGGGGGAACACCACCTCCTTGGGTGACTGCTTCGCGAGCAGAGTATCCAGCTCTACTTCCACGCCGGGTTCCCAAGGCTCGAACTGCACCAGGCCACTAGCCAGCTTCACCGGGGCCCACACCGTGGCGCTGGAGGCGAGATGCGCCAACAGCGAAGGGAGCTGGTCGCGGGCGAGGAACTTCATGCCGGCCTCCTCCTCATTGCTCGCCTAGCGCGTCGTCGATATTGAACGTCTGGAAGACCGGTTTGTCCGTGAGTTCCATGCCGGCCTGGAAGCCCAACATCTCGAACAGTTCTTTGTTCATCTTGCGGTGGAGCAGGTACAAGGGGATCTCCACGGGGCACGACCGATCGCACGCGCCACACGACGGGCAGCGCCCAGCCACGTGGAACATGTGCACCATCTGGAACATCAGATTCTCCTTGGGAGCCACCCTCTGACCCACCAGGTTCGGCCTCCGCGCACGGTTGACGCATTGGTCCCAGCAGTAGCACACGGGGCACGCGTGGATGCACGCGAAGCAGCGAATGCAGGTGGCAAAAGCCTCAGCCAGAACTTGATCCTTCTCCGCAGGGCTGAGCGCCTCATACTCCTCCAGACCCGGGAAACGCGGCGGGCCTTCGGGTTCAGGCAACAACTCACCGGCCAATTCGTCAAAGTAGCGCGGGTTGGGATAATCGCAGGCACCGCACTGCTCCAGCAGAAAGTCGGCCAAGGCAAAATCGCGCTTCTCTCCGCCGCGTGTGGTCACCGTAATTACATCGCCGGCAAACACGATGTCCACGATCTCATCGGTGAACTCCTTCTCCAACCGACGCCGATCGACGATACCGTCGCACGGCACCCCCACCACGAACAGACGTTCCTTGTCCACGAGGGCTTCCTGTAGCAGCGCCACCAACGTGCGGCTGTCACAGCCTTTCACACAGACACCGATACGTGCGTCGGCCGGGTCCGGCATCCCGCGTTTGAGAAACGCAGTCAGGTTATGGTGAGCAAGCGGGTTCCAAACCAGATGATCAGCTTCCTCCGGACGCCTGACGAAGGCGGGGATGATCTCGGACGGGTTGTGGCCCCTCTTCCAGCCGATGAAGTAATCGACCTTGCCATCAGCCAGAGCTTGCCGTGCCAGCTCCCGTATGCGCTCCTCGCGCGTGTTACCCTTCGCCACTACAGCACCATCCCCACTCACAACGCCCTCCCCTTCCTAGGGCCGAGGGCGGTGACCTCGATTCACGAAGTTGGTGATGACTTGCTGCCAGCGCGCCGCTTCGGAGGCGGACACCCAGGTGTAGGTGTAGCGCTCGGGTTCTATACCCAGGTGCGGCAGCATGCGCCTCAACAGCTCAAACTTGCGCCGTGCGTAGTAATTGCCCTCGGAGTAGTGGCAATCACCGGGATGGCATCCGCTGATGAGTACGCCGTCGGCACCCTTTTCGAAAGCCTTCAACGCAAGAAGAGGATCGATTCTACCCGTGCAGGGCACTCGTACCACACGAAAATCGTACGGTTGCTTGAGACGGGCCGAGCCGCGCCGTCGGCACCCGCGTAGCTACACCAGTTGCACACGATCGCTATGATCTTCATGTTGCCGCTGGAGTCCGCCATCACCTCAACCTTCCTACGCCAGAAGCGCTTCTTCGAGCTGATCGATCAGTGAGTCGGTGGTGAAGCCCTTGAGCGAGATACAGTTCACCGGGCAGGTGGCCACGCATATGCCGCAACCCTGGCACACGGTCTCGATTACGTGGCTTCGTCCGGTGCCGTCCCTCATCTCCTGCTTCTCCGGCGCACTGAACGGGCACACTTCGATGCACTTCCAGCAGCCCACGCACCGGCTCTGATCCACCACCGCAACCTGCGGACTGGTCTTAAGCTTGTCTTTGGCCAGTAGTCCCAGCACCTTTGCCGCCGTGCCGGAGGCCTGAGCCACGGAAGTGGGGATATCTTTGGGTGCCTGACAGGCGCCGGCCAGGAACACACCGGCCGTGTTGGTCTCCACCGGGCGCAGCTTGGGATGCGACTCCTTGAAGAAACCGAACTCGTCGTAGGAGATGTTCAGGGTCTGGGCCAGATGCGACGCACCCTCCGCCGACGTGGTGCCTGTGGCGAGCACGACCAGGTCGGCGGCTATCTCCACCTGCTGACCCAGGAGCGTGTCCACCCCGCGCACCATTACCTTGCCGTCTTCTTCGTACAGCTTGGACACACGACCGCGCACGTAGTTCACACCGAACTCGGTTTGGGCACGTTTGATGAACTCCTCATAGCCCTTACCGGTAGCCCGAATATCGATATAGAAGACGTACACATCGGTGTCCATGCCGCAGTGTCCCTTGGTGAGGATGGCCTGCTTGGCTGTGTACATGCAGCACACGCTGGAACAGTAGGGCCGGCCCACGGATTCGTCGCGTGAGCCCACGCACTGAATGAACACCACGGTTTTGGGTTCCTCGTTATTGGAGATGCGGTGCACGTGGCCGCCGGTGGGGCCGGAGGCGTTGAGCATGCGTTCGTACTGCAACCCGGAGATCACATCCGGGATGCGACCCCCTCCGTACTGCGGGTAGTAATCCTCCCAGGGAAAGACGTCCATGCCTGTGGCCACTACAATGGCGCCGAACTTACGTTGCACAAACGTGTCCTGCTGGTCGTAATCGATTGCATCGGCGGGACACACGCGTGAACAGACGCGGCACTTGCCCTGCTGGAACCAACGGCAGTAGTCGGTCTGGATCACGGCCCTCTTGGGCACCGCTTGGGGGAAGGGAATATAGATGGCTTTGGTTTCGGCCAGTCCCGCATTGAAACGATCCGGCCCGTGCGAAGGACATTTCTGCACACACAGTTCGCAGCCGATACATCTGGTCCAGTCGACCATGGCCGCCTTGCGCTTGATGTCGACAACGAAGTTGCCGACGTAGCCCTGAACGCGATCAACCTCGGAGAACGCCATGATATCGATGTTCTCATGATGAGCCGCGTCCACCATTCGAGGCGTGAGGATGCAGGCAGAGCAGTCGATAGTGGGGAAAGTCTTGTCCAAGCGCGCCATGGTGCCGCCAATGGTGCTCTCCCGCTCCACAATGGTGACCTTGAGCCCGGCATCGGCCAAATCGAGCGCCACCTGGATACCGGCCACGCCACCCCCGATGACCAAGACATCTTTGTTGACGTCAACCTCGTGCGGGAAGAGAGGCTCTGCCGTGCGAACCTTGGCCACAGCCATCTTGACGATCTCGTACGCCTTCTCGGTTGCAAGCGCTTTGTCGTCGTGAATCCATGAGCAGTGCTCACGGATGTTGGCCATCTCGAAGAGGTGGGGATTGAGTCCCGCGTCCTCCACACAGCGTCGGAAGGTGACCTCGTGCATCTGCGGTGAACACGCCGCCACTACTACACGAGTGAGCCCCTTTTCGCGGATGGCACGTTGGATACCCGCCTGACCCGGTTCCGAGCACGTATACATGACATCTTCTGTGTGGACAACGTCCTTGAGTTCCGCCGCCCGTTCCGCGATGCCGTGGCTGTCAACGGTGGCGGCGATATTGGTGCCGCAGTGGCAAACGAAGACTCCGATCCTCATTCCCCCGCCTCCGATGCCTCTTCAGACTCAGGTTCTGCAGCGCCGGCCTCAGTTGCCCGCCGCTTGGCCCTGGCCTGTTTGGCCGCTTCTCTCGCCCGCTCCCGCTCCTCCATTTCTGCCGCCCTGCGTGCCTCGTCGGCCCGCAGCTCCACAGCATCGGCCACCACTTTGCGCAACAAGGGACGTGGGTCCACAGCGTGCTTATGGAACAACAGCTCCTCCTCGGAACGCCCCAAGGCGTAGCCCAACACCTGCGTGAGATACAAAATGGGCATGTGGAAGTTGGTGCCACAGGTTGCGTTCACCTGTGATTGCCTCAAGTCCAGGTTCTGGTGGCAGAGCGGGCACGCCACCACCACGGCGTCGGCACCAGCCTCCATGGCCTGCTGCAACACCTTCCGGCTCAGACGCCGATGGATCTCCGGCTTGGCCATGCCCACGCTGGCTCCGCAACACTCTGTCTTGTAGTCCCACGGCCTCACGTCGCAGCCGGCGGCAGTCAACAACCTGTCCATTATCATGGGCTGCTCGTCATCGCACTCGGCGATCAGCTCGTACGGTCTCCCCAGAAGGCATCCGTAGTATGGCACCACTTTCAGCAATACCAGGTCGGTGGTAACCGCCGCGCGGACCCGCTCCTCTCCCACCTTCTCCATGAGAACCTCGGGCAGGGTCATGACTCGTACCGTGCCCTCGTAAGGCTCATCCAGCAACTCATTGACCTCTGCTCGGAAGTCGGGGTCGGAATGGATCTCCATTGCGGCGTCCTTCTCGCGCTGATAGCAGGAGGGGCACGGAGCAAACATCTCATCACCGATAGCAGCCGCTTGACGCAAGTTGCGGGCGGCCAACGCTTGGGCCAGTAGATGGTCCGTCATGTGCGCCGGTGACGATCCGCAGCATGTCCATTCGGGGACCTCCACGAAATCCACACCGAACGCGTCCAAGACGATCTTGGTGGAGCGATCGAACTCCGCGGCCGAGTGTCGCAGCGAACAACCCGGGTAGTAGGTGAGAGACGTCACGACGCCTTCTCCTTGACCTTACCCATAGCCTTCCTATAGATACGACCCACCTCGGCGGCTCCCGTCGCCTTCTTGGGCAGCAACTCCACTTTGCCCTTGGTGAGCATGGGCAGCCCCAGTTCGGCGTCATTGAGCAGATGGCGGGACAGCAGATTGTAGCGCAGGAGCATGAACGCCTCGGTCAGGCGCCCATACTTGGCGATGTTTTCCAGAAACACACGATTGAAGACCGCCGCATCTTCAGGCACGCGCACGTCGCGAGCCGCGGCCACGGTCTTCAGGTCCTCGAAGATGCCGGCCACATCGATGTTGCGTGGACAGCGGGCGGTGCAGATGAGGCATTGGACACACAATTGGATGGCGCTGGAGCTCAGGACTTCGTCAACGAGGCCCACCTGAAGCATACGCATGATCTGGTTGGGCACGTGATCAAACGTGAAGGCCGCCGGGCATCCGGCCGAACAGTTGCCGCATTGATAGCAGTCGGACACATCTGCCCTGACTCGGCGCAGCAACTTCTCCCGGAACAACGCGGCTTCCTGAGTGTCATAACGAATCACGCAGGCCCTCCCTACCGGGTCACTTCCTGACTGACTGACCAACCAGCCTCTCGCAGTATACCACTAAGGGAACCGCACACGGCACCGCTGTGACCCACGAAACCGTATCAACGCGGCTTCCCCTCGCTCCCGCCGGCGAATCCCGCCGCCACTTCCGAGTAATCGCTCCGCCGCTGCACCGGTTCGAATCCTGCGGCACGTATGACGTGCTCCAGATCCTCGCGACCGGCGGTGAAGCTGACACCTGCCGACCGCACCACATTCTCCTCGATCATGGTGCTGCCCAAGTCATTGGCACCAAAACGCAGGGCTACCTGCCCCACCTTCAGCCCCTGGGTCACCCACGACGCCTGGATGTTGGTAACGTTGTCGAGATACAGACGCGACACGGCGAGCATGGCCAAGTAGTCCACCCCGGTGGCCCGAAGCCCACGACCTTCCAGGGCAGTATTGGTCTCCTGGAATGTCCACGGGATGAACGCGCGAAACCCCCCCGTCTCGTCCTGCAGCTCGCGAACGCGACGCAGGTGCTCCACACGGTCTTCCAACGTCTCCACGCTGCCGAACATCATGGTGGCCGTGGTGCCCATGCCGAGAAGGTGCGCCTGGCGCATCACCTCCACCCACTCGTCGGCCGTGGCTTTGCCCGGCGCCACCTCCCGGCGTACGCGATCGACCAAGATCTCCGCGCCTCCCCCGGGGAGGGAATCCAACCCCGCATCGCGGAGCCGCTCCAACACATCGCGCACATGGAGGTGGCCAAGCCGCGCCATGAAGACGATCTCCGGGGGTGAGAGCGAATGGATATCGAGATCCGGGACTTCACGCTTGAGGGTACGGAAGAGGTTCTCAAAATAGGTGACGTCCAAGTCCGGGTGCAGTCCTCCTTGAAGCATGACACCCGTGCCCCCCATCTCCACAGTCTCGCGAGCCTTGCGCACTATCTCCTCCATACTGAGCACGTAGGCGTCAGGAGAGCCCGGAGATCGGTAGAAAGCGCAGAAACGACACCCCGAAACACACACATTCGTGTAGTTGATATTACGGTCTACGATGTAGGTTACACGCCTTCCGGGGACGGCAACCTGCCGTCGAGCGTCGGCCAGTTCGCCCAGGGTCAACAGATCGGCCGAACGCAGTAGCGCCAGAGCCTCTTCATCGCTCAGGCGAGCGCCGGCAGCGATCCGGCCCGCCAGATCTGGGCTGATACCCCTCATGCTTCGCCTCCGGACATGTGGTTGTACCCACCGCCTGAGGCGAACTCATCGATGAAGCGAAGCGCCGGTATTTCGGGCAGCTCACCGGCTTCATGCGCCAACTCATAGAAACGCTGCAATCCGGCCTGGTACTCCTCCTCAAAGCCGTAGTGCAGCACCCTGAAGTAACGCGTCAGACACGAGCGTCCGAACCGGTACCGGCCGCGGGCCGACTCCACTACCTCCGCTGCACGCTCACGACTGTAGTCCATGGCCTGGGCCAGTTCGTCCTCCACGGCCAGCAGATCATCGGGCCGACGCCGCAGGAAGTCGGCGCGCGCGGCCCACACCGCGTAGACCATGGGTAGCCCCGTCCAATCGTGCCACATCACCCCCAAGTCATAGCGGATGGTGCCCTCGAGCGGGAAGTACATGGCTTCCAGGCCTTGGTCCCCGATCAGGAGCACGGCATCGCAACGCTCCAACTCCTCCTCCGGCGAGCCGCGCAACTCCGAATAGTCGACGTCGCGACCGTAGCGCAGACGAAGGAGCGTCTTCAGCAGCACCACCGAGGTTGCGCTCTGTGGTGTGAGGGCAATGGTCCCGATCGTCTCTATGGGCCTGCGGCACACCAACTGAATGGAATCCACGGCACCCCGCGCGGAGATGGACAGGCGCCGGGAAAGCAGCAGCAGGCTGTGGTTCCGTGCGTACGCAATGGAACTGATGGGGCCGAAATCGATGGTACC
The DNA here is from genome assembly GCA_040770645.1 of Thermoleophilia bacterium. Classification (GTDB taxonomy): domain Bacteria; phylum Actinomycetota; class Thermoleophilia; order RBG-16-64-13; family RBG-16-64-13; genus JAAYZX01. Next base: position 251,585 of record JAXGIS010000001.1, on the reverse strand, counting down.
CGCCACCAGCATGCGATTGAGATCAGTCGGGACGCCCGCCAGCAACTCGAAGGAGGCCGCTGCGGGCCGACGCCCCTCGAGGCCGTAATACAAGGGGTAGCAGTTGAGAAACTCGATATGCCCCACACGCACAGGCCGGCGGTGGACCGGGCTAGTCATAGGTCTTCACCACTCCGTAGAAGGTATCGCGCTCGACAGGTACCCGGCCCGCCGTGCGCACCTGGTGCACGAGCTCCTCCACTGTGAGATCTCCATCGGAGACACCACCCGCCATGCGCGTGATCACTTCTTCCACAACGGTCCCATCGAGATCATCGGCTCCGAAGAACAATCCGATCTGAGCCAACTTGAGCCCCAACATGATCCAATAGGCTTTTATGTGAGCGAAGTTGTCGAGCATAAGGCGGGATACAGCCAGCACCGTGAGATCCTCCACACCGCTGGGGCCGGGAAGATGCGAAAGCCCGGTGTGCACAGGGTGGAAAGAAAGGGGAATGAAAGCTTGGAACCCACCGGTCTCATCTTGCGCCTCGCGCAGGCGCACCAGGTGGTCCACACGCTCCTCCACCGTCTCCACGTGGCCGTAGAGCATGGTAGCGTTGGTGGGCAAGGCGCAGCGGTGGGCCGTCATATGAACATGTAACCATTCATTCGCAGATATCTTTCGCGGACACACCAGATCGCGGACTCGAGACGCAAACACCTCGGCACCCCCGCCCGGCAGGCTGCCCAAGCCGACGGATTTCAGTCGACGCAGCACCTGCTCCACGGACAGGCCCGACGTTGCCGCGAAGTGAGCGATTTCCGACGCCGTGAAGGCCGTCAGGGTAACCCCCGGGGCCAGCGCATGCAGGCGGGCGATCATCTCTTCCACTTCAGTGAAGCTCAGAGCCGGATGCTCACCTCCAACTATGTGGAACTCGGTCACCCCCTCGGCCAGTGAAGCACGTGCTTTGGCGACTATCTGATCGAGACTGAGGGTGTACGCACCCACCTCCCCTTCATCGCGGGAGAAAGCACAGAACACGCAGCGGTTCTTGCAAATGTTGGTGTGATTGATGTGCCGGTTGCGCACGAAGTAGACCGCATCCCCATGCAGACGTTGTCGCACAGAATCGGCAAGGCGCCCCAGCCAGAGCAGATCGCCACACTCGAAGAGCGCCACCCCCTCCGCGAAGGAGAGGCGCTCCTGGGCCTGCACCTTGCGTTCAATCACTGCCCTCTTCTCTACGCGCACGCATCTCCTTTGAAACCGTCTCACGCCACGAAGGCGTGGTGTATGGCGATTATCCCACCGGCCACGATCTCATATCGCGGCTCCATGAGCCCGGCCGCCTTCATCAGCCCTCGAAGGGGCTCCGGTCCAGGGAAGCGGCGAACGGACGCCGGGAGATAACTGTAAGCATCGCGACTACCGGATGCAACCCTTCCCAATCGCGGCACCACGTGGTCGAACCACACGCCGTAGAACTGCTTGAACACCGGGATTTGCGGTTGCGTGATCTCGAGGCAGACTACACGCCCCCCCGGTCTGCAGACCCGCCTCATCTCTGAGAACGCCAGCATGGGGTCGCTGACGTTGCGGATACCGAAGCCCACCGTACAGGCGTCAAACGACGCGTCCGCAAACGGTAGGGCCAGTGCGTCCCCCAGCACGAACTTCACCCAAAGCTGATTGCGCCCACACTTCTCTCGGGCTACGGTCAGCATGTCCACTGAGAAATCGAGACCCACCACGCGACCGGTGGGACCTACCGCCTGCTTCAAAGCAAAGGCCAGATCGCCCGTCCCGCAACAGACATCCAGTGCGGCCGATCCCTCCTCCACACGCGAGAGCATGACGGCCAAATCTCGCCAGTTGCGATGCAACCCCGCAGTCATGAGCGAGTTCAAACGATCGTACGAGTGAGCTATGTCGTTGAACATCGACTGCACCCGCTTCGGCTCCGGCAGCGCATTGATCGTCTGGAACACGCCCCGTCACTTCTCTACGACAACGGAGGCGAGAGTGAACACGAAGAACACCACGCTGAGGATTCCGTTCATGGTCAGGAAGGCCAAGTCCACCCTACGCAGGTCACCCGCCCGCGTGATGTAGTTCTCGTAGCCCAAGATCGCGGCGCACACTCCCACTCCAATGAAATAGACGACACTGCGGCCGGTGGCCACGCCCGTGGCTGCCAGCAGACCGACCGCCCCCAGGTGCAGTAGACGCGTGGACCAGACAGCGGCCTCCAAACCCAGGTCGGCCGGAATGGAGTGGATATGGCGACTCCGATCGAAATCGACGTCCAACCCAGCGTAGATGACGTCGAAGCCAGCGATCCAGAGGGCAACCGCGCCCCCGAGCAGAAATGCCCGCCAGTCGACGGTGCCCGTCACGGCCACCCACGCCCCCACCGGCCCCAACCCGATAGTGCAGCCCAGAAACAGGTGGCACAGCCAAGTAACCCGCTTGGTGAAAGGGTATACGACGAACGGTGCCACCACAACCGGCCAAAGGCAACGCGTGATCACCGGCAGCTGGAAAGTGGCGAATACCAGAACCGCCAACGAAACTACGCAGAAGACCCAGACTTCGCTCCGCCGCAGCAACCCGGCCGGGAGTTCACGGCCCGAAGTCCGGGGATTCAAAGCGTCGATGCGCTCGTCGAGTAGACGGTTCAGAGCCATGGCCAGACTACGCGCGGCAACCATGACCACCGTGATCCAGAACATCCGCCAGAAACCGGGGATACGTTGGTGAGCCAGAAACGCTCCCGAGTACGCGAAGGGGAGGGCGAAGACGGTGTGCTCGAACTTGACCAAACGCACGTAGAGACGCGTGTACGCCGCGAAGGACGCTAAGAGGCGGGGTAGCCGGATGATGAACGTGCTGTAGCTCACGAACGCCTCTCCACGCGGGCCGAGGGTCCCAGCAGCCCTTCTAGACCGAGTTGCGGCCACAGAGCATCTATGCGGGCGCTAACCATGGGATCCATGGCCAGTTCTTCGGGCCACCCACGCTCGTATCCCTCTTCGGGCCACTTACGAGTGGCATCTATGCCGACTTTGGAGCCCCAGCGGGCGTGGGACGAGCCGTGATCCAACACATCGAGAGGTCCCTCGGTGAGAACGAGATCCCTTCCCGGGTCCACATTGCTGAAAACGTGAAACGCCACGCTCTGGTAATCGTGGACATCGATACCCTCGTCCACCACGATCACGCACTTGGTGAACTGCATCTGCCCCGTTCCCCACACCGCGTGCATCACTGTACGCGCGTGCATGGGATACGCCTTCCGCACCGACAAGATGGCACAGTTGTGGAACACCCCCGCCGCGGGCAGATCCATGTCCACAACCTCAGGAAGGGTCAGTCTGAGTAGGGGGAGGAACAAACGCTCCGTGGCTTTCGCCAGGTAGGCGTCTTCCATAGGAGGTATGCCCACCACCGTAGCCGCATAAATGGGATCGCGGCGATGGGTCAGCGCTGTGACATGGAGTACCGGGTAAGAGTCGGCGGGAGAGTAGAAGCCGGTGTGATCTCCAAAGGGCCCTTCGATACGTGTCTCTTGGAGATCTACGTAGCCCTCCAGCACGATTTCGGCGTGAGCGGGCACTTCCAGATCGACGGTGCGACAGCGAACCATATCCACGCCCTCGCCACGCAGAAAACCGGCGAACAACATCTCGTCGATGGCACCGGGAAGCGGTGCGGTGGCGGCGTACGTCACCGCCGGGTCGGTCCCAATGGCCACCGCCACCGGCAGGCGCTCCTTGGCCCGCCGATAGTGTTCGGCCGCATCCTTATGGATGTGCCAGTGCATACCCGTGGTACGCGCATCGAACACCTGCAGACGGTACATACCGGCGTTGCGGTTGCCCGTGAGTGGGTCCTTGGTGAAGACCACCGGCAGCGTTATGAACGGCCCCCCGTCGCTCGGCCAACATGTCAACACCGGCAGGCTACCCAGATCCACCTCGTCTCCCTGGTGGACCACTTCCTGGCAGGGACCCTCCTTGACAATCCTGGGAGCGAGACCGGCCAGTTCTTTCAGCCGACCAAGAGCACGCAGCTTATCGCCAAAGGTCTGCGGCATCTCAAGTGCGGTCAACTCTGACACCCTGAGCGATAGCTCATCCAAGGATGAGCAACGAAGAGCCAGCGCCATACGCCGCTCGCTGCCAAACTGATTGGTGAGGACAGGAATGCTGCTGCCTCGGACCCGGCGGAACAGGAGGGCGGGGCCACCGCGCTTACTAACCCTGTCCGTTATCTCAGTGACCTCGAGGGCAGGATCGACTTCCGCATCGATCACGGCCAACTCGTGCCCGGCCTCCAAGAGCCGGAGGAAGTCCCGCAAATCCTTCATGATCCATCGCAGAGTACCACAGGCCGCAATCCCGTTCTGCCTCGCGGGCTTCTGCTAAGATGGCCGCACCGGCAGCAGGCCGGGCAGCGTACCCTACGCCCGGGCCGAGCAACTGCACCGCATGCCACGCAGAGACGGAGGACACCATCCATGGCGCTTAGCGACAGAGACTTCCTTGGGCTCGAGGTGGTGGGCCTGGACGAGGCTTCCATTGTGGGTTCGGTTCGGGATTTGATCGTGGACGATGAGACCGGCTCCGTTGCCGCGCTGGTAGTCGATGTGGACGCGTACCAGTGCAAAGTGGTCCCCTACACCGCTGTTCGCAGCGTCGGCATGGACGCCGTTGTGATTTCCTCCGCGGCCGACGCCGTCCTTGTAGGCGAAGCCCCCAAACTCGCGGAACTGGCGCAGAAAGACATACAACTCGTCGGATGCCTGGTGCTGACCAACACCGGACATGCTCTGGGCGTCATCGACGGTTTTCTCGTAGATGACGCCTCGGGTAGGATAACCGAGCTCCAAGTTGAGCCCGAGGAAGAGGAAAGCGGGCCGTTCCGTATCCCTGCTGACAGCCTACTCAAGGTGGGAGACGACATTGTCATCATCACGTCCCCCCAAGCGTTGGGCGAAGATACTGTACCGCGAACGGCACTGGCCTCAGACCTGGTGGGCCTGCAGATCGTCTCCCGAGACGAGGCGGACGTTGTCGGCCAAGTGGACGCGCTCATCATCGACGAACAGAACCTGGCACTGGCCGGCTTCATCGTCAATCTCGGCCTCTACGAACCACTGAGCATGGCCCGTGAGGCGGCCGAAGTCATCGGGCCTCACGCGGTACTCATAGCCAGCGCTTCGGCCATCAGACCGCTTTCTTCAGAGCCTGCTTTGGAAAAGCTTGCCATGCGAAAGACATCGGCAACCAACACCAGAGCTGTCACGGTGTCGGGCAAGGCCGTCGGCACCATCTGCGACCTCTCAGTGGACACCGTCACGGGTTCGGTCTTGGGGCTGGAGTTCGTGCCTGCCGTCCTGCCGGCCGGTGACTTCACTTCGCTCCTACTCCCGCTGTCCTGCGTGGTGAAGCTGGGTAAAGACCTGGCAGTGGTATCTGATGATTATGCAGACTGCGTTACGCCGCTTGCGGCGGCTCCCGCTCTCACCGCAGCCACCTCCGCCCCTCCAGAGGTATCTCCGCCCCATGAGACGGCTGATTCCGCCCCCGGGCTGCGAAATGCACGGAGTCAAGCATTGCGCCCGTGGTTAACCCAATGATTGCGCCCACGGGCGAACCCATCCGCGAGCAAGCGCCGCGGGTATTGGGGGACGCGGGGGATCAGCGTGGCGACGGCACGCCACCCGCAACCCGGCACAGGCACGAGACGAACATGCCCCGGTGTCGTCTGAGACCTCGTCTCGGCACTTCCTGCTCGGCAAACGTCTCCTACGCCGGCTGGAGCTCCCATCGGGCGAAGCCATAGCCGAAGCCGGAGATGAGGTCACTCCAGAACTCATCGCGCGGGTGAAAGAGCACAATCTCTTGTTGGTGCTCTCTCTTAACGTGGAGTAGCCGCCAGAGCCGCCCGATACACCTCCAGCGTTTGCTCCGCGGCGGTGCGCCAGTTGAACATAGCCGATTGCCGGAATCCCTCCTGCCGGAGCGATTCGGCCACCTCCGGCTGCGTCGCCACACGTACGATGGCATCTACCATCTGTTCCACTGAGGTGGGATTGAAAAGAAGCGCCGCCCGACCGGTCACCTCGGGCAGAGCCGAGGAGTTCGAGACCACGCAGGGTGTGCCGCAGGCCATGGCTTCGAGAGGCGGGAGTCCGAAGCCCTCGTAGAGAGACGGGAACACGAAGAGCGCCGCCGAGGAGTAGACGGCGGGTAGATCCTGACTGCGCACATAGCCGGGGAAATGAACCAACGACTGAAGCCCTCTCCTGACGGCAGCCGCTTTGACCGCCCGATATGCGTCTTCCTGCGGACCCGCCAAGACCAACGTCAGGGGTTGGGGCAATCGCCGGCGAATATCTTGCCACGCCTCTACCAAGAAGACGAGATTTTTGTGAGGGCGAAATTCCCCAATCCAGAACGCGAACCACTCGGGAAGGCCGTATGTATTCCTCACCCGAGCCAGGGCCTCCTGATCGCGAATGGGATGGAACTGCTCCGCCACCCCGTTGTGAATAACCCTCACTTTGGCCAAGTCCACACCCGCATACACGCTCAGAGTGGATAAGGAGATCTGTGACACGGTGATCACGCGCGCGGCATCGCCCAGAGCCTGTAGTAGACGCGAGCGGTAGCGGGAACGGGCAAAGGGGCTACGCACGCTCCGTGGGTAAATGAGCGGGATCACGTCATGGATAGTGCACACCAACGGCACAGGGGGATCTTGCGGCGTGAGATAGCAGGGCACATGCAGCAGATCGATGGCGTACTTGGCCGCGAGCGCAGAGAATCGGCGCCCACCCGACGCGGAGTCAAGGGGGATGTCGGTGCCTACTAGGCGCAGGTTGTCTGACACCGGGATCAGATCCTGCATCTGATCCCGGCAGAAGACCACGAGTTCGAGCTCCATGCTCCCGTACTGCTGCAAGAGGTTACGCGAGTACGTGCCGACCCCGGCCCAGTCCAGCGTTCGCGCATCGAACCCGATTCGCATTATCCCGCTCCTGTGCGCAAGACCTACCGTCGCACTGCGTGAAGGATTCTATCAGAGCTAATGTTCCCAACCCCCACGGCCGATAATGTAGACTGATGTCAGGAATCAAAGACACCAATCGCTCCTGCGACCCGAGGGGAGTCGTGATCAACAATCACAGACACCAGGACTCAGCGCCCCTCAACGGCGACCCACTCAGCCGCAAGGCCGAGAGCCTACTGACCGAGCACCGCCTTCAGATCGCCAAAGGATGGTTGGCGAAGATCATCGATGAGATCGAGGATCTGGCCACCCTCGAGTCCTTCCCCACCCAGACCAGCATTCGCGCATCTGTTGACGTCCTCGAGGGATTGGCCACCGCCCTCCACGACGACCGAGCGCTCATCGAGTTCGAGCCCGGCGGGCTCTACTACGAGAAGTCCGCCACGTTGGGCTTGGTCGGATCGGGCCGATCCTCTGATCTCATGGCCGTGGCCCGCAGCATGCAGGCTCTGGAGGATTCCATCTGGGAAATGATGATCGGAGCCTTCCGGCGTGACGATCGCGATCTGCTTCGCCTGATAATGCGCCTGCGCCGCGCCCTGACCGGCGTATCTATGGCTGCGGCTGAGGCTTGCTACGCACGGGCCAACTCGGAACTGGATCGCATGGCCCATACAGATGCACTGACAGACCTTTTCAATCGAAGATACCTCATGCGTGAGCTGGAGCGGCACGTGGAGATCTTCAAACGCTACCACCACCCATTCTCCATCATCATGCTGGACGTGGACAATCTCAAGTGGCTCAACGACACCTACGGGCACGCTACGGGGGATGCCGCCCTACGGCACATAGCCACCTTGATGCGAAACAGCATCCGCGACGTCGACTTCGCCTGCCGCTATGGGGGCGACGAGTTCGTGATACTCATGCCCGAAACCGAGAAGCGGGTGGTGGAAATCGTAGCCGAACGCATATCGGCTTCACTCCAGAAGACCAAGCTCAAGATCGACCACTCCCTGTTGACGTTGGAGGTCACGGTAGGCAGCGCTTCGTGCCCTGAAGACGGCACCGACTCTGAGCATCTGCTTCAAGAGGCCGACGCCAGCCTCTACCGCCTCAAGGCAGCCAAGAACCGCGGCGGCAATGTGACCGCCGGCGGCCAACTCACCGGCTGAGCCCGGTCTCCTCGGGCGTGGCACATTCGTAGGCTTCGCCCCGCAGCGTCTCCACTGCGTGAGGTAGCGCAGCGGCTATCACCTCGAACTGCTCCCGGCAAGCCTTAACACTTCCCGATAGGTTGATCACCAGAGTCCGCCCCCTCACACCGGCCACGCCTCTGCTCAGCATGGCGTGCGGCGTTACGGCCATGGACCGGGCACGAATGGCTTCAGCGAAGCCGGGTGCCACCCGTTCCACCACAGCCTGTGTGGCCTCTGGGGTGCGATCGCGCGGAGCCAAGCCCGTCCCGCCTGTAGTCAAGACCAAATCGTGCGCACCAGAGTCGCACAACCCACGCAGCAGTGATTCGATCTGAGCCTGTTCGTCCGGCACCACGACGGGATCCGACACCTCTGCTCCGGCCTCTCGCAGAAGGGCGCAGAGAGTCGGGCCGGCCGTGTCGGCGCGAATGCCTGCGTAGCCTTTGTCGCTCACGGTGACAACGGCGGCCCGCATGCGCGCAATGCCCTGGTGACTCATCCTCATGCCTCCTTCCATTCAACTGTGGTTTCCACCGGGATGATCACGGGCCGTCACCCCCATGAGAACCACACTGCCACCGCCGGTGCGACCTCGCTTAGCGACGATTGATGTCAGGACCGCCGGTAGTCGTGCCTGCCGCCCGTCTTCTCCAAGAGCCGGATATCACCGATCAACATACCGCGGTCCACAGCCTTGCACATGTCGTAGATGGTCACGGCGGCCATGGTGGCACCGGTGATTGCCTCCATCTCCACTCCCGTGCGGCCTTCCGTGCGCGCCTCGCACTCGATGTCCACCACCGCGTCGGCCCGTCGCACCGTGAAACGGATATCTACCAAGTCCAGTGGCAGAGGATGACAGAGAGGCACCAGTTCAGACGTTCGCTTGGCGGCCAAGATACCGGCTACCCGTGCCACGGCGAGGACGTCACCTTTGGGAAACGCCTGCTGAACGAGCAACTCCATGGTTTTGGGCGCCATCCACACCCGTGCCCCGGCTCGGGCAATGCGACGGGTGACGACTTTGCCGCCCACGTCCACCATGCGGGCTTCGCCCCCTTCGCCCACATGAGTCAGCCGTTCGGCCTGGTCATCAGCGACCACTTCAACCTCCAATCTGCGACATCCCGCGCTCATTGGCACGCGAAACGCAACAGCGGTCGAATGTCTTACGCGCGAGAGAATCCTTGATCCGCCGCACCGTCTCCTCCGTATCGCCGGCGCGAAGCGCCGCGCGCACGTCCACTTCGTCGTTCGAGAAGAGGCAGTTCTTCAACCGACCATCGGCGGTAAGGCGAAGGCGGTTGCAATCTGCACAGAAGTGGTCGGACATGGCACTGATAAAACCGATGGTGCCGGCGTGTCCGGGAAACGCGAAGTATCGCGCAGGGCCCCACCCCCGGGGGAGGGCGCCGGCTCCAACGACCCCAGACGGCGCAGGTGCGCGATCACCTGATCCCTGGTGGGGCCACCACCCGGCGACGTGGGACCACAACCACCGATCGGCATCCACTCGATGAAGCGAACGTGCACCGGCTGCTCCCGCGTCAGGTCGGCGAACGCCTCCAGCTCCAGCAGCGTTTCGTCCGTGAGCACCGCATTTATCTTCACCGGAGTCAACCCGGCGGCAAACGCCGAATCCACACCCGCCAACACCTGTTCGATCGAGCCTCCGCGCGTCACTCTCCGGTACCGCTCAGCGTTGAGAGTATCGAGGCTGATATTGACGCGGCTCAAGCCTGCCTGCTTCAGTTCGGTCGCGAAGCGGGGAGAAGGATGCCGTTGGTGGTCATCGCTATATCGACGATACCGGAAACACCCGCCAGCTGCGCCACCAGGCCGGTTATGCCCCGCCTCACCAGTGGCTCGCCCCCTGTCAACCGTATCTTGGAGAAGCCCAGATCGGCCGCGGCCCGCACAAAAAGGACGATCTCCTCATAGCTGAGGATATCCTCGTGCGCCATGAACTCCACGCCCTCGGGGGGCATGCAGTAGACACAGCGAAGATTGCATCTATCGGTGACCGAGATACGCAGGTAATCGACCGTGTGGTCCCCCAGGTTCACGCTGCCCCACCTGGAGTATCCGAGCCGGATCGGCACTCACCTGCGCCCGCAATGGTTGGCCGCGGGGCAGAGACACGCACCCCCGGGGGCCGGCCTCGACTTGCCAGGACGTAGAATCTCCAGCCCGCAGCCGCGGCCACCTCTCGTGCCCACCGCTCCACGAAGTCGGCTACGGCAATAGCGTCATCAAGCCGGAAATGCGGCACCGGTTCCGCCGGGTGTTCCTGGTCACTCACGATGGCGAGCAACTCCCGCCGGTCACACACCAACTCTTGGGAACGTGCCCGGCGCGACACCTCGATCTTGGGGGCGTTGTCACTTTTGAATCCCTCCGTGACGACCATATCCACAGGCTCCGGCAGGCGACGGATGTGCTCCTCCAGGCCGAGGACAACCGAGGCTTGGGCTGTAATGCAGTAATCCCGCCGGCCACACAGCTCAGCCACCACCGCACCAGCTTTCTTCAGGCGATGCGAATCGGTACCTGGGATGTCGACCTCCAGTTCGTGGGGGTGATGCTTGAGGGCGGCGATCCGGTGCCCCCGAGCCACCAACTCCTCCACCACCTTCACCAACACGCTCGTCTTACCGGATTTCTTCTTGCCCACGAACGATATTACCGGCACGGGCACCCTACGTATGAAGGATGCCACCCGGGACTCCAAGCCCGCCTCAGTCATTCCACCAGCCTGGATCCGCGCCCGTGCAAGCTCCTCCGGCGTGTTCACATTCAGAAAGAGCTGTGCGGGGTCTCCGAAGGCCCCGTCGTCAAGGTCCAAGTAAGCTGTGCGCACATGCGCGTACAGCAGATCGATCCTGTTGGCTCCGCGAGCGAGCTGCGCCTCCAACGGAGCAAGCACTGTCCGCGAATACACGGCGCAGAGCGGCTCCAAGTGGTCGCCGTGCCGAGGAACCAGCACATCATACCCGGCAGAGCGCTCTGCGAGCGCCACGAGCAGCCGCTCGGGCACGAAAGGCATATCACACGCCAGACAGAGGACTCGATCACCAGGGGCAGCCAGCACAGCCGTATAGACACCTACTGCCGACGCGCTGACCCGCAGTGCGTCGGCTACCACGGGGATCCCAGCCCACGAAAGCCAGGAAGGGTCCTTGGTGACGACGAACACGGAGGGGAAGAGTGGGAGCAGACGGTCCCGTTGCCATTCCAGCACCGTAACCCCACCCAGCGAGGCCACTATCTTGTCCTCGCCGAGCCTGGACGACAGGCCGCCCGCCAGAATGGCGGCGGCCGGCCGGCCGGCCTGTGAAGTTGCGGCGTTGCCGCCAAAGATACGCACATCGGTCACAGCCTGTTCAGTGTACCGCGCTGTGGACCCCAAGAGAAACCAAGGCCATCGCAGCTGGTCTGATCATCAGGCCGATGTACTACCCGGAGACTGTAGGGATGGCCTCGTGAGTGAAGGCCCACCGTGACACCTGCGTACATTTGCCGTTAGAATCTAGGTACGCTCATTCGCGCCGCGGCCTCGAAGCTCCGCAGGCGCCGGTTGTGGCCATGACAGAGACGAACCCAGGGGGCCAAGTGGCGGATATCAATCGCATCCGCTTAGAATACGCAGATCGTCTCCGTCGCCTGGCCGCGGAACTGGCGGCGGACCTGGATGCAGGGCCCGTCGAGCGGGAGCAGATCAATCTGCTCAACAATATGTTCTGCGCACTGCTCGATACCTACGCCACTCACACTGGCGCCCGAGGACCGACACTCGACGTGAGCACCTCCGTCATGTACGCCATGACTCAACAGATGAGCCCCCGCGTGCTGAGTGTGCCACTCCGCAGCCTGGTGGAGTACAACACCCTGTCTCCGTGGCAGGCACGTCTGCTCAACAGCATGCTCGGTGGGAAACGTACTCTTATGTTCACCGGACCACAGCAGTCGGGCAAATCCACTCTTCTGAACTCGCTTATTCATCTCCTTCCCAACGATCTGCAGATGGTGGCGATAGAAGAGGGCCCGGAACTACCCGCGCTGCACGATCGAGCCTTCACTCTGACCCTCACGGCCAAGCCTGGATCCCCGGCCATGGCGGCTGTCCTGGAGCGGGCGGCGGCCACGGCGCCTTCATGTGTGGTGGCCGGCAAGTTGGCCACAGCGGATGTGCCGGCGTTCCTGAGGTCCATACCGTCTGGTGCTTTCGGCCTCGCCACGCTCGACACCCCCGCCCCCGAAGTGGGGCTGGCCGAGTGGATGGAGGTGGGCAAGGACGCCCCGGCGCTCCTCGCCCGCGTCCGCCCCCTACTGGTCCACATGGAGCGCGACCAAGCCGGGCGACCGCGACTAATGCGCATAGTGGAAGTGCGTCAACAGGCTGGGAGTATCGGGTTGGCGGAACTGAAGCAGGGCTAAGCGCCGGCCGATGCCCTCGCACCTGCCGCCGCCAATGCCAAAAGCCGGTCTTCATCGATGACGGCCACACCGAGTTCAGTGGCTTTCCTCAGCTTGGACCCAGGCGACTCCCCCGCCACCACGTAGTCGGTACGACGACTCACCGACCCTGCGACCCGACCCCCCGCAGCCCGGATAAGAGACGTCGCCGCCTCCCTGGTGAGCGTCGGCAGGGTGCCGGTCAGAACGAAGACCTTGCCCGCCAACGTCTCAGCTCCCACGCGCACCGGGCCGCCCATACCGCCGTCCGCCGTCGTTGGAGCAAGATCATCCGCCGACTGCATGAGCACTCCAGCATCGGCCAACCGTCCGAGAAGATCCTGATGACGCGGGTCGGCCACGTAGGCCACAACCGCCTCCGCAATGACCGGGCCAATGCCCTCGATGGCGGCCAGCTCGTCAACACCGGCCTGGCGCAGGGCATCCATGCTGGGAAAGCGTGTGACGATGAGTTCGGCCGTCTGCCCTCCCACATGGGGAATGCCGAGGGCGAAGAGCACACGGGCAAAGCCACGACGTTTCGACTGCTCGATGGCCTCGAGGACTTTGCGGGTGGAGCGATCCTGAAAGCCCTCCAGAGTAATCAAGTCCTCGTAGCGAAGACGGTACAGGTCGGCCGCATCACGGACCAATCCCAGGCCAAACAGCCGTTCCACCAGTTTCTCACCCACACCCTCGATATCCATAGCCGACCGACCCACAAAGTGCTTGATCCGCTCAACCAAACGGGCGGGGCAATCGTCGTTGGGGCACCTCACCGCCACCTCACCCGGCACCCGCACCACGACCGTCCCACAAACCGGACATCTGTCAGGCATGACGAACGGCCGTTCGCCCCCTTTCCGCAGCGTGGTCATGGGCGCCACCACTTGAGGGATCACGTCACCGGCCCGCTGCACTATCACCGTGTCACCCACACGTAGATCTTTACGGCGAATGTCGTCTTCATTGTGCAAAGTGGCCTGGCTCACCGTAACGCCGCCTACGGATACCGGGTCGAGCACGGCGTAGGGGGTGAGGACACCGGTGCGACCCACATTGATGCCGATCTCCCGCAACACGGTCTGCGCGGTGCTGGGCGCAAACTTGTACGCTATGGCCCAGCGCGGATCATGGGCCACTGCCCCCAGGATATCCTGGAGTTGCCTATCATCAACTTTCACCACGGCTCCATCGATATCATAATCGAGGGCACTGCGGCGCTCCTCCCATTCGCGGCAGGCACGGGTAATCTCATCCCCCGTGCCCACGCGCTTCACATGCGGGTTGATACGGAAACCGCGGGCCGCAAGCCACTCCAGCAGTTCCCAGTGCGTACGCCAGCCGATGCCTTCCGCTGCCCCCACCGCATAGAACCAGACAGCGAGAGGGCGTGAGGCCGTTACACGCGGGTCCAGTTGGCGAAGCGAACCGGCTGCTGCGTTGCGCGGATTGGCAAAGGTGGCTTCACCCGACGCCACCCGCTGTTCGTTGAGACGTTCAAACGCCGACAGAGGGAGGTAGACCTCTCCCCGTACTTCGATCAAGGAGGGTACAGCACCGTCCCCACTGAAAGAGAGCGGCACCGAGTTGATGGTGCGTAGATTCTGCGTTACGTCCTCGCCCACCACGCCATTACCGCGCGTGGCTCCAGAGACCAACACGCCGTTCTCATAGAGGAGCGACACCGCCAAACCGTCGATTTTGGGTTCCACCACGCACGTCAGCGCATCTTCTCTCGCGCCGGCCTGCTCGAGCAAACGAAGCGTGCGCGCATACCACGCCAGCAATTCCTCCTCGTTACGCGCGTTCGCCAACGACAGCATCGCTTCTCGGTGCTCCACCTGGCCGAATGCCGCCAAGGGCTCTCCGGACACGCGCTGGGTGGGGGAATCCCGGGTTATAAGCTCGGGGTTGGCAGCCTCCAGATCCTGTAGCTCTCGGTACAGACGGTCGTATTCGGCATCGGTGATCTCAGGATTATCAAGGACGTAGTACAGGCGGTCATGGCGTCGGATCTCGGCCCGAAGCCATTCCAGCCTGGTTGTGAGATCAGACTCCGAGGACACGGGCTAACTCCCCGATGCTCGCCACCATCTGATCCGGCCGTTCCGCCTCCAGGGAAGCCCTGTCGAACACACCCCAGCTCACTCCCACCGCCTTGACGCCCGCCGCGCGCGCCGCCTGCAGATCGTAGGGGCTGTCCCCCACATAACAGGCCCGATCGGGCGTCACTCCCAGCTGCTGGAGACAGTACAAGATGGGATCCGGGTACGGCTTGTTACGTACGGTCTCGTCAGCACAGACAACGGCGTCCAGCAACGGCTCTATGCCGGTCACGTCAAAAGCCATACGTGTGACCGGCCGAGATTTCGACGTAACCAAGCCCACCTTCACACCGTGCTCCTGCAACCGTTCCAGCAGATCGCCGGCGCCGGCATACAGCTTGAGCATGCGATCGTGCTCGCGATGGTTGTACTCACGATATGCGCGCACCAACTCGTCGGCGCGCTCGGCATCGATGAGCTGCATCTGCTCACGAAGAGGCTTACCTACGTTAGCCGTCATCTGCTCGCGCGTGAACTCCACCCCCAGCACGTTGCGCGTAGCGTAACGGAAAGACTCCACGATCAGTTCCACAGAGTCCACCAGAGTCCCATCGAGGTCGAAGACGGCAGCCAACGGGCGAGGGGTGAGCGGATACGGGCCAAAACTGCGGGGCTCCCCAGCCGTGCGCCGCGCGGAAGTCGTGCCAGGCGCCACGAGTTCCAGTTGCTGGAGTGACTCCAGGGCGTCATGAGCCGTGAGATCGAAATGGATGGGCGTCACCGAGACGAATCCTTCGGTTACGGCCTCGAAGTCCGTGCCCGACTCCGGCAGGAAACCGAGTTCGTCACCGTATATGACGTACGAGTGCCGTCTGCCGTCTCCGTGGGTGATCTGCACTTGATCCCCGTACACGCGCTTGCCCAGTCTGGTTATCCGCACCCCGCCGATGGCTTCCAGCGGTAGTGGGGGCACATTGATGTTGAGAAGAGTCCTGCAGGGGAACCCGTTGTCCAAGATGGAGCCCACTACTGAGGCCGCATAGGCCGCGGGAGCACTGAGGTCATAGCCATCACGGTAACCCTCGGCCGACACCGCAATGGCCGGGATATCAAGCATGATTCCCTCGAGGGCTGCGGCTACGGTACCGGAGTAGGTGATGTCATCACCGAGGTTGCCGCTCAAGTTGATACCCGACACAATCAGATCAGGGGCACGATCTAGGAACCCAAGTACACCAGTGCGGACACAGTCGACCGGAGTCCCGTCGGTGGCAAATCCCAACGTGCCGTCCGGCAACTCCACCTCCTCCAGCCAGAGCGGACCGTGCATGGTTATGCTGCGGGCGGCACCTGTGCGGTTCCTATCGGGTGCTATGACCACCACGCGCCCCAGCGGGTGTAACGCTCGGCGCAGAGCGGCCAAGCCTGGCGAGTCGATGCCGTCGTCATTGGTGACCAGAATCAGAGGTGGCCGTCTAAGCCGGCGCATCTGTTGGCCCGTCACCCGGCACATGCGTCAACACCCAAAACGGGCCCCACTACACCAACCGTGCGATGGAGTGCTCCGGCAGGTCGGCGTACGGCGCGATGAGCGGTCCCTGAATGTAGTCCATTCCGATACTGCGCATACAACCAAGCTGTGGCGATGTTTCACAATCCGCACCCAACGCAAAGAAGCCGTGGCGATGCGCGAATCTTACCAACAGCGACGCAACCTCGAACAAGTCCGGATCTTCCGCCAATCCCTGTACGATCCGTCCTCCGATACGGATGATGTCAGGACCTAAGCCACGTATGTAGTCAAGCGGGAGAGGGCCACCCGTCAGCACGTCAATGCCCAGTTTGAAGCCCATATCTGCGGCCGAACGAAAGCCCAACACCGAGGACGAAATAGAACTCATCACATCAGTCACATCAACCAGGAAGGCGATGTTCGCCGGCGACAGCCCTGTCGCCTCAGCGCCGGCCCGCTCCGCAAACAGTTGGGTCATCTCCACCACTGCGCTTGAAATGAGATCTGAAGCACCCACCCGAATCAGGAGCCACTCGTCACCGCGCAAGGCGCCCTCGGCGCCCACAACGGCCCGCCGGTGGTAGGTGCGATATGCCGATCCACCGATTCCGGCCCGCCGTGCCACATCGAACAAGGCATCTTCTGCACACAACGGTGCCTCTGCAGCCGACGCCAGCCCCACTTGAAACCCCACCACTCGCCCGTCGCCGAGCGCCGCCACCGGCTGATATGCAACATCCAGCCGGCCGCACTCCACGGCGGAACGCACACCGGTAGCCAATCGCCGGAGATGAGCGTCTTGTTTGGTGATGGCATCCTCGTAAGCGTCGCCCAGGCCCGCGATCACCGCCTCCACCACCGTCTCGCCGCCGGTCGGTCGCCGCACCAGGCCACCGCCCACGTGCACCATCACTCGGCGAGACAGCTCCAACGGCAATGTCTCTCGTAGGACCCGCCAGATTTCGCGTTCGTAACGCGCCGCTACCCCGAAGACGTCGGCTGCCGTCAGCGCCTCCTGGTCACGCGGACGCGAGAGCAGAACGGCGAAGCCCTCCTCCGCCAGCCCCAGATCCGCCGGCAAATCCACCTTACGAAGGTGGACCCCAATCAGAGCACGAGCGGCGGCGGTGAGTTTCGCATACATACTCGCGATGTCTTCCCACGTGAACAACTCACGGGCTACACCCATGCAGTCGATCCTGACGAACAACACACCGATGGTATGGGTGAAGCCGAGTTCTGCCCGAGCCGCGTCTACCGCTTCGGGGAAGGAGGGTAGAGCCGAAGAGCCGTCATAAACGAGGGTGCGAAGGCGTAAAGTCAGGGTGTCTTTGGCCGACCCAGAAGGATGTGCGCCCGAGCGCCGCGGGCGGCTCATTGACGAACTATGATCCACCTGCCGGCCCCCTACCGCTCCCAATTAACCAGTGAAATGCATGGATGGCCTGCCGGCCACCGCCGAGCTAGTCGTTACACGCAGCGCAGCAACTCTCTTTGCCTGCCGAACCACACTCATTATCACCCGCGGCGCAGGGAGTGCCGCCGGTTCCACACGCTGAGGCCGGCTTACGCGCACGTCCGCTCTTCCGTCCGTAATCAGTCGTGTAGAAGCCACTACCTTTGAAGTGAATGGGCACAGGGAACAGGATTCGGCGGACTTGCGCCCCACACAGCTCGCACTCGGCAACAGGTTCGTCGGACATCTTCTGAAAACGCTCGGATTGGTGATTGCACGATGTGCAACGGTATTCATAAGTAGGCAAGACCCAACTCCTTAACGATTGACACCTCGCCGTCTTCCAACCGCCAGCAAGTATAGCGCATCCACCTCCAGCGCGGAAGCGCGTGCGTGGTTCCTATTGGCACTCTCTCCTTCAGAGTGCCAGAATGAGCTGCCGCCGGCCTTCATTCAAACCCATCCTCCTCGGAGCCGCACGGAGCACCGGCCAGTTCCTCCCACTCTTCGAGTGACACCCGCCCCTCGGATGGCCCTCGTCTGTGCGGCGCCAACAGAAACCCCAACAAGCTGCCGAAGAGACCGCCCCACAGAAACGCCCGCAGCTTGGACCAGTCCATCAATGGCTCCACCTCCGAGCGAAAAACGCCCTCACCAGCGGGAGCATCTGCCGCGGCGCCCCAGCCCGAGAGAGGCCGAGAGCCACGGCAAACCGCGGTATTCCGACCGGAGTGATTGACGCGTCTCTCTGTCGGTAACCCGTCATTGCCGACCGCACCAGACCGCACCACTCAGTTGCAGGCTCGTCCGCGCCGTTGGGCAACGATCTCTCGGGGCGGCAGCGTCACGACTTCCCTGCGGTAAGAGCGATGGATTTCCTCAACCTGTTTGGCGGCTTCCGCCATCGCTTCTTCCAGACGAGCATGCATCCGGTCAAGCTCTTGACGCATAGCGTTGATCTGTTTCTCCAGCTTGAGTACTTCCTCCACCCCGGCCAAGTTCAGCCCCAACTCGTTCGTAAGCTGTTGGATATACCTCAGCCGCTCGACATCCTCCATGGAGTAAAGGCGTGTTTGCCTGAGCGAGCGCTTGGGCCGCACCAGCCCACGGCGTTCGTACATACGCAGTGTCTGCGGATGCATGTCGGCCAACTCCGCCGCAACCGAGATCATGAACAAAGGCCGAGTACGGTCGTCCATAACCATGAATTGGTCTCCTTTTTACCCTTCCCAACCTGGAATGCCGTCGCGCGGCGTGCCTTTCTGTAATTCTCCAAGGCGCTCCAGGAGCTGCTTCTCCTCTTTGTTGAGTTTGGAGGGTGTAACCACCCTCACGCGGGCCAAGAGGTCTCCGCGCTTCTTGCCCCCCAAACCCGGTACCCCCTTTCCTTTCACCCGCAACAATGTCCCTTCCCGCACACCACCGGGCACCTTCAGTGACACACGTCCGTCGGGGGTGGGGATGGGAATGCCGGCGCCGAGAGCGGCCTCCGTGAAAGAGACCGGCACGTCCAAGATGAGGTCGCGTCCGCGTCGCTCGTAAAGAGGGCTCTCCTCCACGTGCACGATCACGAACAAGTCCCCTGCCGGTCCGCCGTGGCGTCCAGGCTCACCCTTGCCTTTCAGCCTTATCTTGCTACCGTCCTTCACGCCGGCCGGAATGGGGACCGTGAACTTGCGCAAACCCGGCGCGACACCTCGTCCTCCGCACTCGGCGCACGGGTGCTGCACCACCGTGCCCTCCCCACCGCAGAGGTGGCATTCCTGGGAAAAAGCAAAGAAGCCTTGATCCTGTGTAGTGACCCCACGGCCCCCGCACTGGGGGCAGGTGGTGGGCCCTGTGCCCGGTGCCGCCCCCGTGCCACCGCAGGTGGCACACTCCACAGCTTTGGGCACGCTGATCCGGGTGGTCACACCTTTGAGGGAATCCTCAAAAGAGATCGTGACCGAAACGCCGATATCGTTCCCCTTCTCTGCTGCCGTACGCCGGCGACGAGAGGTGGTCCCAAAACGACCCCCAAAGAGGCCGCCGAATAGGTCGGCGAAGTCACCGGAGAAGGCCTGCCCGCCACCGAAAGCGCTGGGATCGAATCCTTGAGCGCCTCCCTGACCGAAGAACGGCGCGGGCCTGCGTCATACTGCTTTCGCTTGTCGGGATCGGAGAGAACCTCGTACGCGGTGGAGATCTCCTTGAACTTCTCCTCCGCCTTGGGGTCATCAGGGTTGGCGTCGGGGTGATATTTGCGTGCCAGCTTGCGGTAAGCCTTCTTGATCTCATCCTGATCCGCCGTCTTGCTGACGCCGAGAGTCTCGTAGTAGTCTCGAGTGCCTGTGGCCATGGTGTTCCTCGACGTTCGTCCTGTTTAGTCGGCGGTCGATGACGTGCCCGATGACACAACCACCCGCGCCGGACGCAGAACCCGCGTACCACCCACCGTGTACCCTTTTTCAAAGACGTCTATCACGGTGCCTTCGGGTTCGTCCGCAGGCCTGGCCAGCATTGCCTCGTGAACAGTGGGATCGAATGTCCCACCAAGTGGATCCACCTCTTCAACCCCTTCGCGACGCAGAAGCTCCACGAACTGAGACCGAGTGAGGCGAACCCCCTCCAGCACCTTGCCCTCCTCATGGTGTTCGGCAGCGCTCAGTGCCCGTTCGAGGTTGTCCAACACGGGAAGGAAATCAGCAAGAAGTGCAACGCGCGCCGTGTCAGAAGCCTCGTTCATCTCGCGTCGGACCCGCCGTCGGTAGTTGTCGAACTCGGCCTGCAGTCTTTGTAGCCCGTCCAGGTATTCGTCCCGGGCGCGTGAGGCTTCGGCTACCGCCTTCTCCAACTCTTCTATGCGCGCCGCGGTGGCTTCCGACGACCGAGACTCGGCCGGCGGGACCTGGGGCTGGGCCGACGCTGCATCGGCATGTGCCGCCGACCGGTTAGAAGCCCCACCTTCAGTTTTGCGTGTGGAATCCGCCGGAGGCTTAGTCGAGACGCCTTCCTTCTTCGTCGAGGGGCTCTGACCCGCCCTCGTTGCCCGACCGGCCTCAGCGGCAGGCCCGGGGGCCGGCCGGCTTCGGCCTCCCACTCCATTCACAGGTATTCGTGTCTTATCCGCCATCTATATCGTGCCCTTCTTCCACCGGCGCTCCCGCCGCTCCGTGACCGGCGGGGTCGGAAACCCGGCCCTGTCGCAGCCCGGCACCGACCCCGCCCCCACTATCATCGCGCTGAGAATGTGCCCTAGCTCAGTCGCCCGCTGTCTCTGTGGATGTTGTTTCCACCGCTTTCGGCTCAGCCTTGACCGCAACCTCGATCCTCTTGGGCTTCGTCTCCTCCGCCTTGGGGACCACAACGTCGAGCACACCGTTCTCGTAGTTGGCCTGGATGCTATCAGTTCTGACTCCCTGCGGAAGCGCAATGGAGCGACTGAAGGAACCATACCGCCGCTCGATGCGGTAGTACTTGTCCTCCTCCACCTTCTCCTCGAAACGGCGCTCGCCGCTGATGGTCAAGACGTTGTCTTCCACCTCCAGGTGGATGTCCTCCGGTTTCATCCCGGCCAAATCGGCCTGGAACTTGATTCCGTCCTTGGTCTCCACCACATCAATGGAAGGGATCCAGGACTGGCGCTCGACAGGCTCAGTGCCGAAGCGCCCCATCAGCCGATTGACTTCGTTCTGCAGCGCAGTCAGTTCTCGAAAAGGATCCCATCTCACTACTGCCATGCCTTGTTCCCTCCTCGCGGGGTCATCGCTGCTGCCGGCGGCCGCCGGCAGCAGCTATCTCCTCGTTCGCCCGTATGGACGTTACTCGTCGATGATTTCGTAGTCTGCTTCCTGGACGACTTCCTCTTCCTCGCTCTTGCTCTTGCCGCCACCGGAAGCGCCGGCCCCCTCTCCCGTTGCTCCGGCGCCCGCGTACTGCTGTTGCGCCGTCTGGTATGCAGCTTCGGAGAGCTTATAGGCCGCTTCCTGCAGTGCGGTGGATTTGGCCCGGATCTCGCCCAGATCGTCGGTCTTGGCCACTTCTTCCAGTTCCTTGGCCGCCCTCTCGATGTTGTCACGCGTAGCGCCGTCCACCTTGTCCCCGAAATCCTTCAGGGTCTTGCGCGTGGAGTACACCAGGTTCTCCGCTTGGTTACGCGCCTCCACCAACTCCTTCTTCCGGCGGTCCTCGTCGGCATGCACTTCCGCATCCTTCACCATGCGTTTGATCTCATCATCACCCAGCCCGCTCGAGCTCTTGATGACGATCTTCTGCTCGTTGCCGGTAGCGAGGTCCTTTGCCGATACGTGAGTTATGCCGTTGGCGTCGATGTCAAAGGTGACCTCGATCTGCGGAATACCGCGAGGCGCCGGCGGAATGCCGGTCAACTGGAACTTGCCCAGCGTCTTGTTATACGCCGCCAGGTCACGCTCGCCCTGCAGAACGTGGATCTCAACACTGTTCTGACCGTCCTCGGCCGTGGAGAACACCTCACTCTTGCGCGTGGGGATAGTGGTGTTGCGATCGATGAGACGGGTGAACACCCCGCCCTTCGTCTCGATACCGAGGGAGAGAGGCGTCACATCCAGGAGCAACACGTCCTTGACCTCACCGGCCAGCACCCCACCCTGGATGGCCGCACCGAGGTGCCACCACCTCGTCCGGGTTGATGCCCTTGTGTGGCTCCTTGCCCGTCAGTTCACGGACCTTGGCCTGCACGGCGGGCATACGAGTCATACCCCCCACGAGAATCACCTGGTGGATCTGGCCCATGGAGAGACCGGCATCTGCCATCGCCTGTTTGGTGGGAGCAACCACCCGCTCGACCAGATCACGGGTCAACTCTTCCAGCTTCGCCCGGGTCAGGGTCATTTCCAGGTGCAGGGGCCCACTCTCGTCCATGCTGATGAAAGGCTGATTGATGGTGGTCTCCATCATGGAGGACAACTCCACCTTGGCCTTCTCCGCGGCCTCATAGAGGCGCTGGAGCGCGGAACGGTCGCGCGATACGTCAACGCCCTTTTCGCGCTTGAACTCGGCCACGATCCAATCCACGATGGCTTTGTCGAAGTTGTCTCCGCCCAGGTGTGTGTCTCCGTTGGTGGACTTCACCTCGAACACACCGTCACCGATCTCCAGGATGGACACGTCGAAGGTGCCACCACCCAGGTCGAATACCAGAATGGTCTGGTCGTGCTCTTTGTCCATGCCGTACGCGAGCGATGCGGCAGTGGGCTCATTGATGATGCGGCGCACGTTCAGGCCCGCGATCACTCCCGCGTCCTTGGTGGCCTGCCGCTGAGCATCATCGAAGTAGGCGGGTATAGTAATAACGGCATCCGTCACCTCTGCGCCCAGAAACGCCTCCGCGTCCCTCTTGAGCTTCTGCAGAATGCGGGCGGACAACTCCGGCGGACTGTACACTTGGCCCTTGATGTCCACGCGCACGTCGCCGTTGGGCCCCTCCACCACCTTGTACGGGACGATCTTCATCTCTTCGGACACGTCCCGGTACTTGCGGCCCATGAATCTCTTGATGGAGAACACTGTGTTCTCCGGATTGGTGACGGCCTGCCGTCTGGCCACCGTACCGACCAACTGCTCACCCGACTTGGTGAACGCAATCACCGACGGAGTGGTGCGCCCGCCTTCAGCGTTCGGGATGATGGTTGGCTCTCCGCCTTCCAGCACTGCCATGGCGGAGTTGGTGGTACCCAGGTCGATGCCGATGATCTTTCCCATACTCTTGCCTCCAGGCCTCTGTGGTTGGGGCCCTTTGCCGCCCCGTAGCCTTTCTTCTTGTGTAGCCGTGCACCATTATAAAATATGAGTGTTCACGTGTCAAGTAATATCATGAGAGACGACTGTCCTACGCGGGGAGGTCGATCCGGAACCTCACGGCCCTCGCCGACGTCACTCTCCGGTAGAATCCGGATATGGGCAACAATACTTGGAAGAGACTCCGCGACCGGCGGGCAAAGGCCAAGCGGCGCCCCATTGGGCGTGGCCTGATCCTTGCCGTCGTTTTCTTGGCCTTCGTGCTCACCGTGGGAGCCTTCGCCACGGTAGGGCTCATCGGGGCCAGCGTCATCGGCTCAGTGAACGCCGCCGCCCCCAAACTGGCCGACCAGAAGACCGTGGCCCTGGCCGAGACGTCCCGTATCTATGCTGCCGACGGTACCTTGCTGGCCTATCTGCACGGGGTGGAGAACCGTACCATCATCGGTGGTGATCGGATCCCCACGGTAATGAAGGATGCCATCGTGGCCATCGAGGATCACCGCTTCTATGAGCACAAGGGCGTCGACTACGAAGCTATGGTGCGGGCGTTGGTGCGCAACCTCGAAGCAGAGAGGGTAGTGGAGGGCTTCTCCAGCATCACACAACAACTGGTGGGCAATCTCTACCTCGATCGCTCGGACATCTCTGTCGAGCGCAAAATCGACGAGATGTTCCTAGCCTGGCAACTGGAAGAGAAGATGTCCAAAGACGAGATACTCGACCAGTATCTGAACACGGTCTACTTCGGTTCCAATGCCTACGGTATAGAGGCTGCCGCCCGCACGTACTTCGACAAGGACCCGGCCGGCCTGACTCTGGCGGAGGCGGCGTTGCTCGCAGGCCTGGTGCAGGCCCCCAGCGTGTACGATCCCCGGCTCAATGCCCCGGCCGCGCTGACCCGTCGCGGCGAGGTCCTGAATGACATGCTCAAATACGATTTCATCGACCAGGCCCAGTACGACAAGGCCATTGACGAGCCCCTGCGTCTCTCCAAGAGTTCCCCCTTCGTGGCCGTGCAGGAACCCTACGTGGTGGCATTCGTACGGCAGCAGCTGATTGACATGTTCGGCCGCGACACCGTGTTCAAAGGCGGGCTCACCGTTGAGACTACTATCAACCCCAACTACCAACGCTTGGCGCAAGAAGCCATCGCCACCACCCTTGACAGGGAGGGCGATCCCTCTGCCGCACTTGTGGCAGTCGAAGCTTCCACCGGCTATATCGTGGCCATGGTGGGAGGCACGGACTACGATGTATCCAAGTTCAATCTCGCCGCGCAGGGCAAGCGGCAGCCGGGTTCCGCCTTCAAGACCTTCGGCCTCGTGGCGGCCCTGGAGATGGGGATCAACCCCTGGAACACGTTCTATCCGTCGCAGCCGCTGAGTATCACTTTGCCGGGCTGGAATGAAACCTGGAACGTCAAGACCTTCAGCCACTCATATAGGGGAATCATCAATCTGGTTGACGCCACTCTGGCCAGCGACAACGCCGTGTACGCCCAATTGGCGCTGGACGTCACACCGGAGCGCATCGTTGACGCGGCGCATCGCATGGGCGTCACCAGCTATATCAATCCGGACCCGGCGATTATCCTGGGGGCCCTCCGCGATGGGGTGTCCCCGTTGGAGATGGCGTCGGCGTACGCCACTTTGGCCAACAATGGGCAACACAAAGTGCCCACGGCCATCCTGCGTGTCCGTGACTCCAAAGGCAAGGTCATTTGGGAGGCTGGCGCAGTCAAGGCCACACAGGCCATCTCCTCGGGCGTAGCCCACGTGGTCAATTTGATCCTTGCGCAAAACGTCCTCTACGGCACCGGCAAGAGCGCACAGTTGCCCGACCGTGAGTCGGCCGGTAAGACGGGCACCGCTGAGGAGTTTCACGACGCCTGGTACTGTGGCTACACGCCCCAAGTGGCATGTGCAGTATGGGTGGGACACCCGGAGGCGCAGATTCCCATGACCAACGTGCACGGCATCAGCGTCACTGGAGGCAGCTTCCCTGCAATCATCTGGCAGAAGTTCATGAGTCAGCTATCCCAGGACTATCCGGTGGCCACCTTCCAAGACCTGCCCTACGACCCCGTCGCCTGGAACGACAATTTCCGCAGCACGCATGCGGTAGAACCAACCACCACTACCAGTTCCACCACCTCAACCACGCTGCCCAACGGAGACACCACGGGATCCACACCGAACGTCAGTGGTTCCACCTCCACCAGCATCGAGCCGCCCACCACACGCACCACACGTACCACCGGGCCGCCCTCCACCCTCAAACCGCCCCCCACCACCATCAGCCCTCCCACCACAGAGCATACCCGGACATATAACCGGCTTCACCTCCGCGGGCAAACGACCCACCAGGCGCCATCCGGCCCATTGCGGCTCCCGTCCACGGGATTCGGTGGCCACACGGGTCCCGGCTCAAACCACCATCCACAACAGGTGTCTCCCTCCCCGCGTGATCCGTGCACCTGGCGGCTTTTCGGTCGTATTTGGAGTTGACAAATATGAGTCTGATCATATAAGATTTTATGAGCAGTTAAGGCAAAGCATTGCGTCCACGCGGTACCAGGCGTTGCGGCGCTGGAAGGAGATAGGTGTCCATGCAGCTAGACCGGTTCACCGTCAAGGCACAGGAGGCGCTGGCCGCCGCCCACCAACTGGCGGCCGGCCGCAATCATTCCCAGGTGGAGACTGAGCACCTGCTCGTTGCCCTTCTCGACCAGGAGGGGGGCTCACGGTGCCCATCCTCGAGAAGATCGGCGCCAACCCGGCCGTGGTGGAGTCGGACCTCCAGAACCAGTTGGGTCGCTTCGCTACGGTGGCCGGCGCCTCGCAGTTGACCCTGAGCCAACACCTCCGCAATGTGCTCGAGAAGTCCCAAGCGGAATCCGAACACATGAAGGACAGTTACGTCTCTACCGAACACGTGCTCATCGCGCTGGCCGGAGAGGGTGACTGGACCAGTGACCTCTTGCGTCGCCACGGCGTGTCACGAGAGGGCATCCTCACTGTGCTCAAGGATCTTCGCGGATCCCAGCGGGCAGAGGATGCCAATGCGGAAGACAAGTACCAGGCTTTGAAGCGCTTCGGGCGGGACCTCACTGAGTTGGCCGCGCGCGGCAAACTCGATCCGGTCATTGGTCGAGATGATGAAATCCGTCGCGTCATACAGGTACTCTCGCGGCGCACCAAGAACAACCCCGTGCTCATCGGGGAACCGGGCGTAGGCAAGACGGCCATAGTGGAAGGATTGGCACAACGCATCGTCTCGGGTGACGTGCCGGAAGGCCTGCGGCACAAGAAGGTGGTGGGGCTGGACATTGGCTCCATGGTGGCAGGAGCCAAGTACCGAGGTGAGTTTGAAGAGCGCTTCAAGGCAGTGCTCAAAGAGATAGCGGGCTCCGAAGGGCAGATCATCACCTTCATAGACGAGATGCACACACTGGTGGGGGCCGGGGCCGCCGAGGGCGCGGTCGATGCCTCCAACATGCTCAAACCATTGTTGGCTCGAGGCGAGTTGCGCGTGGTGGGTGCCACTACCCTTGACGAGTACCGCAAGTACGTGGAGAAGGACGCCGCACTCGAGCGCCGTTTCCAACCGGTGCTGGTGGGCGAGCCCACGGTGCAAGACACCATCGCCATACTGCGGGGCCTCAAGGAACGCTACGAGGTGCACCACGGCGTACGCATCCAGGATTCAGCGCTGGTGGCAGCAGCGGTCCTCTCCCACCGCTATATCGCCGACCGTTTCCTGCCCGACAAGGCCATCGACCTGGTGGACGAGGCCGCCAGCCGACTGCGCATCGAGATCGACTCCATGCCCATCGAGATCGACGAGGTGGAGCGGCGGGTCAAGCAACTCGAGATAGAGTTGCACGCCTTACGAAAAGAGACGGATCCGGCCTCTGTGGAACGTCGTGAGGGCCTTGAGTCCGAGTTGGCCGAACTGCGTGAACGCTCCGCAGCCATGAAAGCGCACTGGGAAGCGGAGAAAGCCGCCATCTCCGGCATCCGTGCGCTCAAAGAACAGATCGAGGAAGCCAAGGCTCTGGCGGAACGGGCTGAACGTGAGACCAACCTACAACAGGCAGCCGAACTGCGCTACGGCACCATACCCGAACTCATGCGGCGGCTGGAAGCCGAGAACCTGCGGCTTGCCGATCTGCAGCGCTCTCAGAAGATGTTGAAGGAGGAAGTGGAAGAGGAGGATATCGCTGAGGTGGTGTCCAAGTGGACCGGTATTCCCGTGAGCCGCTTGGTGGAGGGCGAAGTGGAGAAACTCATACACATGGAGGAGAGACTGCACCGCCGCGTGGTGGGCCAGGACGACGCCCTGGAAGTCATCTCCAACGCGCTACGTAGGGCACGATCCGGCCTGCAAGATCCCAACCGCCCCATCGGCAGCTTCATCTTCTTGGGCCCCACGGGCGTAGGTAAGACAGAACTGGCCCGGGCGTTGGCCGAGTTCATGTTCGACGATGAGAAGGCCATGGTACGCATCGACATGAGCGAGTTCATGGAGAAGCACTCGGTGGCCAGGCTCATCGGTGCTCCCCCCGGCTACGTGGGCTATGAAGAGGGCGGCTATCTCACCGAAGCCGTGCGCCGCCGCCCCTACAGCGTGCTTCTGCTGGACGAGATCGAGAAGGCCCACCCCGACGTGTTCAACGTGTTGTTGCAAATCCTGGACGAAGGGCGTCTCACCGACGGCCAGGGGCGCACGGTGGGGTTCACCAACACGGTCGTCATCATGACCTCCAACATCGGCAGCCAGTGGATCTTGGATCCCGATATGAACGAAGCCGAGATCGAAGCTCGGGTCATGGAAGCTATGCGTATGGCCTTCAAGCCCGAGTTCCTCAACCGCGTGGATGACGTGGTGATCTTCCACCGCTTGACCCTGGAACACATTCGTCAGATCGTCGAGATCCAGCTCACGCTGTTGCGCGCTCGTCTCGCCACACGCGACATCGCAATCGAACTCACTGAGGACGCCAAAGACTACCTAGCCCATCAAGGCTACGATCCCGCCTACGGGGCGAGGCCGCTCAAGCGCCTCATCCAGCGCGAGATACAAGACAAAGTGGCTATGGCGCTGCTCAAGGGCGAGTTCCGGGAAGGAGACACCATTGCCGTGGATGCGCGCAACTTGGAACTCGTTTTCCACAAGAAGGAGAGTGCGGCAGCTTGAACTTCGTAGGACATGAAGGCGGCTGCTCCACCAGGCGATCTGGAGAATCGATAAAAGCGCGCGCGTCTGAGCAGGAACAGTGAAAGCCGGTGATCTCATGATTCCTTCCGGCCCCGGAAGCTCGGGCAAAGCCGCCCACGTGGGGAAGCCCGTCACACCAGGGACGGAGACGGAAGTGACCATCACGGCTTTGGCCTTCGGAGGCCAAGGCATAGCCCGTATCCAGGGCTTCGTGATCTTCGTCTGGGGAGGCCTCCCCGGAGACACGGTGCGAGTGCGCATAGACCGCGTGCGCAAACGCCATGCCGAGGCCACTCTGCTCGAGGTGGTGCGACCCTCGTCGGATCGCGTGGAGCCTGCATGCCCTCATTTCGGCATCTGTGGCGGCTGCCGCTGGCAGTCGCTCGACTACGAAGCCCAGCTTCGCGAAAAGGAGGGGCAGGTATACGAATGCCTGCGCAGACTGGGAGGCCTGTCCACTTTTGAGATGAGACCCATTCGCGGCATGCAAGATCCCTGGCGCTACCGCAACAAAGTGGAATTCTCCGTTGGGCGGGACGCCGACCGCGAGATCGTTGTCGGCTTCCACCCAGCCGGTCGTTGGGACACAGTCATGCGTATACGGGACTGTCTGCTTCTCCCCACGCCTGTTCTGGAGATTCGCGCCATAGTGGAACGCTGGCTTCGAGAAATCAACTTGGAGCCGTGGGATCCGCGTGCCCGACGCGGAACGGTGCGCCATCTGACGGTGCGACACGCCACTGGTACCGGCGAGTTGCTGGCCGGCCTCACTTCCGTAGCACCTTCTTTGCCCGGCCTCGACACGCTGGCGCAACGACTCAGTCTCGTGGCGGGCTTCGCGGGCCTCACCCACTCCCAAGTGATCGAGGCCCGCGACCGGCCTACCGCCCGCCGCACACAACAGGTCTGGGAGCAGACCGCCTTACAGAGACGCTCGGACATCTGCGGCTGAATTCCCTTGACGCCTTCTTCCAGACCAACACCCACATGGCCGAGGTCCCTACGCAACCGCGGCCGCAGACGCAGGCCTTCGCCGCGACGAAGTAATCTGGGACCTCTACTGCGGTACCGGTTCCATCACTCTCTATTTGGCACAAGCCGCCCGAGCTTCTCTCGGCATCGAGGTGGTCCCCGCAGCCGTGGAGAACGCCCGCCGCAACGCCGTCGCCAACCGCGTGACCTCGGCCACGTTCATGCTGGGTGACACGCGGCGAACCCTCAAAGAGATCCTCGAGGGGCAGCTGGCATTGCCACCCGTTTTGCAGCATCCCGATGTGGTGGTGCTGGACCCACCGCGGGGAGGATTGGCCAAGAAAGTCGTAGCGAGGGTGGCAGCCGCACAGCCCTCACGCGTGGTCTACGTATCATGCAACCCGTCCACACAGGCCGGCGACTTGGCCCTCTTCGCCGAAGCCGGATACCCGGTGCGCCGTGTCACACCGGTGGATATGTTCCCCCACACTCCGCACGTTGAGACGGTGGTACTGATGTCACGCGCAAACCCCAGCTCCTGAGTGGAGCCCCTCTCTTACGGCTTTCAACACGTGTGGCCGAACAAGCCCGTGAGCACAACACAAGCCACTTTGAGCTTCCGGAAACACATCCACAAAGGTGCTGTTTTACAGTGACCGGGCCAACGCCAGACCGCTGAACCCACACGCCTCTGCGGGCCGCGTCAATAGGGTGGTTCGTCCCGGAACCAGTCACCAATGGCGCGAAAGGCCTTCCAGAAGGCAATCTTGGCCCGGCGATCATCCAGCGCCTCGTCGATGTCGGGCGTCACCACTGCACTGCAGAAATGGGAAAACTCCTGGATTTCACCCGGCTCCCACTCCAGCGACTTCTGCCCCGCCACGAGATTGCGATTGAGGACGTCCAGAACCTGCTGTCCCATCACCACCAGCAGTTTGGGCTGGGTGATACGAAGCTCTTCGAGCAGGTAGCGTGGACAGTGCGCTTCAGCCTCCGCTTCATCCACCGCTGCGCACTTGATCAGATTCGTACCGTAAATGATCAATGGGTCCAAACCGAGTTTCTCAATGCTCTTGATAACCGCGTTACCTGAACGGCCGAAGAACGCCACGCCCTCGGTGACTTCCAGGTAGCGGGGCGCGTACTTCACTAGCACAATATCGGCCAGCGGGTGTCCCGAGCCCACCGTGGGAATGAAGTCCCCACGACGGCACAGACGACATTGCGCCACTCTGCGATTGAGATCGTTGCTCTCAGAGATGGCGCGCTCTTCCAAACGACTGTAGATCTGGGTGGCCTGCTCCGCCACCAGATCTCGTTCTTTCCTTTTGCCTGAACCTGCCTGCATGACGCTCCCGTGTCCGGAGCTTTCCGGGCAAGAGTTCATATTGGCTGAAGAGGGGCGAAATCCTCTGGAGCCGACCCCAGTGCCCACTGCCTGGCGGTCTGGGGCAGCCCGTTCCTCAGCGCGTTGCCGTGGAGCGAACGCGGTCCAGTGAGGTTTGTAGAAGCTTGAGAGATGTGAGGTAGAGAACGTTCTTGCGGGCGGCGAGAATATCGGCGGTCTTAAGGCTCTCCATGAACTCCTCCGGCGTGGAGAACGGCCGCATACGCATCATTGCTGTTCCCAGGCCCTGCAGCACGTGTGCGTCGCTGCCCGCACCGGCCGCGATGTTGTACTTGGCGGCGAAGCGCTCGGCCCGGACGTTGAAGGCCGGCACTGCCAACCTCGCGTTGAAAACCTCCACTATGTCAATCCGATGCACGTTATCAACCAGGGTCTGGTAGGGCGGTGTCGCGTGGAGTCCGTCAAAGGGGTGCGGGATATAGACCAGTGCACCCTGGGACTTGATGCGGTCCAGCGTCTCGTCGAAGTCCAGCCCGGCCGGAACCTCTTCTTCCAAGAACAACCCGATCACTTCACCCTGTTTGGTCTTGATCTCCTCGGCCACTATGACGAACAGGTCCGCACCGGCCACGCTGCGGGCGGCAAGCGCGCCTGCGATGGTGTTGTGGTCGGCGATAGCGATGGCTCCCAATCCCACTTCCCGAGCCGCCTTCAACACGGCCGGGACACTGCTGGCACAGTCCTTGGAGTAAGCCGTGTGCACGTGCAGATCCACGAGCACGTGTTCGGCGTCGGTCGACACCGACAGAGTGCGACGACGTTTGGTTGCCAATCGCGTTACGGCATAGCTCTTGCTTCCCCTACGAGCCGAGCGAGCCACTCTCGGCCTGGGAGCAGTCGCGGAGAAGCCGCCTGCCCTGCCGAGCAGCGCTGAGGTACTGGCTCACCAAACCCGCCCCCACTCCCCACTCGAGCCCGTGTCCGCGAGACGAGGTGAGAACCCTCCTTCCGCGCGACTCGCCACCTTCGACCACGCGCCGCTCTTGAGCGCCTCAATGACGGTATCCTCCCGGTCGGACGAGAAGTACACGGCCCCCTCCCCTAGGATGTCCCGGCAGATAGGAAGATCCGGAGCGATCACCGGCACACGCGCCGCCAAAGCTTCCTCTAGTCCCATCCCCAACCAGTCTCCCCCAAGGAAAGGGAGGACCAACGCTGAAGCCCCACACATATGTGCATTCAGTTCGGCGCTCGTGTCATATAGGACCCAAGTCACAGATCCGGCGAGCCGCCGCGGCACGGCCGGCGGCGGCCAGGCCTGAGCCGAGGTCCGATGAACAGCCACCGTGATTCGAATGGGCTTCCAGTCGCGTCTGCGCGCCAGTAGGCGCAGAAACAGAGCGAGTGAGCGCCTCTCGTTCCCCCGATACACGTAGAGGAACGAGGGGGAGGCCGTCACCTCGTCCGGTTCTCCAGACCCTTTGGCGGACAAGCAGCCGTGGGCCTCCGGCCCGACGGCCGACGGCAGAGCGACTACCCGGCATTCCCCTCCCAGGAACTCCCGAAACAGGCCCGCCGCCCAGTTGGAAGGCACCAGACTGCGATCGATGCGATCAAGGGACTTCTGCACGAACGGCCAAGAGCGCTCGTAGGAAAAGAGACCGGCCGCCGTGAAGTGGAACGTGGCCACCACCGGGTTGCGCGCCAGTGCCACTGCACTGAAACTCAACGAGGGGGCCGCCGGTTCGTGCACGTGCACCACGTCGAAAAGCCCGGCGGCCAGCAAGCGCTCCAGCCGCGAAGTCACATCAACCGGCAGGCTCACACTGACCACCGCCCGGTTCAGGCGCATGGGAACCGCCCTTCCCGTGGTGAGGACGGGTATGCCGTCCTCAGGCCCGAGTGGGCCCACGCCCGGAGCAGGCATAAGTTCTGATGCGGCCGGGGCGCCCGCCCCCCACGCCTCCAACCTGGGGAACGCCAAAGGATCCCTCCTGCGGAGCAGGGGGCGCATGCGCCGCACTTCCGGCGCATAACTCGAAGAACCCACCACAGTGGGCCGATGTCCCGCTCCCAGAAGGTAACGGGCCAAGTCCGCAACATGCTGGTTGACGGCGCAGGGGATGCCCCAATCAAACGGCGTCACCAATGCCACGCGCAGCCCAGCGGGCGGACCGGTGCCCACCGGCGTCCCGCGCTCCACCAAGCCTCCTCTAAGCGTACTCCCCCCGCTGGTTGGCGCCGGCAATGAAGCTTTCAGTTTTGAGCCGGGCCTCCGCGTCACTGTACTGCTCCGGCGGCGACTTCATGAAGTACGACGCCGGCGCGAACAGCGCGCCCGACATACCACGATCCAGGGCCAACTTGGCGCACCGCACCGCATCAATGACGATACCGGCCGAGTTGGGAGCATCGACTACTTCAAGTTTGATCTCCATGTTCAGCGGCACATCGCCGAACGTGCGGCCCTCCATGCGGATGTAGGCCCACTTGCGGTCATCCAGCCACTCGACATAGTCCGACGGACCAATATGAATGTTCTTGGATCCCATGTCGTAGTCAAGCTGTGAGGTCACAGAGTTGGTCTTGGAGATCTTCTTGCTCTCCAGGCGCTCCCGTTCGAGCATGTTCAGGAAATCGGTGTTGCCTCCCACATTCAACTGGCTGGTGCGTTCCAACCGCACACCGCGTTCGCGAAAGAGGCGCGTCAGCACTCTGTGCACAATGGTGGCGCCCACCTGTGATTTGATATCGTCGCCAATGACCGGCAGGCCACGTTCCTCAAAGCGTTTCTGCCAATACGGTTCGCGACAGATGAAAACCGGTATGCAGTTCACAAAGGCGCATCCTGCTTCCAGTATCTGTTCCACGTACCACTTGGTGGCCATCTCGCTGCCCACAGGCAGATAGCTGACCACCACATCGGTCTCGGTCTCCTTGAGGATACGAACGATATCGTCCGTGGGTCCCGGAGCCTTCTCGATCACCTGGGAGAGGTACTTGCCCAACCCATCGTGGGTCATCCCCCTGTGAACGCGCACACCCATCTCGGGCACATCGGTGAACTTGACCGTGTTGTTCGGCCCCGAAAAGATGGCCTGGGAAACATCCTTCCCCACCTTCTTCTTATCGATGTCGAACGCGGCAGTGAATTCGATGTCCGAGATGTGATAGCCACCAAGGTTCACGTGCATAAGACCGGGTACAAACTCGTGGTCTTTGGCATCCCGGTAGTAGTGGACTCCCTGCACGAACGACGAGGCGCAGTTCCCCACGCCAATGATCGCCACACGCACCTTGCCGCTCAACGATCGCCTCCCTCTGTCAGTATCAGAACCCGCCGCATGTCATCGGGCACGCAGCGCTTTGAATGTATGCAGGACCCTTTGCGCCACTGTGACCGCGGTGAGGGCCACCAAAACGTAAACCACGTATGGCAACAGCGCGCTGAAGAACAGGCCAATCGTGATCAACACGACCCGCTCCGGCCTGCTCATGATACCCACCTTGCATTCCAGACCCAAAGCTTCGGCCCGCGCCCGCGTGTAGCTCACCAACAACGAACCCAGCAGCGCCACCACCACTAGCGACGCGTCAACACTGCGCCCTTGCTCCGCGAAGCGATAAGCGATTGCAGCCAAGATCGCCCCCTCGGCTACTCGATCCAGCGTGGAATCCAGAAACGCGCCGAATGGGGTGACTCGGCCCGAGTAACGAGCCAGGGCACCATCAAGCATATCGAAACAACCCGCAATGATGAAGACGACCCCTGCGGCAATGAGTTGCTCCACGATGACAAGCACGGCCGCCACGAGGTTGAGCAGCGTCCCCACCACCGTGATCTGGTTGGGTGTGATCTTCAACTTCGCCAGGCCACGGGTGAGTGGCCCGAGGGCTTTGCGCAGCTGGATGCCGAGGAACTCCCGGATGCCTTCTATGTGCTCCATGCTCGCGGATCAGACCAAAGACGCCGTGATTCTAACAGTATTGACCATGCGTCACAATGAGGGTCCCATTTGTCCCCGGGTCCGCGCCCGCGGCTAGGCTTCCTCAGACCGATCGGCGGGACCGGCCGTCGCGGTCGTGTCCGGCGGGTCTGGCGTCAATGACGGAACCTCACATGAGAGAACGGTCACGCCATCGTCGCCGATCCAGGGAGCCCGCGACAACTTGAACTTGTAGAAGCCCATGGTGTGCTTGATCATGGCCAGTATGGGCAGTATGGCCAGCATGCCCAAAATCCCGGCTATCTGAGCTCCGGCCAAAACGGCAAAGATGACCACTAGGGGGTGAACTCCCAAGCTGGCTCCCATTATATTGGGTACCAATATGTGACCCTCCAGTTGTTGTATGGTGAAGTAGATAACCGCCACCCAGATTGCCGCCCCCGGAGAATGGAAGAGTGCCAGCAGGACCGGGGGGAAAGCTCCCAGCCACGGCCCCACGTAAGGAATGAGCTCGGTGACTCCCGCCCAAACCCCGAACAACAGCGCATACGGTGCACCTTCCGGCCAGATGTTCACCACCCTCCAGCCCAGGATCCAGACTCCCAGCCCCGACGCAAGCCCGACTGCCACACCCAACAAAAGCTGCCCTTTGACGTACCGAATGAACGAGGACTGGAGCCCCCTCAGGTAGACCTCGCCGACCGCTTCGCCCCCCGGCACCAGCTTGGCGAGGAAACGGAAGATGCGTTTGCCGTCCACCAACATATAGAAACTGGTGATGATAATAATTACGAAGTTGACCAGGCTGCCGGCCACTCCCACCCCCACATTGAACAACCGCCCGGCCAAAGACGTCCATTGGCTCCCCAGCCAATCACCGATATGCTCCCACTCCCCCACCAAATCTACGACGATATCCCGTACAGCCAGGTACTCTTGAACCCCTCGCAGCCGGATACGAAAGCTGGCCTCAAACTGGGGGAGCCTCGATATGAGGTTATGGAGCTGCCTTCCGAGCGGGGGAACGGCCAGAATGAGCACCAGGGCCAGAAGGCCTACGAAAGCCAAGTAGACAACGCTGGCGCCAATGCCTCGCGGGATCTTCGCCCGCTTCAAGCCCATGACCACCGGATTGAGCAGTAGTGCGATAAGCGTGGCCATTACGAAAGCAAAGACCGCGTGGCTCATAGATCGCGCCACATACACGGCCAAGAACGCCGCCACGGGCAGAGCCGCCACCTGCAACCATCGCGGGATCTTGATAACCACGTTTCTCTCCCCCTGGAAGTAGCCTCGGCCTACTGGACTAGATCATACATTCACTTGGGTTCCTCTGCTCGTAACCCGCCGCGCTCGGGTGCGATCAGTGGTACGGTTGCCAAACGTGTAGATGGGTGGTACCCTCGATTTGATGCCAGCACAGGTCACAGACAGCGCAGCTCTGCGTCGCAGGCGGCGGAGAGCCGTGGTGGTGCGTCGGCAAAGGCTTGCGGCCGCGTGTCTCATCCTTGTGATCCTTGTCGTCACAGGGGTGTGGGTGGCCGGTGCCCGTGCTGGCAGCCGCACCAGCCAAGCCGCCACTCCGGCAGGGTCTCCCCGCAGCCAAGCTTCTGCGGTGGATACCGCACTCAACGGGAAACTGGGCGACGAATCTCCGGCTTTCTGTCGGATCGAGAACAAGAACCTTCTTCTCCCGATAGCCGCTTCCCAAGCCACCATAATCGCATACCACTCTCTTGACGATGAGCTCATTGTGCCGCTCACCCCACTGGGCAAGCGAACGGACGGCAATCTGGTTGCACGAGGTATCAATCGCATACTGAGCGACGAAGCATCCCTCACGTACCACGTTCTCAGCTGTCAAGGCCGAACGGCGGCACAGACGGGGGCCGTGGACGTCGGCGCCCCTGCGGGAGCTACAGTGGTGAGTCCAGTGTCGGGTGAAGTCACGGGAGTCAAGTATTACCGGTTGTACGGCAAGTACGACGACGTGCAGATCGACATCCGCCCCAAGGGTGCCAGCGACGTTCTAGTCTCGCTGCTCCTCGTATCAGACCCCAGAGTCAGCATAGGTGACTCCGTGGGGGCCGGTAAAACGGTGCTGGGTACGGTCAGAAGCCCCATTCAAGAACTGGCCAAGCGGCTGGCCCCCATCACCGGTGAAGACGGTGCCCACGTTCATCTGCAGGTCACACAGAGCCCAAGCCCCATCGAGTAGCAGCCACCCTTCCTGCAAGGGCCTCGGAAACGGCCGCAGTGGATGACGTCACCATCACCCCGGACTGCCGTGTTCCAATGGACGAGCTCTCGTTCTCCGCGTCCCGCAGTAGCGGCCCGGGCGGACAGCACGTCAACAAAACCAGCACTCGCGTGACGCTGTTGTTCGACGTTGCCCGCTCGCCGTCGTTGCGCGAGGATCAACGCTCACTCATACGGGAGAGGCTCTCCAGCCGGATCAACTCAAGTGGTGTGCTCAGGGTGGTCGCACAACGGGAGAGAAGCCAACTGGCCAACAAAGAGCTGGCCATCCAGAGGTTCTGTGCTTTGCTCCGAGAAGCCCTGAGTGTACAAACACCCCGCCGGCCCACCAGACCCTCCGTTGCGGCAGAGGGGAGCCGGTTGGCGGAGAAGCGCGCCCGTGGTGCCCTGAAACGTGATCGTGCCCAAGTGAGGCGGCTGCTCCATCAGGAGCGTGACGACGAGATCGACGGCTGAAGACCGCGCGTGGCCACGCTCGGTCTTCAGCTCATAACCGGCTCCGCCACGCGGGCAACGAGCACATCGGAGATCGCCTCTCCGTAGTCGTCGAACCAGTAGGCTCCGGGGTTTCGGCGGCACGCTAGGAAGCGAGACTTCTGCGCCGGATCCGCGGCACGGTGGTAGCGGAAGTACACATGTTCGGCATCTATCCCCACCACCTCTATCTTGCCTGTGGCGTGAGACATCACCAAGCGCGCCCGTTTGGCGATGCCGGAGCACTTCATCTTGGCCCGCTCGAAGACATGGTAAGCCTCTTCCAGTGGCAAAGCGAAAGGCGAGTTGCCGAGGGTGGGCCGGACTTGGAACACGTAGTAGGGAGCGGCCCCTGCGTACGAGAGACGGTTCAGCAGTTCAGCCAGGACTTCCGGGGTGCCATTGATGCCTTTCAGCAGTGGTGTCTGATTGCAGACGATAACACCAGCCTTCAGCAGGCGATCGATCACTTCAAGTGCGGGAGGCGTCAGTTCTCGGGGATGGTTGAAGTGGGCCATTAGGTACACACGACGCTCAGGGTGGCTGAACTCACCCAGAGTATCTATCAGGCCTGGATCGTCCAAGAAGCGGTACGGATTGAAGGCCGGCATCTTGCTGCCAAAACGGATCACGCGCACATGATCGATGGATCGCAGTTGCGTGAGGATAGAACGCACTTTCGCGGTCGACAGGAGAAGTGGATCCCCTCCGGTAACCAGTACATTGGTCACACGAGGGTGCGAGCGTATGTACTCCAGCGCCGGACCGATGTCGCGAACCACTTCCTCATTATCGTTCATGAACAGACGCTTGCGAAAACAGAAGCGGCAGAAACCTCCGCAGAGATTGTTGGCCAGAAGTACGACGGTGAACTCGTACTTATGCTCCAACCCGGGAGCCACCGTGTACGCGCTCTCGCAACTCGCGTCCAGCATCCCCCAAGGGCTCAGCTCATCCGTGTGGGGAATGATGATGCGTCTGATAGGATCCTCAGGGTCCTCCCAGTTGATGAGCCCGAGGTAATAGGTATTGGCACGGAACGCGAAGCGCCTGCTCACTTCCTGCAAACGCTTTCGTTCAGCCATGGAGAGTCCGGCCACTTGATCGAGCCGGGTGACGTAGCGAACCTTGGTCACAGGGCCTCCTCCTCTCGCGGCACCGAGTTGTCACGAGCCAAACGCTCGCTCCACTGATGTCGCTGTGGTGATCTTCCAAGTGCCCATGGGGCTGCGCTGAGGTGATCGCGACCCCGAATATCCGGCCCCCACCGGACGAGTCTTGGGATCGCAGCCTTGGACTAGTCAAGCATCGTTTTTATGATTTCTTTATGTTACACCCGGCCGCCGGTGAGGACCACCCCCGCAACTCCGATGGTACCTCCGAGAAGCCTACTCACTTCTCCTTGGGGCCGAACGCAACGAATCCCCCAAACTCCTCCAACTCGTCCACGCGGCAACTCCAGACCAACCGACCTTTGTAGGGAAGGATGTCGGGACAGCCGTCACACATGCTCTGCCGGCCGTCCGGCATGATGTCGCAGGGCTGTATGATCATCAGTGACTGCATGCGCAAGGGCTCCCCCCAATTGGCCCAATCCTTGATATAGGCGCGGGCAATGCGGGCCAAGCTCTTGTTCATGATGCCCAATGGCATCAACACGCCACTGTTACGCATGAGGCGGGGACTGGTGTAAGCCAGGTAGGTTCCGCGGGTGATGTGATGAGCGGTCTGCGCCAGTTCGATGAACTTGGCGTCGGTGCAACCATACATCTTCTTCGAGTTGCCGAAGCGCAGACCCAGCAGCCATTTGAACGCAGAGGCGTCCTCGGTGCCGTTCAGGTAACTGGACGGCTGGTACTCGGGGAAGACCGTGCGTATCTGGTCAATGACTTCCTGGGACATGATGTCCTTATGTCCTTCCTGATGCTCCAGGTGGTACACCAATTGCCCAATATCGATCTTCTTCCCGTGCACCCAGCCCTCGTAGTCCGCCTTCTTCTTGGCCGACCGAAAGAGGATGAACACCATGGTGTTCACGAACTCGATATTCTCACGAGCCCACTCCACCAACCCCGGCACCTCGCCCAACGTGTCCCGGTAAATGGTGGCATTGAAAGCAACGGCGATTCGGCCCTTGCCGTGCTTGTAAACCATGCGGGCCAACTTGAGCCGCAACTCATTGAGTTCTTGCTCGGTTTTCCCCCGCCATCCGGGGCGAATCTGATGCGAATCTACATGGAACGTGAACCCCGCGATTCCGGCGTTAAGGAGACGCACAACCAGCTCAGGCGTAAGCGCTCTGCCGTTGGTATTCACGATCGGTTTCCAGCCCTGGTCCGCTACGTAGCGAACCAACTCAACGATGTGCGGATAGATGAGCGGCTCCCCGCCGGCAATGGAGATGCCGTCCGTGTTACGCAAGCGTTTGACCGTTTCCATTCCTCTATCACAACCTCTAGGGGTTTATGCCCCTGCGGATCATTCTCTCGATAACATCCCTCGCAGTAGAGATTGCATTTAGTTGTAGGCTCAAGCCAGGTGATGGCGTTATCGGCGAGGTTCCACGGTAAACGATAGAGCGAACGGTGATCCACTTGCGCTGACACAGGCTCCCCCTTTGCGTGGGCGAACGATTAAGTAATTATAGCGGCTCCCATGCAGTAAGGCTCACGTTGGGCTCGGTCGGGGTTTCGTGGGACCAGCCATCCACCACAAGAAGATGAACCTGATGAGCTATGTAGCGCTCATTATCGCCACCCAGCAGGCGAATCAGAGTCCAAGGGGACCCCACTGCCGGTCGCGGCCGCCGGGCATTACAATCGCAGGATCCCGGGATCCAGGTCATACATGGAATCGAGCACCAGATCGGCTCGCGCCAGTGACGTGGGGGACGGGGGGAAATCTCGACTGGGCACCGCCACCACATACAGCCCCGCCGAAGCCGCTGCGAGGATCCCATTCCCCGAATCCTCCACAGCAACTGCCTGACTGGGATCCACACCGAGCTGATCGCATGCATGGAGATACACATCCGGTTCCGGCGTGCCCCGCTTGACCGCATCAGAGGACACGAGAACGGAAAAGACCTCTGCGAGCCCAAGTCGCGCCACTAAGAACTCAATCAGGGTCTGGGGGGACGACGACGCCACCGCCAACTGGAACCCAGCGTCCGCGAATGCACGCACCGCCTGCTGCGCCCCCGGGATGACTGGAAGCACCTCCGTGTAGCGCTGGCGAAGCATGGATACCACATCATGGAAGATGCGCTGCTCATCAAATGGAGCCGCAAAAGTCATACGAATGCAACTCGACCATTGTGCCGAATTTGCGCCCATGCAGTCCCGTTGATTTGCCTCCGTCCAAGACCCTCCGAACGAGGCCACATAATCGCGGCGCACCGCGTGCCACACTGCCTCAGAGTCCACCAGCACGCCGTCCATATCGAACACAACCGCCCGAATCACCATGCTCCTCCATCACGCCGTGGCGAAACCTCCCGGTGAAGCGCCGGCTCAGCTCGCGATGTGCGGCCGTGAATGGTAGGGCGGTGTAGAGACAGAGTCAACCCTGTTTCCGGAGCAGGGATGGGCTGGGGGTTGGCCTTGTGGCCTTCACCGAGCCTGGAGCCGGCGTTCCTCGTAGATGACGCCATGCGTCGAACCTCACCATCACCTCTCTGCCTAGCGCGCCGCGCGGGCAGGCTTCCCGCCCCCGGCAGCCGTGGGCAGGTAACGTCTCGCCGCGTGCCACCGACGGCCAAGGCCATCACAGCCAAAGACGCAGAAGCGCCATAGTCGCCGCTCCCACCACCACTGACAACAGCAAATCGCGGCGCCATACGGCCACGGCCACCGTAGGTACGGCAGCCAGGAGGTGCAGATTATGCAGGCTTATGTCGAGCGCTCCTTCCGGCGCGAAAATGAGCGGGGCCGCGAAGGCCGCCAACACCGCCACCGGCACTCCGCTCAAGAAGCGATGGAGCCACTGGGGTAGCCTTCGGTTGGCAAGCGCCAGGAGCGGGATCACACGGAGAAGATAAGTGACTACCCCCATAGCCAGGATTACCAAGACCAACTTCATGGTCCCGGCTCCGTCCCTGGGCCATCGTCCACACCAGTACCCAGATGCGCGGGCAGCTGGGGCGCAACAGCCGGCCGAATCGCCGCGCCCACTCCGGCCACTACCACCGTAGCAATCAATGCGCCCGTGCTCCCCATGCCGAGAAGCCACAGAATCGTAGAAATCAGGGCAGCAGCCACCGCAAGCACAAGCTCCCGACGCCTGTGCATCTGGAGGGCCAGTAGCCCCAGGAACATGGCGACGAGCGCGTAGTCCAGGCCCAAGCGCTCCGGGTCGCCCACGAAAGATCCGGCCACCACACCCAGCAAGGAGCCTGCCACCCAAGAAAGCTGGGAGATACCATTCAGACCCGCTTCGAAAGCGAAGCTAAGCGTACCCCGTTGGCGTGCAGCCTGAGTAGCCACCACGAGGTCTCGTCTGTGATCTCGTAAGCCACCCACGCGAGCCTGGACGTCCTCATGGGCTCCAGCAGCGGAGCCAGTGCCGACGCGTACAGTATGTGGCGAAGATTAAGCAGAAGAGCCGCCGCCACCAGCTCCCCTGCCCCAGCTCCTTGGCCCAACAACGACACCGCCACCAGTTGCGCCGAGCCCGCGAACACGAATACGGACATACCCACTACCGCCCACGCCGGCACGCCCGCCGCAACACCGAGCACCCCGTAGGCCAAGCCGATAGAAAGATAACCCAGCACAATGGGTACGGCCGCCTTGGCGCCCTGCCAAAAATGGGACCTAGCCATCGGCCGACAGCTCTCGATCTACCGCCGCACGCATCCTCTCTGCCAGGCGCAAGCTCACCGGGCCCGCCCGGCCCCGGCCGATCGGCCGACCATCCACTCGGAGTATGGGCAAAAGGTCACGCAGGGTGGAGCTGAGAAACACCTCGTCGGCAACCAGCAGTTCCTCGGCAGTCATGGGCTCCTCGCGCACCACCACGCCCAACTCTCTCGCCATCTCCAGCACCCGCAGACGTGTCACCCCCGCCAGGATGTGGCGATCCGCCGGATGAGTCCAAACCTCGCCCCCACGAACCACAAACAGGTTACAGGAGCCGCCTTCACGTACAAGCCTGTCAGGTCCCACCCAGATGACTTCCGATGCTCCTCGCTCAGCTGCGACAGCCTTGCCCAGCACAGCAGCGGTCAGGCAGATGGCTTTGATGTCACAGCGTGTCCACCGTATGTCCTCCATTAAGCAGGCGGTGGTGCCGGCCAGCACCTGATCCCACGTGAAGAAAGTCTGAGGGGCAACATAGGCGAGCTCCGTGGGAACCGCTGATATGGGCATGCTGAAATCCCTGGGCGCAGGGCCGCGCGTGACCTGTAGGTAGATGCTGCCTTCGCCGCTGCCTGATCGTCGCACGAGCTCGGGCAGAACCCTCGTAAAACGGTCACGAGAACCTACTCCGGGGATGGCGAGCGCCGTGAGACCCCGCTCCAGCCGCGCCAAATGCTCATCCAGCCACAGGAACCGGCTCCCCTTGAATCGCACCACCTCGTAGACACCATCCGCGAACTGGAAACCCCGGTCCTGCACACTTATCTGTCCGGACGCCAAAGGCATGAACTCACCGTTCAGGTAGAGATCGTCGCGCGGTTGGCCTATCATCATCAACTCCTCACCATTGGCTCACACCGTTGGCCCATCATCAGTTCGCACACCTTCATCGTGTCCCTGCGGACACCTTCCTGCAGAAGCAGCCACTCTGCACATCCATAGCCACCGACAATGCGTGAACGAAGCACGACGAAGGTTGTCTGCGCAACACAGTCTGGCATATTCTGAACACAGCGGGAACCGGTGTCAGGAGGGCGCGGCAATGGAGGGCTTCGAGAAACTCGGCGTATTCTACCTGGGCAAGGAATACGACCTGGCTCGGAAGCAGCGACTCGATAACCTGCTTCTATATGATGCCAAGGACCTGGTGACACACGCCGTCTGCGTGGGCATGACGGGGAGCGGCAAGACGGGCCTTTGTATCGGGCTACTGGAAGAGGCGGCCATCGACGGGATACCCTCGCTTGTAATCGATCCCAAGGGCGATCTGCCCAATCTTCTTCTCACCTTCCCGGATCTTGCGCCTCAGGATTTCCGCCCCTGGGTGAACGAGCAGGAGGCCGAACGAAAGGGGCTCTCGCCCGATGAGTTCGCCGTGAAACAGGCGGAACTTTGGAGCAAGGGTCTAGCGGAATGGGGCCAAGATGGTGACCGCATCGCCCGCCTGAGGGCGGCCGCGGAGTTCACCGTATACACGCCGGGCAGCACAGCGGGACGGCCGGTTTCGATCTTGGGCTCGTTCTCAGCACCACCGCCTGCGCTCAGGCGGGATGAAGAACTGTTGCGTGACCGCGTATCCAACGCCGCCTCGGGGTTGCTGACCATGGTGGGAGTGGACCCTGATCCCATCAAAAGCCGCGAGCACATTCTTGTCTCCACCATTCTGCAACAGGCGTGGGTGGAGGGGCGCGACCTCGACCTCTCCTCGCTCATCCAAATGATCCAGTCTCCTCCCATAACAACGGTGGGAGTCATGGATCTGGAGTCTTTCTACCCGGCGAAGGATCGTTTCGGCCTGGCCATGTTGTTCAACAATCTCCTGGCTGCGCCCGGCTTCTCCACCTGGCTCACCGGCGACCCCCTGGATATCGGCGCCCTCCTCTATGCGCCCGACGGCAGACCCCGCGTATCCGTCATGTCCATCGCCCACCTGAGCGACGCCGAGCGCATGTTCTTCGTGACCCTGCTTCTGAACGAAGTCCTGAGCTGGACACGAGCACAGGCCGGCACCAGCAGTCTACGAGCCATCATTTATATGGACGAGATCTTCGGATACTTCCTCCCGTGGCGAATCCGCCCTCCAAGATCCCCCTACTCACGTTACTCAAGCAGGCCCGGGCTTTTGGGGTGGGGATAGTGCTGGCCACACAGAATCCGGTGGATCTGGACTACAAGGGCCTCAGCAACACGGGCACCTGGTTCCTTAGGCGTCTGCAAACCGAGCGCGACAAAGCTCGGGTGCTCGAAGGTCTGGAAGGGGTGGCGCTGAGTTCCGCCGGGGGTTTCGATCGCGCGGCCATGGAAGCGACGCTGGCAGGGTTGGGAAGCCGCGTGTTTCTCATGTACAACGTTCATGAAGATGCCCCGGTGGTGTTCCAGACGCGCTGGACACTCTCGTACCTGGCCGGCCCGCTCAC
Organism: Thermoleophilia bacterium; assembly: GCA_040770645.1. Lineage (GTDB taxonomy): Bacteria > Actinomycetota > Thermoleophilia > RBG-16-64-13 > RBG-16-64-13 > JAAYZX01. Next base: position 206,652 of record JAXGIS010000001.1, on the reverse strand, counting down.
CAGGACCCAGATCAAGCTGCTGAACGAAGCCTCGACGGCGTCCGTCAGTGCTCCGACTGCCCCCATGTCCACCGCACCGGCTACCACGCCGTTCATGGCGCAGGCCGCGAGCGCCCCATCAGCCGCCGCGAACGTGGCCTCTGCGGCCCCAGATCCAACCCTCTCCAGTGCCGGTGTTGTGGCGCAACTCCCCGGACATCCCGGTGTTCTATCTGCCCCCACTGGGCACAGGTGGGGACGCCGCTATAACGTTGAAACCGGGGCTCGGCGCCGTGGCCGAGGTGCACTTCCGTGACACCAAGTTGGGCATTGCCGCCGACCGGACGGTTGCCGCCGTGCTCAACCTGGAGGAGTCCCCCATAGCGGTTGACTGGGGAACAGCCGAACTGGTGGACCTCGACCCCGACCGCCTATCGACAACCGCCCCCGCTGGAGCCTCGTTCCTTCCCATCCCCCGGCAGCCACCAGGGCTATGAGCTACAAAACCTGGCAGAAGGACTTCGCCGACTGGGTCTATCGGAACCAGGCACTGAAACTGAAGAGCTTTCCGGCCCTCAAGCTGGTGGCCGGCCCGGAAGAGACGGAGGCCGCGTTCCGCGCCCGCATCCAACTCGCCCGGCGAGAGGCACGCGACGCCATGGTCGAGAAACTCAGACGATCCTACGGGCCCAAGCTCGCCGCACTCGAAGAGCGCATACGCCGAGCACAGCAGGTGGTGCAGCGCGAAGAAGAACAAGCCAAGGGCCAGAAGATGCAAACGGCCATCTCCGTGGGCGCGACGCTACTGGGCGCCCTGGTGGGTCGCAAAGTGGCCAGCGTGGGCAACGTGGGTCGAGCCACCACTGCCATGCGCGGGGTTGGACGCTCTATAAACCAGACGGGCGATGTGGCCCGAGCCAAAGAGACGCTGGAGACGGTGAAACAGGCCCAGGTGGAACTCGAGGATGAGTTCAATGCGGCTGTGGCTGCGCTGGAAGCGGAGATGGGCCCAAGCAGGGCGATCTCGAGGAGATCGAGATCCGGCCCAAAAGGCCGACGTGAGGGTACGGTTCTTGGCCCTGGTGTGGCTACCGTTCCGACCCGGCACCAATGTTGGAGAGCAGCCGGCTTGGCGCTAACCTCTGAGACCATCACTACCACGACGACGGGCGTCGCCGTTATGCGGGAGACGAAGATCCAGACGGGCGCTCTGTGTGGGAGGTGAGCGCGGACGGCCCTACCGAGTCCGTGAGTCGGCACACGGGCGGGAAGGCTTGGAGTCCGCACCGGCAGGAGAGCCGAAAAGCCGGCGGGAACTCCGGCCATGCTCCCTCTGACCGTGCTTCCGTTCGGTGCACGCATGCTGGACGCAATCCGCGAAATGCTTGGCCAGCGTTTCCGCTCTGAGCTTGAGCGTGGGACAATACCGCACCGCTTTCGCCACCATGATATCGGGGTCCACCCGGCGCGAGAAGGCAAGATCATCACCAAATGTATCCACCCAGTCGGCCACCATCTGGCCCGTCACTTCCATGTGGAACTGTAGCCCATACACCCACCGACCCCATCGGAACGCCTGTTGCGTATATAGGTGCGTCTCCGCCAGCCCCCATGCTTTTGCGGGCAAATCGAACGAATCGCCGTGCCAATGGAACATCGAGTCGATCTCGCGAAACCCGTGAAATACCGGATCCACCTTGCCGCGATCTGTGAGACTGACCGGGTACCACCCGTACTCGCCCCCTTTGCCACGCGTTCGCCCGGTCCACACGCGGGCCCCCAAAGACCACGCCACCAAGTGGGCACCGAGACCGATGCCCAGGATCGGCGTATCGCTGCGCAGGGCCAGACGTACAACGCGCAGACTCTCGTCGAGGAACGGGTGAAGATGCTTGTCGACCAGCGTCGCGGGCCCCCCCAATACAACCAGACCGTCGAAATCACGTGCATGTACCACGGAATCCACTTGGCGCGCATAATGCACGGGGTCACGATATGCCACCAAATGCCTGATCGCAGTTCGGGCGCCGAGCGGTTCTTCCAACGTTCCCAACTGCTCTATGGTTCCATGCTCGAGCACGAGCAGGCGGGGAGGCGCCTCGCCGGAACCGGCGGGGTGCGGATCAGGCGTGAATGAATGGGCAGGAACGGCGGTTTTCATGCATTCATCATAGCAACGCTCTCACAACGGTACCCCACCGTGGAACTGTGGTTGACCTGAACCTTCGGTGGCGTTGACCCCGCCATCCGACCCTGAGAACTGATAGCCTGTCAACATGGAATGCGCCATCACGTGCTCCGAGGTGGTCAAACACTTCGGCCGAACGGAAGCGCTGAAAGGCGTCACCCTCACGGTGCCCGAAGGAAGCGTCTTCGGCTTCCTGGGGCCCAACAGGGCCGGTAAATCCACTCTGCTGAAGATCATGGTGGGCTTGGTTCGGCCCAATGCCGGCCGAGTGTCGGTGATGGGAGGCAAACCCGGGTCGCCTGCGGTGCAGGCGGCAGTGGGTTACCTGGCTGAGCAGTTCCGGTTCCCGGCTTGGATGACGGGCGACGAGTTGTTGAGCTTACATCTGCGCCTAGCGGGACTTCGTCCCTCCGCCGCCGAACGCAACAGACTGCTCCGACTCGTGGGGCTCAACGGCGCCGGCGGCCGACGCATCGGGGGTTACTCCAAAGGGATGCAGCAACGGTTGGGGCTCGCCCAAAGCCTGGTGGGGCGACCGCGGATCGTGTTCCTTGACGAACCCACGAGCGCACTTGACCCCCTAGGCCGGCTCGACGTACGCGATCTGTTGCTCCAACTCCGCACCCAGGGCGTTACCGTGTTCCTCAACAGCCACCTCCTCACCGAGGTGGAGCGGGTCTGCGACAGCGCTGCCGTGGTGAATCGAGGTGTGGTTGTGGCGCAGGGGGCCCTTGAGACACTACTGCAGCGGCCGTCAGCGCAACTGCGCGTTGGATGGCTCACTGAGGACAGGCTGGCAGCGCTACTCAAACGCGTGGAGGACATAGCCGGCAACGCGCCCACCCATGCCGATGGGTTGATCACAGTCGCCACCTCGCAACCTGGGCAGATACCCGCCCTTGTGCAAGTTGCGGTGGAGCTCGGAGTCCCGGTGTACGAGGCCGGTCCCGTGCGGCAGACCCTCGAGGAAGCGTTCGTGAAATTGATCCGGGAGCGAAGCCCGTGAATGCCCGCCTCTTGCGCCCCCTTCTCATTCTCGCGACGGCAACTTGGAGGGAGAGTCTGCGACGCAAACTGCTGCTGGCAGGCCTCTTGCTTTCACTGGGGTTCGTAGCGCTGTACGGCCTCGGCGTGTATTTCGTTTTCCAGGATGCGGACGACTTGGGGATGTTTCGCACCCTGGCGGCTTATCAGCTCGTCTCGTTTGGAATCTTCGTATCGAGCCTCCTGGGCTCTATGGTGGTGATCTTCAGCGCCTCCGGGATGATCAACGGCGAAGCCGAGAGCGGGCTGCTGCAGCCGATCGCGGCTCGCCCCATTCGCCGCTGGCAAATCGTGATGGGACGGTACCTCGGCTACGGTAGCCTGTTCACCGTATACGTCATCCTGATTGGCGGTGGCGTTCTGGCGCTCACCCGCATCTTCGGCGGCTACGCCGACCCCCGTCCTGTCGCTGCCATCGCCTACCTGATTGTGCAGGGATTGGTGTTGCTCGGGTTGGTTTCACTCCTCACCACGCTTCTGGCCCCCGTCCCCGACGGGTATCGCGGTGTTCATGGCGTTCGGGCTCTCCTTCATTGGCGGAGTCGTGCGTCAAGGGCTCCTGCTCCATAACCGCACAGCCGAGGCCATCGGGGCCGCGCTACTTACATCTTGCCTTCGACTCATTTTTCGCATGTCTCTGTCCCAACTGGCTCCTCGCATGACCAACTTCGATCCGAGATATCGGCCCCTTCGGTGTCCCCATGGAACCGCAGGCGTGGCCCATCGTATACGGGGGTGCTCTATGTCGGTGTGCCTTGCCCTGGCGGTCATCTCGTTCGCGCGCAAAGATCTGTGAATCCGTTGCTCGACGCGCTTGCGGCACGTTCAAGGAAGTACCATGGGCTTCACTGCAGTCAACGCCGCCGACTCAACGCACCCTCCGGCCCCAGATCGTTCCGCTGAACGGGGCTGTCCGAAACCGATGCCGACAGTACAGACACCCAGTTGGAGCGCATGACGGCGGAACTGGGTGCTCGCCCAGTACGTCGCTTCACTTTCTGCTTCATCAGACCTCCGCCGCCATCCGGCACTCTGTGCGCAGCTTAGGCGTGCGGCCCCGAAGCTCTTGCTTCCGCTCTGCAATGCCTCCGAAGAGCCGAGTGGCCCCATCCGAAGGCGCGAGGGACTGCGTGCGCTCGGCGCCCTGTACGAGTTGGATGTCATAAGTCGCATCGCCCGGCACATCTCCGCCCTCCACAGTTCTGGAGGCAGAGCGCCTGAGCGACATGCGTAGCCGAGCCACCCGGCTGTTACGTGCCCACATCGGTACTCCGGGGGACTACGTCTGATAGACTGTGCAGGCTCCAACCCCCGAGGAGGCGAATGAGCACATATGGGCACAGGCCTCCCCGCAACGACGAAACACGGCGCCTGATCGCTGAGCCGAGGCGGCGGCGCTTCAGCGCCGCCGCCTCACTTGCTCATAGTCGGCGCGACCTGCTCGATCTTGACGGTCGGCGGTATTGCTCTAGGGCGGGCACTCAAGTCAGGTCCCCCCACGTTGGGTGAGACATCGTCATCTTCCCCGGCAGCGGCAGCGGGCCCCGGCACCATCTCGGCTCCCATGACGACACTCAGGCTCACGCGCCGGAGGATCTCGAGACACCCGTATCCAACTCCAGCTCCACGGATACTTCGAGAGCGCTACATCCCGAAACCACCACTGTCACAACCGTGGTCACTGCACCACGGCCGTGAAACGCCCACTTACTTCCACCACCCAGAAAGAGGCGGCGACCGCTACGCCCACCTCATCATCCTCCGGCTCGCCCGGTGGAGAAAGCGGAGTAAGTGGCGCAGTCGTGGTGATCGATCCCGGACACCAAGGTCCTGAGGATCTCTTTATGAAGCCATCGGACCGGGGTCCAAGACAACCAAGTACAAGATGAGCAAAGGTGCCTTCGGCGTGGTCACCGGCCTACCGGAGAGCGAGGTCAATCTCGCCATCTCTTTCAAGTTGAAGGATGAACTGGAGGCCCGCGGGATAAGTGTCATAATGACCCGGACCTCAGAGGATGTGAATATCTCCAACATTGCGCGGGCGAAGATGGCCAACGAGGCCGGCGCCAGGCTGTTCATCCGCATCCACTGCGATGCGTTCCAGAACAGCTCCGCCCGGGGCATCCACGTGCTGTACCCCGCCTACATCGAGGGTTGGACCGATGATATCTACTCCGCGTCGCGACGGGCCGCGCAGTTGGCGCAATCGGCACTCATCGCCGCTACGGGGGCAAACGATCGTGGCCTCGATGAACGGGACGATATGACGGGCTTCAACTGGTCTGACGTTCCTGTCATCATGCCCGAGTTGGGGTTCATGACGAATCAGATGAAGATCGGTTGCTGGCGTCTTCTTCCTACCAGCAGAAGCTCGCCACGGCATTTGAAGCCACCGCTCGTTTTTGAGGAGAGTAATGTGACGCCCCATTGCCCGGGGCGTCGGGAGGTGTACAAGTGAGCAGGATCACGGTTATCGGTACGGGATACGTGGGGCTGGTGACGGCTGCATGCTTAGCCGACCTTGGACACGTCGTCATCGGTATGGATGTTGACAGCGCTAAAGTGGAGAGGCTGCGGAACGGAATCATCCCCATCTACGAACCGGGCTCTAGCCGAGCTCATCGCCTCTTGTGGAGACAGGCTCCGCTTCACGGACGACCCGCCGATGCCTATGCGGACGGCGAGTTCATCTTCATCTGCGTCGATACTCCCCACATACTGGGCGACGCCGACCTCTCCGGGTCTGGCGGGTTGTCGACAGCCTTCCCCTCTCCACGAACGAAGACCGGGTGTTGATAACCAAATCCACCGTGCCCATCGGCACCGGAGCGGCAATCAAGGCTGAACTGGCAGCCCGAGGTTTCGACCGGGTCTTCTACGCCTCCAATCCCGAGTTCCTCCGCGAGGGGAGCGCTATCTCGGACTCAAAGTACCCCGATCGCATCGTTGTGGGCGCCGATTCAACAGAGATCTGCGATCGAGTGGCCGGTCTCTACGCCGGCCTGGGCTGTCCTCACATCGTCAAAACGGACGTGGCCTCGGCCGAGATGATCAAGTACGCTTCCAACGCATTTCTGGCCACGAAAATATCCTTCATCAACGAGATCGCCAACGTATGCGAATCCGTGGGCGCCGATGTCGCCACCGTCGCCTACGGCATGGGCCTGGACCACCGCATCGGGCCACACTTCCTCAGGGCAGGGATTGGATACGGCGGTAGTTGCTTCCCCAAGGACGTTTCGGCCCTGAAACAACTTGCCGGCAACTCCGGTTATCACTTCCAGCTCTGACCGCGGTGATCGAAGTCAATGAGCTCCAGAAACGGCGGGTGATCGGGAAACTCCGCCGCTATCTGGGCGACGAGCTCCGCGGCATGCGCATAGCCCTCCTCGGGCTGGCCTTCAAGCCCAACACCGATGACATCCGGGAAGCGTCCTCGATCGTCCTGGCGAGCCGGCTGCTGGCCGAGGGGGCGCGTGACGGCGTACGACCCCATCGCTATGGATAATATGCGGGCGCTCCTCCCATGCGTGACTTATACAGGTAACGCGGTCGAGGCACTGGCCGGCGCAGATGCATGCGTGCTGGTCACCGAATGGGAGGAGTTCGTGAACCTGGATTGGGCCGCCATGAAGCAGATCATGGCCAGACCACTCGTCATAGACGGCCGCAACGCTCTCGATGGGCAGGCGCTACTGGAGCTGGGATTCGAATACGAGGGCGTGGGTACCCGTATCGGCTGAGTACACGCAACTGGTCCCACGGAGGCGGGCTCGAGCGGACTGGAGAGGCGACCCGCCGTCCCGACCCGCCCCGTTATTTCACCAAAGTCCAGAGCACCTGAGCCACCTCACCCCGGCTGGCAGGTTTCCACACGTCCCAACCCTTCAAATCCATCAGGGCGACCAGACCGTTGTACTCCGCCCAGCGTATGTTCTCACCGTGCGTGGGATCCACCGTGGGCAATTCTCCCTTCCACCCCTCGGGAGGTGCCGACAAGGCGCCCCGCCCCAACGCTCGCCCGGCGCGTACCACCATTGTGAGGAGTTGGGCACGCAACACGTTATTGTAGGGCGAGAACTTAAGAGGGCGTAGAGACGTGCCCACTACCATACCTTCCCGCGCCGCCACGGCCACGTAGTGGTCCGGATAGAGTTCCTCACCACTTGAGAGTTCCACATCCTCAAACAGGCACTCGTCGCTCGTGGTCACGACGAGTCCCAATCCCAGTACGAGCATCTTGGCCAGTTGTTGGCGCAATACGGGCTCATCCGGCTTGAAGAGCCTCTCGTTGCCGGAGACGGTTCCCGAGATGACACCCCGAGCCGCCAAAGCCTCGATGGCTTGCGCGTACGGATGCCCTGGACCAACATCTGAGAAAGGGACGGGACCTGTCTGCATCGTGGTTGTGGTGGTAGAAACGGTCGGGCCGGTGAGTGTCGGTGGTGGTAGTGGTTGAAGGCGCAGTTGTCGTTGAAGTTGTGGTGGTAGTTGAAGTTGAGGTGGTAAGAGTGGTGGAGGGGAAGAAGAAGTCGTGGAGCCTCCGGCGGTCGCGAAAGCAAACTCACGCACACCTGAGTAGACCTCTCCCGTGAAGTCGAGCCGCATTGAGTAGACGAAGCGCCCCGTATACGTGGTGCCCGGCTGTAGCCTGTCCGCAGGAACGAACACGTAAGGGTACTCGGCCGATCTCACCACCGGGACTGCTCCCATCGCGCAACGCAGTTCCAGGGAAGAGCTCACCAAGGTTCCGTGCACGGGGTAGAAGGTCATGGATAACCCCCCACGAAACGATTCCCTTCCCAGAGATCCGGATAGCGATCCGGCGGGAAGGCTGCGGGCTCTCAATCCCATCCCAGCCCCAGGGGATACCAGTCATCCCATCAGCCGGGTATTCCTGCACTTCACCGGAACGGGCGTCGGCAGACCTATCGGACACGGCATTGTAAACGTACGCGTATTTGGGATCATCGGTAGCCCATCCGAAACCGGCCTCCACTATTGCCCGGTCAATAATGGCCCGCCGGTGCAGGGGCGCGTTGATCCATGCACCCACTACGAAAGCAGCCCCACCGGAGGTGTTGCCGTAGCCGAGGAGGACGTCCTCACTGATATCGTTGCCGGAGGCCATACCCGCCTTCACCGCCCGCTCTGCCGGAGAGGCGGCATAGTAAGACGGATAAGAAGGCACCTCATAATGCGCGTCCAGCCCGTATGCCCACTGCGCAGCATTGGCAATCAAGTACTCCGCATGGGCCTGAGCCGCCGTCGACAAGAAGGGCGATATCTCAACCGGAGGCACTCCCGCTTCAGTCCTCCGCAGGTTGACCTCAGCGATAACCTGCTGCTTCAAGTCCATCGCGTCATCCGCTACAACTTCAGAGGTAAGACCCAACCCGGCCCACGCCACGAGCAGACAACCCAATACAGCCATGAAACCCATGAATCGAACCCGTAGTTGCGACACGGATAACCTATCCCTCACCATATGTGGGCGGTGCTCCTCAATACGAACGGCATATATCCAACAGCATTGTAGCTCACACAAAGTCTGTGTATGATTTGCTCATCTGGTATGGACTTCCATGTTCATGGATCATCGCCAAAACCTACCTAACGTGAGGTTCACAACAAATGACTCGCTCTCGCGGATACAGTCTAGTTCCCAAGGAAGTACCCACCCGTCAACGCACCAGCTTCTACAAACAAATCATCACCGACTTCGAAGCCATGACTGATAAGAGTGTGCTGGTAGATGTGACGGACAAGAAACCGGTAACCCTCGTGCAGGGCCTTCGCAAGGTAATAGAGACGGAAGGGAAGACCAGCATTCGCGTGGTGCAGCGAGGAAGTGAGACCTACCTGACACGCGAGTGACGGACATTCCGCCCTGGTAAGAGAGGGGGTTCTTATCAAGACCCAATCTCCCGAACAACGCACCGGGGACATCTGGGGAGACACATGTGCCGGGGCCGCTTTCTGCGGCCCCCGGCACATCTTGAGCGACTCTCTCTGGCTCACACGTCTTTGTGTGGTATTTCTCAGTGCCCTGCCTTCTTCTGCGCCACCAGCGCGTCTGTGTTCTCGTGGATACGGAAGAAGATGACCACCAGCTCAAGCCACACTCTCCCCATCAGGATGTAGATGAACCCGAAGATGGGGACACCGATAATCAGGGCTAGGAGACCCACCACTACGCTCTGAGTAAAAGCCACCACAACCATACCCAGAGCCATCAGCGCCACCACGACCAGATAGAGGATGAAAAGCGCCTTGATAATCGTGGGGGTTATGAAGGTCTCAAAGGAGAAGTCAAACAACCGAGCGAAGAAGCCGGGCTGGCTGCTCCCCGGGTAGCCGCCGCCATACATTGGTTGCTGGTACTGAGCGTAAGGTGGTGGTGTCGCCGGGCCGCCGGGCGGCGGCGGAACCGGCCCACCGGTCCCGGCCGGAGACGAGAAGCCGGCTCCCGCCGCTGCCGCAAGCCTGGTCCCGCATACCTCGCAGAACTCACCTCCAGCCTGCGCATGCCCACACTGGGGACACAGTTTTGAACCTGGATCTGCCACATTTCCTCCTCTGGTTCGCACTCTCGGGGATAGCGACACCCCGAAGAGAGAGGCGACTACCTTCCCCCCTCCGATCGCGTCGTCTCCCCCGCTTGATGCCTGTCTTTTTCTTTGTACCAAGAAACCCGCCGCCGTACACGCGTCGTGACGCAGGTAAGATAAGCGGGGACAGGGCGAGAGGCCGAGGAGGGTGTGAGGATCGTGAGGCGAGGGGATGTGGCGAGACGGTCTCAACCGCGCAGGCAGGTAGCTCTCAACAACGCAGAACTGACGCCAGACCGCCCCAGGGTCGGCCAGGAGGCTAAAGAGGCAATCTCGTGTATCGTCGTCACCAGCCATGAATCCAGCCTATCCGCCGCCGTCTTCCATGGGTATGGGACTTTGGTTGCACGATAACGTGAGCATGTGACACAAGAGAGCCCCCCACAAAGCGCTCCCGAGGAGTCAATCCAGGAGGGGTCAACCCCGCCGGCCGATAACGACGCGCCGTCCATAGCCCGTAGGCTGGGTTGGGTGCTACCCACTGTTCTGTTGGTGGGGCTGTGGCTCTGGCAGGCCCTGTCTGGGTCTCCTCACACCACGGAAGCCTGGCTCCTTCCCACCATGGCCATGGGTATCTTCGCCGCGATAATCGCAGTGACGACCGGATATACACGCAGGCCGCGCCAGCTATCGCTCCTTGTGCTGGGCCTCTTCCTCATCCACAGCCTGTGGTTAACCGCTGGGATGTGGTGGAGTGATGCTCCCCATGCGGCGTGGATGGCAGCAGTTCGTACTTACGGAGGCCTGACGACACTGACACTGGGAATGTGTCTGCTTACGGGATGGGCCTCCCGAATGGTGTTCCGCGCGCTGCTTCTGGTGGCCTCCCTCACTCTGGTGGCCTTCGTGATGATTTGGGCGGCCACACATCCTGCAGGTGTGGTTTCGCTCTTTGTAGGAAATCCTGGATCGGCTGCTTTGGCGCTTCCAGGCGGCGGGCCGGAGATCACGGCGGCCTTGGCTTTGGCCTTGATCTGGCCGCTGCTGTGGCAGGCGAGTGATCCCAAGAGCCCCCATTTTTCCGTGGTGTGGCTTTGGCAGCCGTGTTCGGCCTCCTCTCTCTCGGCGTTCTTGCTCAATCCAGTGCTGCCTGGCTCTGCCTGGGTGCGACAGCAGTGCTGGGGCTGGCCTTCTTCCCGGGTCGCCTGCGCGTGCTCGTGTGCGCTCTGGTGCGGCCGTAATGATGGTGTGGGCCTTTCCGGGGCTCAACGACTACGCCGTCAAGCCCGGAGGTTGTTGGCGCCCAACCCCTCGAGTTCATCCTGATCGTCGGCATGATCGTCACCGGCTTCGTCAGCACCATTCTTTCGCTTCTCGAGAACTGGGTCCACGTCTCCAGACGAATGCGCTTTGTTTTCAGCGCCCTTGTATTGGCTGCCCTAACAGCAGCCGGCGCATACGGTTACATGATCCTGGAGAGGCAAGTCGGAGAACCCCGTCTTTGGCTGCAGACGCAGGCGGCCGACATCCTCGGCATCCGTCAAAGCTCCCTCGAGTTACCGGAGCAATGGCGCGTGGCGTGGCGCCAATACGAAGACACCAATGGACTGGGGTGGGAGCGGTATGGGATCACATTATCTGCGCGAAAGAAGAGATGCCGGAGCCCTACGACGCGGGAACCGGCTCATGGTTCTTCCATGCACTCGAGGAGAAACGGCTACCCGGCGCGGGGCTCATCACCGCTGGTTTGCTCTGCGCGTTGGTGGAAATGATTTGGCCGCGGTTCAGCTCCGGCTGGAGGGCATGGCGGACGACTTGGCTCTTCCGCAATCGCGCCTACTTCCCAAGCTCGCTGGGGACTCAGCGCTCAGAGTTCGGATGGGAGTTCTCGCTGGCGCTGGCCGTGACATATTGCCTTCTCCATGCCGCCATACGCCCCGTCTGGAGCGAACCGGCGTGGCAGGCTTGATCATGCTATTGCTGAGCTCGGGTGTGGCCGGCGTGGATGCGCGAGCACGCGTGTTGTGGCCGCGGGTTTCGCGACACCTCGCCACAGCCGACACGCCTGCTCATGGATCAGACTGCCGCGCAACAAGGCATGTCGAGGCCCCCAGGACAGGCACACACGCAGAACACCTGGCGACGGTCAAAGTCGTGGAGAGGCCGCGGCCGGTTTCACCGGCTTGAGACGCTCATCGCCACTTGGAAAGAAGCAAGAACAGAGACGTGCCGCCAGACACCGGCGACGGCTGCGCGCTCTACGGCCGCCCGGCCTCTTCGCAGTGTTTCGTTGGGCGCTCATGGGCGCGGGGATCGTAACCTTCGTCTTGGTATTGATCCGTTCCTGGCCGTAGCGCTGAGTGACGTTGCCGCCGGTGCAACACGACGCCCCGACTTCCGCCGCCCGCCTGGCGCGAATAGCCGAACGCATCACGCCGTATGCCGCGGACCCACCGGTGGAAGCCGAGATCTATGAGCACGCGGCAGAGGCCGTGCTGACAACGGGAGATCCTGGACGCTATGCCGCAGCTGCCGACAATCAAGCCCTCAGGGTGGTCGCACTCGAGCAGGCGGCAGCCGCATCAATGACTCCTGGTATCTCTGGTACGCGGCAGGACTTGCAATGGTGGATCTCATCGATATTCGAACCGCCCACGCCGCGCAGGCCCAGCCCTATGCCCCTGGCGAGGCCCTGGGTCGCTCTCCTTCAGCGATGACCAGAAGGCCGCCTGCGCCCAACTGCGCTCGTACAAACCTGCCGCCCTCGTAGAGCGGGCCTGCACCCACCTGGCGCTGGCTCTGGGCCGCAATCCCTTGGAGCCCGCCATTCTACGAGCTCTGGCGGAGCTGGAGGGAACTCCCAGTGACTGCGCCTGGCACCCACAGTGAGACGCACCAGATGCCCGATGCCATCTGGACATGGCCTGTGCATCGAGATGAGCCGGGTCCCGCGCTTCGCTTGAACCCTCGGCAGATCCGAGGCGGCCCACCCACTGTTTTCCAGGCTCTTTGTGCGAAGATGTGGTGCCCTCGGCAGGAATCGAACCTGCGACACGAGGTTAGGAAACCTCTGCTCTATCCCCTGAGCTACGAGGGCACGCCCAAGGAGGAGCTAGGATTCTAGCACCGGGTGCCGACCACGTCCCACAGCTGCGGAGCACGACGGTCTCCCCGCGGCCTACCGTACTTCACGGTCACCTCATCGAGTCGGGCCGGGCAAGATTTTGGCCCCTTTGCGCGGGCACAGGCAGGCGATGCTCGGTGGCCCTATCTGCAGCCGGCCAAGGCGGTCGCGGCCATTATCTCCACCAGATCGGCAAACCCGATGCCTGCCGCTTCTGCGGCCATAGGCATCAGAGAGCTCTCCGTCATCCCGGGGATGGTGTTGATTTCCAGCACCCACGGGGTACCTGAGTCGTCCAAGATGATATCGACGCGACCGTAACCTTCGCACCCCAACGCCTCATATGCAGCCAACGCCACGGCCGTCACCCGAGACTCTTCCTCCGGAGTGAGCCTCGCCGGCACGATGAAGTCGGTTTCACCCAGCACGTAGCGTGAATCGAAATCGTAATACGTGTGCCCTTCGCGCGGACGCGCCTCCACGATGGGCAGCACCGGGGGAGCGGCCGACTCCACGATGGTGACCGCCAGCTCCCGGCCGGACACGAATTTCTCCAACAGTACCTTACGGTCAAAAGAGAGGGCCGACATCATCGCGCGGGGCAGGTCGCGCGCGTCGGTGGCGAAGTTTATACCCAGTGCCGACCCCTGAGACGAGGGTTTGATCACCACCGGGAGCCCCAGGTCTGCCGCGATCAGGTCGAGTGTGTCCTTGGCTCCCATCTCCCGGAAGGCCGAGTCGCTGAAAGCATAGAACGGGGGAGTTGGTATGCTCGTCGCAAGAAAGATGTGCTTTGCTAGGACTTTGTCCACCGCACGAATGCTGGCGAGCACACCCGAGCCCGTGTAAGGGATACGCAGAATCTCCAGCAACTCCTGAACAGTGCCGTCCTCGCCCCCACGCCCGTGGAGCGCTATGAAGGCGGCATCGGGCTTCAGTTCCATCAATCGCCGTACCAAGGATTCATCCACATCAATCTCGGAGACCCGGTACCCGCGGTCCTTGAGGGCCCGAGCCACCCGTCGTCCGGTCACCAGAGACACGTCGCGCTCCAACGAACGACCGCCATACAAGACGCACACATGTACTCGCTTCATCAACGCCTCCTTCGGCCGCCGCTCAGATACCCAACGCCCGCGACAACTCCATTTGGTCCCGGATCACTCGACCCAAGCGTCTCACCCCTTCGGCGATCAAATCCTCAGTGGTGTAGCTGAAATTCAGCCGCATGCTGTGGGTGCCCTGGCCATCTGCGAAGAAAGCATCGCCGCGCACGAAGGCCACGTTCTCCTCGATGGCTTTGACCAGCAGGTCCCCAGTGTCGATATCCCCAGGCAGCGTGGCCCAGACGAAGAAGCCGCCCTCCGGCCTCGTCCACACTGCTCCTTTCGGGAATTCCGTGGCCAGAGCCTGCAACAACGCATTGCGCCGAGCCAGGTAGATTTTTTTGAGCTGCTCCAGGTACCCGCGCCACATACCCCCTGCCACAAACTCATGAACGAAGAGCTGGTTGAGCGGACTGGAACAAAGATCGGCGGCCTGCTTGCCCAGCACCAGCTTCTGATACACGGCAGTGGGGGAGACCACCCACCCGGTTCTAATGCCGGGGGAAATAATCTTAGAGAAAGAGCCGAGGTAGATGACGTTCTCCGAACGATCCAGCGAGAACACCGTGGGCGGAATGGCACCGTCGTAACGAAGCAGCCCGTACGGATTATCCTCCACCAAGAGCAGCTCTCGCTCGGCAGCAAGATCGACCAACCGACGGCGACGCTCCAGAGACAGAGTCACACCCGAGGGATTGCTGAAGTTGGGGACTATGTAGAAGAATTTGGGACGTTGACCTCGAGTCTCCAACCTGCTCAGGAGTTCCTCCAAGGCCTCGATGTCCAGGCCTTCGTTGTCCATGGGCACATGGACCACATTCGCCTGGTAGCTGACGAAAGTGGTCAGGGCACCCGCGTAAGCAGGCCCTTCGGCCAGAACCACATCGCCGGGGTCCAGGAAGGCCTTGCTCACTAGGTCAATCGCCTGCTGACCGCCCGTGGTGACGATGATGCGTTCCGGGTCGACCTGCGTCCACTCCTCCGCCATAACCTGCGCTATGTCTTCCTTGAGATCGGCAAAGCCCTCGGTGGGACCATACTGCAGGCTCAACGCGCAGCGGCTTCGCGCAATACGCGAGCTGATCTGCTCGAACAGTTCCACAGGAAAGCAGTCGGTAGCGGGTAGCCCACCGGCCAACGAGATGACTTCCGGTCGCGCAGTGAGACTCATGAGATCCCGCATGGCCGATGATCGCATCACGCGCGTGCGTGATGCGTAGCGCTCTTCGTATTTGTCAAGGCTCTTAGGTGAGATGAGGCCTCCCGGATTCCAGATCGAAGCAGTATATGGGCTGCATGCGAGCGACGACAACCCCGTGCCGGGTCATGGTAGACTCGTCACTCGATGGATTTCCTTCTCCACAGCCCCACCGCCCATGTTTGTCTGGGTGCCGGTCTGGCCGGCCTGTGCGGCTTTCGCGCGTTTTTACCTATCGCCCTCCTGGGTTTGTTCTCGCGCCTCGGTTACTTGGCCGCCCCTTCTCTCGCCAATACCCCGTTCAGCTTTCTCGAGCAGAACGTGGGTCATCGTCGTCTTGTTCGTGCTGGCAGTTGTCGAAATGGGGCTGGACAAGATCTCCGAGCAGCGCCTCGCGGTTGATTTCGTTTTCAATCCGCTGCGGGTGCTGGCGGGCGCATTGGCCTTCGCCTCCACCCTTGCCGAGTACGGCACCGTGCCGTTGGTGGTGGGGGCGGTGGCGGAGCCATCATTGCACTCGTGGCACATGTGGCGCAGGGCGCACTGCGCTCGGCGGTAGACGGGGCCGGCACGGAGCGGAGCGCACCGTTCCTCAGCTTTTTCGAGGACATTGCCGTTATCATGGGCGCATTCGCGCTTCTGTTGTTGCCCTGGCTGGGAATCCGATCCTCTTCTTCGTGTTCTTCCTCGTGTACCGCGTGCGCGTACGCCGAAAGCGCAAGTACAGAGGGCTGCGCATCCTCAGAGACTGAAAGCCGCCTGCTGCGCGCAACCCTGCTGCGCCCCCCGCCTCCTATCTGACCGCCCCGCGTGAAGATGGTTTGAGCGCAGCACAGTGCGGTCACAATGTCCACAAGAGACATCAGATGCCACACTCTGCCGAGACACCCGATGAGTTCGCAGCGTCCCGCCGCGCAATGGTTGAACAGCAGCTGCGCCGCCGTGGTATCGCTTCGGAAGCGGTGCTTCAGGCTATGGAAGAGGTTCCGCGCCACCTGTTCGTCCCAGAGACGGCCAGACACGCTGCCTACGACGACTCGCCTCTCCATATCGGCAGGGCAGACCATATCCCAGCCTTTCATGGTCGCCAGAATGACCGAGTTGCTCAACGTGCGGCCCGGCTCGCGTATCCTGGAAGTCGGGACCGGCTCGGGCTATCAAGCCGCTGTGCTTGATCAACTGGGAGCCGAGGTCTGGACCATCGAGCGTTTGCCCGAGTTGGCCGAAGCCGCGCGCCAAACGCTCGACCGGCTGGGCTACGATCGCGTTCACGTCGTCAACGGCGACGGCACGCTGGGGTTGCCCGAGCAGGCACCGTATGACGGCATCATAGTGACGGCGGCGGCTCCACACGTACCAGAACACCTGACCGATCAACTGGCTGAAGGCGGCCGGCTCGTCATCCCGGTGGGCGCCAGAGACGTCCAAGAGCTGCGCGTTGTTGCGCGCACTGCTCGAGGATTGGAGACCACCTACATCCTCGACTGCCGCTTCGTGCCACTCATAGGAGCCGAAGGCTATCCTCCCGAGGAGAGCGCTTCGTGACCAAGACACCGGACATGATCCGATACCGCATCCGCGTAGAGGGCCGCGTGCAGGGAGTATGGTTCCGAGAGTCCACCAGGGAGAGGGCGGGTGCGCTTGGTGTGCGGGGCTGGGTCCGCAATCTCCCTGACGGTTCGGTAGAGGCAGTGGTCGAGGGCCCGGCTGCTGCGGTAAACGCCCTACTGGAGTGGATGAAGCACGGGCCTGAATACGCCGTGGTTACCCGCGTGGGAGTCGTCGAGGAGGTGCCGCAGGGCGAGCAGGGATTTCGTGTGACGGGGTAGATCCGGGCGGCGGCCGGGTTCCCCGGCCGCCGCCCGGATCTCAACTCACTGGGGCCTCTCCGCCAAGGTGAGACGAGCAGACAGCTCGGCGCCTCGCCGATCAACAACTACCGTGATGTCGTCGCCGGGCCGCCTCCTGCGCAGGAACTTGAAGAGATCGGCCTCAGTCTTCACCGGTGTGTCGTCAAGCTTGACGATGATGTCCCCTTGCCGCAGACCCGCTTGCGCCGCCGGTGTGCCCGGATCCACCTGCGCCACCAGCACACCGCTGTCGCGAGTGAGCCCGAACTGCCTCTGCAAGGCGGCTGTGACTGTCACCGGACGGAACCCCATGTAGGCGTGACTCACGTGGCCCGTCTCAATCAGTTGCTGAGCCACGCTGACGGCGAGATCAGCCTGAATGGCAAATCCCACGTTCTGCGCTCCCGTGGTCCCCGGTGGCAGGTACGCCACGTTGATGCCGATGACTTGGCCTGCAGAATTCGCCAAGGCCCCTCCCGAGTTCCCGGGGCTAATGGCAGCGTCCGTCTGGATGAGATCGGTAAGTGACTGCCCCCCCTCCGCGGCAGGCACGGCGATCTCGCGTTGGAGCCCGCTGACGACACCCATAGTCACTGAGTTCTCGAAGCCGAGTGGGCTGCCAATGGCGATCGCGAACTCCCCTATCCGAACCTTGGACATGTCATCAATGAAGGTGGCGGCCGGAAGTCCAGTCCTGTTCACTTTGATGACCGCGAGGTCGGTCAGCACATCCCGCCCAATGATGGTTGCCGGGACAGTCTCCCCCGTGGCGAAGGTGACCTCGATGGTATCCGCGGGTTTGTCATCCTCGCTGACTACGTGATTGTTGGTAATGATCATTCCTTCGGAGGTGAGGATGACCCCCGAACCTTCTCCTTGGTAACGCCCACCGAACCCAGGGCGGGTTCCCTCCACCGCCACGTTGACCACGCTGGGTCCCACCACAATGGCCACCGCTTCGGCAGGGCTGACCTGACCGGAAACCGAACCTGGTCCCGTGATTACAGTCAACGAGGTACTGGTCTCCAAACGAGCGGTAGTCGAAGTAGTGCCCACAGAGGATGTGGTGGTCACCTCTCCCTCATTGTTGGGAGGTTCCTGGATTATCACCCTAGTGCATCCGGACAGACACAAGACCGCACCCACCACCAGCGCCACGGCCAACAGGAATATCACAGAGCGTCTCCGTGTACACCGCCTAGTCTCGATTGCGGGGCGCAAGTCAACACTCATGCATCTCACTCCCTCCCATAAGCTCGTTCTTGATCAACTGCGCCTGCCCTGACAGGAGTGAGCGAAGGACCACAGCACTTCATCAATGGGAACGGGGCAGGAGATCCAAGAAACGGCCGGCAACCACTGCCACATGCTTCCGAGCCGCACCCTCATCAGGGCGGAATTCTCTGTGGTTGTAACCTTGCATCAAACCGAGGTGGCTACCAGTGCCACATCCGCCGCGTCCTCCGGCATCACGTCCCGAAAAGCCATCTGCGCCGGCGGACCATCCACATACCCTTTCATCTGGCGCGCCATTCGCGCCACGATCCTTGCCAACTGCACGCGCGTGACCGGACCATATGGATCAAACACGCGGCGGCCCAGCGCGTCGAATCGTCCCTGTACGAGGCCCGCCGCCGCAGCCTCCTCCACGTAGTCGAAGGGGAAGGCCAGCCATGAGCCATCCACCCCTCTTTGGGCCACCACATCTGCGAACGACCGTTGGTCCACACGTTCAACTTCCGGGGTATGCAATCCGGCCACGAGTACCATGACTTTGGCCACCTGTGCCCGAGTGATACCGTCCTCCGGCCCGAAGTATTCCTCGTTGAAGCCGGACATGATACCCATATCCACCATGCGCCCAATGGCCGTAGCCGTACCGCCGCTGGAAGGGACGTCGAGGAACCGCCGATCGCCCTTCAGAAGGCGTGACACGGTCACCAACTCGAAGCCTCGCGCTCGCAACCCCTGAACGATGCCGGGGACTGCTTCGTATGTGTGAGGCGCAGAGAGATGCATCAGGACAATGGCGCCGTTGCGGGCGTTTGACAATACGCGGTTCGTGATGGTGTCGGCAGATACCCCCGTCCAGTCTTGGGTGTCTATGCTCCAGTTGACCACGTACAGGAAGCCGTTCTGAGCGGCGGCCTGGGATACCGTCGCATTGGTGGCGCCATACGGCGGGCGCATGAGAGGCGCAGTTCTCACCCCTGTCACAGCTGTGAAAGTTCGCGATCCCCCGCCCACTTCTTCCAGGAGCCTGGACCAGGACAACTTGGTGAGGTCGGGATGGCTCATCGAATGATCGGCGATCTCAAAATCTCCACGAGCCAGGGAGGCGGTTACCTCTGGGACCCCCCGCACATAATCACCAACCACGAACATGGTGGCGGGGGCCTCCAAGCGGCGGAGCGCCGAGAGTACCGCCAGTGCTCGCGTTGTGTTGAAGTTGTCGTCGAAGGTGAGGGCGATCTGCGGCCGATCGGTGGGCCCAGAGTACACCGTGGGCACGGAGGCCGCCTGCACCTGGGACACGAGTACCCCAAAGCACGCCAGAACCACTGCGCACACGACTGAGGCCACTATAGTCAGCCGCGTCGCGAAGTGGGTGCGGAATTCGCCGCGCTCCATACCCCTCCCGTCTCTAGGCCAGCGAGAGCACTACAACGAAGGCACCAACTGCCATAGTGTAGATGATAAAAGCGGTGAAGCGATGCGATCTGAGGAAACGAAGTAAGAAGTGCACGGCCGATATGCTGGCCACGAAGCTCGCCACCGCACCTGCCATATAAGCGGCCCCCGCTTCACTGAACCCAGCAGCCATGTCTCCTGCGTTGAGCAGCCCCGCACCCAGAATGACGGGGACACTCAGTAGAAACGAGAAACGGGCAGCAGATCGCCTCTCGAGCCCCAGGTATACCCCACCGGAGATGGTGAGCCCTGAACGGCTGAGCCCGGGAGCGATGGCCATGGCCTGGAAAAGACCTATTACCAGGGCATCCAGAAGCCCCATGTCACGAACGGTCCGCCGTGGGGCACGCGTACGATCGAGCACCAAATCCGCGATCAGCATGATGGCGCCCGTGACCATCAGAAAGGCACCAACGGCCAAAGTGCTCTCGAATAGGCGCTCGAAGAAGCTACGAAAAGCCAACCCCAATATGCCCGCCGGAATGGTGCCTATCACCAACCATACAAACAGCCTCCGCCAACCCCTGACTTCTGCGCGAGACATGTCGCGTGGAGATATGAAGGACTTGGCCATCTTGTAGAGATCCTGGGCGAAGTACCCGATGACCGCCAGCGCACTGGAGAAGTGAAGCAACACGTCGAAAGCAACGGGGGGAGGCGCCATGTTCAGCATCTCGGGCACTACGACCAGATGCCCCGAGCTCGACACTGGGAGAAACTCAGTAAGCCCCTGCACAAAACCGAGAAGAACGGCCTGCCATGTGGTCACGCTCCCGCGCCTCCAGGTTCATCTCGACGACCTGAGCGAGGATACAGCACAAACACGCCCGCGTTAAGAACGCGCGGCTCTCCGCGCGCGCGCCACCGCGGGGATGAGGATCGCCGCAGCCACAAGCTTCACGGCATCACCCGGTACGAAAGGCACCACCCCAACCACTATGACCTGCGTCGCGCCCAGCCCAGTAACCATCGCCAACCAGCCGGCTCCCAACGCATATATCACGACCGCTGCCCCCATGAGCCCGGCCACGAGGAGACCTACCGATTTGGGGCTCCCACGGGAGTCTCGCAATTGTCGACTCGCCAAACCCACCAAGAAGGCTGCCGGAAGAAAGGCCATGAGGTACCCGCCCTTCGGCCCCAAGAGCACGCCCACACCCGCTTCTCCCCCCGCAAACACGGGAAGTCCCGCCACTCCAACTAGAAGGTAGACGGCCACAGCAGCGGTACCCCACCTCGGACCCAGAAGCCCTGCGGCCACATACACACCCACACTCTGCAATGTGAAAGGCACGGGGGAGATGGGAAGTGGGATGGCAACCAGTGATAGCAGAGAGAGCACGGCGGCCATCAGGGCGCACCTAGTAATGCCGACTAGACGCTCTCTGTCCTCTCCCATCTGATTTCTGGGCACGTGCAAAGAGGCCCGACCTCGTGTGTCAATAAACGCTCCACCTTTCGATGCTATCTCCCCGAAAGTGGAGATGTCAACCATAAACTAACAACGGTTGACATTGGGTTCGGGGCCCAACCCGTTAACGCGGGTCGCCACCGGAACGAAGCGTGACCTCGCCCGAAGCGAAGGAACGGACTCTGCCATCCGAGGTGCGCACCCGCAGCAAACCATCTTCTCCGATTCCTTCGGATCGGCCGCGCACCAACTCCCGGCCCCCAAGCCCAGTACTCAGCGTGACCCGGCGCCCAAGCAGACAGTCAAACGAGCGCAGTGCCCGCACAACGGTAGCGGGATCCCTTGCTGCGCGGCGCCAAGCCTCTCCGAGGCGGCCGATGGCGCCGCGCAGCACCAAGTGCCGGTCCACCGAATGTCCCAGCACTTCTCGCAGCGAAACCGGCAAACCCCGGTCGGCGGGCAACTCGTCTCTGGGGACCGAAGCAGAGGGAGAACCGTTCACGTTGATCCCCACGCCGGCCACCACCCACCACACTCTGTCCATGTCGCTCGACGCTTCCGTGAGGATGCCACAGACTTTGCGACCATCCACCAGCACATCGTTTGGCCACTTGTAGCTCACCCGTCTGCCCAGCCTCATATCCTCCGCCAAGAACCTCGCTATGCCCCAAGCCGCCCCCAGGATCACAAGAGCAAGCGCTGCGGGTTCGATCTCGGGCCGGAGAAGCAGGGAACAGGTCACGTCCAAACCGGGCTGGCTGTACCAACGACGCGCCAGGCGCCCACGCCCCGCCGCTTGGCCCTCGGCCACAACCACTGCTCCGGAGGCCGCTCCGCTTTCCGCCAGTCGCCGACACACGTCGTTTGTGGATGACACCTCCTGGTGGTGTAGGTAGGGGAGACCTAAGAACCATTCATCCCCGGGTGCGGGCAAGGCTGAATTACTCAGGAGCAATGGCACCACTGCCTCCGGAATGAGAGCTTCCGGCAGGCCCTCAACGACATGGCCCACCCCACGAGAGGACTGGATGTTGAACCCCAGGCCGCGTAAGGCCACTACGTGTTTGTGCACCGCTGCGCGCGATATGCCGAGTGACCTACCCAACACCTCGCCGGACACCGGTCCGGCCAGCAGGAGTCGCCCGACAACGCGACACCTCTGGGCCATCGCCTTGTCTATGATGCCCAAGCTCACGCCCGTCCGTAACCGCTCGTCAAGCAACGCCTGGGCGAGTGCGTGGTCGTCTGCTATCGTGTACCAGCGATCCCGACCGATGACCCAGTCACCTCCTTCGCATGGCCAGACCCCGCTCCAAGAGGATATCAAGGCGGCGCGCCCGTCTTAGGCTGCTGCTTATCCCGGCTGCCCTGCTGGGTCTATTTGTGCTGCTCTTCTTCGCAGATGCGGCACTGTCTTCTGGACGCATCCATTCGGGCATAAGCATTGCCGGGGTGGACTTCGGCCGTGTCAAGGCGGAGGAAGCAGTGGCGCGACTGGCCGAACTCGTGGACGAGACCATGGCCAAACCTCTGGTGCTCACCAGGCACGAGTACCGCTGGCCGGTGCTCCCAGGGGATCTGGGCGCCGCTCTTGATGTCCACGCGACCGTAGACGAAGCCATGGCCGTAACGAGACGCGGCAACATTTTGAAACGCCTGGCCGCGAGCATCGCCCTCTACTTCAGGCCGCGAGATGTCCCACTCGAAGGCACCGTGAACTACGAGCACATGGACAAGATCATCGACTTGGTGGCCGAGAAGCTCGATCGGCCCCCTGTCAATGCCGGTCTCAAGTTCGACGGTGACAACATCACCGTGATTCAGAGCAAAGACGGCTTGGTGGTGGACCGTCCAGCACTTCGCAACCAGCTGCACGACGTTCTCCTCAGCCTGCACTCCACAGACGTCCCCATACCGATGATCGTGAGGAGCCCGAATGTGCAGGCTGCCGATACCGCTGGGGCCATTGAGGCGGCCCGCGCCATGGTGGCGTCTCCCGTCACCCTGGCTTACGGTGAGGCTCGGTGGACCATGTCGGTGGAGACGCTCAAGCTGGCCCTCGATTTCACGGTCGCAGGAGCCGGGCGAAGCAACACCTGGTCCCTTACGTCTCGTCGGACAAAGCCGCCGATTTTTCGGTCCCATTGCCGAGGCAGTGAAGACCCCCCTCGGAAGGCCACGTGGCAAACCGACGGCGAGACCGCAACCCTGGTGCCAGCTGTTTTCGGCAAGGAGCTCGACGGCCCGGCGACAGCCGACGCTGTTACCAAAGCCGCCACTTCCGCCACGAATCGGGTGGCCACGGTGGCGGTTAAGGAGACGGCGCCCGAGCGCACAACTGAGCAGGCCCAGGCCATGGGCATCGTCAAGAGCATAGGGAGCTACACCACGGAGTTCACGGGTTCAGCCAACCGAATAAGCAACATTCAGCGTGCGGCAAACCTGATCAGCGGTACCCTCGTGGGTCCCGGCGATACGTTCAGCTTCAATGCAGTAGTCGGGCGGCGTACCGAGGAGCGGGGCTTCAAGACGGCGCCGGCCATCAAAGAGGACGGCACGCTGGAGGACGACTTGGGGGGCGGCATCTGCCAGGTGGCCACTACGTTGTTCAACGCCGCGTTCTTCGCCGGGCTTCCGATCACAGAACGTCAGAATCACCTCCTCTACATAGATCATTACCCGATGGGTCGAGACGCAGCTGTCAGCTGGGGCTACCCGGATCTGAAGTTCCGGAACGACACGGACCACTGGCTGTTGATCAAGTCCCATGCCAGCAACAGCAGCGTCACGTTTGTCATCTATGGGACTCCGGATGGCCGCAAAGTAACCTACAAGACATCCGACTGGTACGACCTTGTCAAACAGACCGAGAAAAGACAGCAGTCGGCTGAGCTGCTCGTTGGCGAGACCAAGGTCAAGGACTACGGCCAGGATGGACGCAGTTGCACTGTGACCCGCACGGTGACGCGCAATGGGGAAACGCTGCGCAAAGACAGCTTCCCCAGCATCTACCCCATGGTACCCAAACTGATACTGGAAGGCACCAAGCCCAAAGAGACCACTACCACCACCAAACCCACCACCACTACAGGCCCTCTCCCCACCACCAGTACCACCAGCCCTCCAACCACAAATCCGCCAACACCTCCCACCACCGGCTGATCTTCTGCTCCGGCTGATTCCAGCCGGGACTCAAGTTTCCACGGGTCTCCGCCGATGAACGGGTTACGGCAGTTCGTTCACAAGGCTGGATGGGATGATTGGCATAGGCCTCCTGGCGCCATCGGAACCACGCTTAACCGAGCCCACGGAGCACGAGATCAAGGCGCTCGCCACACGCGCTTCGCGACACGACGGAGAAGCGTTCTCACTGCTGTACCGAATGTACTCCGCCCAGGTCTTCACATTCATCAGCTTCCGGGTATCCAATCGGGAAGATGCCGAGGACTTGGCGCATACGGTGTTTGAAAAGGCTTTGGCCGCCATCGGTCGATACCAGCCGAAACCCGCTCAGTTCTCCACATGGCTCTACACGATCGCCAAGAACTGCATCATCGATCACTATCGCAAGCGTCGACTACCGGTGGACAATGACGTGGAACCGGAGACCGCGGCAGGTGAAGATCCTTACGGCGATCCCGAGCGCCGCATACTCATGGAAGAGCGGAAGCGCACTTTGCGCGAAGCACTGAGCGATCTGACCCCCGACCAGCGTGAAGTGGTCGAATGCCGCTTCTTCTTTGAGCTATCGATTCAAGAGACGGCTGAGGCGATGAACCGAACAGAGGGAGCCGTCAAGGCTCTACAGTTCAGAGCTCTCGAGAACCTCCACAGACTCCTGACCGAGGACACCTTGTTCTAGCCCAAAGCGACGAGCGCTGGGAGTTTTCGCGAGAAGACTGCACTACTGCGCTTGTTTCAGAGCGAATCGGTCGGCGCTTTCGACAAATAGGTTTCGGTGCCGCAGTATGGGCATTTGACAAGACCCTTGCCGGCCAGTTGCACCGCGCCGCCGCAGTTGGGGCATGTTCCGTCTTTGATATTGGCGGCCTCGGCGGAAACCAACTCCCCCTTCTCCCAGTTGACGTATCCGGTGAAGAGATCCTTGCCGATGAGATCGTAGATGTACGCGCGGACCTCCTCGCGCGAAGAGTCGGTCTCAATAGCCAGATCGGCAACGCCCACCCGGCCTCGGGTCATGACAGAGTTGAGGATGGTGCGTTCTTTGTCAACCTTACTCTGTTCCTTGATCTCGCCCGTGGAGCGCAGAAGCAGGTACAGACCCACAGCGATGAACGGCAGGCTGAACAGGACAAACCCCAGCGCCACGCCCGTGACAGATTTCCCTGTACCCAGGCCGGTGCCCAACCAGATGCCCACCCCTATTCCCACCACCACCAACACGATGCCCGTGATCCTGCTCTGCATGCGGGTTAGCCCTCCTTACCCTCGTCGTCCCATGTTGCTGGGGGCCGGCTCGGCCGGCCCCCAGCCTCAATCTAGCCGGCCCTGAATCCCCCTCCACCTCCGCCACCGGAGAACCCGCCGCCGAATCCACCACCGCCTCCACCTCCGCCAAAGGCACCGCGCCCGGATCCTGAACTGGAGGGAGCCGAGGTTAGAGTGTTGGACAGATTATTCAATCCGGAGAACAGGCTGTCGGAGACGGAATCCAGTGAGAAACCTCCGCCACCCGAGCCTCCCCCTGTGGGCATACCGGCAGGAAGACCCGCCGCCGCCTTGCTCGGATCAGTCCTTCCCCCGGCATAAGTGGGGATGAAAACCGGGTGATACCAGCCGGGGGCGGGAACCTGGAGGTCTTGAAATCTCCGCGCCCAGTCCTTCTCCACCCGAAAGGCGATAGCGTACGGTAAGTACTTCTCGAACGCGTCTTTGGCCGTGGCCATATCCTGGAAGCGTGTGAGATCACGCAGGTAGTTGCGGAAGGCCTCCCACTTCTTGGTCTCCTCAGCTCCCTTGGCCGTTCGTTGCGGCATCCTGGACGAGAATGTGAAGATGATCACCACGGAGATGAAAGAGCCGATCGCCCAGTACCCCCAACCAGCGATATCGAAAGTAGCCATGAGGAAGGTGAGACCGCCCAGCACTACTGCTGCGACAACGGCCAACCCCAGCCACATCTGGCGGACTTTCGCCGGATTCTGGTAGAAGTAGCCGCGACTGGTGACCTCCTCGTAAATGGCATTGCAGATGGGCTGCACATGCGTGTGGAAGTGGTTCTTCAGTTCTTTGGTGGTCACGACATCCTTGTTGCCGCTGAATAGGGCGCTGGCCACCTTAAGCTCAAATCCTGCCAGATCAAAAGGCTTCAGCTTGCGAAAAGTCACAACCGATTTGGCGAACAATCCGCCTTCCTTGTCCTCGACCATCTCGATGTAGCCTCTCCGCGCGAGGTCTACGATGGTGGCCGTGACCTCGGTTACGTTGGCCTCCTCGTCAATGAGCGCCCCGGCCAACCCAGGCGGTAGATCCGACGGAGGTTCGGCTACATACTTGGCGTGTGCACCGGCAGGGTCGTCTTCTCCTTCGCTTGCGCCAAGTCAGCAGCATACCGAGGAACACCAGGATGGGCAGAGCAAAGCCAAGACGCGGAACAACAGCCGCCAAGACTCGCCGCACGGTCCACTGGTAGGTCACCACCCCTTGGGAAAGCCCACCACAATCCAGTAGTTGGTGTAGGGCGGTACCACCCCGGCCTGGAACACGGCCACCCCGGGCTCTGGTGCGCCGTATTCCCTGTCCACAGTGGGTCCCGTGTTGAGCGCCATGGTCATTTCTTCTTTGGGGACCGGCTCCGGCAGCCTTACCGTGGCCCGCACAGACTCGATGGGAACAGGCGTATCCGCGTCAAACAGATACCATCGAAGCTCATCGCCCTCGTCGAAGTACAAAATCGATCCCAACGCTCGGTATCTGAATACCCAAGTGGCCGAGGCATCGGTCAGGGCGAAGTTCACCTGGATGACCTTGCTGTCGCCCTCATTGAACACATCCCAGGTGCCCGCCGTCCCTCGCGGCAGCAGTCTGCCGTCCTGGAGCACCTCAATATCGCTCAGCGACTCCAGATTGGCGGTGGGAATGACTCTGCCCACATACGAGAAAGAACCCTCAAACCTGAAAGTCACCGTCTCCTCTACTAGCAACGAGCCGTTCTTCTCGATATCCAGCACGACGTCCATGCTGTCGATGCTCCACGACTTGGCCTGAGCGCTCGCCGCCGGCACCAGTGTCAGGAGACTCGCAATCGTGACCAGCAGAAGAGCAGGACCAGGCGCCGCCCACCGGCGGCGCCCACTCGGTTGCTCACTGTAGATGTCTGTGTTGCCACCCCAGTCCCCCTAAGCCTGCGCTTCGCCCGACCCCTCCGCAGGCTCAGAAGCGGGGGCTGGTGGCGTTGCGGCAGCTCCCGCTGCTGACCGCAGTTGGGGCAGAACTTGGAAGAGGCCGGAAGCGTGGTATTGCATTTGGGGCAGTTTATGGTCGCCTGCAGGTTATGCCCGCAGTTGGGGCAGAACTTGCTGTCTGCCGGGATATCGCTGCTGCAGTTCGGGCAGCGCATCTTGGGCTGGGCGCCTGAGGCCATGGCCTGCTGCAACATCCCCGGCAGCATCATTCCCAAGCCTGCCCCGGCACCAAGACCCAGCCCGGCCGCAGCGGCGCCCCCGATGTCCGTACCACCGCCTCCGGCAGCACCTCCTCCTCCGGCGCCGATGTTGCCCAAGGCCTGGGCGGCTTTGAACTGGAAGTACCTGTCCATCCCGCCCACGGCTTCCATCCCGGAGCGTTCGTCTATGAGCTTCTGGACTTCCTCCGGCGGCGTTATGGCGTTGATTATGAAATCGACCAGCGAGATCCCATACTGGTAGAAGTCGTCTTTGGCACGAGCTTTGAGTCCTGCGCCCAGTTCATCGAAGTAACGCGGTAGATCCAATACCGAATCGAGGTTTTCCCCGAGCAGGTCGGACAACCGTCCGATGATCACGCCCCGGAGGAAGTCCTCGATAGCCGCATTCGTGTATACGGCGCGCGTCCCCACCAACTTCTCCACGAACAGCTTCGGCTCCACAATCTGAATGGAGTAGATGCCGTGGGAGCGGAGGCGGATCATCTTGAACTCCGAATCTCGGAAGAGATCGGCTCCGCCGTACCCCATTTCAGATCTATGAACACGATCTGGTTGACGAAGTACACCTCTGAACGAAATGGAGTGTCGCCGAAGAGAGGGGTGGTGATGAGTGACGTGAGCAGCGGGATGTTCAGTGTGGTCAGAGTATGGCGGCCGGCCCCGAACACGTCGAGCGCTTTTCCGTCGCGATAGAAGACGGCCCATTGGTTCTCTCGGACAATCAACTGAGAGCCCAACTTGAACTCGCCGGAACCCTGCTCGGGAATACGATGGCACATCTCGTTCCCGGCCTGGTCCATATACTCGATCAGATTCATCAGGGCCATGCGCTACCTCCCTACTCCTGTCACAACATGCTCACGTTCGGCGAAGAACTCGTCCAGGGCCTCAATCCGCTGGTCCAGGATATCTACATCCACACGCAGGGAGGGGCTATCCGCCTTGATAGTCTTCGCAAGTTGCTCAATCGCCACTGCCGCTTCCTGGGCCTGCACATCCAGCTGATAGATGCGATCGAGCACGTCTTGGCCGATCTTGACGGCGTCGAACCAGCCGGCATATCCATAATCTGCGTAGAGGTACCGATCCTTGACGGTGCGTAGCTTCCGTACCACCGTGTCAATCACGCCCAGCATATCAAGCTTGCCGCCCCGGCTTATGGCTAGTTCCACGTTTTCCAAAGCTCGTCGGCCCGACTCAAGGCGCTCTGCCACAAACACGCGCTGGATCTTGTCGGCCTCTCGACGAAGCTCCTTCTGCTTGTATCCCCTGTAGCCGGGGACACGTTCGGCAGCACGCTCAAACCAGTTCTTGCTCTCGTCGATCCTGGCCCGATGTCTCCCATGAACCCTCCCTCTCTGTCACGCTACGAGCCTGTCAAACTCACGCAGCAAGAAGCGCCATCCGGAATCACGAACGTGTCTCCTATCGTACACGGCCGGTATGAAGATCAGGTGCGCCGCACCGAGTGACAACTCGTAATCGATGCGGCGAAGATCAATCGTCCCACGATTCTCCACTGCCAGGTACACGTAGTGCGCTACGACTTCCGCATCGGCCTTCGCCAGACGCACTGGAGACACCGTGCCGAAACCCGGGCCCTCGCTCGCATCGGCTGCATCACCGGCGCTGGATGTGTCCCCGCTCAAGACACTCAGATGCGGCCCTTCGAGCGGCACTCCCTCGGTGAGTTCCAGCCTGGGTTGTTCTTGCACCAACCCCGCACCCAGTTGCTGAACCACCAGACGCCCAAACGCGAAAGCCGGCACATACAAAACAGGCTCTGCCGGTG
This sequence comes from Thermoleophilia bacterium, assembly GCA_040770645.1. Lineage (GTDB taxonomy): Bacteria > Actinomycetota > Thermoleophilia > RBG-16-64-13 > RBG-16-64-13 > JAAYZX01. The sequence goes on along the minus strand of JAXGIS010000001.1, from coordinate 177,072 downwards.
CGGCAGCCCGCCTGACGGACTCCCATACGTGCTCTGGAGGCGCGCCCGAGCGTGACTCCTTACCTCGCACCTCAACCTTGGCTTCGAAACGCCACACTGCTAAGTAACGCACCAGAGCCGGATAGGCCAGTTCCGTGGTAATACCGGCGATCAGAGGTTGGAGTCGAATCAGGGCATCCGGCCCCGCCTCGAACGCCAGCCCGCACCGTCTACAAAGATACACCGCAGCCTGTGGCGGGACCTCCAAGTTCTGCCCGCACTGACCGCATATGAGCGGGATGAGATCAATAGGAGAAGGGCTCGTGGTACTCCACCTCTCTCAACAGACGAAATCGCCAGTACACCATAGATGTCAGCACCAGGATCAGGAACGCTACACCGACCGCAACCTGTCTAGCGTTTTCCCAGCGACTCCAAACCCAAACCACCACTCCCAGCGCCATGGCCAACGCCACACACGAAGTCAACAGCACTACAATCCGTCGACGGTCGTCGGCCGGAGCCCTGGCAGAGTGAACCGTCCCATCCCGTCCATCGATAGTGATCTGGTACATGCGATCGCGATAGCGATACTGCAAGGACCAAAGAGGGCAATAAAGCAGAGAGATCGACTCCCGGAGCAAAAACAACTTAACGGAGCCGACTGTCCCTGTGGGTGGTATGAGGAAAGCTTCTCTGGCCCGCGCCTGTACAAGCTCGAAATCGTGGTTGGCGGCCAGCATTACCGCGTCCGTATCCAGCTCTCCCCACAAGAGTGGCGAAGTCGGTTCACGCCCCGAGATCGGCGGCCGCCCGATGCCCAAGGCCGACAGATCTGTGGCCGCCTGATAGAACCGCCGCTCGGTCAGCAGCCCCTCCTGCACCCCCTCCTCCACCATCTGAATGGTGACACCCTCGTCGTCACCCGTGCCCACCGGCTGCGGACGGGCGCGATACTTGCGTCCGAAACTCCATCCCACCACATACGCCTTGGCTTCCCAAATCGGTAGATAGAGCAGATGAGCAGCCGTGATCATTGAGACCTCACCGATATCACGCGGGGTCTCTCGGCTCTGCTGCAGCCATCGTTTGGCCATGCCGACCGCTTGGAGCCTACCCACTGTCGCAGGGATGTAACGGCGAGTGATCCCCGCCGCACGCGAAAGCAGGAAGCTGCCGCCGCACCTGGTGCAGGCCACCATACGATCTCCGTCCTGTGCCGCCAGAGGCCCGGCGCAGCGGGGACAGGAGAGTGATCGCAGCACTGGGGCACCGTCCAGCGGCGGCTCACCCATGACGACGCACCAGCCAGTTCAGCGCGGGATATAACGCTGTCCCGGTCACAGCCACTACCACCAGCTTGGACACAAGACCGGGAACAAGAACGGCTTCGCCGAAAAGAACCGCCACCACCCCGGCCACGACTCCACGCATCCCGAGCACGTCGCGCTTGACGGGCAGCCTCAAGGCCAAGACCTGGCCGCCCGCGGCTGGGAGCACTGCGGTGTAGCGATCTCCGCCGTACGAATACTGCACCGGATAGTACGTGCGGAACTCCACGGCCAAATCGTGGACACCGGGCTGAAGCAGTTCGGCTGCAATGGCCTCCTTGAGAGCTTGAGGATCAACGAGCGACGCCACATCTGCATCCTGTGGCAAAGGCTCGAGATCACAGGGAACCCGGTGCAACTCTATCGCCTCGGGCAGTTGGAACGGCCCCAAGGGTCGAACCGTATCCTCCCCTCGACGGCGTGCGCGGAGAAACAGGGCTGACGCCGGCGCGCCCACCTCAAAGGTTGCTCGCACCCCAACATCGGCTACGAAGCCGGGGCCTGAGAGCCAGGCCTTGACATGTTGCCGCGCAGCCTCGCTAGTCAACCGCGTCGGCTCCACCAAGAAGTGCAGGGGGACGCCTTCATTGGCCTGCAGAGTGGCGCCACACCATTGGCACGTGAAGGTGATTGAATCCCGTGGCACGGCCAAAGGCGCGCCGCACTGCGGACACGACGTGTGCCGTGTTCCCGCCAGGTTCACTGTAACCGATGCGGAGAGGTGGAAGAGATGGGTCGGTTGCAGACGCGTGTACTACTTGTAGCGTAATAGGGCAGCAACGCCCCCCATTTCGCGCAGCAATTCGACCCCTTCCACCACCTCAACGTCGGCACCCTGCAGGATGGCCGTGCGAACCGCCTCACCCAACACGTCATCCAAAGGCACCACCTCACCCGCGCAGACGGGGCAGGACGCCTCTTCGATGGTCCTGATCAGTCCATCATGTACACACATGCAACCGGGAGGGCGATACCCACGTTCCACAAGGAGCGTCTGCACCTGCCCCAGCGTAAGCGCCTGCATGGTCTGGTCAAAGCCGGCCACTCCCAGGCCCTGCGGGCCCAGCCCTTCGTATACACGCTGGGCCATCTGGCGCAACTCCTCGACCCGCGCATCTTGGATGGCGCTACGCGCCGCGACCAACAACTGGTTTAGACTGGCAGCCGCGTCGGAGGGAATCTGCGCTACAACGCGCGAGTTGGCACGGATACTCAGGAGCTTACGGAAATTGACGGCTATATCGTGCTGACCACACAACACAACCCGACGAATCCCCGTCTCCTCGACCAAACGGTCCAATGCCTGACCCACGTCTTTGAAGTGCTGCTCCACCAGCGACTCTTGCCGGGCGGCAGCGTAGTACTCCTTGACCGGGACATCTCCGGTCTCTCTGTCTCCAGAGCGAAGATACGGTCCCGTGAAATCGTGTTCGCCGGCCAATTGCCACCAGTCCACCACGTAGATGCTGCTCTCGTCACGGCTCACTCGAACCACCAGGAAGGGCTCCATGACGGCAGAGGCGTGTACTAACGGACGGATATATGGGTGAGGCTCGAGGATGAGCCGGTTGTGCAGGCGCAGCGGAAGCTGCACTCGTTCGAACAGACCCTGAGACCCGTCAGCAATAACGACCAGGCCCTGCGTCTGCTGTTCGACTTCGTAGTGCAGGACATCGAGGATTTTCTGGAAATCTTCGTCGAGCGCGCGTCTGTCGTCTTTCTCGAGTTTGCGCTCTCTCACCAAACGCCCAAACTCGCTGTTCAAAAACGTGGGCGCCGTCTGGCGCCAATCGTCCAGACGGCTCGTCGTCAGGCTGGCAGTGAGCATGAGGCCCTTATCGTTCTGATACGAAGCCAGCGTCTTCAGATACTCCCTACTGATCATGAGTAGCCCTTTCCTGCATATGTGGTGGCCCGAAGGGCGAATGAGACGGCGAGTGGGTCCCTCGAAAGCGGCTATTCCGCCTTCGAGGGTTCGCCGCCTACGGATTCGAGAGGAGAGATCGAACCCTCCGCCTGCGCTGCCAGAGACTGTTCACGCCGGAAGCGCTCCTCCCTCTCGCGGAACTTGTCGAGCAGGGTCGATTTGGCCTTGTCGGCGGTGTGGTGCGCCGTGTGGATCGTTCCCGCTTTGGAGATGGAGGACTGAAGCTTCTCCGTGGGGGTGGTCGGACGCTCTTCATCCGAAGAACGAACGTTGCGCTCCACCTTCTTGTCGGCCATGTTCCCCTCCTTGGTTCCCTTATCCCCGGACCCATTGGGTCCGGCATCGCGGCCCCATACCTCCTACATATGTTACCCAGCGCTGACTCCATGCTAAACGGTAGAACCCCATACCCTGCTGTCGCCAAACACGCTACCCCACGCTCCTCGGGTGGGTTCACATCGTGAGTCGCGCGTTTCGCGCCATATCGCATGTGGCACGCCTTGCACCGCCCCGCATGACATAATCCGACGTGTATGCGGGCAAGCAGTGTACCCCGCCTGAAGCCCCGGATCATGAGGGACCGATCATGAGCAATGTCAAGGTGGTTGTCGTCGGCGCCGGTGTGGCCGGTTTGGCCGCCGGCTGTTATGCCATCGCCCAGGGCTTCGACTGTTTGGTCGTGGAGCGCCATCACGTGGCCGGCGGTGTGGCGGCCACATGGAAGCGCGGCGACTATGTCATCGACGGAGGAATCCACACGTTATCCGGTCACAACCCCGGTCTCTCCAGCTACGATCTCTACCGGGACCTGGGCATCCTTCCGGGTCTTCCCGTGACCGAACTGCCGGTTCTGTGCCGCTTCCTCGACGAGCGAACCGACCGTGCCATCGAGATTTCCCGCAACCTGGACCGCCTCGCGCTCGAGCTTCGCCAGTTGTCCCCCGATGACTCGGAGCACATCGACGACTTGATCAGAGGAGCCAAGAGCATGGGGCTCCTCGAGTGGAGCCTGATAGACAAGCCGGAAGAGATCATGGGCTTCCGAGACAAGCTGCGCCAGTCCTGGCGACTTCGCCACAGCCTGCGCTACTTCGGCGGAGTATATGTCCGCCCGTTGAGCGAGTTGACGGGCAAAATCCAGCATCCGCTGGTCAAGGCCCTCTTCGAGTCACTGGTGCCGCCCGAAGCCCCGCTCTGGTTGGCAATGTCGGTTCTCAGCATGTTCTCCCTCGGCCACATGGCTCTACTGCCCCAAGGCTCGGTGAGTATAGTGGGGAGACTCGCCGAATATTTCGAGACAGACGGCGGTGTTCTGCGCATGGGGTGCGGTGCGGCTGAAGTAATCACAACCCACCACGACTCCGTCGATCGGGCCATGGGGATCGTGTTGGAAAACGGGGAGAGGATCCACGCAGATTACGTGATTTCGGCTGCCGACGGCTACTCCACCCTTTGGGGACTCCTGGGTGGTAGGTATTTGGACAGCATCATTACCACGCGCTATCGAGAGTGGAGGCTCGTCCCCCCGCTGGTGATGGTCAGCCTGGGGGTGGCGCGACGATTCACAAACGAGCCCCCGCTCAACACCATCATGCTGCGCCGGCCCTTTTTCGTGGGTGAGGACACCGTGGACACTCTGTACCTCCGCATCTTCAATTACGCCCGCGGTTTCGCCCCCCCAGGTAAAACCGCGATTCAAGTCTCCTTCCGTACTTCCTGGGACCACTGGATCAGACTGGCTGAGGGGGACCGTCCCGCATACGATACGGAGAAAGACCGCGTTGCCCGCGAAGTGATCCGTCGCTTGGAGCTCCACTACCCCAGTATCGCCCGGCAGGTGGAGCTGGTAGACGTTGCGACGCCCTTCACGACATGGAGGTACACACACAACCTCCAGGGAGCATACCGGGGATGGCTTCCCACGCCGGAGGTCATAGTATCGGCCATCCCTCGGTCTCTACCTGGATTGAGCCATCTCTTCTTGGCGGGCCACTGGGTGGTGCCGGGAGGAGGGATTCCGGCATGCCTGCTGTCGGGGCGACACGCAGTTCAGCTTGTCTGCCACCATCAGGGCCTACCCTTTCGCCTCCGCCGCCCGTGATGTGTCCGCCGTCCCCGGCATTGGCCGGCAACAGGGAGATCGCTGCGACGCTGACACGCATAGCCCGTCTGCTGTGGCTGCGCGGTGACAGCTCTTACCGCATCCTCGCCTACGAGAAGGCGGCAGAAGCGCTGGCCGAATACCCGGGCTCGGTGGCGCAGCTCGCCCTCCAGGGCGAGCTGCGCACACTACCAGGAGTGGGGAACGCCATCGAACGCGCAGTCACGGAGTATGTCCGGACCGGACGAGTCTCCCTGCTGGACGAGCTGCAAGAGGACTACCCCGAAGGTATCGTGGAACTGCTGGCTCTCCCGGGGCTGGGGCCCCGAAAGGTGAGAGCGCTGTGGGAGAACCTTCGCGTTGGTGATGTGCCCGGCCTGCTCGAGGCGTGCCGGGCCGGACAGGTGGCGGCCATACCCGGCATGGGCCCGCGCACCCAGGAGAGGTTGCTGGCTGCGGCTGAGGCTGCTATGACCAACTCGGCTCTTCATGCGACACGATGGTTGCTCGGTACAGCCGATCCGCCGGCCGAGCGCCTTCTGCAGGCCCTTCGGGGCATGCCCTCGGTCCAGGTTGCCGACATCGCCGGCAGCATACGCCGAAGAAGTTCCACCGTGAAAGACATCAACCTCACTGCCGCGAGTGACTCAGAGAACGAGGTCTTCGCAGCATTTGCGGCACTCCCCGATGTCGCGTTGGTGGAACGCCCCGTCGCCGGTGTGCTCGTGGCCGCCACGCACACAGGGATCCCTGTGGACCTGCGGATCTCCCCGCCCACCTCATACGGCAATCTCCTGCAGTACAGAACCGGAAGTACCGAACACAACGCGGCCTTGTACAAGCATGCCCAACTTCATGGATTCACGGTGCTGCAGCAGGCCACGGAACCGCAGTTGGTCGGTAAGACCATACAACCATTCGCTTTCGTGCGCGAAGAAGGAGTTTACCGCCACCTGGGGTTTGACTGGATACCACCCGAGTTGCGGGATGACAAGGGTGAGTTGGAAGCGGCCCGCGAAGGACATTTGCCACAGTTGGTGACACGCCGAGACCTACGCGGTGACATGCACGTTCACTCAGTATGGTCGGATGGTAAGGCCACCATAGCGGAGATGGCGCTCGCCGCTCGAGAACGCGGTCTCGGGTATATCTGTATCTGCGATCATACGCGGTCGCTCGCCGTGGCCCGAGGCCTCGATGCAGATCGACTTCTCCAACAACGTGCCGAGATCGATGTTGTGAACCGACAACTGGGAGACGATGGTCCTTTGGTATTGGCTGGTTGCGAGCTGGACATTCTTGCTGACGGTACCCTGGACCTACCCGACGATGTGCTCGCCGGGCTGGACTTCGTGGTGGCGAGCATTCACACCTCCCTCACGCAGCCCCGGAAGCAGATCATGCGTCGGCTCACCGCCGCCATGCGCAATCCCCATGTTGACGCCATCGGTCACCCCACTGGGCGCCTGCTGCTCCGGCGGCCGGCCTATGACGTGGACATCGATCAACTGCTCACCCTGGCCGCCGAAACCGGAACGGCCCTAGAAATAAATTCCAGCTTCGAGCGGCTCGATTTACCAGGACGTATCGCAAGGGAGGGAGCCAAGCTGGGCATCCGCTTCATCATCAGCAGCGACGCCCACAATCCAGGTGGCTTCGACCTACTGGACTACGGAGTGGGTGAAGCACGACGAGGTTGGCTGGAGCCTCGGCACATCCTCAACACGCTTCCGTGGCGTGATTGGCGCAAACGAAAGATCTAGCCGGGCAAACGACTTCCGCAATCGGCTCCCGGCAGTGGCAGAGGTCACCATCCTTGTCGTAGGATTGGTCACAGGGTGAATTTCCCTCGACCTTGGGAACTGGGGGCAGACGTGGGACTGGGGTAGACTATGGCCGATCATCCTGATCGCGACGGGGATAGCGGATATCCTGGGAGGTCGCAGGCCATGAAGACCGGAAGGCTCATCTGGGGGCTGATCATAATCATCGTGGGGGTGCTGCTGCTGGCAGCGAGCCTAGGGTGGGTCTCATGGTACTTCCTCCTCTCGTTGCTGCAACTATGGCCGCTCGCGCTCGTGCTCATCGGTGTCCACCTCCTGCTCAACCGCAGGCAGCCCATAATAGCGGCCGTCGTCATGGCGGTAATCCTGGTAGGAGGGGTGGTGGCCGCGTGGTTCTTTTGGGGCACCGGCACGAGTGGTCTGACCGAGCACCACATCGAAGGCCCGCCGGCGGCCGGCATATCCGTGGCCTCTGCCGGTCTGGACGTGGCGGCATCGAAAGTCACTGTCCGAGGTGAACCGGCGGCCGCCTTGGTGACCGGCACATACTGGTCCCGGGCCGCCCTCCGCATCAGCCAGTCACAAGTGGGCGACCGGTATCAGGTGCAACTGGGTCCCAGTCTCAAACGTTGGTACTGGCCGGGGATCGGCGGCAGGGAGGTGATGGACCTGACGCTTTCGTCCACGGTGCCATGGAACCTCGATGTCCGCGGCGGTGCGGCAAGCATTGATCTCGACCTCGACCAAGTGCCGCTCCAGAGGCTCCAGTTGAGCACGGGTGCCGCGGTCGTCAAAGCCAGAATTGGTCGCGTGACTTCTGCCGGGGCCAGACTCGATATCTCTGGCGGGGTCTCTTCATACCGCATCAGTGTCTCTCGAGACCTCACCATTGTGGTTCGCAGCGAATCGGGCCTCACCAACCTCGAGCTGGTGGGCTTCAAGCGGGCGGGCGACGGCAGTCTCGTGCACGAAGGAGGTGGCCCCACGCTAGACGTGACCGTACGCACCGGCGTCAGCAGTGTTCGCTTGGAACTCTACTAAGCCACCGACCCTGTAGGAAGCGGCCGGTTGGCGCAATGTGGGGCTTTGATGTCCGAGTTCTAGAAAGGGGGAGCCTATGTCACGCAAACTGATCAATCCCGCCGTCCTCCATCCCACACCCGGATTCAGCCACATAGCCGTTGCATCCGGATCCCGGCTGGTATTCCTGGCCGGTCAGACGGCATTGGCCCCGGACTTCAGCATCATCGGAGCAGGCGACCTTCATCAGCAAACGCTGGCCACCATGAAGAACGTCAAGGTGGCGCTCGACGAGGTCAGTGCCACTTGGTCCGATGTGGTGAGACGCACGGTCTACACCACTCAGCCCACCGAGTTTCAGACCATTGCCGCTGCCATCTCTGAAGTCACCGGAGGCGCGGAGGACCCTCCACAGACTATCGTGGGAGTCACAGGATTAGCTGTGGACGGTCTTCTCATTGAAATAGAGTGCACTGTGGTGTTGGATTAGGTAATCGCCCTTCCCAGCGCGGAGCAGGACAAGATCCATCTCGGTGCCGGGTGGACTGGGTGCCGGTCGCGATTCCACATCGCGGCCGGCACCGTACCGACACTGTGGCCCTCGCTTCATAGATCTCGCCCGCTTCGAGGCACATGCGAAGTCACCGCCGCGGGAACGCGTTCTTCCGAGCCAGGGGCACACCCAGACGCGCCACCAACACCCCACCCATCACGACCGCAGCCCCACCCACTACCGTGTACCATCTCAGTGGCTCCGCCAGAAGGAGTGCGGCAAAGATGACTGCCGCCACCGGTTCGATGTATGTGAGCACAGCCACCTGATCGGCGCGCACCATACGCAGTCCAGTGTAGAAGAGCAGCCACGCTGCCCCCGAGTGAACAACGCCAAGGATCACCAACGAACCCCAACCCGGTACCCCCACGGGGGCAGGCAACCGAAGGGCGGCAGGTAGCAAAACAACGGCCGCCACTGCTTGCTGGGCCAGGGCCACAATTCCGGGAGACACCCCCACTAACAACCTTTTGGTGATGAGAACGCTGGCCGCATAGGTGAGAGCAGACACGATGGCAAGCAGCATCCCAAGCAGATTCTGGGTACCGGTTGCATCCAAAGCCTGAGGACCCACAATGACCGCTGTGCCCATCAGTGCAAGAGTCAGCGGTAAAGCAATCCGCCGATCGGAGGGGACGTGGGTCACCATCGGCGTGAGCGCTGCCACCAACACCGGGCCAACGTAGTTCAGCAGAACGGCTGTGGCCACAGAGGTTCGGGTGTAGGCGGTGAATAGCGCGCCCCAGCCAATCGCCAGTAGCAACCCCAGGACCACCAGCCCCAGAAGAGCCCGTTTACCGAGGCACGGCAGCACCTTGTGCTCGCCACGCACGAACACGTAAGCAAGCAGCGCCACAGAGGCGATCGCCACCCGCCAAAATACGACCACAAGCGGCTCTGCGCCGGACCAACGCGCGAACAGAGCGGTAGAGCCCCAGATGATCGAGGCGACCGACACGCCGGCCAAGCCCTTACTTCGACCGTGCACGCTTCAGTCCCCTAACCTCGATCGGCCACCCGGCTCTTCCGCGCACCGGCGCGCGCTGCAAAAACGCAGCTTGTTGTTTCACTAGTTTTCTAATGAAGTAGCAGCATCCCATCACGGCACCTGAGCACGATTTCCGCACCACCTGGGCCTTGACACCGAGGCTCCATTGGTTTCGCATCCTCGGTTCGACCGGGCTTTGAGACGGCTCCGCCCATCCTACTCCTCCGAACATAGGCTAGCATCGAGGAGATGAAGCGGAGCACGGATTTCCAAGCTTCAACACCCGCTGGATGATCTCTACGACGGGTACGGAAGCACCGTTGCGGAAGATCACGGGTTCCTTGCCGTAAACCACGCGTAGCGCGGAGAGCGCAGAATCAAGCGCCGGGCTATCCGTGGGCGTGACCACCGGGTAGCATCCTGGGAGTTCGTAGTCAAACGTTAGACGCGCCCCGGGGGGAACGTTCTGCATGAGATGCTTCCGCACCAAGTCCAGCACTCTATATGGATCCTGGTCTGGAACCAGCCGGCACGAGATCTTGGCGTGAGCCTCGCAGGGAACGATTGTCTTCACCCCGGCGCCCTGATAACCGCCCCACAAACCACACACCTCTAGAGTGGGTCGCGCCCACAATCTCTCCAGTGGAGAATACCCGCTCTCACCGAAGAGTACGCTTACACCAATATCGCTGGTGTAGTTGGCCGGATCAAAGGGCAGGAGCGCCCAAGCATCTCGCAAAGATGCCGATATGGGTTTGACATCATCATAGAAACCATCGACAAGCACGGTCCCATCTTCCGGACTATGGAGCCCCGAGACCAACGCAGCCATGGCGTGCAGCGCATTCGGCACGGTTCCCCCGAATCCCCCCGAATGAAGGTCCGTGTTGGCCGTACGCAGACTGAAGTTGAGCGCTGCCATCCCACGTAGGCCGGTGGTCAACCCGGGAACGTCAGCTTCAAAGAAACCGGCATCGGAAACGGCTGCCACGTCCGCCGCCAGCAGTGCAGACTGTTCCGTCACCAGTTGAAGCAGATGGTCCGCCCTGAGTTCCTCCTCGCCCTCCAACAGGAACTTGACGTTGAGGGGCAGCGAGTTCCGGGTTGCCAAGAAGGCCTCAAAGGCCTTCAGGTACAGATAGAGTTGACCCTTGTTGTCGGAGACACCACGCGCATAAATCCTGTCGTTGCGTATGGATGGCTCAAACGGCGGCGAATCCCACAACTCGAGCGGCTCCGCGGGCTGTACATCGTAGTGTCCGTATACCAGAACCGTTGGGGCACCCTCGTGTGCATGCAACCAATCTCCATAGACGACAGGGTTGCCGCCCGTCCGGAGCAACTGCACGTGCTCGGCGCCGATTTCCTCCAAATGCTCCTTCAACCACGCTGCACAGGTCTCAATATCGTCCCGACGCTCCTCGTCGGGCGCTAACACTGGGTATGCGTAAGAGGTCCATAAGTGAAGCCAAATGTTGGCTCCTCATTTCTGCCAAGTACGAATCGACGCTCTCCAGAGACATGGGTGCAGAACCTCCTGCAGGAAAGACCTAATCAGCCCTCTCCCGTGATCGTGGATCAAGATACGAACGCAGCCCGTCGCCGAGAAGGTTGACTCCCAGCACCAGGAGCATGAGAGCAATCCCCGGGTAGATGGCCAGCCACGGCGCCCTGGTAATGTACTGTCTTCCTTCTGACAGCAGACTGCCCAGAGAAGGGTTGGGCAGCGGCACTCCGAGGCCCAAGTAGCTGAGACCCGCCTCAAGCAAAATAACCATAGACACGTTGATAGTCGCAAGAGCGATGGCGGAGGGAAGCACGTTCGGGAGAATGTTCTGAACCATGATCCGCAAGTGCGAGGCCCCCAACGATGATGAGGCGGCCACGTACTCCTGCTCACGCAACTGTAGAGACTCGGCTCTGGCTGTTCGAGCATAGGTCATCCACTGAGTCGTAGCGATGACGAAAATCAGAGGGCGAATGCCGGAACCGACCACCATCATCACGGCAATTGCGAACAGAACCAGCGGTACAGCCATGAGGGTGTCGGTTACCCGCATCACGACGGCGTCGGTCCACCTACCGAAATACCCGGAGAAAACCCCCACAACTACACCGATCGCGCCGGCTACCAACACGGCAGCGCTGCCACCAGAAGAGAGATTCTCACGGCTACAATCATTCGTGCCAGCAGATCCCGGCCCAGTGAATCCGTGCCCAGGAAGTGCGGTCCCGAAAACCACTGCGGCGGGGTCAGGCGAATTGCAGGATCTGTGTCGAACGCGGCGTGGTTGAACAAAGGGGATATCACGGCCAGCACTATGAAGATGAAGGCCAGTACCGCGCCGGCCCCAGCCCCAGGAAAAGTGAGGAAGAAGCTCTTGGCGGCTCGGATGAACCTCTTCACGACCGGCGAATCCTGGGATCGAGCAGTGAGTAGCTGAGATCAACGAGCAAGTTCGCACCAACCACGGCCACCGACGTGATTAGTGTTATCGCCTGCACCACAGGGAAATCACGGGCGTTGATGGACTCGATAGTCAATCGGCCAATGCCGGGCCATGCGAAGATCTGCTCCGTGATGACCGCTCCGCTGAGCAAGGATCCCAGAAGAACACCGATGACGGTAACAACCGGTATCAAGGCGTTTCGCAACGCGTGATGCCGCACCACACGGCCATGCGGGATACCTTTGGATCGAGCCGTTCGTACATAATCCTGCGGCAGAGTACTGATCATGCTCGACCTGGTCACCTTGGCGATGGTTACCAATGGAACGATGCTTAGGGTGAAGGCCGGCATGACCAGTGACTTGAAACCAACGTTACCCGAGATGGGAAACCACTTGAGTTGGACCCCGAAGACAAGTATGAGCATGATGCCCAGCCAGAAGCTTGGAGTGGCCTGCCCGAGTGTCGTGACGGTGGTGACCAAGTAGTCACCTGCTTTGCGATAGCGGAGGGCCGCCAGGATCCCCAGGGGAATCCCGACGGCCACCGCGAACAACAGACTGGCCAGAGCTAGTTCGGCCGTGGCCGGCACCCTGCTCATCACCAGCGGCAACGCCGGGGTGCGGAAGCGGATGGAGTCACCAAAGTCTCCGCGCACGGCGTTGGCCAAGAACGTTATGTATTGTACCGGTAGCGGTCGGTCCAGCCCGAGCCGCTGAATCAAATCAGCTCTCTGCTGAGGGCTTGCCCCCATGGGAAGCATCAGGTCGGCAGGATTACCGGACAAATGCGAGATCCCAAAGACAATAATGGTCAGCCCCAGTATCACCACCAGGGATTGGAGTAAGCGCCTGAGCAGATACTGGCCCACTACTTCACCGATGCGTAGTACAGGTTGACAAGTTCGTCACTCCGTGGAGTCCAATCGATCCGGTCGGCCACGCCGTAGATGTCTTTCTGAGCAAACAGGAAGATGAATGGCGGGTCATCGTAGATCAGCTTCTCCACCGCTTGGAGTGCCTGGACGTGTTCATCGCCCACTGTCGAGGCGGCTTTGTCGATGGCTGCGTCCACAGCCGGGTTCGAGTAGAAGGAGAAGTTGGTGGTCCCGCTTTTCACACAGGTCTCCAGCATGTCAATTGGGTTCAAGAGCGGGCTACCCCAAGCCGCGTACATGAGATCCGGAATGTCGCGAGCCTGAGTCTGCTGAGCGAACACGCCGAACTCCACGGCATTGAGCTTGACAGTCACACCCACCTTGCTCAACTGGTTGGCAACTTCCTGTGTCACTTGTTCCGCCAGCATGTATCTACCCACAGGAAGCAGCATCTCAATGGTGAAATCGGCGGGAACACCTGCGGCTTCGAGCAGGCTCTTGGCCTTATCGGGGTCATACGGGATTGGTTTGAGATCGGGGTTGTACCCAGTGAAGTACGGGGGGACTATGGTAGCAACGGGGACGGCAAATCCGCCCATCACCTGCTGGGTGATGATGTCTCGGTCGATGGCAAAGTTGAGTGCTTGCCTGACTTCTTGCTTCGCCAAAGTTGGATTGCTCAGAGTGTTGAACCAGATGGCCGCCACTCTGGCTCCCTCCACAGCCTTCACCGAAGCTTTGCCTTGTGACGAAACCTCATCCACATTGTCGGGCGGTACATTCAGAATGATGTCCACGTTCCCAGCCGCAAGCTCAGCCAGCCGTGTACTGGCTTCCGAGATGGTGCGGAAGATCACTTGATCTATGTTGGGCTTGCCCAAGAAGTAGTCGGGTTTGGCTTGGAGCACCACTTGGTTGTTCCGATCCCACTTGACCAGGGTGTACGGACCCGTGCCGTTGGGCTCGGAGGCCAAGGCATCAGGGTTGCCATCCACAGCACCGGTCGGGATCATGCCGAGCTGCGTCAGTCTAGCCAAGATGACCGGGTCGGGGGCCGTGGTGATAATGCGCACCGTCTGAGCGTCCACCACTTCGGCGCCATCTAACGTCTGGAATATGTCCGCCAGAAGGGTCGGCTGAGTGTTGGGCAACTTGCCCAACAACCGGTCGACGTTGTACTTCACGCAGGCAGCGTCGAATGGCTCCCCACCGCTGAACGTAACCCCGCTCCTCAGCTTGAACTCCACTGTTGTTGGGTCTACTTGAGTCCAGCTCTCCGCGAGAACAGCGTGAAACTTGGTGGCGTCGTCAGTGTCGCGCTCGAGGAGCGGATCGTAGAGATGGCGAAGCACGTTCCAGGTGGTGGTTTCCTCCTGCTCCGCGGGGTCCATGGTGGTCGGGTCGACCCCCTGAACAACAACGGCCAGGGTCGGCTCTCCTCCGGCAGTGGTGGTCGTGGATTCCGTGGGGCCCGTCGTGGGACCAGCGGCCGTGGTAGTGGTTGCGCTGGACCCGCACCCGGCGATCACGAACCCGAGCAGTCCCACGAAGACAACCAACGATACGAATACTCTAACCGTGTTTGGATGGCTTCCTCTCACTCGAGACCTCCTTAACATCTCAGTCTAGAAGCACAACCGTTCCGTAGCATTCTCTTATTCTGCACCTCCTCTCACGCACTCCTGTCCAACGGGAAGAAGCAGGCCGCCGCCTGCCCATCCGGGCGCATCTCGAGAGGCGGGACCTCCCGAGAACAGATAGGCTCCGCCCTGAAGCAGCGAGGGTGGAATACGCACCCAGATGGCGGATTGACCGGACTAGGGACATCACCTTGTAGTACCCGTCGTTGCCTGCGCTGCTCGAAATCAGGATCGGGTACGGGAATGGCAGACAGAAGCCCCGCAGTGTACGGATGGAGCGGGTGACTGTAGAGTCGGGAAGATGGCGCGATTTCGACCAGCTTGCCCAGATACATCACACCTATCCGGTCGGATATGTGCCTGACCACAGCGAGGTCGTGTGCGATGAATAGGTAAGCCAGCCCCAAGCGTTGCTGCAACTGCCTGAGCAGGTTCAGGATTTGTGCCTGTATAGAGACATCTAATGCCGAGACCGGCTCGTCACAGATGATCAGCTTCGGATTCAACGCCAGCGCGCGGGCCAGGCCGATTCGCTGTCTCTGACCACCCGAGAACTCATGAGGAAACCGCTCCGCAAACGACGAGCTCAAGCCCACGAGTTCCAGCAACTCGCGCACACGCCTTCGCCGCTGGCTTCTCGATCCCACCCGATGAATATTGAGTGGCTCAGCCACGATGCGCTCCACACTCATTCGGGGATTGAGGGAAGCGTACGGGTCTTGGAAAACGATCTGCATGTCCCTCCGCCGGCGCCGTAGTTCCACGCCACGTAGCCGCCCCAGATCCACCCCTTCCAACATAACCGTTCCCGAAGTGGGCTGGTACAGCCTGATGATGCAGCGGGCCATGGTGCTCTTTCCACAGCCGGACTCCCCGACGATTCCCAACGTCTCGCCCGCGTCCAAGGAGAAACTGACCCCGCTCACGGCATGGACGGCCCCCACCGGCCGGCGAAAAACCACTCCTCGGGTAATTGGGAAGAGCTTAACCAGGTTCCGGACTTCCAGTAGGGGCTGTGGATCCTGGCTCACTCTCCCTCACCCCCTACCCCGCCAGCAGGCCACCAGGTGGTCAGCCCCGCACTCCTGCAAATCCGGTTCTTCCATCGGGCACTCGTCGGCGTATCGGCAGCGCTCCCGAAACCGACACCCAGGGCGGGATCCACCAGATCGGGTGGCGCTCCCGGAATACTCTCCAGGAACTCCATCTCAGTCTGGTCCAATCTGGGAACCGACGCCAACAGAGCCGCCGTATAAGGGTGGCGAGGGTGTTTGAATAGCTCCCGAGTGGGGGCCTGCTCCACGATCTTCCCGGCATACATCACGATAACCTCGTCCGTGACTCCGGCCACAACACCAAGATCGTGTGTGATCAGTATCAACGCCATATCCGAGTCCTTCTGTATCTGCCCGAGCAACTCCAGAATCTGCGCCTGGATGGTCACATCAAGCGCAGTGGTCGGCTCATCGGCTATCACTATCTTGGGCCGACAGGCCAGGGCTATGGCTATCATGACTCGCTGCCGCATTCCCCCGGACAATTGGTGGGGGTACTCTGACAAGCGCTGTTCGGGGTCAGGAATACCCACGTCGCACAGCAACTCCAGCGCCCGTTCATCCGCAGCCGCCGAGTCGAGGCCGAAATGGAACCGCAGCCCTTCGGTGAGTTGGTTGCGGACAGTCAGAACCGGGTTTAGAGACGTCATGGGATCCTGGAAAATCATGCTGATCTCACGGCCGCGAACCTGCTGCATCTCGCGTTCCGAAAGCCTCGTCAGGTCACGGCCCTCGAACATGATGGCGCCCTCTACGATCCGTCCGGGCGGCGTGGGCACCAAGCCCACGATCGAGAGGGCGCTGACACTCTTGCCGCAGCCGCTTTCTCCTACGATCCCAATGGTTCTTCCTCTGTCCACGGAATAGCTGATGCCGTCAACGGCATGGACCACACCGTGCCGAGTGATGAAGAAAGTCTTAAGTCCCCTGACCTCCAGAAGCGCCCCCATGACAATCAGCTTAAGCTGATTTGGCCGCAATCACAAGGGGAGGGCGCCGGACGACTCGCGGCCCATCCCAAGTGAACCTCCCTTTGCCGGTCCGTGGGGGCAAGCCGCGCTCTTTTGAACCGAGGTTTTCGCGGCTTCCCATCCCTCCAGTTGATGAGCCCGCCTCTGGGGCACGTTACCAACCCAATACCGGCGTTGATGCACCTTCATGATGTGGCGTTTTCGGCGGCCCGTGTATTGGGAATCCTAGCCAGAGGACCAGATGTTGTATGAGGTTGTCCGACAATGCACATCGTCACGCCATGTGGGCGAGAAAGGGTGGGTGGCACAGACTCATTTGTTTGCTGAGAGAGACACAATCTGTCAGAAGGAGTGATCCCATGCGGACAAAGTGCAGGCTTGTCCTCTTCGGCACTGTAGTTGTGCTCATGCTTCTGTCCTGGGCAGGGTGGCTCTCGCCTGGCCGGACTTGGGCCCCGACGAGTGGCAACAGTATGGGCTTTCGGAAGAGCAGTTGAAGGCGATATCGCAAGGCTACCCCGACGGGACATGGAGACCCTACGCGGAGGTCACCCGCTTTCAGGCCACCAAGATGGCGGTAGAGGCGTTCAATATTACGCCGCTCGATGCGGCGAACCCTTCGTTCTCCGACGTCGCCAAGGATGACCCTACTACCGGTATGTCGAAGCCGCGTACGCCGCAGGGCTAACCCGCGGGGTGGCGCCGAACGTGTTCGGCGGTGACCAAACGATCACGCGACAGCAGGCCGTCGCCATGATTGCGCGCTGGGTGGCGCAACGGGACGGTTACAATCTCGAATCCCGCTACCCGGCCCAGACCGTGGACCGGTTACTCAGGGCGCTTCTCCGACGGAGAGCAGGTGGCAGAATCGATCAGGCGAGAAGTGGCATTGGCTGTGGACTTCAGCATCATCTTCGGGAGCAACGGTGCGTTGAGGCCGGCGGCTGTGCTTAACCGCATCCAATACGCGTCCACGCTGACCCGGTCCATGGGACGCGTAGGTGACCAGTGGAGTTGGTATCTGGGAAGCTTCTCCGGCACGGTGGGGGCCGAGGCCGAGTTCGCCATGAACGAGGCCAAGGATTTCTCCCTCAGCGATGTTTTCGATCCCAAGGATGAACCGGTTCTGTCCAAGATCGTAGCCGCGAAGTGCGCAAGTTACGGTGTGAGCTACTATCTCGAGAAAGATCTGATGCTCACCGACCTGTTCGCCGACGTGGATATGGGCGGCGCTTGGGTCTACATCATCTACAAAAAGCCCAACGTACTGCAGGCCTATCTCGATCTGAAGGCCGAGGAGGCGGCGCTCAAGGCATCCGGCCAGTACGATACAGCCATCGCCCAGCGCAAGAGCATCGCCTTCCGGTTTGGCAAGCTCTTGGGCTATACAGACGCCTACCTACTTGCCAAGCTGGCAATCGCCGGACCTCCCCCTGTGACCACCATTGACGAGCGCAGCTACTGGCTGGGCAGCTTCATGGGGACAGTTGGAGCCGAGGCCGAGTTTGCCATGAACGAAGCCAAGCCCTTCTCCCTCAGTGACGTCTTCGATCCGGCCGAGGAGCCGCTGCTCACACCCCGTGTCAAAGCCAAGTGCGACGGTTACGGTGTGAGCTACTATCTCGAGAAAGATCTGATGCTCACCGACCTGTTCGCCGACGTGGATATGGGCGGCGCTTGGGTCTACATCATCTACAAAGACCCTGCCGTACTGCAGGCCTATCTCGATCTGAAGGCCGAGGAGGCGGCGCTCAAGGCATCCGGCCAGTACGATACAGCCATCGCCCAGCGCAAGAGCATCGCCTTCCGGTTCGGCAAGCTCTTGGGTTACACAGACGCCTACCTGAACGCCAAGTTGGGATTGTAGAGCTGGGGACGTAGGGCTGGGGATTGTAGATCTGCCGGCCGAAGCGAGCCCTGTGTACACAATGGAGCCCCCGGGGGAACCACGCCCCCGGGGGCTCCATGAACACCAAGTGGTCAAATCACACAGGCCGCACCAGCATCACTGGTCTCCCCCAGCGCGGCCCGCCGCGTCCACACCGGAAGGCTCTGCAAGCAGGCCATCCATTATCCACTCCGGGCCGGTTATCACCTTGAGATCCCGGTCCACGAATACGTGAGTGGTGGTTCCTCTCGCCACCAAGCGTCCGGACTCCACGTGTTCGATACGATACTCGAACACGACTTCCCGGCTGCGCACACGACTAATCCGCGCCCTGACTCGAAGCCGATCGTCAAACTCGGCAGGCGACGAGTAGCGGAGTTGCGCCTCAGTCACAACCAGACTGGGCCCCCGTTCTTCGAGCGTTCGGTACGAGAGCCCAAGAGCCCGCACCAACTCGCAGCGCGCCTCCTCCATGTAGACCAAGTACTCCGCATGGTGGACGATGCGCTGGGCGTCGGTTTCGGCGTAACGCACTCGCAGGCACCAATCGAACCAGCTCCCGACCCGGGTTCTTTCCGAACCCTGGCTCTCAGGGCCCATCACACTCGGACTCCCACAATATCGGAGCCTTGAGGCGCGCTGTAGATCGACCCCGCAACTCCCTCTCCGCCAGCCCTAGACCATTAGTCATGCGTGAACTGCGGGTCGCGCTTGTTGAGGAAGGCGTCCATCCCCTCCTTCTGGTCGTGAGTGGAGAAACAGAGGCCAAAGAGATCAGCCTCCAAGCGAAGACCGCCTCTGAGATCCTGGTCGAGCGCCCGCGAGGTGGCGAGCTTGATGTTTCGCAGAGCGGCTCGGCTCTTGGCAGCGATAAGCGCCGCCATCTCTTGCGCCTTGGGGACGAGTTCCTCCTTGGGGTAGGTCGCGCTCACCAAGCCCCAACGCAGAGCCTCCTCAGCATCGGCCATCCTACCTGTGTAGAGCAATTCGTGGGCGAAGCTCGGCCCACATATGCGGACCAACCGCTGCGTCCCCCCCCAGCCGGGCATAATGCCCAGATTGATCTCCAACTGGCCAAACTTGGCGTTCTCCGAGCAGAGACGGATATCACAGGCCATTGCGATCTCGCATCCACCCCCCAAAGCGTAACCGTTCACGGCGGCGATGACGGGCACGGGCAACTGCTCGATGGTGATGGTGGCACGCTGGCCGAGTTCGGAATAGGCCCTCCCCTGCTCCGGGTTGTAGTCCTTCATCTGCGCGATATCGGCACCTGCCCCGAAAGCCCTCCCGGCGCCGGTGATAACCACTGCTCCCACGCCCCCGTCGTCGGCCAACGTGTCCATCTCGTCAATGAGAACTTCCAGAAGCTCGCTGTTGAAAGCGTTCATGGCCTCCGGACGATTGATGGTCACGGTGGCCACCCGGCCCAAACGCGTCGTCTCAACCAATGCCATCGGTCACTCCCCTCTTTGCGGTGCCGGTTTCACTACCTGGAGCACGGACTCCGGCGGGTCGTCCGGCCCCAATATCAGAGATACTCCTTGGTCATGCAGTTCGGCGCGCGAGAAAGGCGACAGCCCACCTTTGACTACCACCCGCACTCGCTCACCGCACTCCAAACGCAGCAGCCGAAGCAGTTCCAGCACCGATGGGCACTGCCCATCATCTGAGATCACCAACGCCAGGGCGTCCGCATCTTCTTGAACAACAGCCGCTACCAAGCTCGTAATCGATGAGCCTGTGCCGGCGCATATCACCTCGACACCGAGGTCACGTACCACACCGGCCATACGTTCGACGACCTTGTTCTCTGTTTGGGGGCCCAGGACAGCCACCACCAGCCTCACTGCGTGCGCCATCCTCCCTCCCTCTTGGAACTCATTGATTGTAATGCAGCAAACCGGCGAACGGAAGGCTACACACGCGGCGCACTCGCAGTGGCGACCAATAGACGGGCAAACACACGCAGAGGAGGTTCATCCAGGTAACAGGCGCATGCAGCCCTGGCCAAAGCGTCACGACGGGCGGTGGACAGTGCGTGCACACGCGGGATCTCCCACGTATCCACGCGTATTTGTGATCCACACAAAGGGCACGACAGCTTAGCGAAGCGTACCGGCATCGTCCTCGCCAACAGTTGATCCCACGACTGAGACGACGTGTGTCACGAGCGTCTCACGATGCTTATCGGCCGAAGCCAGAGCGATGATAAGTTGCTTCAGACCTCATCGTCTTCCACAGAGAACACTCGGGTCAGGACTTGACGCACCGCCGACAATGGGTCGGTCTCGCGCTGCGCCACGCTCTGGAGGATGCCGGCCAAGTCAGGATTGGAGCGCGCCTCACGCCGCATTCTCTCTCCCATGCGCTGAAGCGCAAGCGCAAACACTTCGTGCTCCAACTGTCGCGCCCGCCGCTTGTTGAACTCACCGCATTCTCGCGCCCAAGCCACATGGCCTTCGATCTGCTCCCAGAGCTCTTCCACTCCCTCGCCCGTTAGCGCCTGTGTGCCCACCACTGGAGGTGTCCATCCGCCCCGCTCACCGCGCAGACAGAACATGCCATAGATTTCGTCGATAGTCTGATCGGCCTGGGGATGATCCTTCTTGTTGACGGCAACTATGTCGGGTATCTCCATCACCCCGGCTTTGAGCGCTTGGATGGAGTCACCAGAGCCGGGCATGAGTACCAGCACAACTGTGTCGGAGACTCTCACCACTTCAATCTCGCTTTGGCCAACGCCCACTGTCTCCAAGAAGATGACATCATTCCCCGCCGCATCGAGGACCAGTGAAGCCTCCAACGTGGTCTCGGACAGCCCCCAAGTGCCCCCGGCTACCCATGGAGCGGATGAAGACATCCGGATCCAAGAAGTGATCGGTGAGGCGAATACGGTCGCCCAGGAGGGCGCCACGGGTGAAGGGGCTGGAAGGGTCCACCGAGATGACGCCCACCGTCTTGCCCTTGGAGCGAACGACGGAGATGAGGCTGGAAATAAGGCTGGATTTGCCGACGCCGGGAGGTCCTGTGATGCCGACCCGTTGAGCACGACCCGTGTGGGGAAACAATCGCCGCGTCAACTCCTCCGCCACCGGATCTCGGTTCTCCACCAGTGAGATGGCGCGGGCCACCGCCCGCCGGTCGCCCTTGAGCACGCGCTCCGCCAGGGCGTTGGTATCCACACGATGAGTCATCACCTGTGCCCCCAGATGCAGGATTTGGACGGCGGGCATAGTATAGGTTGTCCTATCACCCGGAGCCAGAGTCTTGTCCGGACAGTGACCCGGGCATACCTGGCCACGATGACCGGAGTTGCGATTTGTCCGAGAACACAGCCGCCTCCGCCGGCAGAGACTTCTGTCGAAGTCTCGAGCGGGTGTGCCGGGAGACCCGCATGTATCCTCCGGCGCACCCCACCGTGGAAACGGGGTTCCAACAACTCGTTGCAGCCACCAGTCGCATGGTGGAGGCCGCATCCCCTGCCAGGTTAGTCATTGGGGACACCGATATCCGTCTCTTCGATGAGGCCGTCTACACCGGAGATCCCGGCACGGACAATCTGGCCTTCATCTTGTTCCGCGACGGTATCCGCGAGCTGTTGTTGTATGAAGGAGTGGAGCGCGACGAGCTTGCGCAGCTGGTCGATGCACTGGCCAACGTGGATGCCATCGAACGCTGGGACCACGACCTGGTCACTGTCTTGTGGGAAACCGATCTACCCCACATCGACTATGTCGTTGCGGATCCCATGGTGGGAGGCGCCCAAATAAGCGCCGACCTGATCGATTCGCTCCGTGACGGAGTGTTGCGCAGACTGACAGAGGCCGAACAGGCCAGTGAGCCTCCAGTGCCGGGGGCGGGCGCAGTTGACGCATACGGAATCGACGATGCCACAGCCCCATTGCCAAACGAAATGCAATCCCTCCTCGCGCTTATCGAGCAACCGCTGCCCGATCTCTCTACCCTGAGGGAGCTGGACGAAGATCCCTGTCCTCTCGAAGAGTTGCACGTGTTTCTCCTGCCATTGCTGCCCCAGAGTCAATCAACAGAGAGCGCCGGCCTCCTGGTCCGTTCGCTGACCGCGGTAATAGGCGCACGTATTCAGTCGAACGACCTGGTGACCGCCCGCTATCTCATAGCCCAACTCCACCGCTCCGCACAAGGCAACGCGTTTGTGGGTAACGCAACACAGGCGCTGGATCTCACCGCCCCTGAATACCGCCACGGCATACGGGAGCTTCTGACCAAAGGGGGTGCGCACGGGAGCACCGATCCCGAAGCGCATGCCATCCTGAACGACTCTGTGCTTCGTCCCGTGTTGCTGCCGACGCTGATAGAACTCCTAGCCCATGAAGCCAACCGGAACGTGCGCCGATCGATAATCAGTCTACTCACCGCAGCTCATGACATCCCCGTAGCCCTCCTCATCCCCTATCTGGGGGACAACAACTGGTATGTGGTGCGCAATGCTATCCAACTCCTGGCATTCAGTCCGGATGCCCGCCCTCTGGTCCACCTCAGACAGACGGCGCACTACCCAGACAAGCGGGTTCGCAAAGAGGCGGTGCGCACACTTGGGAGAATGGGCGCCGCTGGCCAAGACGCATCGATCCTGCTCCGGCAGTTCCTCCGCGACTCTGACGCCGGAGTCAGGACACTCGCCGCCCGCATGATCGGCCCCGAGGCGGGGGAAGCCGGAGTAGCCGAGCTGCTCCTCCAGCTCGAACATCCGGACTTTCCAACCCGATCAGTCGACGAAGTGGAAGCCGTGTGCGACGCGCTGGCGCGCGTGGCCAACGGCAAACAGGTGGACACTCAAGTAGTGTCCGCCCTCCATAACCTATGGCGGCCACGCTTCTGGAAGAAAAACCCCGCCGCTGTGAGAATCGCCGCCCTCAAGGCTCTTGCCGCCATGAAAGACCAGAAGGCGGCCTCTTCGCTCCGAGCGGCGGCCGCTTCCAAGGACGGCGCCCTCCGCCCGGTGGCCAGGAGTCTCTTGGCCAAAAAACAGGCTGAGCGAGGCGAAATATGAACTCGTTCAACTCGTCGCCTGGGACAGGCTTGGACGCCTTGTCTCTGGACCGTTCACTCGTTCAGACACTGGCCGTGGGACTGCGTACTGCCGAGCTATACCAGCCCGACAACGCGGTGGTGACAGCCGTAGTGGCACGCCTCAAAGAGCTGCTCCATCAACGAACCAACCAGGGCCCAGTGGAGTTGGGCGTTCGAAATCGCTGCATGTTCGCCAACGGACGACGAGTGCGGCTGAGTGCAGCCGATTACCCCCGCTTCGTGTATCTGCTGCGTGTGTTCGAAGACTGGCGCATACAGGGATTCACCTTTTGGGGCGCGCTCTCCACCGAGCAACTGGCCACGTTCCTATGGATAGTCGCCAACGAGCGGGAGGGGTCCACGGAAACCCTGGTCGACCGACTGGAGCGGGCCCAGTTGATAGATGTAGAAGTAATTGCCGCAGCCGAAGACGGAACACAGGTGCGACAAAGGGACAAAGGGAGTACCGCAACAGGACCTTACATCGCTGGAGGACTACCCGGCGTAAGCGCGGGCCGGAGCGGATGGGCCAATGACGACTCACCGGAAACCGCGTACTTCAAGGCCGTCACCGTTGCGCAGCATGCCAATGAGAACCTCCGTCGCGGTGATCGGTTGGGGGCCAGAAGGGTGCGCCGCGTCACGCAGGCCATAGTGGACCACGTCATTCGTGAACCCACCTCTCTCCTAGCCCTCTCCACCATCAAAGACTACGATATGTATCTGATCTCCCACTCCACCAACGTCGCCATATTGTCTGCCATGTTGGGCTTGAGACTGGGGTTGGCCAAGAGCGAACTTGGAGAGCTGACTCTGGCCGCGTTTCTCCACGACATCGGCAAGACGGCGCTCCCGGACGAGTTGGTCACGAAGCCGGGAGCGCTCACCGATGATGAATGGTTGGACATGAGGCGGCATCCTCAGTTGGGCGCGCTCGCCATACTCGAACAACAGCACCTCACGCCTTCGATGATGCGGGCGTTGCGTGTGGCATACGAGCATCACGTGAACTACGACTTGGGAGGGTACCCGCACCTTCCGGGCTTGACCAGAACCAGCCTGTTCAGCCGCATCATCATGGTGGCGGACCGTTACGACGCCATGACCACTTCCAGGCCCTACCGGCGTCACAACTTCACGCCCTTCGAAGCCATCGGCTATCTTGCAGCCCGTGCCGGAACCGCTGTAGACCCCGTGGTGCTCCGCTACTTCGTGGAGATGATGGGCATCTACCCCGTGGGAACGTTGCTCCGGCTCACCAACGGCGAGGTGGGTGTCGTGCAGGCGCCCCCCGGCGAGGGTAGTGCCTCAAACCGCCCGGTGATCCGTTTGCTATCCGACAACACCGAAATCGATCTCAACGCAGTGGACGATACCGGAGTCTTCATCTACGACATTCTGGAAGTTGCGAACCCGGGCAACATCGGCCAGGTGGCCGCGGTGAGCCCGGAGAGGCTCGTGGTCAGCGATACCGAGGGTGATGAGATCGCGTGACTGCGCTCTTCGGACTGAGATCTGCCACATCACTCCGATCCAACTAGGCCACCTCGATGATCTCGTCGCTGGTGAAAGTGAGCGCCTCCGGTTCCGACTCGGTGACGAGCCACGTGTTTTCCACTCCCACCGCTCCGCGGCCCGGGAATACCAACTTGGGCTCGATTGCCACCACGTTGCCCACCTCAAGCAACGCTGGGTTACCTCGGGCAAGATAGGGTAGCTCGTCGATCTCCAGTCCCACCCCATGGCCAATGAAACTGACCTGGTAGGGCGCTTCCCCCATAAAGTTGGCCGCCAGACCGTGTCGTGTAGCCTCCTTCAGCGCCATGGCGTAGAGGTCGCCACAGCCTGCTCCCGGTATCAGACTGCCGACTATCAGGGCCTGGATATCGCGACACACCTGGTACGCGTCCCGGAATTCCCCGGCCAAAGGGCCCACGCTGAAGACACGGGTCTGATCCGACAGATAGCCGTGGACCCCTCCCGATAGGTCCATTACCAAAGGCTCACCCCTGCGAATGGCGCGCCGCCCCGCCCCTTGAGCCACAGCAGGAGTCAGACCCATCCCCGCCAGCGGCGTGTCCAGATGCGACCCCACGGCCGCGTTGGGCCCAGAGATGAGGTGTCCGTGGTAGAGTTCTTGGTTGAATGCACGGAAGCGCACGAACCCGTGATGCCCCGCGCGCCTCACTACAGCCTCCAGGTGTGCCGCCAGTTCGATCTCGGTCATGCCTTCATGCAGTACCCTGGCCGCCTCCTGATAGATTAGATCGGCCTGCCATCCCGCTTCGCGTATGAGCTCCAACTCAAAAGCCGTCTTCACGGCTCTGGCTTCGCGGATGGCCGGGGAACAATCCGCAAGCACGCAGCCGGGTAACAGCTTGACGTAGCGCCGGTAGAGGTTCACCGGCATAACGTCGAGTTCGAGACCGATGGTTGCCGACGCACCCACACCGAGAGCACGCAGCGCCGACGGCAGATCGCCCAGGCCGGTCATGGAGCGGACGGACGGCAAGGGCGATTCACGCCGAGCCCGTTCGAGATTCTTTCGCACCAGATACACCGACTCGCCCTCCGCAGGCACCAAGAGGTGTCCCTGCTGGATGCTTCCGGTTAGGTAATAGAGATCGACATTTTGCACCACAAGCGCCAGGTCGATCCCATCCCTGCGCAGGCCTGCCTGGACCCGCCGCGTGCGGTCCTCGATGTCGCTCAACGGTACGCGAAACCCATCAGTAGCCCTCATCGGCTCACCGCCGTTCATACCGCACCACCCCCGGCCTCGCGCCCAATCCATCGCCCGGACCCTCGCACCGCCGGGCGACACCGCGCTCGCAAAGTACTTCGAGCCGCGCAAATGACTCCACCAGAGTGATAAACACGTGGTAGCTGTTCGAAGAGTCGCAACCTGGGAACAGCGCCTCGGCCACCTCGGAGACAGTCGCCGGAGCACGCAGACCCGCTTCTACCACCCGCAGCCGTACTTCCAGTTGATCCAAGAAGAAGGCCACTTTTTCGGCGCAGTCTCCGAAGGAGGGCCCATGGCCCGGGAGGACTCGCGACACCTCCAACCCGGCTATGCGGTGTAATGACCGCTCGTAATCCGTCAATCCGTGCCCGGGAGGATCCAGGGCAAAGTAGAGCGCGGGGTTCGGTACGATCTCCTCGAGGAGTTGATCCGAAGAGATGAGCACACCGTCGCGGTCCCTATACAGCCCAATCAGTCCTTCCGTGTGTCCCGGCAGATCCACAACCCGCCAACCGGAAACGGGTCCTTCGAGACGGTCTCCTTCCACCAAGGCCTGGGCCCAAGGCGCATCTTCGCCCGATGCACGCAGGTGATCAAAGAACAGCGGCACGATCTCAGCTTTGCCACCGAAGACTCCCCAACGGGGCAAGAGCGCTCGAACCGCGTGCTCGTATCGATACAGATGGGCCTGGTAGTCGGCAATTTTGGGCAGATCGGCCTCACCGATACGAAGCTCAGCACCTACGAAACGGTGAGCCAGCCCATCGTGGTCCGCGTGCCCATGGCTCAGCACAACCAGATCTACGTCCTCGGGGCCATGGCCCAGATAGGACAGTCCCTCGATCAGGTCCGCCCACGTCCGGCGGTGGGAGGGGCCCACATCCACCAAGCACAGCCCATCACCGGCCAAGAGGTAGACGTTGGTCGGTTGCGTGCCGAACGGGTTGTGAACCGGGATACGGACTACGCCGTCCGCTTCGTCTATGGGCTTCACTCGCGCTCCCTGGATATCAACGCTAAGCCTACCAAACCCCCGGCACGGAGGCTAGAATCAAACGGCCCCCCGTCAAAGGAGCACCGTGGCCATCATCTGGATGAACGAGACCGTCGGCTACGACCCAGGACCAGTCAATCTGGGCGTGGTGCGCTTGGACCGTGACCGCGTGCTGATCGTTGACGCGGGCCTAGACAAAGGGCGAGCCGGCAAACTGGTCCGCCTATTGACTGCGGAAGGCCTTAGACCTTACGGCGTGCTGCTCACTCATCACCACGCCGACCACACCGGTGGAACGAAGCGGCTGCTCGGCGCAGGGGCCGAATTCGTAGCGGCCTCGCCGATCGAAGCGTCGCTCATCCGCCAGCCAATACTCCAACCCTATTGCCTGTCCGGTGGGGCAGCTCCGCTCCCCGAACTAACCATCAAGTTCCTGTTGCCGCCCGCAGCACCCGTCGACGTCCTACTGGAAGCCGGCCCGTGGCAAGTACCTGGGGCATCGAGCGCAGAGGAGCTGCAGATCGTAGACCTTCCGGGCCATACCCCCGGCCAGATAGGCCTACGGGTGGGAGACATCCTATTCTGCGGCGATGCGATGTTTCCGGCGGAAACGTGGCGCAAATACGGCTTGACGTACTTCGCGGATATGGGACAAGCACTGGCCACACTGGATTCACTGGACGGCCTGTCTGCGGCACTGGCCGCTACCATAACCGGTCACGGTGAGCCGGCACGCATCCCGACGCAGCTGATAGAGCTGAACAGGACGAGCATTGAGGCTCTGGTGGCGGCAGTTGAGACAGAGCTCACCACCGCGTACTCCACCACCGGAGATATGTCACTGGAGGAGGCCGTCCAAGGTGTCTGCAGACGGTTGGAGGTCGAGCCCATAGACATCTCCGAGCACTACCTCCACCGTGCCACCGTGCAGGCCGTTCTCACACATCTCTGCCGCATGAACCGGGCTCGGGCGCACCTGCGCGGCGCCCGCCTGGGTTGGTGCCCGGTCCGCTGAACAGACAAGGACCCACGCGCTCTACGGGTAGCCCAACAGCCCCGTCTTGGCGTCGAGGAGACCGCTCGCAGTAAGTCGAATGAAGGGGAGACCGGTGAAAGTGAGGAAGTTCATCCCGAAGAAAGGATCGTCCCAGGGGCAACCTCGCTCCCGAAGGTAGGCATTCAAAGCGCTCATCTGCGCGGCTACCGTCTCCAGGGGTGCCGTGGACAGCAATCCGCCGCATTCCAGAGGGACCTCCATGAATACAGCGCCGGACTCCACAAGGACGATGCCTCCGCCTATCTCAAACGCACGGTTGACGGCCAAAGCCATGTCATCTGGTTCGCAGCCGAGGACAAGGGGCGCGTGGGTCTCGTGAACCACAGTTGTGGCCAATCCTCCAACGGGGGCACCCCAGCCTGTCAGCGGCACTGTGAGCCATCTTCCACGCTTATGCGACCACAGGCTCAAATACAGCAGTTCCAACGACTCACCCGCAAGAATCCCCGAGGTGCATCGACCCCTTAGCTCTCCGAAGAACCCCTCTACCACCGGCACCGTCACACGCAGGGGACGAGTAACCGTCTTGCTGACCATGTGCACAGAATTCAGCTCGCCGTCAGCCAGCCCAGTTACTCTATCCGGCATTCGTATTGCGAAATCTCCAGAGCCCACGGGCAAGGGTGGAACACGTGAAGGCGGCCACTCATCCACCGTCACCGTCGGAAAAGGCGGGAACGACTCCCTCAGCAGGCCGTCCTCGCAAACCACCTGCCCTCCCACCATCACGATCCTCGGTCGTGGCCGTTCCAGATCCTCGAGCAGAATGAGATCGGCTTCCTTCCCAGGACCGATGCCGCCCAACCGATGCTCCAACCGCAGGTAGGTCGCCGGATTGATGGTGGCCATCTGGTAGGCCTTGACCGGAGGTATACCGAACTCCACGGCTTTGGTAACGACATGCTCCATATAGCCAAACTCCACGACGTCCTGAGGGCTCATCCAGTCAGGTGTGAGCATGACTCGCGCCGTGTCCAGGCCAGGATTGGCTGTGATGGCCGTGGCCAGGATCTCCAGGTCAGCCCTGATGGAGCCGTGACGCAGCACAGTGTAAATCCCCAGTCGCAGCCTGCGCAGGACGTCCTCAGCCGAGACGCTCTCGTGACACGAACTGATTCCCATCCCCGCCAACGCCGCCAGCTTGTCGTGGGAACACCCTGCCGTGTGGCCTTCCAACCTCAAGCCGGCTTCGCGCGCCGCGTCTACCTTAGCCGACAGAGCCAGATCTTCGGCCAACAGACGAGTCCATGCCGTCAACTCGCTCACAGCCAGAACGCGCGGGTGATCCAAGAAATCGCGGAACTCATTCAGTGGAAGTAGGTCATGGCCCTCCACCTCAGGTAATGGCGGGCAGTGTGCGGGTACGGTAAGGAAGCAATGGAACGGAAGGCCTTCCGTGGACGAGAGCATGATCTCAAGGCCAAGCCTGCCCAGGGCGCCCACGATATCGTGAGTATCCGACAGCATGGCCGTGGTCCCCAACGGGAGTATGGACTTGATCAGCGCAACCGGGTTGGTGAGGAAATCTGCGTGACCATGGACATCGATGAAGCCCGGTGCCAGATACGCGCCCCCGGCATCGATGATCCGTGTCCCGGGTCCGGGTAGCCGCCGATTGCGACCCACCCACGCGATGTGACCACCCGACACCGCCACTTGGCACCCGTCGATGATCTCACCTGAGTACACATTGACCAGCCGGGCATCCACGATGAGAACGTCCGGAAACGCCTCGCCCAGCGCAACCTGCTTCAAGCGCCTTCTCATAAGCTCAACTAAGCTCCTTGGCTCCCAGACGCGGACACTGCTCTCAGCTCCGCGGCCGACTCCTGCAGCAGTCGTTCGGTCATTCTCGACCATGAGTCGCCTCTGGCCGGGAGTGCCGGCCTGGTTGGGTACCGGATGGGCGGCGCGGGCGGCGGCTTGGGCCGCCCGCGCCGCCGCTTCTCCCGTAAGCTCACGACCTTCGAGCTCCTCCATGGCACTCCACGCCACAACGGGAGCGGACGCAACACCGCCCAATACCACCCGCACATCCTTCATGATGCCATCCGCCATCCGCATCACTGCAGACACAGAGGCCAATGGGAAGTCGATTGATTGACGCAGGCGAAATTTCGGAAGCCCGACCAACGCCGGCCCGGCGAAACATGAGGTGGAATCACCACGCGCGTGATCAGTTCGCCGGCCTCCAGTGCCAACCAAGAAACGCCATCGTCCCGGTAGATATCAGCCAGTGCCGTCTCCCTCTCCACAACTCGCCCACCCTCCCAGCGCGCCAGGCGAACACGAGCTCCCAGCGCAACAAGTGCGGGCGGGGTATCCGCAGCAAAGACGGCGTGGCACCGGCGCGAACGAGGCACAGCCAAACACACATCACCGCCCTGTTTGAGACACGGCTGGGCTGCGCTCCGCCACCACGCAGTCCGATCGTAAAACGTGCAACGGGTGTCCAGGCACAGATTGCCGCCCACGGTACCCTGGTTTCGCAACTGAGGACTACCCACCGCTTCAGCAGCGGCTGCGAGCACCGGAAGCTCCGCTCGTATCCGCGGATGGGCTGCCACATCGGCCAGCCGCGCGCCGGGGCCCAGGTATACACCGGCTCCGCTGCAATCGACCTGGTGCCAATCGGGGATACGTTGCAAATTCACGAGGCACGCCGGCTTCAACAGCCCCAACTTGAGAGCAGGGACCAAACCAGTCCCCCCGGCGAGCGGCACGGCGCCTTTGAGTTCGTGGAGCAGACGAACCGCCTCCTCAATACTGCGCGGAGTCTCGATGGAGCAATCTGGTAAGACCATCATTCCATCTCCTCACCGTCTACGGTCCGCGGCGCCGTGGAGTCGGCGCTTGCGGCGGCTCTCGCCCGCGCGAGAGCCGCCCTCACCACGTGCGGCTCCAAGGGCAGGTCGTGAACCCACACACCCACCGCATCGTACACAGCGTTCACGATCGCCGGGATGGCGGGGTGCAGGCTGCCCTCTCCCACTTCTTTGGCACCGAAAGGACCTTGAGGGTCACCGCTCTCCACAAGCACAGGTTCTACGGGGGGTACATCAAGAGCGGTGGGAACTCTGTACTCCAGCAGATCGGACACACCGATGCGACCGGTGCCCGTGGTCTCAAACACTTCCGACAGGGTCTCACCGATACCCATGACTGCCGCTCCCTCCACTTGCCCCTCAGCCGCAACCGGATTGAGCGCCCTCCCCAGGTCATGAGCCGCCACCAGCTTCAAGACGCGCACCTCTCCCGTCCGCTCGTCCACTTCTACCTCGGCGGCATGGGCTCCAAAAGAATAGGCTGGGCTGGGTCCTACACCGGCCCCACGATACTTACCCCCCAGCTTGGGGGGTTTGTAGCCACCGGCACCGCTCACCGGACGACCTGAAGTCTCGGCAACCGCCACAGCCTCGCCAAGGGTCATCAGGGGCACATCTTCCCCGCAGCCCCAGACGGCGCCGTCGCGGAACTCCAGTTCGGCAGCCGGCCGGTCGGTGTGCGATCCCACAGCGTCTATCAGAGCTGCTTTCAACTCCTGCGCGGCGCTCATGCAGGCGTTTCCGGCCATGAACGTCACGCGGCTTGAATACGATCCGAGATCGACCGGAGTGATGCCGGTATCGGCCGACACCACACGAACCGCCTCCAAGGGTACGCCCAGCACTTCTGCGGCCACCAGGGCCAGCATGGTATCCGAGCCTTGTCCAATATCTGCCGCACCTGAGAGCACCGTGATGCTACCGTCGCGGCCGGCTGTAATCACAACGTTGCTGTGCGGCGAGTCATTGAAGTATATGGGCAGCGCCGCGCCACTCACATACACGCCTCCCGCGATACCCACCCCACGACCCCTGGGCAGCCGGCCGCGCCGCTCTGCCCAGGCTACACCGCTCGCCGCCTCATCCAGGCACTCTTCGAAACCACATGACGTCACCTGCAGATCGTTGACAGTGACGTGACCCTCTCGCACTCGATTACGTCGCCTGATTTCCAGCGGATCAATACCAAGTTCTTCGGCGATACGGTCCAAGTGGACCTCGAAAGCGAAGCGCGGAGCCACTCCTCCGTGGCCACGCTGCGCTCCGCAGGCGGGCTTGTTTGTGTACACGCGCTCGCCACTGAACTCGAAAGCGGGCACCACATAGGGCAGAGTCAACAACTGCCCGGAGTAATAGAGCGTCACGATACCGAAGGAACCGTAGGCCCCGCCATCCAGCAAACAGCGGAAACGAAATGCCGTGATGACACCCTCGGCGGTCACGCCGGTTTCCAAATCCATAACGTAGGGGTGACGCCCGCGGTTGGTGAGGAACACTTCTTCGCGCTCATGCACCATCTTCACCGGCCGGCCCGACTTCATGGCCAGCACTGATGCCACAAATTCGATGGCCACCGGCTCGCCCTTCCCACCGAAACCGCCCCCCACCATGGGTTTTATCACTCGTATGTGGCTCATGGGCAGCCCCAGTACTCGAGACAACGCCCTGTGCACGTAGTGGGGCACCTGGGTCGACGACCAGAGAGTCAGGGCATCGTCCGTGTACTCAGCCACCACGGTGTGCGGCTCCAAGGAGCATGTGAGGCGCCCTTCTTGGTGAAACGGTCTTTCCGTATCAGGTGCGCCCGTCTGAACCCATCTTCCACATCACCGAACACAAGGTGTACCCGGCGCTCTACATTGGCCTCTTCAGCGTGATCGTGAATCTTCACATCGTCACGCCAGAGCGCCTCCTCAGGGTCGAGGATGGCGGGCAGAACCTCATATTCCACTTCCACCAGATCCAGGGCACGACGAACCGTATCTTCGTCGACAGCGGCCACAGCCGCCACCGGGTCACCTATGTACCGCACTTTGTGCAACGCGAGCGGGTACTCGTCTTGCGAGACAGGGAGTATCCCGAAAGTCTCGGGAAGATCCCGGCCCGTAGCCACGGCTTTGACGCCCGGCACCTGCTCGGCAGACGTAGTGTAGATGCGCGCAATCCGGGCATGCGCATGGGGCGAGCGCAGCATCTTCCCGACCAGCATCCCCGGTAGCCGCAAATCGTCGGCGTAGACCGCGCCGCCACTGACCTTGGCCACCCCGTCCACACGCGGGCGTGACTTACCGATCACACCCCCTCCTCTCTCATCCACCCTGCAGCCAGCTTAACCGCCTCCACGATCTTGGCGTAACCGGTGCATCTGCACAGGTTTCCGGCCAGCGCGTTACGGATGTCGTTGGGTGAAGGATCCGGCACACGATCGAGGAGCGACTTTGCGGAGAGGATCATGCCCGGAGTACAGAAACCACACTGAACGGCTCCCGCTTCGTGGAAAGCGCGCTGTAGCGGATGCAACTCGCTTCCTAAGCTCAAACCTTCAATGGTAGTCACTCGACAACCTTCGGCCATGGCCGCAGGTAGCAGACAGGAGAACACCGCGCGTCCATCGAGAAGGACGGTGCAGGCACCACAGGCACCCAAATCACACCCCCGCTTGGTACCGGTCAACCCCAAGCGATCACGCAGCATTTCCAGCAGCGTCTCGTTATCCCTGACCCCGATCTCGACTGCGTCGGCGTTCACCTCACAGCGAATAATGCGCATCATGAGCAAACAACTCCAGAACTGATGGTGGCGTGGAGAACCAGCCGGTCTCCCGCGGTCGCGTGAAGAGGCGGGAAACCACCCGGCCGGCAGTAGGGCTTCGAATTCGCCGGCGGCGTCCCCCTGAGCACAGGCCACGAGTCGGGCAGCACGACCATGCGGTCACTCATCTCCCAGGCAATAGAAGAACCCGTCGCGGCAACCCACGTAGATGCGGCCCTTCCACACAACAGGCGTAGATTCGAAGGCGCCGCCCGTAGGGATTCGAATGGCCCAGACCTCCGCCGGGTCGACCTTGGTGTCCGTTACGTCGTACGCGTGAATCACTCCGAGATTATCCGCCACGATGAGAACACCGTCCACCACCACTGCGCTGCTCCAAGCGTGAGTGGTGAACGGCTTGCGCCAACGGATGTTGCCCGTGAAACGGTCGATTCCCAGCAACGCCCCCGAATGCGTGGGCACGTACACCATATCTCGGTAGAGGCACGGTGTGGCCCAGACTCCTGAGAGACCCTCCTCAGCCAGTTTGGTCACCTCGACCGACCAGACAAGAGGGTTATCACCCGCTGCGTTCTTGGTGGGGTCCACCTTGATAATTTGGCCCACTTCTTTCGCACGCGGCAGGAAGCGCTGCAATTCAACCCCCACGTACAAGAATCCCTCGTCATCCACCACGATGCTGGCGTCAGTATCATCGCCGTCCCACCAGCGAAAGACCACGGGGAACGCGTCCCTGCCCTGGGGTGGGTCCTCACCTGGTTCCAGTTCGCGCAGCGTGGCGCTCACATCCAGTCCGTGGATGAGTCCGCCCGAGTTGGCGAAATAGACACGATCGCCCACCAACGCGGGTGAGTTCTCGATAGAGGTCTCCTGGTCTCCTATGGCTTCAAACAGAGCGTCGGTCCAGCTCGGGAAATCCAGCACTATCCGTGGGCTGACGGTGACCTTCCCCTCGGCGTCGTAGCCCCGATTGAGCTTCACGATGAAGAAGTGGCTGTTCTCGCCCGGCACGAACGCATAGTCGTTGCGGATTACAACGTTACCATCCCAATCGTCGTTCCACACGATCTGCACGTCGGCCGCGTGCATGTGCCACAGTTGCACCGGCTCCTCCCGATCGATGGCGATGACTTTCCACTCGTTGTCCCGACAACCCATGAACACGAGAGGATAACCATCGGGGTCAACCGTGACGGAACCTTTGAATATATTGCCTCCTTTGAAGCTCGGGTACACCTTCTTCCCTGTCTCGGCATCCAGGAAGTGTATGTATTTGTCATAAGAACCGAATATGACCCAGGTGGTGCCGTCCGGACGTTCGATCACGGCCGGCTGACCCGTCCAACCGGTGCCGGTCCATGTGAAGGGCTGCCCATGATAGGTAGACGCACCCTCCATGGGACCAAATTTCCACAACACCGTGGGATTGGTGGGAACCGGTCCCTCGCCGTAATACGTGCGCGAGCCGTTTCCCCGGAACATGGTGACCCCCGCGAACTCGGTGTTGATGGGGCCGTAGTGGGTGCCGGGGACACGCACGTCACCAGGCTCGATACCACTCGTGGTGGTCGTCTTCTGGGTAACAATCGTACTCAACGAAGTCGCGGGGCTGCCCCGAGAGGTAGCGGGGGCTGCATATGGTTCGAGTGCATCCCTGCCTTCTCCGGCCACCCGCTCCGATGTAGCGCCGGTCGTAGATGAGGTCGCAACTCCTCCAACACCACCCCGGCTCAGGGTAACGGCCAGAGCGGTCATTACAACTGCCAAAAACACCAAGACCCCCACCGCGCGAATGAGCGATACGCGCGCGGCACGCCGTCGAGTCTCTATCCTACGAGACTGTCGACGTGGTGGCACGCCGGTGCGACCCTCCAGATCGGCCCTCCTCCCATCTGCCGATGAGTCCCGGAACTCCTCCCTCACGAGAACCTCCCGTACAACCCCATCAAGTATAGGCGTCCGAACGGCGCCCGCGTGTCTCAGAAACAAGTGGTCGGCATCATGCCACTGAGACGAGCCCCTCTCCCGCGACTACAGTCACATGGATGTCTCCACCCGACCGAAGACACCCGTGGAATTGTCAGTGAAGGCCGCTCGGTACGGGCGAAACGTGAAGAGACCTATCTCCCGCGGTAGACCGTGCTTGGCGGCATCACGGATCAAGTCGCGCGCAAAAGGGAAGCGCGTGAGGTATACAGCGAGAGCAGCGGCGCGTGCGTTGCCCTCCTGCTTGAAAGCTCTGCCCCAGAGCTGTACACCCTTGATGTCACGCCAGTTGGAATAGTGCTCCGTCACAGTAGCGGCAGCAGGTACGCCCTCCGTGCCCCCGGCCGCGACATGTAGGCCGTGTCGGCTACCCACTTTCCCTGCAAACACCAGCTCTAGATTGCTACGTGGACAACCAGGCTCCTCCCGCACAACTCCATGCCGTACCGCATAGAAAACCGACGCCACGTGCGGCCACGGGCAATCACCTTCGCCCAGAGGGCCGAAGGTGCCCAAAACCATCAGGTGGTGGGAGAGCAGGTACCCCTCCACACTGTCAAGCACAGCATCGGTGTTCATGGGGCCCCCACGCCCTCGACACTGCCAGCCCCCGACGGTGTCATCCGCCGTCAGCACCCGCCCACGGCCGATACAAATCGTGAGAGATATCGAACTGATCGAGGATTTTGCCCACCGTATGATCAACGATTTCCTCGATCGACTGCGGGTATGCGTAGAATCCCGGTACCGGGGGCAGGATGACCGCCCCCATCTCCGTAGCCGCCGACATAAGGCGAAGATGACCCGCATGCAGCGGTGTTTCCCGCACCACCAACACGAGACGCCGGCGTTCCTTCAAGATGCAGTCCGCCGCTCTTG
The DNA here is from genome assembly GCA_040770645.1 of Thermoleophilia bacterium. GTDB lineage: Bacteria > Actinomycetota > Thermoleophilia > RBG-16-64-13 > RBG-16-64-13 > JAAYZX01. The sequence continues at coordinate 140,194 of JAXGIS010000001.1, read as the reverse complement.
CCAGCAGCCCCTCCGCGTAGGAGTTCGCCACCGCGGAGAGCGTTTTGATGGAGCAGGGCACGATCACCATGCCCGCGCACGCGAAAGTCCCGGACGCAGGCGGAGCTGCGATATCCGCATCCGCATAGACAATGCCTGCAAGTGACTGCGCCTGTTCCATCGCCCCCGGCAGTTCAAGCTCCGCGACCCGGTGGGCGGCGGCCGTCACGATCATGTGCGCATTCACCTTGAGCCGGTGGAGCGCCTGCATCAACCTGAGACCATAGATAGAGCCGGAGGCACCCGACATACCCACGAGCAACGGCACAGCGCCGTCAGTTGGTTCAGGCCCGCTCAAGCTCATAATTTTACTTGATCTGGCCGCGTATGGCCCCGTCTGGGTATGAACTATTTCCTACACTGACATAAGCCGAGCCCGATTCGATCAGGGAGAGGAGATCGGCAATGCCCTTTCCGGCCAAACCCCCCGTGAGATCGGCGGCGTCAACCGTGCCTTCGGCCACCGTCCCCACCAGAGGGCCGGAAATCACCGGCCCGTCATACAGAACCAGAACCGGCTGCCCGATTTCCCCCGGGCCGCCATCGAAAATGCGTGCAATGGACGTATTGGTCAGACCATCGACCTTGAGCACGAAGTCCAGCTTGGTTCCATCGGGGCCGACCCGCAGCGTCAAACTGCCCGTGGAGGCCGTCTGCACCGCTGGTACGTTCTGATCCCCGGTCAACGATGCCGTGTACATCCTCGAGGCCACGGTGGTCTGACCACCGGCTGGTCCGGAGGGGGGAGTAGTCTGCGGCCCCGGACGCGTGGCAATCACCACCACCAAAACGACCACGGCCAACACCACGGCCAACAGCGTCAATCGCCGTCTACGTATCTGCCGCGCCCGTAGGCGACGCGCCTGTTCACGAATTACCTGGTTAGAGGGTGATTCGTAGGCCATACGCCCGCCTCCACTGTAGAGAGCCGCCAACCCATCCGCCCGTGCCCTTGCCGACCAGCCTGCCACTCTCAAATTACCTAAACGCGCAGAAACTACACATGCACAGGCTACCGGTTCGCCTCGGTCAGCATCATAACCCCGGATATCCAACCCTCGCCCACTTACATAATAGAGCCAACGCAGCTTCAGAGGCAGGCATTATGCCCGCGGGCACCAAGTGAGCCGAGGCGGGGATCGCAAGCGCACATGGTCTCGCGTGTCTACCACCCCATCAGTGGTCTGCTGTGTTGACCACATTCGGACCCGATGGTAGCGTAGGTTGATAATGCCCAACCGTCCTACTCGTGACCCCAGGCCGGAGGCGCCTCCCCAATGGCGCCTCATTCTCAGTTTTGGCACCCTTTACATCATATGGGGAACCACGTATCTGGCCATCCGCTTCGCGGTGGAGACGCTGCCCCCGTTCCTCATGGGGGCTGGGCGCTTCTTGATCGGTGGAATCGCTCTCTACGCCTTGATGCGATTCCGAGGCACACCGCGACCTCGACTAATCCACTGGCGATCAGCCCTCATCATCGGCGCCTGTCTCATGCTGGTCGGCCAAGGTGGGGTGGCTTGGGCCGAGCAGCGCATCTCGTCTGGCCTGGCGGCGGTACTTGTCGCCACCATGCCTATATGGATCACACTGCTCAACTGGATCAGGCCCCGCGGCGACAGACCCGATCTACGCATGATTGTCGGTCTCATCGCTGGGTTCGGAGGCGTGGTGCTGTTGGTAGCCCCTTGGCAAAGCGGAGCGGGATCGGTAGACACCTGGGGTGTACTCGCCGTGATTCTGGCCACTTTTGCCTGGGCTATCGGTTCGCTCTACACTCGTACGGCGTCTTTGCCGCCCTCGCACCTGTTGGCCACAGCCATGGAGATGCTCGCGGGCGGAGTCCTGCTCCTCATCGCGGGTACCGCTCGTGGCGAGTGGGCGCATGTGGCCGCAGGTTCGGTCTCCCTCCGTTCGGTCCTATCGCTCGCCTATCTCATAGTGTTCGGTTCCTTGATCGCGTTGACCACTTACGTGTGGCTGCTCAGCGTCTGCCCGCCTTCACGTGTGGCCACGTACGCCTACGTGAATCCGGTGGTGGCCGTATTCCTCGGATGGTTACTGGCCGGGGAGGTTTTCTCCGTGCGCATGCTGCTTGCCGCAGCCGTAATCTTGGGAGCAGTGGTTTTAGTCACCACAGGGCGCACCCGCCCCCGCCGGAGACTGTCTACGAAGCCACGATCGGCGGGCCCGGGCTGATCGGCGAATCCAGGCTGGCCCTCGGGCCCAGGCTGACAACGCCCCCATAGTCAAACTGACATCACGCGGCCGAGACTCGCCAAGTGCGGCACTCGCCCCACGGCCCGCCACCACTTGTAATTGCCTCTGAGTTCCCAGACGGATACAATGGCACAGTTTCGCAGGCACTGGTGTGTTCTCCCAGACAAGCCGCAACAGCGTTCGGCCGACAGAGCACGGCACCCTTCCCACTCCAACTGGAGGAACGACATGCGAGAGATCCTTTCAGGCAACGAGGCCATTGCCCGCGGCGCTTGGGAGGCAGGTGCCCGATTTGCCAGCGCCTACCCGGGCACTCCCAGCACCGAGATCCTCGAGAACATGGCCGGCTACCTCGATATATATTCTGAGTGGTGCCCTAATGAAAAGGTGGCCATGGAGACGGCACTGGGGGCGGCCATAGCCGGCGCCCGTGCCCTCTGCGCCATGAAGCATGTGGGTGTCAATGTCGCCGCCGACCCGCTCATGACGGCTTCGTACGTTGGGGTCAAGGGCGGCTTGGTGTTGGTTTCGGCCGACGATCCGGCACTGCACAGCTCCCAGAATGAGCAGGATAACCGCAACTATGCCAAGTTCGCCAAGATCCCACTACTGGAACCTGCCGACAGCCAGGAGTGCAAGGACTTCGTGCGTCTGGCCTTCGAACTCTCCGAGGAATTCGACACGCCGGTGATGCTGCGCACCACTACCCGCATCTCTCACTCGAAGAGCATAGTGGAGTTGCTCGAGCGCGCTCCACTGGATCCTTTAACCACCCTTGAGAAGAACGCGCCCAAGTACACCATGCTGCCCAACTTCGCCAAGGGCCGCCATGTGGCGGTGGAGAAACGCCTTCTGGCCCTCGGCGCCCGCTCCGAGGTCATACCCGTGAACCGTATCGAGATGGGCGATCCCCGCGTCGGTATCGTGGCGTCGGGTGCGTCGTACGTGTACGCGCGCGAGGCGTTTCCCGAGGCCAGCTTTCTCAAGCTGGGCATGAGCTATCCACTGCCCGAGGCATTGCTGCGCGAGTTCCGTGACAAGGTTGAGACGCTCTACGTGGTGGAGGAACTCGATCCCTTCTTCGAGGATCACCTCAAGGCCATGGGCATCACCGTTGACGGAGGCAAGAACCTGTTGTCTCTGCTCGGCGAGCTCGATCCCGGTATGGTGGCCTCCTCCCTCTCCCGGGGAGGAGTGCCGGGCGCCAACCCCGATCTGACCACCGATCCTGCTCCTGGACGGTCGGACCTGCCCCTGCGCCCACCCACCATGTGCCCGGGCTGCTCGCACCGTGGTGTGTTCACAGTATTGAACCGCCTGAAGGTGTTCGTCAACGGCGACATCGGATGCTACACGTTGGGAGCGCTCCCACCTCTCGCCTCTATGCACTCATGCGTGTGCATGGGGGCCGGAATCGGTATGGCGCACGGCATGGCCAAAGTACTTCAACCGGGAGGCAAGACCCAGCATCGACCGGTGGCGGTCATCGGCGACTCCACCTTCTTCCACTCCGGCATGACTCCGCTTCTAAATGCAGTATGGAACCAGAGCAACACGGTCACCATCATCCTCGACAACCGCACCACGGCCATGACCGGAGGCCAGCAGAATCCCGGCACGGGCAAGACCCTCTCGGGCCAGTTCTCACCGGCGGTTGATTTGGTGAAACTGTGTGAGGCTTTTGGCGTGGGGCACATCCGCACGGTCGACCCCTACGATCTCAAGGCCGTGGAGACGGCTATCAAAGACGCGCTCAACGACGAAGGTGCGTCCGTCATCATCGCTCAAGGCCCTTGTGTGCTCGAGTACAGAATCAAACACGAGCCCTGGGTGATCGACGCTGAGCTATGCACCGATTGCAAGCGCTGCCTCCGTGTGGCGTGTATCGCTCTAGGCCTCGCCACCACTGCCGACGGCAGGGAAGTGGTGGAGATAGACGCCACGCAGTGCAACGGCTGCGGGGTGTGTGCTCAGATGTGCCGATTCGATGCCATCAAGGCCCCGGTTCCGGCGCCGGCGTGAGCCTCGATCCCGAGCGCCGGAGGAGGATACGAGAATGACCCGCACTACCAACATCATCATCACAGGTGTCGGCGGCCAGGGCGTCATCATGGCCAGTTACGTCCTGAGTCAGGCCGCCATGACCGACGGATTTGACGTGAAGCAGAGCGAGGTTCACGGCATGAGCCAGCGAGGCGGCAGTGTGCTCAGTCACCTGCGCTTCGGGGAGAAGGTGTGGGCTCCGCTGGTTTCGCAGGGTAGCGCCGATCTGCTGCTGTCGTTCGAAGCCCTGGAGGCTTTGCGCTATACCAGTTGGCTCCGCCCCGGAGGCAAGTTGGTTTACAACACGCTGCGCGTCAACCCCAGCACTGTATCCGCGGGACTGGCCGAATACCCATCTGACATCCATGACCAGATCCGCCGGGGTTGGGACATCGTGGTCGGTGTGGACGCGAACGCATTGGCTGTGGAAGCCGGCAATGCCAAAGCGGCCAACATGGTCATGCTGGGCGCCGTCTCAGGCAGTCTGCCTTTCAAGGATGACACTTGGGAGAAAATCATCTCGTCGGTGGTGCCGCCCAAGACCGTGGAAGCCAACATGAAGGCCTTTCGCTTGGGCCGCGAGCGGGCTGCCTGAGCTCCCCCGTGGCCGGAACGCCGTTGCCATCGCTGCGTGCGCAGGCGGCCGAGATCATCCGCCGCCTGCGCACCGAGTTCCCTGAAGCCGCTACAGCGCTTGAGTTCCGCAATCCTTGGGAGTTGACAGTGGCGGTGATTCTCTCGGCTCAATGTACGGACAAGATGGTCAATCAAGTCACGGCCGCCCTGTTTCAGAAGTACAGAACGTTGGAGGACTACGCATCCGCCGATCCTGCTGAGTTCGAGCAGGACATCCGACCGACTGGGTTCTTCCGTAACAAAACCAAGCACATATTGGCAACGGCTCAGAAAATCCTCGCCGATTACGGAGGCGAAGTGCCCGGCTCCATGCGTGAGCTGCTGACCCTGCCCGGCGTGGCACGCAAAACCGCCAACATCATATTGGGGAACGCATATCCCGCTGCTTACGCCAAAGATCCCGACGCCGGCATCGCGGTGGACACCCATGTGCATCGGCTGGCCAACCGCTTGGGACTGGCGTCAACCAAAAACCCTGTGAAGACCGAACAGGCTCTGATGGCAGTGGTGCCGCGCAGGAATTGGTTTCAATTCACTCATCTTCTAATCGAACACGGCCGCGCCACCTGTACCGCCAAAAAGCCGCGCTGCGGCGAATGCCGCCTCGCTGACATCTGTCCCTCGGCCGGGGTTGCGGGCTGAAGGAGGTAGTTGCCGCCGCCCGGTACGACCTCCCCACCACTTCCGGCATCGCCGCGCAGACACCTCTATCAACTGCAACGCTTGCACATTGCCCTATCGGAGAGCTTCACTTCCCGATACACTGTGTACCTACCGTTGGAGTCACCAGTGCAAACGCTTACCAGAGGAGCGAAGCGTGAACGTTGACGACATCAAGACCATAGGTGTGTGCGGCGCCGGCACCATGGGGGCCGGGATTGTGCAGTTGGCCGCCCAGAGCGGTTTCAATGTCAAGGTGATCGATGTGCAGGAAGCCTTCATCCAACGTGGGATGAACATCATCACCAAGAACTTGGGCCGGATGCTGTCGAAAGAGAAAATCACCCAGGCCGAATACGATGATGTCATGGGCCGCATCACCACCTCCACCGACGCAGCCATCATGGCTGACGCCGACTTCGTGGTTGAAGCCATCCTCGAAGAGATAGACGCCAAAAAGAATCTATTTGAGCAACTCGAGGCCGTGTGCGGACCCGAGGTGGTATTTGCCACCAATACCTCGTCCATATCCGTGACTCAACTGGCGGCCGTCTCGGGTCGGCCGGACCGCGTGGTGGGTATGCACTTCTTCAATCCCGTGCCCGTCATGAGGCTGGTGGAGATCATCCCGGCGCTGCAAACCAGCTCCGACGTGGTGGACCTCACTATTGAGCTCACCAAGAAGCTGGGGCGGACACCGGTTCCCTGCAAAGACACCCCCAGTTTCATAGTGAACCGCATACTCATTCCCATGATCATCGATGCCGTCCGGGTGTACGAGAGCGGCGTGGCCACGGCCGCCGATATCGACACGGCCATGAAGCTGGGCGCCAACCTACCCATGGGGCCGCTGGAACTGGCCGACTTCGTGGGGCTGGATATCGTCTACCACATCGGCAACATGCTGTTCGAATACACCAAAGAGGCCCGTTTCAACCCGCCCGACCTACTCCGTGGCATGGTCCAGGCCGGTTGGCTGGGCCGCAAGAGCGGCAAGGGGTTCTACGACTACGCAGAGCGCACCTGAGAGCGCCGTCGCCGGCGACCGGTAGCGCACCTGATCCTTGGAGGGCGAAGAGTCCGGTGCGGCGGCGGCCCGTCTGGGCCGCCGCCGCACCATGTTGCCTTCTTCCTACGTATCACGCTTCGGAACACGCGTCATCTGCTATCCTGAGAGATAGGCATATGAGCGCTCCTGACGAACCCGGAAGTACCATGTGTCCCCTCGCGCGCCCGAGGTGATGCGAGTTTACGATGAGCAGCAGCTGGGGCATCGTCCTCATCCTTGCACTGGTTGTCGTCAACGGCATCTTCGTGGCCGCTGAGTTCGCCATCGTTAAGGCGAGGGCCACCCGAATCACGGAACTGGCCGAGGATGGCAATCGCTTCGCGCGGATGGCCCGCCCTATGCTGGACCAAGTGGAATCGTATCTCTCTCCGTCATCCAGCTGGGTGTGACCATGGCCACCCTGGCCTTGGGGTGGGGTCGGGGAACCGGCACTCTCCAGACTGCTCGGTGATTTGCTGATGTGGATGGGAGTGACCGCATCGCCTACCCTTGGTACCGTCACCACCATCCTGACTCTTCGTCCTCATTATGGTGGTGTTAACCATAGTGCTGGGAGAACTCGTTCCCAAATCCATCGCCATCCGCAAGGCGGATGGAACCACGATGGCGTTGGCCCTACCACTGCGCTGGTTCTTCTGGCTGTTCTGGCCGTTCGTCTGGATTCTCAACGGTATGACCAAAGGCGTACTGAAACTGCTTAGAGTCAAGCCTGCCACGGCCGCCGACTTGGCGCACAGTGAAGACGAAGCGCATGATCCTGAGCGCCAGCTGGGAAGGAGGCCATATTGACGAGGTGGAACAGACCATCATGCGCCGCGCTTTGACGCTCGGCGATCGCACGGTGGGCCAGGTGATGGTTCCCGTACCGAGATGGCCGCACTCCCCGCGAATATGCCGCTTCGCCAAGCGCTGGACGAGATCGCCATCACCAACCACACACGCTACCCCGTGTACGAGGATGATTTCGGATGACACCATAGGCTACGTTCACGTCAAGGATCTGTATCGCGCCAACCAGCGGAGGAGGCCGGTCAGGTCGGTACTGCGGTCGGTCGGCTTCATAGCGAGAGACCGCGCGAGCGTGGAACTGGCCCTCAATCGCTTTCAAACCGCCCGCACTCCGTTGGCTATCGTGGTAGATGAGCACGGCGGTACCAGCGGCATCGTCACTCTGCAGGATGTGATTGAGGAACTGATCGGCGAGGTCCAAGATGAGTTCGATCAGGATGCGCCCATCGTGGAACCGGGAGACGACGGCGCCGGTCGACGGCAGGCGCGGCTCGACTACCTCCTTGAAACCGTGGGACTCCCTACCGGCCGAGGGCTTCCCCACCTTGGGCGGACGAGTGTTCGAGCAGCTGCAAGACGTCCCCGGGTGGGAGACGAAGTGACGCTCGGCAACTTCTCGGCACAGGTGCTCGAGGTTGACGGCATGCGCATTGCGCGAGTCCTCCTCATACCGCAACCTGAAGTCCGCCGGAAAGTGGAGACCAACCTTCGCCAGACACGAGCTCGCCGGAGGCGATGAGGAACCCATTCGTGAGTGATGCCCCGTGAATCCGCATAGCCTGCCCGTCGACTCTGACGCACTCCGAGCAAATATCGCCGGAACCGCCGTTGCCCCCCAGATCCCCGAGCGCTTCTTCGTGCTCCTCAAGCGATCGCCGTCACCGCGGACCCCGCGAGCTGCTTCGCGAAACACTCGAAGAGTACTTCCACAAGTATCGCAACGCCGGAACCGTCATCGACGGCCTCCAGACCATCTTGCTTCGCGATTGGACCTACTTCGACACGCACCCCGAGAGGCAACATCTGGCCGAGTTGCTGTTGGAGATCGTCCTCAGTCTGCTCCGCGCCCCACTTCCGGAGGAGCGGGGACCACACAACCCTGCGTCAGCTGTTGCTGTGGTATGGGGAAATGCTCTCGGGACCCCATGGAGCGGACTACGTTCCACTCGGTGGCCCAATCGCCGACGCCCTCCGAGATATGTTGCCCAAGATACCGGTGTCTTTCCTCGAGCGCGACAAACCCCTACGCGCGCTGGCTCAAGCCGCGCTCGCCTTGGCAGAAGCCGCCGGTCCCGACGATCTGGAGACTCAGCGGGTTGCGTCTCGACTGGTAGCCCTGTATCGGCAGGTGCTTCGGCTGGGCTATCTCAAAATCGAAGAGCATCTGGACGTGGCCAAATGGGCTCAATCCCGCGAAGTGCGCTTGAGACACATGGCGGACATAGCGGCGCTTTTCGACTTTGCCACCGCAGCCCGCATGGAAGATTTAGCCGGGAGAACCTTGGCCGTATCGGCCCAAGAAATGGTGTCTGCCCAATTCCCGATGTTCTCGGAGATCGTGAACTCCATCATAGAACAGATCTTCCGCGTACAGAGCCTGGAGGACCGATTCTCGGTTTGCCTATTCCTGCTGAAGGACAACACCCTGGGCCTGCGTCAGCGCGAGGTGATGGTGGAACTCCTGACAGTGGTGCGGGCATTGATCCAACCCTCCGGACACGTACACTTTCACCGTATTCTGCGACGCCTCGCCGGCTTCTTCCACCAACGGGAGCGGCTGTTCCCCGAGATGCGCCTCCAGTGCTACCAGGCTATTGGGGTCGCCATCGGCGAAGCCGGAGCGGCTGGAGCGGCCGACCGTATCACTGACGACTTACTCTCGTGGGATTTCGAGTATCCCGATGTTTGCGGTGCCACGGACGAATGGCAGACGCTCGTCAATCCTTATCATCTGGCCAATATCCGCTGCTGGATGCGCATCATCCAATCTAACCCCGCGCTCTACGAACGTCTCGCCTCCGCGCTTGCCGTGCAACTCCGGTTGGGTGGTGCCTTCATCGCCGACACCGATCTATTCCAGAAAGACATCACGGCATTACTGAACTCCGACTTCGGGCCCGTGTACTCCGTGATCAAACAACTGCTCCGCTCGTTTCCGGTCTACTTCAACGAGATCGGGGCCGAGGGTGAGCTGAGGTCCGTGTCGACCGAGATAGACGAGATCTGCGGCCGCAAAGACACATTGATGCAGGTACTTCGCAAACAAGTTCACGCGAGTCGTCCAGCCGCCTGATTGATTTCACACGAGCCGTTCTCCAATACTGGAAGACACCGGACGAGAGCCTTCTCGCCCCGTACGTGTCACCGAATACACTGGCCGCAATCACCGCAGAGAAGGAACTGGCCCAGGGCCCGCACAATGCCGTCACCGGCCTCTCGCCAAGTCCGACGATTATCGACGATTGGCCCTCCTCAAGCGCATGCTGGAATTGCTGGAGATCAAGTACTCCGCCTCACCTCGAAACCTGGGAGGGCAGGTAGAAACCCTTACCGCCATCCCGAAGGACACCCGCGAGGCCTTCACACAGGCTCTGTCCGCCTGGGAGGAAGGATTCCGGGGCCCGCAACGGGGCATCATGGCCACGGTATATCGGTACTCACGCGCTCGTGCGCGGGAAACGCTGCTGGGCGCCGCACTCAGTGTTCTGGAGAGCTTGAGAACCTGTCATCCTCAGCTCGGCGGCTTCCGAGGGGCAGGAGAACATCTTTCACAAGCGTCACATTTGCTGCCGGCATCCCGTCCATGTACGGAACCTACCGAGAACCCAAGTTCGACGCTTTGGGACTGTCTTTCCGTATAGAGACGTTGGTGAGCAAGCTCTGGAGGAGATCGCCGCTGAGATCACCGACCAATACGTAAGCCGAGCTTCACTGCGCCGGGATTGCGCCCAATCTGGAGCACTTCGCCCGAGCCCTCGCCATCGACGGAATACACTCCCAAAGCCCGCACGCCAACCTCACCCTACTGCGAGAGGGTGCCGCTCACCCCTTCACCTACGCACAGTGTAAGAACACGTTCCAGTTCCTCGCGCAGGGCGTCTCCGACTTGGTCCGCCTCTCCACCCACACCTACGACCATGCCCTACGTGTCATTCTGGCTCGAGACAACACCAATGCGTGGACCGGGGACTCGGAGCCTGACGCGCTCGCTGAGGCCGTATTGCGTGAGTTCGTGGTAGCGACGCCTGGCCTACAAAGCCTGGATCGCTACGTGAGCAACGCTCTCCGCCACCTCATCGACCTTGGAGAGAGGCTGTCGGAGCCGGACCTGGACCCGCATGATGAACTACGACCCCGACAGACTGGTCTCGTGGCCTCACAAACTACAGCCCGGAATCGATAGCCAGATGACCCTGGGATACAGCGCTGGGGCTCAAAGAGATGTTCTCGTACGGCTACCACGTGCCGGAAGGATTTGTGCTGACCACAGAACTTCTACAACGTCGCCCCGGCCATGGATCATCGACCTCTACGAGCACACTGTCGCCCGAATTCGCCACGCCTTGGCCCAGCTGGAGGAAATGACCGGTTATCGCCTGGGAGACCCGGAACGACCGCTCACTCTCTCCATCCGTTCCGGCGCCGCCATATCCATGCCGCCTCATGCTCACGCTCATCGATGTGGGGTCGAACGACGAACTCACGGCCGAGATAGCTGCCAAACACGGGGCCGCCGCTTGGGGCGAAGTTTGGGATTCATATCGTCGTTTCGTGCAATCGTGGGCTATGTCGGCCGGCGTCGACCGTGACGTGTTTGATGAGATCATGGCCCACTTCAAAAGCCAACATCGTATCTCCAGGAAGCTCCAGTTCTCGCAGGAACAAATGCGAGAAATAGCACTCGCTTACAAAGCACGTGCCCAAGAACTGGGAGTGGTCTTCATCGATGATCCTTTCCTCCAGGTCATTGCAGCGGTCGGCCGGGTGCTGGATTCCTGGCACTCTCCCCCGGCCCGATTCTACCGACATTACATGGGCGTCTCCGATCATTGGGGTACCGCTGTCATCATCCAACGCATGGTGTACGGCAACCGTAGCCGGGAATCCGGCGCAGGGGTTACCTTCACACGCAGCCTGCTTGAGTCGCACGGGCGCCAGGTGCGCCTGTTCGGGGATTTCGCGGTGGGTGTCCAGGGAGAAGACTTGGTGGGCGGCCTTGTCTTCCCTCTGCCCATTTCTGAAGCCCAGCGACGCGCCAGCCCTGCATACCGCGGCGTTCGCTTCAGCCTCGAGAGCCGCTTCCCGGCGGTCTATGAACGCCTTCTCGAGGTGGCACAAGACTTGGTCAGCGGTAAGGAGTACGATCCGCAGGAGATCGAATTCACTTTTGAATCTCCGCGAGCCGATGATCTCTATATCCTGCAGAAACGGTCCATGGTCGGGGACACGGGCGAGGACCTGCCGCTGTTCGCCCGCCCGGAAGGCACCCGTCTTCCCCGCCCCGACGCTGTTGGGATAGGCGTTTCGGGCGGGGCGTTCTCCGGCAGAGTGGCCGTCAACGCCCAACAAATCGACACACTGCTGGAATCCGACCCCGAGACCGGCGTGGTGCTGATAAGACCCGACACAGTCCCCGAAGAAATCGCTATGATTGTGCGCGCACAGGGGCTCCTCACGGCTAGAGGGGGAGCCACCTCGCACGCCGCCGTGACCGCGAAGCGGCTCGGCAAGACTGCCGTGGTGGATTGCCGAGATCTGGAAGTCGATGAAGTGGTCGGGACCGCGCGCTTGGCGGGGAGGACGCTGAGCGCGGGAGATTGGCTGAGCATAGACGGCCGCACAGGTCAGATCTTCTTCGGGAAGCGGGAGGTAGCCGAACCAACGACACAGGCCCACCGGGGACAAGAAGGCAGGGGGAACAACACAGGTCAGGATTTTCCTGTCAGCAAGGAGGACACTCGATGAGTAGTCGCGCTCTGGGTATCAACGCACTCGGCCGAATCGGCAAGTTGACCCTCTGGTACCACCTTGATCGCGGTGTCTTCGACTCGTTCGTGATGAATGCGGGTCGTGGCATCGGTAAGTCCCTGGACGCTGTAGCGCAGTACCTGTGCAAGGACAGCACGTACGGCCCCTTGTACCGTTACCTGCTAGGCCACAACGGCAAGCCGGATGTCGAGATCGTGGACGAAAACGCCGGCCTCATGAAGATCCACGGCAAAGAAGTTCGGATACTGCGTACCGCACGCAATCCCAAGGACATCAACTGGCGCGATTACGGCGTCGAGATCGTGGTTGATTGCTCCGGCAAGTTCCAGGATCCCACCACCCCCGCAGAGGATGAGAAGAAAGGCTCGATCCGCGGACACCTCTTGGGTGGGGCCAAGGTGGTCATCAACAGCTCTGCCTTCAAGATCAAGGACAAGTCCAAGTCCATGCCGGACGATTCCTTGATGCTGATCTACGGCATCAATCATGAGCAATACGTCCCCGGGAAGCATCTGGTGATCTCAGCCGCTTCATGCACCACCACAGGCTTGGCCCACATGCTGAAACCCCTGCTCGAAAACGAGACCACGGCGAACATGCTGACCGCCGGCATGGGTACGGTACACGCCGCCACCAACACTCAGTCCGTCTTGGACTCCGTTCCCAAAGAGGACGAGAAGGATCTCCGCAAGAAACGGTCCACGTTCAACAACATCATCATCACGTCCACCAATGCCGCCAAGGCACTGGAGCCTGTCATGCCCTCCATGGGGCACATTGGATTCATGGCCGACTCACTGCGCATACCCACCAACACCGCCAGCCTCATCGTTCTCAACGCCACCTTCCAATCGGAGATGACTCCCGACGGCAAGCCCAGCATCACCCAGGACAGCATCAACGAACTCTACGAGAAGGCTGCCGCTGGACCGGCCAAGGGCCTAGTCAAAGTCAGCTACGAGCAGAATGTCTCGAGCGACATGATTGGCGAGGATGCAGCTGTGGTCATCGAAGCCCTTGAGACACACACTCGCACCGGCTTCCTCAATGTGAAGCTCCCAGGCACCAATGACACAGTCCCAATCCCCGTGACTCATGCCAAGATTTTCGGTTGGTACGACAATGAGCTCGGTAGCTACACTCATCGCATGGGCGAGTTGACCACCTATATCGCCCAGAACCTGTAAGCAAAACAGAAACGCCTTCGCTCTTTCACTCAGGCGGCCGGCCCCTCAGGGCCGGCCGCCTGAGTGTGAAGGCCCCGCTCTCTGCCACCGCAGATGGGTGAGTAAAGTTCCGGGCGTCGGTGGTTCAGAAGATGCATCTCGTACGCACCAGGGACCATCACAAGGTCCTTTTGCGATGCCAGTGCAGGGTCGATGGTTGCGGTGATTACCTCCTCTTGGGTCTTCGACGCCTCGACCAGCACCTCTCCCGTGGGAGCTATGATTTGCGACCTACCAATGAAAGCGAACCCGGCATCTTCCCCCACTCTATTCGCAGACACAACCCACACCCGATTCTCACACGCCCTCGTTCGCAAGATGAAGTCCGCGTGGGCCTCTCCGCCCCGCGGTAGATTCGTGGGCTGCACAATCACCTGAGCGCCGAGAAGCGCAAGAACACGAGCCGGTTCCGGAAACCTCATGTCGTAACAGACAAGTAGGCCCACCCGACCCCATCGAGTCTCCACCACCGAGAACGGCTGCTCGCCCGCACAGGTGAAACGATCGCCTCCCAACAAGGGAAGATGCGTCTTGCGATAGATGGTTATGTCCCGATCCGCTTCTATCAACGCAATGGAGTTGTAGATCCGGTCCCCGTCTCTCTCCAGAAAGCCAACCACCGCGCCGATTCCCTCTCACGGCATGCCGCCGCCACTGCCTGCACGGCGTCCCCAGACACTTCCTCAGCAACACGGTGTACGTCGTCGCGACTATCGTACGCATACCCTGTTAGGCAACACTCCGGGAAAACGACAAGTTCAACACCCCCGTCGGCACATTCGTGCAGGCGGTGAAGGCAGTCGTCCACGTTTGCACGCGTATTTCCCAAGACCGGAGCGATCTGCACTGCAGCCACTTTCAAAGACCTGCTCATCGATGCCCATTCCTCCACGTTGGGACCCGCCTTCACACGCTGGGCCGGCTACCCGTCTGTCATCAGCATTCTGCCCAATCATCCAGCACTGTTATCCCCGCCCGTTTGTCGAGGCCCCCGTACCAGCGAGACGACGGCTGCCGCAACGGCGATGCCCGCCGACAAAAACATCGCGGTTCGATAACCGGCTGCAAAGGATTGTACGGCTTGCCGGCTCGCCTCCTCGCCGAGGAAGAGAACTCGGCCTCCGGTGGGACCCAGACCGGAGGCGGTTATAGCACCGAGCAACGCCACAGAGACGCTCTGCCCAACCGTCCGCACCGTACCGAGAAACCCTGCGGCCAGGCTGAGCTGCGATCGCTCCACCGAGCCCATCACCGCAGAGGTGTTGGGTGACCCAAACGCAGCCATGCCCAATCCGACGGTACCGAGAGCCAGAAGAATACGCCATGCGGGGCTCGAAGCGGGTAGGCAGCCCAGTTGAACCATGCCGGCCGCTGCCACAAGCATGCCGCCCGTGGCAGGGATGCGCGAGCCAATGCGATCAGACACGAAACCGAAAACCGGGGACAGACCGGCCATGAACACAGGTTGAATGAGCAGAAGCAACCCGGCACGTTGCGCAGATGATCCCTGAGCCACTTCCAGAAAGACCGCGGTGAATACTGTTACGCCGTAGCTGGCCGCGAAGTTGAGAAGGGCGGCGAGGCTGCCTGCAGCAAAAGCTCGATTACGGCGCACCAGCCTCAAATCGAGTACAGGATTTGCAACCCTCCCTTCCACAATGCAGAAAGCGGTCAGTAACACCACCGAAGCTGCCAGCAACCCCAAGGTGGGTGCGCTCAGCCATCCCCAAAACGGAACGAAGGTGAGCGGCACCACCAGCGCTACGAGGGAGGTGGAAAGCAGGGCGATACCCGGCCAGTCCATAATATCTCTGATGCGGATCCCCTCGGCCCGTACCGGCCCATGACCCGCAACGCCCGGGTGACTACGTCCTGCAGCGTCCTCCTGTTCCCGTTTCTGGGTGCGCATGAGAAGCCAGCCGTTGGCCAGAGTGAGAATGGAGATGGGCACGTTGATGAGAAAAATCCAACGCCAATCGGCGTGCGTAACAATAAAACCACCCAGAGGAGGGCCGGCCATGAGCCCCAGGAAGCCGGCGCTGGCGTTCAATCCCAACCCGCGGCCCCTCTGCTCCGGTGGAAAAGCCTCCGTGACCAACGCCGGAGAGGTGGCTGCGGTGAAAGACGCACCCAGTCCCTGAAGGCAGCGGGCGACTATTAGTAGGATTCCGTTGGTGGCAAGGGAGCAGGCCAGAGAAAACACGCCAAAGATCCCGATGCCGACCAGATATAGACGCATGCGGCCGTGCCGATCGGCCACACGACCCAAAGGTATGAGAAAGACACTGACCGCCAACAGATAGGCTGCCTGCACCCACAGGGCCTCTGAGTAGGTTAGGCGCAACGCCGGGCTGAGCACGGGCAGGGCCACGGCCACGATGGTGCCATCGAGCGTACCCATGAACATGCCTATGGAAGTAAGGCTGAGCACTCGCCAGCGTTGCCGTCGCAACTCGCCATTCAACATGGGAGAGGCGGGCTGATTCAAATAGTCACTTCCTGATAAACGGGGTTCCGGGCCCACAATCTCCAACCAGGGGACCCGGGCCACCCCTCGCCGCGACACGTGGCGAGGCCGGCGTCGATATCGCTGCCGCGCGAACAGCGGGCCCCGACGGACCGAGGGGCCGCCATCCCGCCACGCGGCATCTTTGGGATCTGTCCCTACCTCGGTTTCCGGAAGACCTGCCGATCTTGCCTCGCCAACACGATCGCGCGGAGCCCCCGCGGACCGTACTTGTCGATCTTGACGCCTCCACTGAGCTTCGGGAACTCATCAAGAAGACAGAGCTCGTCCGGCAGGTGGTTGCGGGCCACGCGCTGTGACAAGAAAGCACGGAGTTCCTGAAGATCCACGTGAGCACCCGCTTGAGGGATCACACAGGCACAAATGCTTTCACCCAGAACCGGATTCGGGATCCCGATGACGCAGACTTGGCTCACGCCCGGATACTTCTCTATCTCCACCTCCAGATCATGAGGGGTGATTTTCAAACCGCCCCGGTTGATCTGGTCCTTGAGTCGGCCCACAATCGTGAAGAAGCCGTCTTCATCAGCTCGAGCCAAATCCCCCGTGTGGAACCAGCCGTCCGGCTCCAGATGCCGGTGAGTCTCCTCCGGGTCGTTCCAATACTCGCGGATCACGTTGGGGCCTCGAACCTGGAGTTCACCGGGTTCACCCACACGAACCGCGTGGCCGGTCTCCGGATCGACGATACGGGCCTCCTCTCCCAGTACCGGGCGACCCACAGTCAGGTATCGTTTCTCGGGCGGAGAGTCGAACGGGCTGATCAGACCCGGCCCGGTTTCCGACGAACCCCAGAAGTTGCACAGCCACATGCCGGGGTACCCGGCCTCGATCTGCGTGAATATCTCACGGGGAGGGACATATCCGGAAATCAGCCCGGCCCTGAGCGAGGACAGATCGCTAAGCGCAAAGTCAGGGTGTGCCATCTCCAGAAGGTAGTTGGTCGGAGCCGCCGGATGCACGGTTACTCTCTCTTCCGCAATGAGTCGTAGTGCCGCACCCGTATCCCATTGGGGCATCACCACCAGAGTGGCACCCAACTGGAAGGGCTGGATGAGTAGGCAGATGAAACCGAAGGAGTGGAACATCGGCAGCGCGCCCAAGAACACATCATCCGGGCCGTTCCGCATGGCCCGGGCGTAGTGGAAACCCTGCTCCACCACCTGGCCGTGGGTGGACGGAGCTCCCTTCGGAATCCCGGTGGCGCCCGAGGTGTGGATGACCATCACGTAGTCATCGTCCCTCGGCTCCACTGGTTGCATCAATTCGGGCGGGCCGCTCGCAATGAAAGCCGACCAAGGCTCTACTTCCAGCCCTACACAGCCCCAACGGTCTGCGGCCGCTTCGCCGGAGTCTCGGCGTTCACCTTCACCTCGGACAATGACTCTCTCCAACTGGGCCAGTTCCCCCGCGCGCTTGGCCTCGGCCACTTGCTCCAGAACCGGCCCCGGACCATCAACCAACAAGACACGTGCACCCGTATTCTCGAGCGGAAACAGGAGCTCGCTCCCCCGATACCCCGGGTTCACCCAAACGGTGATGCACCCTGCAGAAGCGAGCGCATAGAACAGCACAATCAGTTCGGGGCTGTTCTGAGCTGCGATGGCGCAACGGTCTCCCGGGCGCAGTCCTCGCCCCCGGAGCGCCGCCGTCGCCCGGCGCACGAGGTCGTCGGTCTCTTGGTAAGACCACCTCTTGCCCTCGCAGACAATGGCGGGTTTGTCGGGATGATGCTCCGCCGTATGCGAACACCGCGTGCAGCGGAACCCCCGGGCCATCCCACGGGCCGGCGGGGCCCCACACGCTCCGCAGGTCATCAATCCGACCTTGGTGGTTCCTCACAGGCCTCACCCTCCCTTACGCGGCATCCGACCCCTCGGCCCGCTGTCCGTCCGCCGCCCGTGATCCCGCGCCTATCAAGCTACTTCAAGCAGAATGCGAACCACTTCGTCCGGCATATCAAGCATGACATCGTGGCCTGCCGGTGTCTTGTAGGTGATCCAAGCAGGATCGTTTACCAGCGCATCGTAGAACTGCTTGAACGGACCCTCCGCAAAGCCTTCGTTGTATATGTATACGCGCTTGTTTCGCAATCTATCGATTCCGCCCGTCAAGTGTATCGGTTGCGCCATCGATTTCAGAGGGTGCATCACGCACATCTGGTTGACCCAAGCAACGTCTTTCTCGTTGACATGAAAAGCCTCCGCAGGGATGGGGCGAGTCCCGTTGTCGAAGGCAGCAGCGTCGGCCTGCATGGCCGCCACCAACTCTTCTGGTAGGTAGTCTATCTCCGACTTGCCGTTCTCTGGGACGAAAGCGTCCAGATAGACCAAGCGACGTACTTTCTCAGGGATACGGTCCGCCACACCCGTGATAACCATCCCACCCCACGAATGGCCCACCAGAACGAAGTCGTCCAACTCCTCCCACTTGATCACGTTCATGATGTCCAGGATGTGGGACTCGAGGTCGAGATCGCGATGGAAGAGGTGCGAGCGCTCCCCTAGCCCCGTGCAGGTTGGCGTGTAGACCCCGTGTCCCAGGGCCCGCAACTGCTCGGCCACGCGTTTGTAGCACCAGCCGCCGTGCCAGGCCCCGTGCACCAGAAGAAACGTGCTCATCTGCTCAGCCTCCTTGATCAGCTTCCTGCTTTGAACTGCCAGCACAGACTAACTCCTCAATCCGAGATCGCCCAACACCGCATGCTCTCCACGATATCCCGCACCACAGCCTCGTCTGCGCACCCACCGCTGACAGAGATGACTGGGCGGGGGGATAGCCATGGGGACGGCGGCGTGGCATACACCACAGTCTGGGGCCACACGTGTCGCTCCCACAGCGGTGCGGGGTTATATTCTCCCCACAGGCTACCCCAGAGAAACTGGGGCACCTTGATCTCGCTCTGGCTGGTCTCCAACCGGCCCGACCGGTCAAAGGGCAGATGGCCCACGGCGCCGTCGATGCTGAAGCTGACGAATACGAGAGAGTCCCCATCCGTGTAGGCGACATCGTACATGTAGGGGTGAGTGGTGATCCCGTCAGAATCAACCACGGTACCGCGATGGACCCAAGGGCTCTCCTCCCGAACAACGTCGCCCAGGATCTCGGGAGCCAGGTGCCAACCTGAGGGGAGCCTGGCAGGCAGAAAGATCATAGTGCCCCCTGAGGAGAAGTCGAGCCAGAACCCGCGCAGGATGATGTGCTGGGCAAGTTCGCGAGGATGGTTCAAATCCAGCGGCGGCACTTGCAGAGCGATGTCCCGCGTCTCGCCTTCGCCCAGTGAGAAGGCCAGCGATCCAATCGGCTCGGGCCAGGAGAACTCAAACTCAGACAAACTGGGATCCGAGAAAGAATGAGCACCATAACCTACATTGACCTCGTAATCGCCGGCGGCCAAGTTGGAGAAGACATAGATCTCCGGCCATTCCGGCCATATGGGTGGCCCCTCTACATCAGGCCCGAAGGTCTCATCCCCGAACCGGAGAGTGGCGCACTGCCGCCGGCCTCCTCTCTCGTCGACCACCAACAGACGCACCGCAGCCGCCTCCCGCAGGGCCAAATCCACGCCTGAGACATCTCTTCCCCGCACATCGACACCAGCTCCCACAACGGCCGCCGGCCCTGAGTAGACGGAGGAGAGGTAGCCGGCGCCGGTAGCCTCCACGCGGAAGACCCCGGCCAGGAGGGACGAGAATCGGTAAGAGCCGTCGACGCCGGTGACGGTAGTGGCCTCCGGTGATAGCCCGGACTCCTCCCACGCGCGCACGGTGATGCCCTGCAGCGGATTGCCATGCACATCGACCGCCCGCCCGCTGAGACCATGAACTGTAGGTTCCTCCACCATGACGTGATAGGCGCAGATGGTGGGACCGCCGGGATGGCCATCGCCTCCCGGCGATTCAACGGAGCACATGCGGAACAGCGCCGACTGGGCCGTAGCCTGGAATACCATCACCGCCCTCCGAGGGTCTCGGGTCCAGATTCGATTGTCGTGCAACTCGACCGCATCGGCTGCGTTCGTCCCACTGAAGAGCGCTAAGTCCCAAAAACCAAAGTCATTCAACACGAAGTGTACCCGGTAGGTGTGACCCGGGACGGTCGCAAAGCGGATCCAGTCCGTGTCGTAACCCGGGTCGAGAGTGCCCACTCGCCAGCCCGAACCCACCTCATATAGCCGGGCCTGATCCGCGGTCTCGTCAGGCTCGGCGGCGTCGGGACCGAGTGTCCACAGCTTGGCCAGCAGGTTGCTCGTGATCTGGGCCACTTCCCCCCGGGTCATGGGCCCCCAGGGATCCAGTGTCTTCAGAGGCAGGCCCTCCAGCAGCCCTTCGGCCTGGGCCAGCGCCACCTGAGGCGTGTGTATGCCCTCGGCGCCTCCCCAGGGAGAGACGGCGGACGGAGCTGCGAGCAGGCCCGGGTAGCGGTGCTGCAACGCCCGCACCACCATGGTGATGACCTGGGCGCGGGCGATGGGCGCGGACGGTCGGAAAGTGCCTTCGGGGTAGCCTCTGGTGATTCCGGCTCGAGCGGCGACGGCGATGTAGTTGTCGGGGTAGAAGTCGAGCTCAGAGCCCCGGTACACGTCCGGGAAGGGCAAAGATCGCCTCCGAGAGGATGAAGTCGCCCAGAGCCCGCACCAGCATCTTGGTGAACTGCATGCGTTGACGTCGGCCTCGAGACGAAAGCTGCGGTCCTCAAAGCCCACGATGATTCGGAGTAGTAGAGCTGCTCGATGGCGGCGGCGTAGGGGTGGCCATCGGGCACGTCGGTGAACAACTCACTGGTGGCACCCTGCGCCGGGCCGCCACCGCCACCACCAAGAGCACGACAAGAGCCGACAGGAGTACCGAGAGAGGAAGGATTTCGCCACACCCGCCGCAGCCCCAGGTTCGAACGCCACGTGCACAAGCCGATCGCGTCATGCCCTGGCTCGCCCAGGTCGGCAACGCCTGCATCTTGAATCCCTGCATCACCGGCGCCTCCTCGTTACTTGGCCAACTCACGGCTGCAACTTGCGGCCGAAGACGGTACGGTGGGCCCGACATGGTGCCCGGCCGCCCGTGACGCTCGGGTCGGTGTCAAGAGAGCAGAGGTCTACCCCTGTCCCGGCATCGTACGTTGTTGCCTCACTCTCCCCGGAGCCTCCACACAATATACGCCTAGACGCCCGGGTTCGGTGAGCTCAGTTGTTTGAGTCCGGCCTCATCTGCAGGGACTTCTCCACGATAGAACATCTCTTCCAGTTCCGCGGCGGTAAGTGGCCGATAGGAGTTCGAGAAGTCGGCGATGGTTGAACCAGTCGACCCATTCCAAGGTGGCGTATTCGACGTCGTCTAACGTCTTCCAGGGACCTCGCTTCCTGATGAGTTCTGGTCTTGTACAGGCCGATGATGGACTCGGCGAGAGCGTTGTCATAGCTGTCACCACGGCTCCCGACGGAGGTGACGACGCCGGCTTCGGCCAACCGTTCGGTGCTAGCGGATGGAAAGGTATTGGACGCCGCGATCACTATGAGGGTGGACGACGCTGGTCACGTCCTTTTCCCTTCGGGTCCAGAGAGCCATCTCCAGGGCATCGAGAGCCAGGTCGGTCCTCAGTGTGGTCGAGGTCTGCCAGCCCAGGATGCGGCGAGAGAAGGCGTCCATGACGAAGGCGGCATAGGTCCTGCCTCCACGTCCTCACATAGGTCAGGTCAGCCACCCACAGCCGGTTGGGGGCCGTGACCGTGAACCGGCGGTCGACGAGGTCGGCCGGCCGGGGGAAGAGGTGTCGGGCTTAGTGGTCTTCCAGGTCTTGCCCCGGACGACGCCGCGCAGGCCGAGTTTTCTCATGAGACGGGTGACGGTGCATCTGGCCACCGGTCGTCCTTCGCGGTGGAGTTGCTTCCAGACCTTGCGCACGCCGTAGACGCCGTGGTTGGCGTCGTAGATGCGCTTGATCTCCGCCTCCAGCTCCTGGTCAGCGAGTGCGCGCCATGGAGGGAGGCCGAGTCTTGGCGGCGTAGTAGGTGGCGGGGGCGATGGGCAGAACGGCGCACATCGGCTCGACCCCGAAACGTCTCTTTGTGATCGTCGATGAACTTGGTCATTTCTTCGGTCGGCGGTCGAGCTTGCCCCGAAGAAAGCGTGCCGCTGCCTTCAGGATATCATTGCGCGCCGGAGCTCCTTGTTCTCCTTTTCGAGCTCCTTCAGGCGCTCACGTTGGTCGTGGTGAGGCCGGGGCGCCGGCCTTCGTCGATCTCGCCCTTCTCACCCACTTCCTCAAGGTCTCGGGGGTCATGCCCAACTTGGTGGCAACCGAGGTGATGGCCTCCATTGCGGAGTGTACTCGTCCTGGTGCTCGAACACCAGGCGCACCGCCACTCCGCATTCCTGTGGATACTCGTCTGTCTTCGCCCAATCCTCTCAAAGGTTGGAGCCTCCAAAAACCCGGTGCGGTTCAATACATCGAAGCGGCTGCGGCCGCAAATCTTGTGACCGGCACGGGCGGCGGTTATTTCGATCCGTTCGGCACGCTTACTAGGGAACAGGCGGCCGCTGTCATCGCTCGCTGGATCGCCCGGACCGATGGATACACTCTCCACCTACTTTGCCGCCCCGAGATCACCGCGCTGCTTGGCGGATTTGGGGACGGCAGAGAGAGCACGTCCCTTCAACAAGAAGTGACTTTCGCCATCGATTGGCAAATCATGCTCGGTACCGCTGACAACTATCTTAGGCCGCACGCGGCCTGTGGCGCATCCAGGGTGCGGCTCTCCTAGTCCGCGGTGCACAACGCGCCGCAGCAAACGGGCTCACCGCAAACTCGATCGTTCTGCGGTATGGGCGGGGCCACAGGTAGCTTCTCAGGGGATGAGGAGGACTTGGGTTTCCAGCTTGCCTTCCAGGAAGCCAACCACAGCGGTGGGATACACGGCCGCCAGGTTACAGTCATCTCCTATCCGGGGGCGGTGACTACCGCAGACAAGGTTGCCAATGCCAAGAAGTTGATCGAAGAAGACAAAGTATTTGGTATTGTGAACTTTGGTGGTATGCCGTTGGCACTCGCTTCTCGCTCCCTATGTGCAGCAGGAGCGAGTACCCTATCTCTTTCCGCATACCGGAGCTGGAGCCATTCACGGGCTACGCTACGTTTTCACCTCCTTTCCCTCTATGAAGACGAATGCCGATATATGCTGAAGTACCTGGTGAACGAGCGCGGCTATCGGAAGTTGGCCATCGCCTACGCCGACAATGCCTACGGCTATTTGTTCCGTGATGCCCTCAGGGCTGAGGGCGCAGCTCTCGGCTATGAAGTAGTATCCGAGCAGGCGGTTGTCGACATGAATCCAGCGACCTTAGCCACCGAAGTGGCCGCACTACGTGATTCGGGGGCGGAAGCTGTGATCATGGCCCTTTACGTAGAACAGGCGCAGAAGTTGCTGCAAGAAAAGGGGCCATAGGTTGGGATAACGTGCAACTGGTTTCCACCGGACCACTCACGGATGCCAATACGCTCAACGTAGCGGGTGGACACGGCGAGGGCACCATTGGTCTGAACTTCTACCCCGATGCGGCCACGAGTGAGGAGCACGGTATCGTAGCGTTCCGCGAACTCATGGAGAAGTATCACCCGAGCAAGGCTGTCAACAACTACAGCCTCTACGGGTATGTGTACGGGAAGCTGATCTTGGCCGGTCTTGAGGCAGCGGGGCCCAACGTGACTAGGGAGCGGTTCATAAATGCCATGGAGGAACTGGAGGATTGGCCCAGCGGTGGCATCATGCCCCGGTTTCTCTATCGTCGTCCAATCACCACGCTCAACCGTGGGCCTTCGTGGTTGAACTCCAAGAGGGGTGCTCATTCCGCTCACAAGTTGGATCAACACAGTAGAGTAAGTAACACGTGTACGTGTGAATGCGCGGGCGACGTTCGTCACGTCGCCCGCGTTGTGCTTTCTTGTGGGGTTGAATGCCGGCACTTGGGGCAGAGCTGCCAGTCAGATCCACGTGGCGTGCCACAGACTCCACGGTCTGACAAGCTTTGCTGTATCCAGGGACTATCAAGCCCCGACGAGGCAACGCGGCGCAGGAACACCACACCACCGGTCCGCGATTTCGCAACGCAAACCTTCGGTACATGCTGCCGTCAACAGCATCATGCAATTGGCTGGCGGAGCGGCATGGGAATCGAACCCACCCTGGACGGGGCTACCGCCCAACACCGGTTTTGAAGACCGGGCCGGCCACCAGACCGAGCGCCGCTCCGCGCATCTGAGATTCTAGCCCACCACAGCTTGCGATGCCGCAGTGACCTCCATTGTCCGTGAAAATCCGTTGCCCCCGTAACGACCGTCAATACGGCGATACCCGCGACTCCGGCCCAGCCCAGCCGCAGTGCTGCAGATGCTGGTCCTCGCGCCCCCGATTCCGACCCCGATACCGTGTGCACCGCCCTACGCATCTTCGTCGTCCACCGGTAGAGCCCATAGCCTCCCACCGCTTCGCAACACCCGAATCTCCAAGTCGTAGGCCGCCGACACCTTCTCCGATGTGAGGGTATCCTCCACCGGCCCGGCCGCCACCACGCCCCCGCGTCGCAGTAGCAGCGCGTGGGTGAAGATGGGCATCACTTCCTCCACGTGGTGGGTAACGAAGAGCACAGTTGGAGGGGTCGTCTCGCGGCAGTACGCCTGAGGCAACCCCGCTGCGAGGCCCACGCCGGACACTTCCGGTACCGCGCCACCCATGGCCGCAATCGTGGATGCTTCCGCCGCCGCTCCGCCGGAGCGGGTGATGCCGGAGGTGTCCGCGACGCGCGACGACGGCTCTTGTACCAAATCACGCAGGGCCCGGAAGAACGACTCTCTCCCGCCTATGTCCAACCGCGCGGTGGGCTCGTCGAGCAGAAGGAGGCGCGGCGACGGCATCAGCGCCCGCGCCAGCATGACCCGTTGCCGCTCGCCTGCAGACAGCACCCCAAAGGCGCGGTCCCGCAGATCGCCGCACCCCACCTGCACCAGCAACTCCTGCGCCCGCTTGGCATCGTCTTCGGTGGGGCGCTGATAGAACAGACCCAGACTGGCGAAGCGCCCGCTCATCACCACCTGAAGGCAGGTGTCACCCCCGGGAACGCGGCTCGTGATGGCCGTACTCACAATCCCGATCTCCCGCCGCAACTCTCGCACATCGACGGCCCCCAACACCTGCCCCAGAACCGACACCCGCCCACGGGTGGGCCACTGGTAACCGGCGATAATCTGAAGGATGGTCGTTTTCCCGGACCCGTTGGGTCCCAAAATCACCCAATGTTGACCCACGCCCACTGCGAACTCCACCGCGTGGAGAATCCCCCGCCCATCGAGCACGAGATCGACGGCAGTCAGCCTGACGACATCAGTCTCCATGCGTCCGCCGACTGCTCACCGCCGCCGGCGGCGCAGCCGCCGGGCGTCGCCCACCCGGAGGGTCAGCCCTTCAGAGTCCATGTGCTCCAAAAGCGCTTGGGCGTAGCGCCGCGACGTACCCAACAGATCCCGAACCTGCGCCAAGGTTATCTGGCCTTCCGCCTCAATGGCCGCCGTGATGCGCCCCAACAACTCCTCCAACACTCCCGCAGGGTAGTAGAGATCCTCGGTCACGCGCACCACTTGTCGTTGACGCTCGAGCGCTTTGAGCAGCCTGGCGCCGTCCGCGGGCAGCAGGCCGGCCGCGGAAGTCGCCACCGCGGGTGTGGGCACATCGGCTCCACCCGCCGCCATGACCTCCAACAGCTTCGCCGCCGCGGTCGCATCGGGACCTCCAAGGCCGCTGCCGCTTCACCCCAACGCACACCGTGTTCGGATCGCACCACGTCTCCGCCGGCCTGCAACTGCGCCAGCGCCGCTTCCAGTGCCGGCCATTCACGTCCGCGCGACACTACCCGCCGCAACTCACCCAGGGTGAGGAAGGGGTTCGCGGCGTCCTCTGCGGCCCGCTGCTTCAGGGTCTCCATCACCTGCTCTCGCAATGCGGCCAAGGATCCGGCATGGAAGAGAAGCTCGCCGTCCCCACCTCGGCCAATCCCTTCGGCAAGAAGGGTCTCAACCGCCTTCCGTCCGTTGAAGCGCCACAGGTAAGGACTCCCCTCCAACCGCCGCCGTGCGATTCCCCGTGGGAATGCCTCTACCAACAACAGCTCCGCGATATCCGGCGCCGGACCCGTCTCCAACACCGCCAGCCGACTACGCCATTTCGGGTCGGTGCCGTGCTTGTGCGGGGCCGGGTCGAAGACCCGGCCCCCACCGATGGTCGTCACCGGCGGACCGAGCGTAGGATGAGGTGATCGCCCGGGTACACCAGCGCTCTTTCTTCGAACCTTAGCTGTCCGTAGGCCGACTCCCCCGGCGCCAGTGTCTCCCGGTCCGCCAACACCAACTTGGCCAACAGCTCGGCCGTGCCGTGATCCACCCGCACGCGCGACACCCGACCGAGGGCGCCCGGTGCTTCTGCCAGCAGTTGCACCGAGACATCAGCCAGAAAGGTCGGCGCCACCGCCGGGTCTCTGACCACCCACTGCCCCCGTTGCACCTCGTGGCGCTCCACGCCCGTCAGGTTCAGGGCCACGCGCTGCCCCCCATAAGCTACCTCCGCCGGCCGGTCGTGCACCTGGATGCCGCGGATGCGCACCTCGTTCAGCTCACGGCCGGAAGCCAACCGCGGTAGGACTGCCACCACGTCCTCAGGACGCAACTCCCCGGACCAGAGAGTGCCGGTCACTACCGTGCCGATACCCTTGAGCGAGAACACCCGGTCGACAGCCAGACGGGTGGCGGGGGGGGGGGGGGGGGGGGGGGGGCCGGGCCCCCCCCCCCCCCCCCCCGGCCTCCAGGGCATTCAGCAACTCCGGCAACCCGGCACCTGTGGCCCCGCTGACCGGCACCACAGCGATCCCCTCATATCTGGTTTCAGCCAGGAAGTCCTCCACATCTGCAGCCGCCAACTCCACCATATCGGGTTCGACCATGTCGATCTTGGTGAGAGCCACCACCCCGTGTGGTATGTCCAGCAACTCGATGATGCGCAGATGCTCGCGCGTCTGGGGCATGACGCCGTCGTCAGATGCCACCACCAGCAGGAACAAATCAATCCCCGTGGCTCCCGACACCATATTCCTGACGAAGCGCTCGTGGCCGGGCACGTCCACCACACTCAGCCTCCGGCCACCGGGCAACTCCAGTTCGGCGAAGCCCAGCTCGATGCTGATGCCCCGCTCTTTTTCCTCCTTCAGTCGATCGGTGTCCTTACCGGTGAGAGCTCTGATGAGGGTGGTCTTGCCGTGATCGATATGACCCGCCGTGCCCAGCGTCAGCGCGCGCGGACCTCCGGAAGAAGAGCCGGCCATGCGTTCAGGGCCCTACGAACGGCCCTCGGGCCGAGCATTCACGTCATCCTCACCGTGCGCCCTCACGGCCCAAGACACCGTCTCCGCCACCAAATCCAGCTCGTCCTGCCCCAATGCGGCCACATCGAGGAATAGGGCATCGCGCCCCACCCTAGCCACCACCGGCGTCAATGGCGGAGGAGCCAACCGCAACCGGCGCTCGACTTCGACCACGGACCACTCTGGACCTGCAGTCTGCGCAGCTCGCCCTCCAGTGCATCGAAGCACGACGGCGTGAGACGGCACTTCCAGCAGCGGCAGTGCTCCACCACCCGCTTTGGCCCCGGTGACCTCCACGCTCAATGTCACCTTGGCCTCAGTCTCGAGCCCACCCTCGGTCCTACCGGCATCAGCCGCCGCTACTTTCTCTTCGAGACGATTTCCCAAACGCTCCACCAACTCCTCAGCAAGGCCCCGCGTCTCGGCCGGACCGCGGCTCAGATAGCGCAGTGTGGGGATATCGTGCACGGCCCTCTCCGGGTCGCGATAGAGCCGCAGAGTGCCCTCGAGTGCCGCCAGGGTCATCTTGTCCACACGAACCGCCCGCGCCAATGGGTGCCGCTTCATGGCTTCTATCCACGGTGCACGCCCCGCCACGATCCCCGCCTGCGGACCCCCGAGCAACTTGTCCCCACTGAAGGTCACCACGTCTGCGCCCGCCGATACCGATTCCTGCACCGACGGTTCCTGATCGAACACATCGAGTGAAGCCAAGGCCCCACTTCCCAGGTCATCGGCCACCGGGATGCCGCGTGCCGCTCCCAGGGAGACCAAGTCCGTCACGCCCACCTCTTCCGTGAAGCCCACGATCTTGAAGTTCGAAGAGTGGACTCGTAGCAGCAGCGCTGTGTCCGGGCTGATGGCTGCCTCGTAGTCACTGAGTCGCGTCTTGTTCGTGGTCCCCACTTCCACCAGCCTGGCACCGCTGACGCGCATGATGTCGGGGATACGGAACGATCCCCCAATCTCCACCAGTTGGCCACGCGAGACGATCACTTCGTGCCCGTGGGCGAGGGCGGCCAGCATGAGCAACACGGCCGCCGCGTTGTTATTCACCACCATGGCCGCTTCGGCACCGGTCAATTCGGTGAGCAGTCCCTCCACGTGCTCATGCCGGGAACCACGAGCTCCTGTACTCAAACGATACTCGAGAGTACTGTAGCCGGCGGCAGCTTCCATTGCCCGCTCAATGGCTTGTGGAGCCAGGATGGACCGCCCCAGGTTCGTATGAACCACCACGCCGGTGGCATTGAGTACCCGGCGCAAGTTGGGGCGGGTCACACTCTCCAGATGGTTGCACGCCCGTGTCGCCAAGGCGTCCGGGGTCACCAGACTCCGCAGCGCGGCCAGAGTGGCCTCCGCGTGCTCAGTGCTGTCGCTTCCCCCAGGCGCTCGTATGCCGGCGTCAAGAATGGCCCGGCGCACCTCTGCCACCGCCGTGCGGATGGCCTCGACCGCCAAGGTGCGGGGATGAGACCCCATGGCAGAAGCCATCTGGGCAGACTGAGCCAACTCCTCCACGGAGGGGAGGGCGCGAAGCAGTGCCTGCAACTCCTCTCGCATGGAGTTGGCCCCAGCGGGAACTAAAGCTCCCGCTCCAAGAAAAAGTCGGCCATGGACGCCAGAACCGCTTGGGCACGTGAGTGCGGCAGATCCTCGAGATGCGTGCGGGCTTCCACAATCAGCTCTCTGGCCAAGCGCCGTGCATAACCGATGGAATCGTATTGATTGAGGAGGGCCACCACCTCGTCGACATGCCGCTTTTCCTTAGCATGACCCATCTTGAGAAGCTCATGCAACCGCTCCGCGTCGGTAGGAGCGGCCTCATTCAAGCAGTGGATCACCATGAGCGTGCGTTTGCTTTCGAGGATATCGTTGAGCAGATCCTTGCCGACCACGGCTTCCTCGCCCACGATGTTCAGAAGATCATCCTGGATTTGGAAGGCGATAGCCGAGTTCTTCCCAAAAGCCTCAAGGGCACACAGTTGCTGTGCTGTGGCCCCACCAATGAGGCCCCCAATACGCAGGGGTGAGATGCCGGAGTAGTAGCCCGTCTTCCCGAGGGCCATCGTCAGGTAGTCGCTGGGAGTGAGGTCGTAACGATCATCCTCTACCCAACCCACGTCCAGCGCCTGCCCTTCTATGGTACGGGCGCTCATTTCCCCGATGGAGTCCAGTACGGCGATCTTGGTACGGTCGTCGAGCCCCTCGTCCCTCACCACAATGGTGCATACCAAACCCAGCGCGTAGTCGCCGGCGTTGATGGCAAGTGGGATTCCGTGCAGTATATGCGCACACCTCTGATCGCGGCGCATCTCGCTCTCGTCCATGATGTCGTCGTGGATGAGAGCAGCCGCGTGGAAGAACTCGACCGCACACCCGCTCGGCAGCGCGCGCAACGGCTCCCCACCAACCGCCTCACAAGCGAGCATGGCCATAGCGGGGCGCACACGTTTGCCACCTCGGGCGACAAATTCTTGGAGGATGTCGTAGAGATACCGGCGAAGTGAAGTTCCCTGCCCTTTGTCTTGGAGGTAGGACTTCAGCCGCAGGTCTATGGTGGGCTTGACTTCAGCCAGGTAATCCAGGAACGGTTCGACGCCCATTGTCAGCGTAGGATAGCACAGGGTGTCCAGGGGCCGGCCCGCCTATAACAGGCGGGCCGGCCCCTGGACCGTCAATACGTCTCTACGAGGGGCTCGCCGCCGAATACGGCCGCGAGTTTCTTGAGACTACGCAGGAACGCCGCCTCTTCCTCGGGGGTCATGCCCTCGAGCACCTTGTTGATCTGCCCCTTGCGCATGTTGACCAGTCGATCGGCAAGTGGCTCAGCCTCTTCGCTCAAGGACACGGTGACGACGCGCCGGTCTTTGCTCTCGCGATGGCGAACAACGTACCCCTGCTCCACAAGGGGATTGATGAGACCTGTTGCCGATGGTGTGGTAATCCGCAGACCCGCGGCCAAATCGCTCATGGTCTGAGCGCCGTGCTGCGCCAGATGCACCAAAGCCTTCACCTGCGCCACGGAAATCCCCTCACGCCTGATGTCCGGCGGCACCGCTCGGCCAAGGGCGCGGCCCAGATTGGGAAGTAGTCTCAGTATCTCCAGTACCACCTCTTCATGCGCCGCCTTCGCTGCGGCCGCCGCCTTGGAAGCTTTGCTAGGTGTCATCATAGCCCTCCGCTATCTCCGATGCGCTCCTGCCGCGAACCCTCGGAGAATACTCCTGAATATGCGCTCCAAACGGGAGTATTTCCTTGCGCCCATTCTACAGCGTCTCTTCCCAACTGTTCAGTGAAACAAACTTGCGGAAAGCAGGATTCTTCGACGAACCACCCCCAGTTCACCAGGTAACCATGTGCGGTAGGCTATGAAGCCGTTATATTTATTTATTTTTTATTTGTTGATATCCTATTCTAACCGTCTACTTATGCGAGGAGTCTGCCATGGCGTGGTGGAAGATCATCATGATCATCATCGTCGTCGCGTTGTTGGTTGCGGCGTTCGTTATTCAACGTGCCGACGATGGACAAGGCAAGAGCGGCAAAGCCTGAGCCACGCGGAACCTCGCCGGAAGGACTCCTCGCTACGACGGCGCCCACCCACCCCCACTAGCACGGGCGGACCATTGACTCATGGCGAACCGATGGTCCATGCTTCGGATCCGACTTCTTGGGTGCGATCCGCCTGAAGCACTTGGTAGTCGACCAGCAGCGCCTGTACCACCAGTCTCTGCTCGGCACTATATATGGGATGGCAGGTAGCCAACGATATCTCTTCTACACCACGCTGCCGGACTGTGGCGGTCTCGTCTGGGTACACGATGATCACCCGCCACACCCGATACCGCGCAACCATGTACGGCAAAGCGAGTTGTATCTCGTCCCCGATCTCAAGCTGATCGAGGCGAAAGAAGGGAGCGCCATATGTGGTGCGATGGCCCGAAACAACGAAGTTGCCCCCCAAGCCGGGGAAAGGCGTCTCGGGCCAGTGCCCGGGGCCTTCCCTTAAGTCCTGCGTCCCTGTCCCCTCCAGGATCACCACATTGACACCGATCTTCGGTATGGCCAACTTACCAATCGGTCGTCCGGTGCTCTCCGCCACCAACGGCGCAAACTGCAGTGCCGCCGCGCGCAGCGCACGGCTCTGCTGCAGTCGTTCCTCCCTGCCTGCGGCCTGACGTGTAGCATCGTGATCAAGCGGCAAGACCACCCCATCCGCGACATCTGCGGCTGAACCGGGGGAGGACGTGGAGGAGAAGGGCATGGTGCTGGTCATCTTCTGCTGGAAGAACTCCTCGGCCAGCCCCTCCAGTTCCGGGTGCTCCGCCGCGAGACGCCGGGCCAACCCCGCCTGCTCAATCCGTGCATACCCCCATGTGCCTATGGGATAGAGGAGAGCCAGCACTCCGGCCACAATGAGCAGGTTCGCAATGGTTCTTCGCAAGTTGCGCCGCCTCCGGGACCCGGCTGGAGCTGAAGTGGGTTCAGTCACCACGC
The DNA here is from genome assembly GCA_040770645.1 of Thermoleophilia bacterium. Lineage (GTDB taxonomy): Bacteria > Actinomycetota > Thermoleophilia > RBG-16-64-13 > RBG-16-64-13 > JAAYZX01. Next base: position 108,097 of record JAXGIS010000001.1, on the reverse strand, counting down.
CAGACTCCTCAACCGGGCGCGCACGCTGGACACGCCCCGCAGGCCCGCAACGGGTTTGGGTGCCACACCGTTCAAGAGGAGGCTTGCGTTCCGCCCCACCAGCAGTTCAACGGAGGCGGCGGGCATGATCTGTCTCAACCTTGCAACCGCGCTGCGCAGGTTGCTCCTCTCCCTCCGGTGGTAGTGAGCGTCGCTCGCCAAGAGCGCCACTTCTCCTCGGAGCAGATGGCGCAGCGCTGCACGACGCGCCGTGCCCCCGAAAGCGCCCATGACACTGGGAGCCGTGATCTGAGCCACTGCCCCCTGCCGCACGAGCGCACCGAGAACATCGGGGCGTGACTGTATATGAGGATTGCGCTCGGGGTGGGCGAGCACGGGGATTACACCCTGGAGGCGTAGACGGAACACCAACTCCTCCGAGCCTCGTGGCCACCCCACATGAGGCGCTTCCAGAATGAGCACCCGGCGATCCTCTCCGACCGAATACTCGAGAAGATCATCCACCTCGAGAGTGCACGCCCACAACAGATCAACCTCATACCCCAAGGTCAGAGCCAGCTCCAATCCCCGACATCGCAACTCCGCTTGAAGAGCCGAGAGCAACGCAGACGCCGTGGCTCGATCAGGGCATTCGGGCCCTGTGGCGTGGATGATGGCTATCGCGCTTGTGGTGCCCGCTTCCGCAGCCGCCTTTACAACGGCAATGGCTTGGGCCATGTCGGCGGCACCGTCGTCAGCACCCGGCACCACATGCATATGGGTGTCGATCATTGTCAACTCCGCAGTGAACTCAACAAAATGAATGATACAGATGCACGGAGGGTAGTAACCTGGCGAGATACACTCGCGTTGCAGTAGTGGAGGCTACCATCGACTGTTGGGCCGTTTGGCGTCGAGCCAGGCCCGAGAGGAAGGTATCAGATGGATTTCCTGCAGAGTTCGTACTTCTTGATTGGTGCGATCGCTGTGGTCGTGCTCTTCGTCATATTGCTGATCCTCCTGCGGGTTCGTTCACGTCGTGCCTCGTCGTCCGGCTCCGCACACGAGGTGCCCGCCCACGCAACAGATTCACCATCCAAATCCCCAACGTTCGACCACGCGGCCTCCCGCTCCCCTCAACCCCAGGTCGCGGCCCCCACAGCCATGCGGGACGCCGGCCTGGCCACAAGTGCCCCTGAAGAACCGGATGAGTTGACCAACTGGCTCAGCACACCCGCACCGGGCGAACCTGACTTCTCCGCACCTGCGACCGTGCCGGGCACACCGTCCCACGGCGCTCCGGCTGTAGCCAAAGGTGCCGCGGTCCCGGCGGCCCCATCTGCGGCCCCACGGCCGTTTGCCATCGCGCCACCTCCCACACCCACCGGCGACCCGGTTTACGCTGCAGTTGCAGCCATAGCTACCGGTACCGGACCGCTCAACGACACAGACATGCGCCGACTCGATCTCTACCGCCCCGACCGTTTGCTCAGCGCTGTCCAGTTGGTGCGGCAGGAGATAACCGAAACCATGCATGGAGGCCCGGCCAAACGTGAGCGTCTGAGAGCGATAGCGGAGTACGTGGAATTCTCAGTTGAGCAGGCGACAGCCATGGCCAACATAGACAAGCCCGCTTCCCAGCCTCCGATACCGGATGCTGCGTCTGCCGAAGCCGAGCCACCGGCCGACACGGGAGAACCGGAGCCTCACCCAGAACCCGTAGCGGCTTCATCTGCTTCAGAAACCCCTCAGGCAGAACCAGCAACTGAGGTAAGCGCACTAACTACAACCGTGACCGACGAAGCAAGGGACGCGGCAATACCCTCCGCCACAGACACTGTAGAACTCCCAGAGGCGCCCACTCCGACGGAGAGGCCGGTGCTGGACGCCGTCAAGACCGCTGATGACGCGCTGCCGGCGGCAGCATCTCGCGTAGAGACGCAGACAATGACTGCGGCAGACCTCAAGGCCCTCCCTCCGGAAAAGTGGAGCGACGCCCTGCAACGCATTCCGCTCACTGAACTGGGTGAAGTACTGGCCGCTTCTGAGGACACGGCCATGAAAATGAAGCTGGTGGATCATCTCGAACGAAACGGTACCTCAGAGGCCCTCATGCTCCTCGACAAATGCCTGCAAGATCCTGACCCAGAGATCCAGGTCTACGCCCTGAACGCAGCCGAGCGCATGCTGCAAAACCGAGGGTGACGCGCGGAGCGGCAGACTATAGCTCGCCGTAAACGGGATACTTCTCCCCCCACAAGCGTCGGCCGCGATCAGCTATAACCGGGCCGACCAAGCCGTGACGCCACGCCACAAACGGCGCTCGGCGCTCTAGATCGAGGGGCTGCGCCCACAGATCACTCCCATCAATCGCACAGGCGTCGCCGCCCATCTCACGCAGAAACAACAAACCGCCTGCGATGTCCACCGAGCGTGCATGTGCCGGGCAGAAGAGGACATCCCCCACACCGAGTGCCGTGTGGACCAGAGACAGGGCCAATGACCCCATCTGGCGTACGCGGAAGTACGGCAACTTGGATGAGTGGCCTTGCTCCGAGCCCACCGCGCCCGCGAGGACACCCATGTCGCGGAAACTGAAAAGAGCGTCATCCGGACGACCCATCTCAGTCAGGATCAACTCCACATCCTGGACCTGCCCTGGGCAATCGACACTGCGCGTGGAGACGGCGCCGCACTCCGCCAAGGCCACGTACCGATGCCCGCGCGGATAATCCGCAACTACACCGACTACGACATCGCGGAGACTCGGGCCCGATGCAACGGCCAAAGTCGTCCCGTAGGGCTCCAGGCCGCGTTTGGCATTAAGGCTGCCATCGACGGGGTCGACCACCACCCGCCACTCCCCAACGCCGCCCAGTTCACCCGCCTCTTCCGAGATCAGATGGTGGGGCGCGGGAGATCGCTCTCGCAGCACTGCCAGCATGGCGGCTTCAGCAGCCCCATCCAGAGCAACGGTGACATCCCCACCTTTGCCGCGACCGAGCGGCCGGCGCCCGGCTGCGGTACCGGCCAATGCCACGACCGCCTTCTCGCCCGCGTCGACCATATCCCAAAGGCAGGAGAGCCACGCCAACCCCATCGCGTCCGGCGGGCACCGCAGCCCGGCCAGGAGCTGGGTCAGGTGCTCATCCATATCGACGTGGAGCTGCGACCGGAAGAATCAGAGAGCAATAATAACGAACACCATCACGAAGATGGCTACGGTCTCAACGATGCCGATCACTGAGAGATAGTTCGTGAAACCTTCTCCCGTCTCACCCAGCGAATCTGCAGCAGCAGCTCCGGCCACGCCCTGCATCCACGCTGAGACCCCAATGGCCAGCCCCGCAAAGAAACCCACGCCCAGAAGCGCGAAGGGGTTGTACCCCGCATCCGCCTTCCCGGCGATGGTGAACATCAGGATCATGCCGTAGATCGTCTGCGACAGAGGAGCCCCCACGAAGGTGAACAGGGTAAAGGGAGCAGTCCGTCCTTGGGCGTAGGCCTTCTTCCACACCCCTACCGCCGCCTGACCGGCAATGCTCGTTCCGAGGCCTGAACCTGCAGCGGACAAAGAGACCGCAGCGATGGCCCCGATCCTGCCGAGTTCCTGTACTGCTTGCGGATCCATCTTGTTCCTTTCCTATTCGCCGTTAACCGGGGTCGCTACGACCTGCGCGCAAAGGGTCGAAATGGATTACCCGACCAGCTGAGCCCTTTGTGGCTCGAAAACTCCAAGGTGTTGAGTCGCACACCGTGCACCAACACAGCGAGTGCGGCCAGAACGAGGTTGAGGGAGTGTCCGAATATTAGGATCAGTACCGCGAAGGTGGCAGTCAACACGTTCCCAAACCCAATGGAAGCGGCCATTCCGTTGAAGCTGTCCATGACCGCAACCGTCGCCACACCTACGGCGAAGAGGCGCACGTAGGAGATGATGTCGACGAAGAAGCTCACCAGGGTCAGTGGCAGCAGCACATGGTTGATGGCATTGCGCTTCAGTTCGGCAGGTGGTGTCATGAAAAACACCACCAGCAACACGCCCACCCCAAGGAGATACAACATGAACGAAGGAGTCCCCTGACCAAGAACCACTGAGTTGGCCAAAAAGTACATCGCCCACACAATGGCGGTCCATCCAATCTGAGCAAGGAACTGCGGGCGCGGGAAGACCTCGATCACATTCCACACATGCGCAATGGTGATGTGGATGGCGCCGATCAAGAAGCAGAGGCTCATGACGTTGTTGTTGTCTGCCAACCAAGGGATCTTCAACGCTTCCAAAAATGCGGGCAGCGGGGCTATGCCCAGCCACGAGCCGGACATGGCGCCAAACACCGTCACGGAGATGCCGAGCAGTAGGAGCATCACCAGGGCGCTGCGCGACACCCCCTTCTTGCTGATGGCAATGTAGGCAGCCACAGCCACGAGAAGCAGTCCATAGCCCCCATCTCCGATAAGCATCCCCACGAAGACGGTGAAAAACAGAAGGAACGTCCAACTGACATCGGTTTCCCAATACGAGGGCAGGATTTTGAGCACATCGAACATGGTCTTGATGGGTCTCACCACTTTGGGGTACTGGATGAGCGTGGGAACGTTCTCCCCTGCGCGCGGGGTCTCCGCCACCACCGCACAGCCGATGTCTCGGGCCTGCTCGCGCAGACGTTCCACTCCATCGGCGGGGATGTAGCCCTTCAGGTAAGCAACCCGGTCTACGTCACCCATGCCTTCCCGAACTTCGAGGAATGCAACGCGTTCCTCGATCTGCGAGGCCCGTTCGGAAAGAGATGGAATATATGCGCCCAAGCCTGCGAGCTCGGCGCTGACAGCCCCCATTTCTTTCTCCACCTGCTCAGCCAACTCCATCAACTGCGAGGTTGAACGTTGCGGCAGCCGGAACTCGGTGAACGGTCCCCCGAGATCCAGGCCACTGAGATCCATGGGCCCCAAGCCGACCAGCGCATGAAACGCAGCACCGTGCTCGTTGGATCCGAGAGCCTGCAACTGCCATCCGGCCGGTGCGGACAGCACAGTTCCGGCGGGAGACTGGATCAGCTTGACAGTGACACCTTTCTCCCCCAACTCAACGATATCCCCGGGGTCAAAATCGCCCAGTCCGCTCAACCGTTCGATTTCAAAACGGTAGCCATCCAGAAGCTGAGCAGCATCCTGCTGCCGCTTGGTCAACTCATGCACGAGCTCGATGATCTGATCGGCATCGGCCGCCTCAGTCCGGCCCTGATGCGTCGGCGCGGCCTGGCGCTCCTTTTCCGATAGAGCGTCGACCTCACGAGAGATGATCTCTTGAGCTTTCTGTGCACGCTCCAGAAGCTGGCGGCTTTGCTCCAGATCATCGCCCGCAGGGGGTTGGACACTCGTGACGTGCACGGTACCCAAGTCGCGAACGGTGTTGAGAACCCTATCTACGTCCTTCTCCATACACAGTAGCGTCAGCCGCTTCATCGGGACGATCATGTCGCCCCCTCCCCGGCGCTCACGCTGGCGCTCTTGCTCTTTGCTATCTTGGACCTGATGACGCCGGCGGTCTGCGCATCGCCCAGAGCGATCTGGATCACCCGGATGTTCTCCTCCGTCTCCGGGATCTTAACCTTCTCGAACAGGTTGACCCGCTGGGGGTGACGCGCAACTCTTCGCTCAGAAGGTCGCGCTGGCGTGCCAAATTGACTGCTCCACCCTCAGGCCCACCAGCTTCTCCAACAGGTCGAGTGCGTCGTCCAGCCAGGCCGGTGTTTCAAACAGATCAACAGGAGCCCGCCGGAATACCGCCTCTTCGAAGAGGGGAACGTTCACGCCCGCAATGTTGCCCGTGGTGGTTCTGACCTCCGCCAGTTCGATATAGCCACCCGGATTGATGTCGCTCGAGAAGAGCTTGACCCACGTACGAAGCTGGGCTCGAAGTTCAGCCTCTTCCTCCGCCTTTTGCGAAACTCACTATCGGCCCGCCGCACTTCCGCTTGCAGTTGCTGTTTTTTCAGCTCCAGCGTGGGTAAGAAGCGGTGGAAGCGTGCCAGCGACTCCCGCTCTGCTTTGAGTGCACTCTTGGTTTTCTTGACCTTCGCCATCTGTCGTTGTCCAGTCGGCCTGGGTGACCGCCGCTACGCGGCCTGCTCCTCGGTTCCGGCCTCGCCCTCAGCCTGAGTGGAGAGGGCAACCGGCCAGAACTCCTCGATCAGGCGTGTGGGGATACCGGTCTCTTCCGGGGCGAAGCACTCGGCGAGTATCTCCCAGCCCTGATCCAGAGCCCGCTCCAACGGGATGTTGACGGCCAGGTTCATCATCCTGTCCTCGAAGATGGTGCCGTATTTGATGAGCTTGAGATCCCAAGCACTCATGCGGAAACCCATCGACTGCTTCTCCAAAGCCTCCTTGTACGCTGCATACAGCTGGATCATGGTGTTCATGATGGTGCGGTGGTCTTGGCGTGTATCAGCGTTCACCTGCTGCTTTAGCCGCGAGAGCGACCCGAAGGGCTCAATGCGGCCGTTGCGCAGATAGAACTGACCCTCGGTGATGTATCCGGTGTTATCCGGAATGGGGTGGGTCACATCGTCCCCAGGCATGGTGGTCACGGCCAACACGGTAACCGACCCGGCGCCGTCGAAGTCGACCGCTTTCTCGTAGCGGGCCGCCAGCTGACTATAGAGGTCACCGGGATAGCCGCGGTTGGAAGGGATCTGTTCCATGGTGATGGCCACTTCTTTGAGCGCGTCCGCGAAGTTGGTCATGTCGGTGAGCAGCACCAACACCCGCTTTCCGTCGAGCGCGTATTTCTCGGCCACCGCCAAGCACGTGTCCGGTACCAGCAGGCACTCCACCACCGGATCCGAGGCGGTGTGTACGTAGAGGATGGAGCGTGAGAGCGCCCCTTCAGCCTCCAGCGTGTCGCGGAAGTACAGATAATCGTCGTACTTGAGGCCCATGCCGCCCAGAATGATGATATCCACCTCGGCGTTGAGCGCGATACGAGCCAGCACTTCGTTATACGGTTCACCGGCCACGGAGAAGATGGGGAGCTTCTGCGACTCCACCAGCGAGTTGAACACGTCGATCATGGGGATGCCCGTACGAATCATGTTGCGCGGGATGATGCGCCTGGCCGGATTCACCGGTGGGCCACCGATCTCGATCATATTGTCGTCCAGCACCGGCCCCTTGTCGCGCGGCCGGCCCGACCCCGTGAACACCCGACCCAGTAGTGCCTCGGAACAGGAGGTGCGCAGGCGCTCACCCAGGAAGCGGACCTCGGCATTGGTGGGGATACCGCGGGTGCCGGCAAACACCTGCAGAGTGACACGATCGCCTTCCAGGCGAATGACCTGCGCCAGAGAAGTGCCCCCCTCCGACGTGACCTCGGCCAACTCCTGGTAGCCAATGTCCGTGGCCTCCACTGTAATGATATTCCCGGCGATCTGCTTGATCTCGTGGTACACCTTACGCATGCCTGGCCACCTCCGCGAGCATCTCGTGGATGCGCCCTTCCGTCAATTTGAACTCTTCCGTGTCCATGGGCACTCGGTTCCAGTCCCTGGTCACCTGGGTGAGCGAGTGGAAGAAACGTCGGGCGGCATCCTTCTCTCCGAACTCCAGGTCAGAGGAGAGGATTGTGTTCATGACATTGAAGACGTGCTTCTGCCGCTCGGCCGACGTAGCTCCGTCTACCTCGTCGTAGGCGTCTTGCTGCAGGTACACAGCGTCGAGGTATTCGGCTTTCAGATAGATGAGGAAGTCGTCCATGGAGGTACCCGCCTCCTCCACCACCTTCATCATCTCCTGCACTTCGTGGCCCTGGCGTAGGATGCGCTTGGCCTGCTCCAGTTGATCTGTGGGCACGATGCTCGGATACTTACTCCAGCTGTCCAGCGGGTCGAGGGCCGGATAGCGCCGGGCGTCGGAACGGGCTCGTGACAACCCGTGGAAGGCGCCGACCACCTTCAGCGTGGACTGCGTAACCGGCTCCTCGAAGTCACCGCCCGCCGGGGATACCGTGCCACCGATGGTCACCGAGCCGAGTGTGCCGTCGTTCAAGACCACAATACCGGCTCGTTCATAGAACGCGGCGATGACCGACTCCAGGTAGGCAGGAAATGCTTCCTCGCCCGGGATCTCCTCCAGTCGCCCTGACATCTCGCGGAGGGCCTGAGCCCAACGGGACGTGGAGTCGGCAAGAAGAAGCACATCGAGACCCATCTGCCGGTAGTACTCCGCGATGGTGACGGCGGTATAGACCGAGGCCTCGCGTGCCGCCACAGGCATAGAGCTGGTGTTGCAGATGATGACCGTTCGCTCCATGAGGCTGCGCCCGGTGCGGGGGTCTGTCAGCACGGGGAACTCGCGCAGGGTCTCCACCACCTCCCCCGCGCGCTCGCCGCAGGCGGCGATGATGACCACGTCGGCATCGGCGTGGCGGCTGGTGAGCTGCTGCAACACGGTTTTGCCGGCCCCGAACGGACCCGGGATGCAGTATGTGCCGCCCTTGGCCACGGGGACCAGCGTGTCCAGGATGCGCATCTTGGTAACCAACTGCTCAGTGGGGCGCAACCGATCGGCATACGCGCGGATGGGTCGCTTGACCGGCCACTTCTGCATCATGCTGACGCTGTGCGGACCACGGTCATCCTCCAGAACAGCGATCTCATCAGCCACCCGGTACGTACCGGCATCCGCGATTTTGGCAACGCGATAGCGACCCTGCATGCCAAACGGCACCATGATCCAATGGTCGAATATGCCCTCCGGCACCGTGCCCAGCGCGTCGCCGGCTTGAACCACGTCACCCACCGACACCTTGGGCGTGAAGCTCCATTCAGTGTCTCGCGGCAACGCCACAAGTTGCACCCCTTTGGGCAGGAAGAACCCGCACTGTTCGGCAATGGCGGGCAAGGGGTTCTGCAACCCATCATAGATCTGGGTAAGTAGCCCCGGTCCGAGTTCGACTCCAAGCATCTCGTTGGCGAACTCGACCCTACCGCCCACTTTCAGGCCGGCCGTATCTTCGAATACCTGCAGGTCAGCGTATCTTCCGCGGACACGGATGACCTCGGCGATGAGCCGCAGATCCTCGACCACGACGTACGCCACTTCGTTTTGGTGGACCGCCAGGTCGAACTCGGCCGTCACCATGTTCCCGTTGACGCCAACGATTCTGCCTGTCTTGGTGCTCATAAGCCTAATCCCGCCACGTTGTCCTGTACGATGGTTGCCACTACCGCCTCTCCCTGAGATTCGCTCAGGGTCTGCCACTTCTCTGCTATCTGCAACCGCAACCCATAGGAGTACACAGCCGCCATGCCGAACGCATCGAGAGCGGCTAGGTCTTCCAGCACGCTCCAACGGTAGCGATCGAGGATCAGTTCGCGCTCCAGGGGGTCGGCGGTATTCATGGCGTCGGCAGCCGTCTTTTCAGCGAGGCCGTCCCACCCGGCAAACGGCTTCAGGAATGGAGCAGGGTCTACCCCCATTCTGGCCGCCCGCGCGCGCGCCACGGCGTCACGCAGTTGGACCTCCGCGGCCGCGTAGCGCCGCGCCGCCGGGTGCTTGACTTCATGGAAACGGCCCTCCATGGCCGACTTGAGGCCCTGCGCATCCTCCTGCTTGAGCAGCGGGGTGCTGCTCGCGAGGAAGTCCGCGCTGCTCATGGGGATGTCTTTGCCAATGGCCAGCATTGGGAGGCTGGCCATCAGGTACGCGTACTCCACCGGCACGCCCCCGCTATTGCGCTGCGCGCTTTACGATGTCTCGCAAAGGAGTCTTCAGGAGGCCGGCCAAGGCATCAGCAACGGCGTCGACGGTGAAATCATGGTAAAGCTTGTCTTCTTTGAAGGACACCTTGAAGCCTTGCCTGACGCCTGCCTCCGGGTGAATCTCAATGCCCCGTCCAAGGTTCTTGCGGTACTTGGCCATGACGAGCTTGACGAAACGCTCCTGGTCCTTGGGGCTCACCAAGATTTCGATGCGGCTCTCCTTGAGGTCGTGCTGCCCGTAGGCTTCGGCCAGCTTGACCACCATCTCAGCCATGTTTTCGGGCGTAAGCGCTTCGCCCACCGACTCCTTGATACTCTCTAGAAAAATCCGTTCGAGATCTCTCTGGACTCCGATGATGACATCACGGGCCGCCTGCTCCAGTGCTTTCGTCCCCCGCTCCACAAACACCTGAGAGTCTTCGTCGGCCTGAGCGATCTTCTTTGCAGCGTCTTGCTCAGCCCCTCCGACGATCTCGCGGGCCTTGTCCTTGGCCTGTTGGACGATGCGGGAGGCCTCGGCTTCGGCTTGCTCAACCCCGTCTCTCTGTATGCGGTCAAGGAGACTCTGAAGTTCGTCAACCATGCTGCACTCTCTCTGTACAGATGTGGTTCTCTAACAGGCCAGCCGCCACGATATCACCTTCTCCTATTTGAAGGAAACCTTCATTTGCGTCAGAGCGGTGCCACCCGGGTTTCGCCCGGAACCAACCGACCCCCGGGGGGTCACATACGGGTCGCGCGAACCAACTCTGAGGTAGAAGCAGCCAAGCGCAAACAGGCTTCCGCCGTCTGCACCGGGAGGGCTCCCGTGCCGCATGCCGGCGTCACGTACGATTGGGCCAGGATTTGGTCCTCCCCAACCGCGCCCACAGCCGCCAAAGCACGCACTCCATCGAGAAGGGTAGCGGCAGCCGCTTGGGGTGCAAGGGATAGCGCCCGGTCATCGTTGGGCACCACACCCCACGCCAGCAACCCTCCGTCGGCCACGAAGGCAGCCACGGCCTCCGCGTGGGCCAGGAGCGCATCCGAATGATCGGCCGCGTCGAAGTTGAGCAGATCGACGGGGAGTGCCGCTACCTTGCTCCAATCGGTGCCGCCACAAACATGGATGCCGGCCAGGCAATCCAACGCCCCCAACATGTGCTCCAGGGGCGCGACCACGAGATCGTCCGGCATGGAGAGGTACCCGGAACCCCATTGCGTAAGAAATGGCTCGTCCACCATCATGAGCACGGCCGCATCTGGCGCCGCCTCCTGCAAGAAACGCTGCTGCCAGATTGCCCGGGCCGTCAACATCTCCGTCACCAGTTCGCGCACAGTGTCGTCGTAGAGGACAGGCCTACGGCCCTCGTCGGTGAGTTGCAGGCAGAACGAAACCGGCCCCGTGACTTGGCCCTTGATCAGGGTGGCGGGGCGCGGTAGGCGGCTGAGCAGATCGGGGAGAGCGTGCAACCCCGCAGCGGACTCCGGGGAGATGGCAAAACGCGTGAGATCGCCGGAACCGAGGGCTTCGGCGAAGATCATGAGATCCTCGTCGGGGATGTTGTGGTGCTGGACCATGGTACCGCCGGCTACATCTATTTCCAGACCGGGCAGCCCTTCAGCAAACTGCGCGTACATGTTTTCCAAGAAGGACCGGCGGGGGAGCTGGGGCCAAGCGGGAACCTCGGGAGTGGTCTCGACAATGAGACTCAAGGCCGGCTCCACATCTACGTAAGGCAGAGACCCCACAGCCATGGCGGCACAACGGGGAGCGATCCGTACCCCCGATGACAGGCTTGGTTTCAGGATTCCACGCAGCATACCTTACTAGTATCGCACGCGGACCGCAGCGATACGCCGGCTCTTGCACCTCCTGCCTCCGTACCAGGCCACCAGAGTCTTGCTCAGCCCACGCGATTGACGGAGGTTCCGCCTGATACGTTTGAGCTCGGTCCTCCATGCACGGACATCCTCTTCCTGTGCAACCGCCCCTCCGTACAAAACAGCCTGCAGCACGGCCATGGGCTCTGACAGATCCACACGTGCTCGCGCCCAGGCCAGCGCCGCTATTTCGTCCAGCGTCAAAGACCTGGGAACCTCTAAACCCCAAGCCACGAGGTCTCGCTCCAGTCGCCATCCCAGCACTCTCATGCGGCGTTCGGGATCGCCCACCCGGCTGATAAGATCCAGCGCCAGCCAGCGCGAGACCGGCCAGCCTACCAGCACAACCCCCAGCGCCAAAACCACCCACACCCCAGTGGGAACAGACCGCCCCGACACAACTTGCCCTACGGAACCGAGGCCTGCGTCCTCGGGGAACCGGTCACCCAGTTCCATACCCCCACCCTGGCTATCGGTCGCACCCGGCGACGGGACAATAGGATCCGCAAACGGGTCCACGAATCCCGGGCTGTACGCCGATGCTCCTGGAATACTCTGGAAACGCCCCGGTGTGGGCTCAAAGGCGATCCAGCCCACTCCCGGGAAGTACGCCTCCGTCCATGCATGAGCGTGGTTGGTGGTGACCTGGTAGGTACGCGGCCCCGCCTCCTGCCCTGTCACGAAGCCTACCGCTACCCGCGCCGGCACGCCGTTGAGCCTGAGCAGCAGCGCTGCCGCCCCCGAGAAGTGCTGACAATAGCCTTTGTGATGATCAAGAAGGAAGGCTGCATATGGTGAGCGCAGCTCCGATTCTGGAGGCTCGAGGCTGTAGAAGTAGGCGCTACGCAAGTAGCGCTCCACGCGCAGGACGATCTCGTACGGATCTTCAGCGTCTCCCACTATCTGCTGGTTGAGCGCGTAGATGCCTGGAAACTCCGCAACCCAGGAATAGGTGGCAGATACCGCGCGGCCCCCTTGTATGCTCACGTCCTTCGCGGCTCGAAACTCGGTCGCGGACGGAAGGGGCAGCTGCAGGTACGTATCGACGATATCCTGCGGGTATTCCCGTCCCAAACCCACGAGATCCACGGGCCGTACACTGGGGACGATGACGCTGACACGGTAGGTGAATCGCGGCCCCAGGACCTTGGCCGTGCGAAGCGCCATGGAATCGGAGAGGAACACCTGAATGGGATGATACAGCGCCAGTTCCTTGGGGAAACCACCGGTGAACAGGTGGGTGGTGCTGAGACCAAAGACATCAAAGACCTGCACGACCTCACCACCGGGCGGCTCCTCTTCCAGAGCGGGTATGGTTCGAAGCGCGGCTCTGTCTCCCAACTCGGTCAGGAATCGACCGCCGCTCAACCAAGAGTCGCCAGTGAACACTTCAAGCGCATTCGCTTTCCAATATGTAGGCAGAGACGATGTGACGAGCATGACCGGGAAGTTGCGTGAGGGGTCTAGGAGTTGCGGATAGTTCTGTCGCCAGTTGAACACGATCCGTGGTCCCTGAGTCTCGCGCAGGGGATCCCAGGCCACCACGGCGGGCACTCCCGGGCGAGCCACGCTTGGGAACACGAACAGCAGCGACAGGGCCAGGCCTGCAGCCACCGTCCCGCAGCCGACAGCCAGCAGCAACGGGCCGAGTCCCACCCGGCTGCCACCGATGGTGGGGGCCACGTCACCGGGGCCGCCGCCGCCTGCCGCCCGAAGGCAGGGGCGCGGCTCCCTGCTCTTGACTCTACGCCCGTGCGACGGGTTGCACCCAACAGCAGCGCCATCAGCACCAGGAACACCAGCACAGACCACACGCCCCGCTTCTCGCTCTGCATGGCCACCCAAACCGCCAACACGCCGGCCAAGACGGCTGCGCCCCACACGGGGCGGCGCAGACTGATCCCTATCCAGAGACACACCCACGCCATCACGTACCACACAGTGACCACGAGCAGGCGCAGTTGCGGCGCGCCGTCAAGCGTGAGAGGTATGAGATCCTCTCGGTAGGCCGACAGCCCCAGATGCAGTTGCTGCCCGTAATAACTCAGGTAACCCCCCAAGCCGTGTGCGCCCTCGACGGCGGTAGTGGTGGTAAGCAAATCGGCCGGAGGCTCGGGCGGGGGCAGCAGGATTCTCCAAAGCACGTAGAGGCCGAGCGCTGCCAGAAAGGGCGATGCGATAGCGAGCCACGGTCTCAACACGCCCGGCAACGCAGCCACCAAGGCGACACCGGAGGCGAACAGCAACCACCCGGTGAGTGGCACCTGCAGCATGAGATTGACCGAGAGTCCCGTGGCAAGCGCCATGCCCGCCAGTACGGCGGCTACCAGCGCCCGATCTACGCCCCTGGTCGCCCCATGCTCTCTCACCCTGCCCATCCGGCCAACTCCCGCCCTCTGCGCATTCCATGGCCGGGGCCGGCATCGGGCGCCAACGGCCCCGATGCCGACAGCACCATCGCCGGGTCATCATCTCTACCCACCAGCACCAGCGAAATGCCCATTCCCTGCAACCGGGCCAAAAAGCGAGACTCTTCCTCCAACAGTCCGCCCCGCCCCAGGTAGGAAGAAGCCGAAACGTGCACCAGTACCACGCCCACGCGACTGCGCGCCAGATGCTGCAGTGATGCCATCAATCCGGGATCATGGCCGGACGACACAATGGCCACGCTGAGCACCCGCGGGCCGTGGGTCACGGCCCTGGCCAACACTTCACCCACCGGCTGCGCCGCTGTGGCGCTCACTCCTGCCAACGCCAGCCGGAGACGTCGACGACCGCCCGGGGTAGGTTCCAGGTTGAGATACTCATCGCGGGCACCGTGAGCAAGCATCAATACCGGGCGGCCTTTGCACAGCAACCCATCGGCCAACGCCCCGACCAGTTCCACCTGTTTCTCGAAGGTGTTGTGCGGACGCTCACCCACTACGGAAGCGCGCCACCCATCCAGGACCACCATGCAGCCGGCCCGGGGGGCGTCTTCCATCTCCCGCAGCATCAATGCATTCGCACGAGCCGTGCTGGGCCAATGGATGCGATTGAGCGGCTCTCCCGGCTGATGTGGTCTGATGCCGCGGAATTCTCCGGCACCTCTGCCGCTGCCACCCCCGAGGCCGCCCACACCCAACAGGTGTGCGGCGGCAGTATTGAAATGACGGACCTGCGGGATGCGCGGAACCACCACCACCCGCAATCGATCACTCCCCACCCGGCGCACACGGGCCACCCCCAGAGGATCAGAGATGGCAAATACAGGAGGCTCCAGATCGTACACTCCGCGCCACACGGCATTGGACGTGCGCACCCCATTCCAGGATCGGCGGGGAAGCAACACCGGCGATTCGACCACTAGGTCGTCGGCGCCCATTTGCTCCAAAGACAGTCGAAGCCCGCAGCCCAGCGAGGGGAGGAGGGAGTGGTTAGAGACCGAGATTGTCGCCTCCAGCGCGTCACCTGCAACCAGCATGGGTGGATTCAGCCTCAACGCTGCCGTCATGCCCCGTGCGGACAGGAGAGTCCAGAGCCATGCGCCACCAACCAGCGTAAAGAAGCCAAACGCCATGAGGTACAACTCGAAGGTGCCAAACAGCCGAGCCCCCGCATAGAAAGCCACCGCGAGCGCCAGGACTCCAAACCCACGCCTGGTGAGCACGGTCTCGCTCCCCTCCGCGCCGTCTGTCAGCCCCGTGGAGCCGGCACGGAGTTCAGCAGGTCGCTGAGCACGCTCTCGGTGGTCTTGCCGTGCATCCTAGCCTCCGGAGAGAGAATCACTCGGTGGCTCAACACGCGGATAGCCAGATCCTTGATGTCTTGCGGCACAACGTAGTCGCGGCCCCGCAGCAGCGCCAACACCCTAGCCGCGGCCAGCAACGCCAACCCGGCGCGGGGACTGGCGCCCAGAAATAGGTCGGCAGTGGAGCGACTGGCCGTCGTCAGGGCCACCACATACCGACGGACACTCTCCACCGCCCGCACCCCCCGAGCGGTAGCCGCCATGGCAAGCACTTGAGTGTCGGATACCACGGTGGGCACGCGGGCGAGCAGATCTAAGGATGTGCCCTCATCGAGGAGGGCGATCTCGTCATCGGCTGTAGGGTAGCCCAAGCGCAGGCGCATCATGAACCGGTCCAGTTGGGCCTCGGGGAGGGCATAAGTCCCCTCGTATTCCACAGGGTTCTGCGTGGCGATCACCATGAAGGGTGGTGCCAAACGGTAGGTGACGGTGTCGATGGTGGCCTGCTGCTCCTGCATGCACTCGAGCAGGCTGGATTGAGTTTTGGGGGAGGCCCGATTGATTTCGTCGGCCAGCACGATATTCGCGAAGATGGGGCCGGGACGGAACTCGAACTCACCTTTCTTCTGATTGAAGACGTTCACCCCCGTGATGTCACTGGGCAGCAGGTCGGGCGTGAACTGGATGCGGGCGAACCGACAGTGAACGGAGCGGGCCAAGGCCTTTGCCAGCAACGTCTTGCCCACCCCTGGGAAGTCCTCGATGATCAGATGGCCACCGGCCAACAGCGTGACCACACAGGCCTCAATCACCTCGGGTTTCCCTCGAAAGGCCTGCGCCACCGCATCCGTGATCATCCCCGCCAAGGCGGCGACCTCTCGCCAGTCCATGTGGGCGCCAGAATCGCTCACGGAGGTGCCTACCGCACGCAGCGTGTCAGTCACGGCGCCCTCTCCTCAACTGCAACCAGAGCTTCCACGAAATCCTCCCCCAAACGCCAGGCCTGCCCGGCACGCGCCAGTAATCGACTGTCTCTATCGAGGCCGAACGAGATCATGGTCCCATCTTTCAATACGAACACGAGGGAGGAGCCGTCATCTACGGCCGTCTCTTTCACCAACTCGGCCCGTGACACTGCATCGGCCAGCCTGATGAACTCTGGCTCTCCTGCCACCACCATGAATGATCGCAATCCGCCATCGACCCACACCATCAAGCTGGCGAACTTCGCCTCCTGCACAACTCCCAAATCATGAGTGTCCCCAACCTCCATATGTCCCGCGAGTGATACCGAAGGCGCCGTATTCGCCGTGACCGAACCGGGGGCACCCGCATCCCCCCCCCCCCCCCCCCCCCCCCCCCCCCCAAAGCCCCCCCCCCCAGAGACAATCAGCGCAATGACGTACATCCGGATCGTAGCCGCCCTGGACCTGCGAACCCTGGTTGTCCATGGATTTCGGCGGTTCAGTGCCATATCTGCCCCCGCTTGAAGTTTGGGCCGTGCGGCCCTATCCTGATCGATACAAAGGCGATGACGGGAACGAGTACGCCTGCCTCATCCGCTTAGCGAGCCGGGGACGGTGCGAGCCCGGCCGGAACGGAGACGGAATATCCTCCCCGAGCCGCCAGCCGAACGGTTGACCGGTCATATCCGATGTCCGCCTTGGCGTCTGTTTCGTAAAGAAGCTTACTCCAGACGCAGGGTGGTTGACAGGGCAGATCGGTTTGCCCAGTAGACCTGGCCGGGTCCTTCCCGTGACAGAAGGAGGGCGTGAACCTGGCAACAGGGTGCGCCCCGGGGCGCGCGGCCGTTTTGGCAGCCGACCAGTGCCCGGGCCATCCCATCAGCCAGAACCGCGTCCATAAAGTGGACCCCCCTGTGGGCGGTCAAGTAGGGTGGTACCGCGGGTCAGCATCCCGTCCCTACGGTGTAATGAACACGCAGATGCGCGTGCGGGGCCCCGCCCAACACCGGATTGGGGCTCCGAACGCAAGGAGGACGAGATCATGGCCCAGCCCTATCGCCCGGTGGATACCGCCCAATCCTTCCCTGCCCTGGAGGAACGTATCCTGACGTGGTGGAAGGAACAGCGTATCTTCGAAAAGAGCCTGGAGTGGCGCCAAGGCGCGCCGGAGTGGGTGTTCTACGAGGGGCCGCCTACCGCTAACGGCCGACCCGGTGCCC
Organism: Thermoleophilia bacterium; assembly: GCA_040770645.1. GTDB lineage: Bacteria > Actinomycetota > Thermoleophilia > RBG-16-64-13 > RBG-16-64-13 > JAAYZX01. The sequence continues at coordinate 90,576 of JAXGIS010000001.1, read as the reverse complement.
ACCACGTCCTAGCCCGCGTATTCAAGGACATCTACCCTCGTTTCCGCACCATGCGCGGCCACTACGTCCCGCGCAAGGCCGGGTGGGACTGCCACGGGCTCCCGGTGGAGTTGGAAGTGGAGCGCCAGCTCGGTATCTCGCGAAAAGAAGAGATCGAAGCTTACGGCGTCGCGGCATTCAACGAGTTGTGCAAAACCTCGGTCACCCGCTACGTGGATGAGTGGCAACGCATGACCGAGCGCATCGGGTTCTGGCTGGACCTAGACCAAGCCTACTGGACCATGAGCAACGATTACGTGGAGTCCGTGTGGTGGATCCTCTCCGTGCTCTGGAAGAAAGGCCTGCTCTTTCAAGACTACAAAGTGGTGCCCTACTGCCCGCGCTGCGGCACAGCTCTCTCCAGCCACGAGCTGGCCATGGGATACGAAGACGTGGTGGACCCATCCGTTTTCGTCCGTTTCCCTCTACTGACCGAACAAGGTGAGCCCGAGACCCGTAACGACCTCCCCGTCAGTCTATTGGTCTGGACCACCACGCCGTGGACGCTCATCTCCAACGTGGCAGCGGCCGTGGGTCCCCACATCTCGTACGCAACGGTGCACTTGGGCAACGAGTACCTGATAATGGCTGAGGATTTGGTGCAGGCCGTCCTGCCCCCGGAAGCCGTGGTGGAAGAGACCTTCCCAGGAACGGAGCTGCTGGGAAGGTCGTATCAACCGCTTTTCCATTTCGTGGAGCCGGACAAGAAGGCCTGGTTCGTGATCGGCGGGGATTTTGTGAGCACAGCCGAGGGCACCGGCATCGTGCACATAGCTCCGGCGTTCGGGGCCGAGGACATGGAGGTGGGTCGGGCGAACGATCTGCCCCTGGTCATGCCGGTCGATACAGAGTGTCGCTTCACGGCCGAAGTCGTGCCGTATGCGGGGGTCTTCGTCAAAGACGCAGACGACCAGATCATGGATGACTTGGAAGAGACGGGCATGCTCTACAGCCGCCTTCCTTATGAGCACAGCTACCCCTTCTGTTGGCGCTGCCATACGCCGCTCATCTACTACGCCATGTCGGCGTGGTACATCCAAACCACGGCCCGCAAAGACGACCTCCTCCGCGCCAACGAGGAGGTCACCTGGTATCCGGGGCACCTGAAACACGGGCGCTTCGGAAAGTGGCTCGAGAACAACATTGACTGGTCGCTGTCACGCGAACGCTATTGGGGGACTCCCCTACCCGTCTGGCGGTGTGCCCAAGGGCACGACCATTGCATCAGCTCGCGTGAAGAACTCTCAAAGCTGACCGGCACCGACCTCTCCGACCTCGAGCTGCACCGTCCATTCGTGGATGAGATCAAGTTCGCCTGCCCCGAATGCGGGAGCGAGGCTCAACGAGTAAGCGAGGTCATCGACGCGTGGTTTGATTCCGGCTCTATGCCCTTCGCGCAGTGGCACTACCCCTTTGAGAACCAGGACGTCTGGAGACAACGTTTCCCGGCCGACTTCATTTGCGAGGCCATCGACCAAACCCGTGGCTGGTTCTACAGCCTCCTGGCCATCAGCGCCCTCATGACCGACGGCCATACGTGCTACAAGAATGTGGTTTGCTTGGGCCATATCCTCGACGGCGAAGGCCGCAAGATGTCCAAACACATCGGAAATGTGGTGGACCCCTGGTCCGTGCTGAACACTCAGGGGGCCGACGCCCTGCGTTGGTACCTCTTCACCGTCAGCTCCCCGTGGTTCGCGCGGCGCTTCAGCCAAGACCACATCGACGAGGTCATTCGTAAATTCCTGCTTACGCTCTGGAACACGTACGCCTTCTACACCCTCTACGCCAATATCGACGGCTTCGAGCCCCGCGAGCACCACATCCCCGTGGAAGAGCGCTCTTTGATGGACCGCTGGATCTTGAGCGAACTGAACCTGCTGGTCAAGTCGGTGACCGACGGCCTGGAACAGTACGATGCCTTCGGCACCGGCCGTCAGATTGCGGATTTTGTCGATGAGCTCTCGAACTGGTATGTGCGCCGTTCGCGCCGTAGATTCTGGAAGAGCGAGGAAGACAGTGACAAGGTAGCCGCCTACCTCACGCTCCACGAGTGCCTCCTCACGGTGGCCAAGCTACTGGCCCCGTTCACGCCTTTCGTGGCCGAGGAGATCTACCGCAATCTCGCCGGTGAGCGGTACGCCGATGCACCAGAGTCGGTCCACCTGTGCGATTGGCCGCAGACCGCCGAGGCGCTGATCGACCCCGACCTGTCCTTCCGCATGGGCGCCGCGCTGAAAGTGGTGAACATGGGCCGCGCGGCCCGCATGGTGGCGCAGCTGAAGGTACGCCAACCTCTCGATGTAGTGGTGGTGGCCGTAGACGTCGAACGCCAGGCGGCATTGAGCAGCCTGGCCGATGTGGTCTTGGACGAGCTGAATGTCAAGCGCCTGGACTTCGCGGATTCGGCCGCCGATTTGGTCACCTACTCCGTCAAGCCCAACTACCGTACCCTTGGCCCCCGTTTTGGGAAGAACATGCCCGACTTGGCCAAAGCCGTGGAGCAGTTGGACACGACTATCGTGCTCAAGAGACTCGAGGCCGACCTGCCCGTGAAAGTTACCGTGCAGGGCGTCACCCATGAGTTGGACAAGGATGACCTGATAGTGGAAGCGGCGCAGAGAACCGGCTTCGCGGTGGAGAAGGATGGCGATGTGGTGGTGGGGCTGTCCACGACCCTGACCCCAGAGCTGGCACGTGAAGGCCTGGCGCGGGAACTCGTGCACCATGTCCAGAACACACGCAAAGCCGCCGGCTTCCAGATCGAGGACCGCATTGACATATGGGTTGCGGGCCCGGAGGCGGTGGCCGAGATGCTCTCCCAGTTTGAGGAGTACGTGCGCCACGAGACCCTCGGGGTCGGTCTTTCTTGGGGCACAGAAGTGGAGCCGGCCGAGGGCTCCTACCGAGAAGAGCTGAAGATCAATGGGCTACCCGTTGTGGTTGCTGTGAAAAAGGCAGATCGGCTGTAAACCGGTACTCACGAGCGGGTACCCGCCTCCGCGACCGACACCTGCCCTACCAACGACGTTGCCGGTGACAGAGCGGTGGCCATGATGCCGCCGCTCCCACCGGCAGTGGGATCTGCTGCCGGTGGGCTGGTGGACGAAGGATGGGCGCCAGATTCCATGATCTCGAGCGCCCGTTGCAGCACCGGTCTCGACTCCGGCGTCACGTTCAACAGCCCCTCCTCCAGCAGGGCAACAGCCTCGCCGTCTCGATGCTGGCGCCAATAGAGTTCAGCGAGATTCATGTAGGCATCGGAGCCCTCGGGATCGAGGTTGAGGGCGCGCCGGTAGTTGCTTTCGGCCCCCTTCAGATCTCCTCGGTCACGGAGCACGTTGCCCAAACGGTTTCGCAGAACAGCATCCTCCTTGACGGCCAGAAGACGCTCATAAACGGCTTGGGCTTTATCGAGCAGCCCCAGATTGTAATAGGCAAGAGCCAGTTGACGCTGGACTCCAGCATCTTCAGGGTTGTCGGCCGCAGTCTTCTCGACAACCGGAAGTACCGCCTCCCATTCAGCCTGAGAAGGACTCTCCGGCAACGGGAACATGGTGGCCAGGCTGGGCCTATCCACGTCCCACTCTTTCTGCGCGGAGGTGAGCACCTTTCCCGGCGGTGCGGGTTCGGGCCCATGCGGCACCACAGACAACACAACGGCAAGCACAACCATCAGCGCCAAGGCTCCCACGTACACCAACCGGGAACGACTCCGGCCAGACCGGCCTGCGCGTCCCGGCGGCCGGGGAGAAGGACGGGCCTCCCCGGTTACTCGGCTTTGCTCAGCTGATCTTTGTACGCCTGCAGCCGTTCTTGGTCACTCCCCTGAGTCTGCTCGATCCCTCGGCCCAAGAGCTCGATAGCCTCATCCTTGTTCCCTTCGCGGACCAAGACGGTGGCTAGGTTCACGTACGCTACCGTGAGCGTAGGATCAGCTGCAATGGCCTTCTGATACTCGGCCTTCGCTTCAGCCGTCCGGCCCCAATCTCGGAGCACATTCGCAAAGTTGTTGCGGGTCATCGGTTGGTCACTGATGCTCAGCATCTTCTCATAAGTCTGTGCGGCCGCTTGGTACTGCTCAGTGTTGTACTGTTCGATGGCAAGCTCTTGTAGAGTGGCCAGATCATCCGGCGCAGCCTTCAGCTTCTCCTCCAACTGCGGTATGGCCTCTTTGTACTCCTCCTCGCTCTTGGCCCCCACCACGTGGGTGCTTGAGTTGTCGGTGGTACCTCCCTCAGAAACGCCAACCGGGGCAGTAACGCTACTGCCGGTCCCTTGCGCGTCCACCACCTGAGTGGTGACCACGGAAGTGGAAGTCGTGGTGTCAGGCGCAGCGCCACCACAGCCGACAAGAACAACCACCAGACCGAGCAGAAGGATCACCCAGCCCAGGAAAGCCCTGCCGCCGGCGTTGCGAGAACCAATCCTGATGAGTCCCATGATGAACGTATGACCTCCTCACTGACTACGGACCCCGACGCCCTCCCGGCAGCCGGACATCTCTTCTAGTGCCGCACCAAGCTGGCGGGCCATGCGCGGACAGTCTCTACCGGGCTCGCCGGTAATGGGACGCCGGGAAGCCTCGGACTGTTCCCCGTGAATCAGCCCATGCAGTACCGCCAAGCAGTGTAATCGATACGCCGCAGCGCGGCGAGGTTCAAAGCCGCTCCGCAACCCGCTCTACCCTACCTCCCGCGGACTCACGCAGACGAACCCAGGCACCGTAACCGGCTGAGCGTGCCACAGCGGCTGCTTGTTCGAAACCCCATCCCACATCGGAGGGGGCGTGAGCGTCTGACCCGAAAGTGATGGGGATCCCCACTTCACGCGCTCGGCGAACAATGGAGGGCCCCGGATAAATCTCGCCGATTACGTTGCGTAGACCGGCTGTGTTCAACTCTACGATCACCCCCGAGCCCGCTAGTCGCTTCAAGAGCCGATCGAAGGCAACCGCCAAATCCCGTGTGGGCCGATGACCGAACTTCTTGACTAGGTCCAGGTGCCCGATAACGGTGTACAAGCCCGTCTCGGCGGCGTCGCCCAACAACTCCAGGTACTTGAGATAGACGTCATTGATGTCGCGCTCGGCAAAGCCGGCAACCTGCTCCGGGTTGTCGAAACCCCAACCATCGAGATAGTGAATGGAGCCGATCACGTAGTCGAAAGGCTGGGAATCCAACACGGCGCGGATATCGTCGACGCGGTCCGGGAAGTAATCAGCCTCCACCCCCAGAAGCACATAGCCGGGGTAACGGCGCTTGAGTTTCTGTACTTCGGCCACGTATCCGGTCAAGTCATCGGGGAGCATGGAGACGCCTGGATCAGGATGCCCCACGAGAGGCATATGATCTGAGATGCCGATACCAATCAGTCCTCCGTCCCGTGCCGCCTCCACATATTCCGCGGGCGAGCCCAGGGCGTGCCCGCATCGCGCAGTGTGCGTGTGATAGTCGGCGTAGCGGCGGCTCATACAAAATCCCGGCTGTCGAGGCAGATGGTGAAGGGGCCATCATTGACAAGACGAACGGTCATGTGCGCCCCGAAGACACCGGAGGCAGTCGTCACGCCGTGAGCCTCCAATTCCTCCCGGAACACCTCAACCAGCGCAGCGGCGATCTCCGGATCTCCGGCGTCGGTGAAAGAGGGGCGCCTTCCTTTGCGGCAATCCGCATACAGGGTGAACTGACTGACCACGAGGGCCTCCCCTGCCACATCCAACAGGGAGAGATTGGTCTTGCCGGCGGCGTCATCGAAGATGCGCAAGTTGGCCAGTTTCGCCGCCATTTTGCGGGCACACGCCTCATCGTCCTCTCTCCCCACGCCCACCAGCACGACCAGCCCCCGGCCCACTGCGCCGACCGTGCGGTCCTCCACCTCTACCGAGGCTTCCGACACCCGCTGTACGAGCACCCGCATTCGTCACTCCTCCCACGTGGCGGCCGCCGACCCCCCGGGCCCCCCACGCCACTTGTCCTCCTCGTCCAGTTCGTCCAAAACCAACCGCACACGTGTTCATGATGGCATCCGGGCCCTCAAAATGAACCTCCATGTAGTTGCCGGTCAGGGCTTCCAGCTTCCCGGAACGATCTCGACGTCCCAGGACCAGCGCCTCCACTTCGCTCCCCGCGAAGCCCTGCAAAAACTCGCGCCGTTTCTTCCTACCCAGCGCCCGCAGCGCAGCGCTGCGGGCCGCGACCGTCTCCGGCGGCACTTTGGGCGCCATATCCGAGGCCGCCGTGCCCGGCCGATCACTGTAGGCAAAGACGTGAAGATAGTTCACGGGACTGGTTTCCACCAACGAGAACGACGCGGCGAAGTCGTCATCTGACTCCCCTGGGAAACCAACGATCACGTCGGCGCCGATGGCGGCATCCGGGAACACCGCACGAATGGCCTGCACGCGAGCGACGTACTCGTGCGCGCTGTACGGACGTTTCATGCGCTCCAGCACCTTGTCCGAGCCGCTCTGCAGGGGGACGTGGAAGTGGTGGGCCACTCTCGGCCCCGCTTCCTGCAACACCGTCAACACGCCATCGTCCAACTCCATGGGTTCAATGGAACTGAGTCTCAATCGAGGGCCGTCAGGAAGCGTGGTCAAGGCGGCCAACAGGTCTGCTAGGGTGCCCTCCCCTGTATCCCGGCCCCACATTCCCAAGTGGATTCCGGTCAACACCACCTCGCGGTAACCCGCCCGTGCCAAGATGCGCACCTGCCCCACAACGTCTGCCAAGGGCATGCTGCAGGATGGGCCGCGCGCGTCGGGGATGACACAGTAACTACAGCGTGCGTCGCAACCGGTCTGCACCTCCAAGAAAGCACGCGTGTATCCGGGGAAGTGGCGAATGAGGGCAACAGGGAAACGGCGCGGATACTCATAGGGCGAGACGCTGACGCTGGGGTGAGTCGGGTCGCCGGCGGCACGAGTTCGCAGCGCGGCCGCCTCCAGATGCGCAGCTAAGTCCAGCTTGTCCGGGTTGCCCAGTACCAAGTCGACTCCCTCCACGGCAGCAGCCGCCTCAGGAGAGACATGGGCGAAGCAGCCAGCAAGGATCATGAAACTGCCTGGGTCTCTACGCTTGGCGCGCCGCACTTCGTGGCGACACTCCCGGTCGCTCTTGGCTGTGACCGTGCATGAGTTGAGGACCCGGAAGTCGGCCTGGGCGCTCCAGGGCACCACTGTGAAACCGGCATTGCGGACTTGCTCCTCCATCTGCGCGGTCTCACACTGGTTGAGCTTACAACCCAGTGTTCGAAAAGTAATGGTGAGGTGATGTCTGGAATTCATGGCGGCAACGAGGCGTTCTGAGTGCATGATAGGATACGGTAGTTTATCGACCATGGCACGCGCATACGGCACACCCGAGGAACCCGCATCCGCCCTTTCCCCGGGCGGCCCGTCGCTGTCGAGCGCGGCCGTGGCGCCGAACCACACGGCCGACGCCCCGACCGGTGCAACAGAGAACGGGGGGCCGCAGGTGCCTTCCGCCCGTCGCTTCCGCTTCCTACGCCAACAGCATGCCGTAGGCCAGATCTTGCGTTTCGGCGTCGTTGGAGGCCTCAACACCCTCGTGGACTACGGGACGTTCAATCTGCTGGTGATTGTCTTCGGCATGAACCCGATCGCAGCCAACCCCATCGCAGTGGCGGCCGGCATCACCAACAGTTTTCTGTGGAACAAGCACTGGACCTTCGCGTCAGGAGGTCGGCACCGCTGGCTCCGACAGGCTGTTCTGTTCGTGATCGTGAGTGGGATCGGTCTGCTCCTCAACACGGGTGGGCTATGGGCGCTGAATCGGCTCACCGGAGCGGATTCGGTTCTGGCCGTCAACCTGCAGAAACTGGGGGCCTCCATCATATCGCTGACGTGGAATTTCATCGGCTACCGATACTTCGTGTTCCGCAAGCCGTCTGGAGACGCTGCGTGAGTCTACTGCCCTCGGCACCACACGACACCGCGGCCGCCTCTCCGAAGTCCCCAGAGTGGACGCTCATTCTCCCTGCCTACAATGAGGAGCCGACTATCGCGCAGGTTCTGGGCACGGTCACCCACTCCTTCCCGGAAGCGGAGATCATCGTCGTGAGCGATGGCTCCACTGACCGCACCCCACTGTTGGCAAAGCAGCATGGAGTGCGTTGCGTCCACTACTCGCCCAATCGCGGCAAAGGCTACGCCGTGCGCCGTGGCGTGCTCGCCGCCACCACCCCTTTGGTGATCTTCACCGATGCCGACCTGCCGTTCGGCGTGGAAGGCATCCGTACCATCGTCCGAAGACTGAGCGAAGACCCCGACGCAGAGATGGTCATCGCTTCCAAGATCGGCATCAAACGTGGTTTGACCTATCGCACGGCGCGTCACGCGGCCCGGGCCGGAATCGCACTACTCACCGGGCTACGATATGCGGACACGCAGGCCGGCCTGAAAGGCTTCCGCCTGCGGGTGGCGAAGGCAATCTACTCACGAACCCACATAGATGGCTTCGCGTCGGATATCGAAGTGCTATATCTGGCCAAGCAAGACCGTGTGAAAGCAGTGGTTATTCCCATGGCCGTGGCAGGCGGTGTGGCCCGGCCGAGTTCGTTCGGGCTGGGCCAGGGCTGGAGACTGCTGAAAGACGTGTGGAGGATAAGACGTGGACGATAGACGGCCCCTGACCGCCGGTGACGACACAGCCGCAACCGCGGACGCGTTCGTCTCGGCCGGGAATCCCGGCACGCCTTTGGAGTCACAGAATTCGCCCGTCTCCATCGCTCCACCCGGCGTCACCGACGACCCTCCGTCCGCTGAGGGCACATATGCAGACGCTTCCGAAACGGAGGCGGTCGTACAAGATGAATGCCTAGCTGCGGGCTTCCAAAGTAGGCGTCGTAGCACCGTATGGGAATGGGTACGAACACACGGGTCCACGGCTCTGGTGTTCGCCATCATCTACGTGGTGCTGATCATCGTGTACCAACCTCATCTGCTCTTCGCCCAAACCACTACCTCCGGCGGCGACATGGGGGCCCACCACTACCCGGCGAAGTACCTTATCGACTACCTGCTACCCCATTTCAAGCTCACAGGATGGACGCCACAGTGGTACGCGGGTATGCCCATGCTCACGTTCTACATGCCGCTGCCTTTCCTCATCATCGCCATCCTGAGTTGGTTCATCCCCTACCAAATCGCCTTCAAGCTGACCACGGTGCTGGGCGTCTTCCTCTTGCCGCTGGCCACATACGTTTTCGGGCGCCTCTTCCGCATACGCTCACCTTTCCCGCTGCTGGCAGCCGGATTCGCCCTGGCCTTCCTCTTCATGACCAGTTACTCGATCTACGGGGCCAACATCTTGAGCACGTTGGCCGGCGAATTCGGCTACTCCATCAGCTTCGCGCTGGTGTTCATCTTCCTGGGCACGCTCCATAGAGGCCTCGAGCGCAGCAGGTACGACTGGCTCTTCGCAGTCAATGGGCTCATCCTCATGAGCCTGGTGCTATCGCACATCGTGACCACCATTGCTCTGTGTATAGTCGCTCCCAGCCTATTGCCCCTCCATCGTCGTTGGCGCGCGGTGGGATATATGGCCGCCGTGTTCGGGCTCGGCTTCTGTCTAACCGCTTTCTGGGGCCTTCCCTTCGTGGACAAGATCCACTGGGTGGCAAACGTTGACTGGGTACCTCTGAAAGCCTTCAAAGACCTCCTACCGCCCGAAATCCGCTTCATCGCGGCTATCGGCGTGCTGGGCATTGCCTTCGCCGTAGCGCGCAAGGAGTGGGCGCTGATCCCGCTGGGATGGATCACGGTGGCCATGCTCATCCTCTTTTCGTTCTACCAGGGGAATGCTGTGGAACGGCCGCATGCTCCCTTCTTCTACTTCTCCCTTCACTTGTGGGCCGCCTACGGTGCCACTTGGCTGTTGCGACCGTTCGCCGTCATCATGCGCGACCTTCTCTACCTACGAGGAAAGACGGTACGGCGCATCTATCCGGTGGCGATTGCCGTGGGCTTGGGGATAGCCGTGGCGTTAGGCAGCACTACGGCTGTGGGCTGGATCAACTGGAACTACTCGGGCTACGAACGGAAGGCACCGTGGGCGGATTACAGGGCCACGCTCGATTTCTTGGAAACACTCCCACACGGACGAGTGATGTGGGAGCACTCTCCCACGCTCGACAAGTTCGGGACGCCCCGTATCTTCGAGCTGATCCCTTATTGGACTGACCAACCGACCATGGAAGGGACCCTCATGGAGAGTTCCTTCACTGCCCCCTACCACTACGTGAACCAGGCGGAGCTCTCCCTGCAACCGAGCCACGCCATCGGCAGCGTTCAGTATCCGCCGCGAAACACCGTGGACGGCGTTACACATCTGCAGTTCATGAACATCCCCTACATGATCGCGGTCTCCCCGGAAGTGACCGAGTCTTTGCGTGCCGACGCGCGCGTGGACTTCCTGGCGCAATTCGACACTATGAGCGTATTCCGCATTTCGGGGACTCGGGGCTACGTAGAGGTCATGCAGAACGAACCCGTCCGAGTGAAGACCGAAAACTGGCGTGACACCATTGTGCCCTGGTACAAAGACGTGTCTTCACTCCCTGTAGCGGTGTTATGGGACCGCGGGGAGCCGGAGTTGCAACGCTTCGAGGAGGTGTTGCAGGACCAAGTCACCAACTTGCCCATCACACCTATCGCCTCCGAGGGACAAGTACTCACGGAGACCGTTGAGAACGAACGCATCATCTTCGAAACCACTGCCATCGGGCAGCCTCACTGGATCAAGATGTCCTACTTCCCCAACTGGAAAGTGAAAGGTGCCGAAGGTCCGTTCGTCGTGTCGCCATCCTTCATGATGGTCATCCCCACGGAGCGCGAAGTCACTCTGTATTACGGCAGCACCGCATCCAATACCGTGGGTCAAGTGCTAACCGTTATTGGTTGGGCTGTGGTCCTGAGCGTGCTACTCATTGAGCTTGTGCGGTGGCGACGGCGTGCCAAGACGGAGCCGCTGTTGCTGGATTCCTGAGGCCCCCGGGATCAGGCAACCGAATAAGCTCCATGTGCGAGAATCGGGAGACGACATCCCCAAGCAGCGAAAGGCAGGGCCGCACATGCCCGACCAGACCAACCCCCGTCTCACTCTCAGCACATCCATGGGGGACATCACACTGGAACTCTTTGCCGCCGAGGCTCCGGAGACGGTGGCCAACTTCCTCAACTATGCCCACGCCGGCCATTACGACAATGTCATATTCCACCGGGTGATCCCCGGATTCATGATCCAGGGAGGGGGCTTCACCGCCGACATGCGCCAGAAGCCCACCGGCAGCCCTATACGCAACGAAGCAGCCAACGGCCTCACCAATGATAGGGGCACGGCCGCCATGGCGCGTACGTCCGATCCCCACAGCGCCACCAGCCAGTTCTTCATCAACGTCGCAGACAACAATTTCCTCAATCACACAGACAAGAGCTCCCAGGGATGGGGTTACGCCGTATTCGGCAAAGTGGTGGAGGGCATGGATGTGGTGGACGCCATTGCAGGGGTACCCACAGGAAGAAGGGGACCGCATGCCGACGTGCCACGGGAGCCGGTGATCATTCGCCAGGTGACCGTGGGCGAATAGAGCCCACACCGGGCTTTATTCGCCTCGGAGCGGAGATGATGCGGCGTCACCACGTGGATCCAGAGCCATTGATGCGCTTCGGTGAGCGTGGCCAACGTGCCGCGCCGTACGCTCCCGGCTGCCGCAAGCACACCAATGGCGTAGAATCGGCATATCATGCCCAGCGAACGCAGAGACTACTCCGCGACCCGCGCAACCATCGGCGGCCGGAAGCCTGAGCCACGCTACCGGCCAAAGCACCGGGCACCGCGCAAAAATCGGCTCAGCCTGATCCTCTTCGTAGCGCTTATGATTGGGTTGGGCGTCGGCTTCTGCGCAGGTCTCTTCGTGGGCCGGCGACAAGCAGCCGGCGCCTCAGGCTCCGGCTACGCGGTGTCTGTCGCCGCCGAGCAAACCGCCCTCTCCGTAACCGATGGCTCTGACACCGCAGCGAAACCGGCCGGCGACATCGCCCACGCACTCCCAGCCGTGCAGACCACCCCCGAATCAGCCAAAGCTGTGGGGGCCAACGAGATGGGTCTGGTTCTCATTCTCGAGTATCACCGCATCAGCACCGACGGCACATCGGACGACCTGCATCGCACTTATCAGGAGTTCCGACAAGATATCGAGACACTCAAGGCCGAGGGTTACTACCCCATCACCGCCCGTGAGTTTGCCTCCGGCCGATTTGATGTGCCCGCCGGCAAAAGTCCGGTGATCCTTACCTTCGACGACTCGAGTCCCGGACAATATCGCATCCTGGAAGACGGTTCGCTCGACCCTGACTGCGCGGTGGGCATCATGCAGGCTGCAGTGCGCGCAGGCAATTGGGCGCCCAAAGCGCTTTTCTCCCCACTCCTCTATGTCTACCCCGAGAAAGACATCATCTTCGGTCAACCGGAGCATGCACAGGCCAAACTTCAACAACTCGTGGCCTGGGGTTATGAAATCGGCAGCCATACACGCACCCATGCCGACCTGCGGACGCTGAGCCGCGAGCAGATCGCGAAGGAGTTGGCGGAATCACAAACGGAACTCGAGGAGTTGATCGGAAGCGGCTACAAGGTCACCACGCTCGCGGTTCCTTATGGATACTATCCCACAGACGTGTCGATTCTCGCTGAGGGCGAATATCAGGGCACACCCTACAAGTTCTCGGCGGCGCTCGACGCCGCCGGTGGCCCCACACCCTCGCCGTTCTCGGATCGCTTCGACCCATACCGTATCAAGAGAGTGCCCGTGGTGAAGGGCAACCTAGCGGTGTATCTCAAGGACTTCCGCGACAACCCGGGCATCCGCTTCGTCTCTGACGGGGATCCCGACACGATCTCATACCCCGTCACGCTGGCCTCGGTGCTGGGGCAACCACGCAACGACCTTGGACTCCGAGTCGTCACCTACGAGCCGTAGATCACGAAGCCCGGGCATCGAGTGCCCCAAACAACTCAGTGCTGGATATGACCCACCCGAACGCCAGGCCCAGAGTCCGAAGAGAGGCTTGGTGTGCCTCGCGACTGCCGCTCGCAGTGGCGTCGGACAGGACGATCACCCGGAAACCGAGTGCGAACGCGTCGCGAGCCGTGGACTCACAACAGACATTCGTGGCGATGCCGCATATCACCGTAGTATCGCACCCATCTACCCGTAACCGGGCCTCGAGGCCCGTACCCCGGAAGGCGGAGTAGCTGGTCTTGTCGACGTACAGGTCCTCCGGATGTGGATCCAAGTCGGGGGCTATCTGATAGTCGCCGCTGTTGCGCCCCAACTTGGGCGATCCGTCGGAGAGGAAGTGCTGTGGGAAGAGTTCCCGGTACGCACCGCCCACCGGCCCATCGTGACTCATCCGCGTCCACACTACTCTCACACCGGTTGCGCGACAGCGTGCAACCACCCCAGCCACCACGGGCATGATGTCCACCGCCTCCGGCAGAGACATCACCCCACGCGCATCCAGGAATGCCCGTTGCATGTCCACCACCAACAGCGCGGTGCGCTCGGGCGTGATCGCGGGCGGTTCACGTCTCATGGCAGGGACGACCCAACCACCTACATTCAGCCGGAGTACGGTCTGGCCGACACGTCGATCCCCTTCTTCCGTGCATACGACCGCGTGCGAGCGTTGATCACCCCCATAGCCACGCTACGCGGAAGTAGAGCAAATGGAGAGCGATCGCAAACGAGGAGCGTGTCCGTCGAGAGCGGACGGCCGCAAACGATCTCCCGGGAAGCCAGCGCCAGACCCTCTCTTGCCACCGCGGCCAGGCGACCCACCTCGTCGAGCGGCCGCCCGTCGATGGGAGAGGTGCCTCCCAAGCTGATAGCGCCGCGCCACGGCCATTGCATGGCGCGCGCGAACAACTCCAGCGTCCATATCGCCGGGCGCCGCTGCGCCGGTTCCACGAACCCCGAATGGATCAGCCCATAGAACAGGGGGCCGGCGGCCGAAACGGGATCCGGTGCCGGACGAGCACGCCTCCCCTTCTCTCTTTCCGCCAACGGAAGCCGAGAGCCGACACGACGCCGGATGCGGGCCGTATCTATGCTGTTCACGGCAGTAGCAGCCTCGCCCGCCAAAGAGCGGTCCACAAGGATTCTGTACACGCGCTCGAGAAAAGCCTGTGTCACCGCCGGCAACCCATCGAAGTAAAGAGGCGAGGCAAACACGATAGACTCGTAGTGGCGTGTAGCCGCTAGGAATCTCTCCAACTCCTCGTCCGAGGGGCCACGAGCCGTAATGTGAAACTGGTCAACTGCGGCACCCAGGTCCGTGAGCCTATCTTCAAGATAAGTGATAATGGCGCGGGTATTGGACCCTGCTCGGGGACTACCATTGATGAGCAACACGTCGGTCATGCCGCGCTACCGCACAATCCGAGGGAATCCAGTGCTGTATCCACGCTCGCGCGCAAGGCTTCTGCCGGATTCACCGCGGTCAGCACAGCCGTGGCGCGGGCAGAGCTGCCATGTTGGAAGCGTGGCGCGCAATCAGGAGCCTGTACGCTTCTTCCTGATCGGCATCAGGCGCAGACAGAACACCCACTCCCAACAGTGCCGGTCGCCGAGGGTAACGTGGCCGGAAATTCATCTCCCCATCCCGCAATAGGTAGAAGGGGACCATCAGCGGTTGGAAACGATCCAACACGCGCTTCAGCTCCGAGCGATGGGCCCCGAAGCTGACGGGAGTGGCGTAGACCATCAGATCAGAGGAGACGATGCGCGGATAGATTTCCTGCATGTCGTCCTCGATGACGCACCGGCCCGGGGTCTTGAGCCCACAACTTCCACATCCGCGGCACCCGTGCACATCGGCCGCCACCACGTCAACCACCTGCACCTTGAAACTGCGGGCGGCCAAAGCTTCCAGGAGCACCGCGGAGACCGCCGATCCGTGAACCGGATCCACCCCTAGGGCGGACAACACGAGTGCATCCATACTTCAGATTGTCCCAGGGTTAACCGACACCCGCAAGCGGTTCTGCCGCGTAGGCTGGTATCCTCAGACTGACGTTCCCACGCTACCAGGATAAGTGCATGACCAGAAGGATTGACAACCACCCTGTGCTCGAGGTGCCGACCCGGCAGCCGATCACATTCACATGGGCCGGGCAGGTTTTCACCGGCTACGAAGGAGAGACCATCACTGCGGCCCTCATGGCTGCCGGCGTCGAGTGTTTTGGCCATCACCCCAAAGACGGGAGCCCTCAGGGCCTGTTCTGTGCCAACGGACAGTGCTCCGCGTGCCTGGTCATGGCGGACGGCGTTCCGGTCAAGGGTGCATGACCCTTCTTCGCCGGGGTATGGCGCTCGCGCCGGTGGAGGGGGTGCCGCAACTGCCCGAGGACGACACACCGGCCAAGCTCGCGCCAATTCCCACCCTCGACGTGGATGTGTTGGTGATAGGTGGCGGTCCGGCCGGCCTGGCCGCAGCGTTGGAACTGGGAGCTTCCGGCGTCGACACCCTCCTGGTGGACGACAAGCATGAGCTTGGCGGCAAACTGGTGCTGCAAACACACAAGTTCTTTGGATCCGAGCAGGATAGCCGAGCCGGGACCAGGGGCTACGAGATAGGGCGCGTCATGGCGGCGCTGGTCGCCGAGCTGCCCACGATCCAGGTCTGGCTGGACACCACCGCCGTGGCCGTCTACTCCGATGGAGTAGTAGGTCTGGTCACAGGGACGGGCCTACCCAACGATTCCGTCTACCGACTGGTCCGGCCACGGCATTTGCTGGTGGCCACGGGGGCACGCGAACGCATGCTACCGTTTCCAGGCAACACCCTCCCCGGCGTAGTCGGCGCCGGCGCCTTCCAGACACTGGTGAACCGAGATCTGGTGGCCTGTTCCCGGAGGCTTCTTGTGGTGGGCGCAGGCAACGTGGGACTCATCGCGGCCTACCACGCACTGCAGGCGGGGATGGACGTGGCAGCCGTGGTGGAGTTCTTGCCCGCGGTAGGTGGGTACGCCGTGCACGCCGACAAGCTGCGGCGCCTGGGCGTGCCCATCCTCACGCGCCACACCATACTCAGAGCCGAGGGTGATGAGCACGTGGAGAAGGCCGTCATTGCCGCCGTGGAAGAGGGTGGGGCCATCATCCAGGGATCCGAGCGTACGCTGGCGGTGGACACGATTCTGATCGCAGTCGGACTGACTGAAGTGGACGAGTTCTATCGCAAGGCCGTCGACGCCGGTCTGCCTGTGCTCCGCGCCGGAGATGCCGCCGAGATTGCGGAGGCGTCGGCGGCCATGATTGATGGTCGCATCGCCGGGCGGCAAATCGCCAAAACCCTGCGGCCGGAGGGAATATCTACGGTCGCAAGCCCAGATACCGCGCACGAGACGACCCTGGCCGTTCTGCGTTCCAAACCGGGAGCCACCCACCCGTGGCGCGGCCTTCTCGAGAGAGGCAAGGTGGAACCGGTGTTCCACTGCCTGCAGGAGATCCCGTGCAACCCCTGCACTTCGGTGTGCCCCGAGGGGGCCATTGCCACAGTGAACGACACCATCACAGGCGTACCTTATCTCTTCAAGCCGGACTCCTGCAGGGCCTGCTTGAAATGCGTGCGCATCTGTCCCGGTCTGGCCATCACGCTGGTTGACTCTCGGAGAGACCATGAGAACCCCCTGGTCACGCTGCCGTGGGAGTTGTCCACAGAGGGCCTGGGCAAAGACACGCCCGTGATGGTTGTCGATCGGGAAGGTGAGCCGCTGGGCACATTCTCGGTCACCCGCGTACTGAAGCCGTCACCAGACTACCCCGCCACCTCACTGGTGCAGCTTAGCCTGCCGCGCGAACTGGCGGGACGAGCAGCCGGTATCCGGCCAACGGGCAGCCCCCCTACCGCCGCCATCACGGCATCCGCATCCGACCCCGGCCCCAGCGACGCGCCGGCCCTTTGCGAGCCGAGCATCAGCGATACCGAGGACCGGTCAACGGCCGTGGTCTGTCGCTGCGAACGAGTGACGGAGACTGAGATCCGCGCAGCCATCCGAGCCGGGGCGCGAGATCTCAATCAACTCAAGGCGCTGACGCGGGTCGGGATGGGCTCGTGTGGGGGCAAAACCTGCCGCCCACTCTTGGAGCCGCTGCTCCGCCAGGAGGGCGTACCGCCCACCGAAGTCACCCCCCTCACCGAGCGTCCCCTGTTCATCGAGGTGCCCCTGGGTACCCTCGCGGGTTCGGAAGGGAGGCGCACATGACCGATCTCACTTTGGGCCGAAGCGGCAGCCGGATCTACGACGTAGTGGTCGTAGGCGCCGGCTCGGTGGGTATCCCCATCGCTATGTCCCTAGCCGAGTTGAGGATGAGAGTACTGGTTCTCGACGGTCGACCATCGCCCGGCCAGGGCGAGAACAAGGCGGCCATCGGCGGGATTCGCGCCACCCACTCTGACCCGGCGAAGATCACGGCCTGCCTGCGCACCCTGGAGATCGTATCCACCTGGAAAGAAACGCACGGCGACGACTTGGAGTGGCTTCAGGGCGGCTATGTGTTCCCCACCTACCGTGAGCAAGACAGGGACGCGCTGCTGGGACTGCTCCCCGTCCAGCGCGGCCACGGCTTGCGGGTTGATTTCGTAAGCGCCGACGTGGTTCGCGAAATCGTTCCCGGCATCAACCCCCAGGGGCTACTCGGGGGTCACTACTCCCCCCACGATGGTTCGGCGTCGCCCCTTCTGTGCGCCAACGCCTTCCATCGCCGGGCGTGCAGCCTGGGAGCCGAGTTCCGTTTCCGTGAACCTGTGGAGAAGATAGTGATCCAAGGCGGCCGTGCGGACCGCGGGCGCACGGCCGCCGGAGAAACCATCCCGGCCGGCGTCGTGATCGACGCGGCCGGCGCCAATGCCGGTGAGCTCTGCACCCGTTCGGGCCTCGACCTCCCCGTTGTGGCCGAGGCGCACGAGGCCGGTATCACCGAGCCTTTCGCACGGCTGTTCACGGCTATGGTGGTTGACATTCGCCCGGCCGAGGGCTCAAAGAACTTCTACTTCTACCAGAGCGACCGTGGCCAACTGGTTTTCTGTATTACCCCAGAGCCTCCCATCCTAGCGGCTGATCGACGGGAGACATCGACCTTCCTCCCCAGGTTGCCGCTCGCATCGTAGATCTCATGCCGCGGCTCAGAACTTGCGCGTGCGGCGCAGCGCGGCCTATATCCCATGACCCCGGATGCTTCACCGGTGGTGGGTTGGGACTGCGGTGTGGAGGGGCTGTTTCACGTAGCCGGCATGTGCGGTCAGGGCTTCATGCTGGGACCGGGTCTTGACCCATGAGGGCGCACTTAAGCTCAGTAACGGCGCGGCCTATCCAGACCCATGACCAGCTCGCCGACCCCGCGGCGCAGTGGTGGGTACCTATATCCATGGGACTGCGGAACGGGGGCTGAGTGCTTCTGATTCGGTGGTTTTGGAGTTGGGAAGCCGGCATCTGCGGTGGAGCGGGCTGTCAGGTTGGTCAGCGTAGCCGGCATGTTGGCAGTCGGGGCTTCAGACCTGCTGGGACCGGTCTGCGAGTCTGCAGGCCCGAGCCGTCACGGGAGCCACCACGGAGAAGGATGACGTTGTCCTGGGAGGGTTCGATCTGGGACGCGACTTCTGCAAGACCGAACTGCTCAAATAACCCGCCCCGGCCTCTTCTTCATCCACGGCCGGGTACAGGGGCCGTCGGAGGCAGAGGTATCGCCGTCAAACGACGACGGGCCCGGGTGCTTCTGCGCATGTCCCAGAGCCACTCCTACCCCAAGCCGACCGAGTTGCTCGATGAACCCCACGAGATCCTCGCCGCCGACGTGCTGAATATCCATTTCCCGATGATGCGGCGCATTCTCGTATGCATCTGGCCCGTGCATGTCAATGGCCGCGTCAACTCTCCGCGGGAGACTGCGAGTCCGACGCCCAGCGAGAGTCCCGATCGAGCAACAGGCGACGTCCATACACCCGCGCACGGCCAGTCCCAGCCTTCATTGGGCCGGCGTGGAGGCTGTTGCACATCTCCAGGGGCACTTGAAATCGCTGATTGGCCTCGAGGCGCTTGATCACCATAATCACTGCCAGCACGGTCAGCGTGATTACGATGCCGTTTCCTTGCCTCATAAGCCCCGCTACCGCCGGCAATGTGATCACGCCACAGAGATGCAGGACGGCTGTACTCCGTGTCAGCTTGCCGATGGCCATGAAACCCACCACCCACAAGAAACCGAGGGGAAACAGGACAAGCAGCGTGCCCAGCGATGACGCACCACCTCGGCCACCTTGAAGACTCAGCCAGACGGACCAATCATGCCCTACTACCACCGCCACTGCCGCCACGCAGGCCGCACCCGTCCCCAACCCCATCATGACCGTGAGCCACACGGCACCGGCCCCTTTGAGCAGATCGATCACTCCCACCGCAATCGTGGCCCAAACGCCTTGCACAGCGCGCATGTTCGAGCCCCCGACGTTGCCACTCCCCACGGTGCGGATGTCCACACCCGCCCACCTGAGCGCCACAACATAGGCCGTGGGAAAGGATCCGATCAGATACGCCAGCGCAGCGGCAACCACCCACGTCCAGTTCACAGAACCCCCAACTCCGCAGGGCAGAAGGCCAGGCCGAGAAGCCCGAGGCCGGTATGGGCACCCATGACGGGCGTGAACTCGCTGATCACAACATGACGGCAGTCGCACACGGTCCTCATACGCTCCGCCAGAGCGGCCGCCTCTTCGACTGCAGCAGCGTGCATAACCGCCAGATCCACAGGAGTATCACCAACCTCATGCGACGCCACTGCCGCCATCCGCGCAATGGATCTGGAGTAGGTACGTTCCGGCCGTATCAGTCTCACCCGGTTGTCACCAATCCGCAGCACAGGGCAGATCGGTATCTTGGCCACGAAGTAGCCGACCACCGAGGGCACGCGACCGCTGCAAGCGACGCCACGGAGGGTCTTCACCACAGCGTACATACTGACCCGGGAAGCCACGCGGCGGGCCTCCGCTGCCGCCTCCGTGGCCGAGGCACCGGCCCGAGCGGCCCGAGCGGCAGCCAGAACGCAGAAACCACAGGCCATGCCCACCGTACCCGTGTCCACCACCTCCACCGCCGGCGACGGGCTGTGCCCCCCACCTCCCGGACTCCCCCAAAGCAACTCCATCGCCTGATGTGCTGCGGCACACGTGCCGCTAAGCCCGCTGCCCAGGTGTACGGAGACAATGCCATCCGCCACGGTCGCGGTTTCCCGATAGGCCGTCAGGATTTCGCCGGGCGAAGGACACGAGGTGGAGTATCGTAGGTTGGGGTCAGCCGCGAGGCGCGAATAGAACTCCGCGGCTTTCATGTCTACGTCGTCTCGGTACACCTGACCATCGAGTACCAGCGTGACCGGAACAACCACCAACGGGAGCCCCTCCCGCAAATGATGCGGGATATCCGAGGCTGAGTCCGTGACGATGACCGTTGTTGCGATAGCCATATTCCCCTATGCCTGCAACCGAGCAAGGGTCCTCTTCTCTCCTGCTTTTCCCAGAAGGGCTCGACCCTACACGGCGGGTGGCCGCCCGCAGCGGCCCAACCCGGTCACACTCACCATGTCCGACCTACCACCATGCAACCGGCGGCCATGTATGTTTGGGATAGGGTATACAAATAGTGAACAACAAACGCCACAAGACACCCCTACGGAGGCAATTGTGAAACGGTTCATGATTCCCAGGGTAGCCCACTGCTGCAG
Organism: Thermoleophilia bacterium; assembly: GCA_040770645.1. Taxonomy (GTDB): domain Bacteria; phylum Actinomycetota; class Thermoleophilia; order RBG-16-64-13; family RBG-16-64-13; genus JAAYZX01. The sequence goes on along the minus strand of JAXGIS010000001.1, from coordinate 69,738 downwards.
CGGTTCGTTATTGTGGTCCCGGGCATGACCTGAAAAGGCCCGTCCACCTGCTCGCACACCGTGCAGTGCGCGACTAACGCAAATCGGCGAGGGGCGCCCCGGCGCCCCTATAATGTCCTCCCATTTGTGTACCATGACTCTGTGACACACGCACACCTATTTAGTCGAATATCGCGGGGAATTGCATGAGATACCATCACATCCACGGCTTCGATGGCAGCATTGGCGGCCGTCACTTCCACTTTGACCCACCACGTGAGCAATCGGCCGGCCTACCGCCCGATATTGTCGATGATGTGTTTCATCGTCTGGCGTGGCACTTGTCTGCTCTGGGGATGGGCCTGCCTTTCCGGGAAGACCTGGTTGAGATCCTGAAGCAGAACATCACTGAAGACGAGGCCCGCGTGGCGCTCCTCCTCCCCAACCGTGTAGTGCCTTTCACGGTGGTCTCGGCCGACGAAGTGGCAACGGGAGCGGATATGCCCCCCGCCGAGGTTGAGAGACTGCTGGAATCGCTGGCCGCTAAGGACATGCTGTTCACGCATGAGACCGCCGACGGGAAGCGCGGTTATGCGCTGCATCAGGCCGGATACGGCTTCCCACAGACTTTCCTGTGGAGCGGTGCCGAGACCGAGCATGCAGCCAAAATGGCCGGTATGGTGGCCAAGTACTCGGGCCGTCAGGTCACATACGAGATGTACGGCACCACCGAGACAAAGCCTTACCGATACGTACCGCCGTCTGAAGCGGTGGCCGAGGAAGTGGAGACCGTCTACCCCTATCACACCATGGAGCACGTTATCGCCAAAGCGCGCCGCTTCGCCGTTGCCCACTGCACATGCCGCATGGCCGCCAGGCTCCTGGGCAAAGGATGCGATCACCCCGTCGAGGTCTGCATGAAGTTCAACGAGCTCGCCGACTATGTGATCGAGAGCGGCCTCGGCCGCGAGATCACGCGCGAAGAGGCATTCGAGGTGATCCGGGTATCAGAGGACGCCGGCCTCGTCCACTTCGTGGACAACTGCAAGGGTGAGCCCGTGCACAACTGCAACTGCTGTGGGGATGCCTGTTGGAACGTAGGCAATATCCGGCGGCGCAAAATACCACGCGATCTCATCATGGCCACGTACTTCTTGCGCGACACCAACCAGGACGCGTGCAATGGCTGCGACATTTGCACCGATATCTGCCCCGTGGCCGCCGTATCCTTGGAGGATGGGCTACCTGTTGTGGACGCCGAGTGGTGTATCGGATGCGGCGTGTGCGTGCATGCCTGCCCCACGGGGGCGGCACGGCTGTTCTTGCGCCATGACAAGGATCCCAACATACCTGAGGACTTCCAGGGCCTCCATCGGCAGATCCTGGAAGAGAGGGGACTGAGCTGACAACCCAGCCTGACCGCGTCAATTGACGAACACGCACACCGAGCCTATTATCCTCATCTGAACAGGCGGCCCTCCGTGGGTGCGGCCGGGCCATACTGGCAGCGAGCCTCAACAGGGCCCTGCGGGACACGTCGGTCTCGCGGGGCCCTTGTGCTCCCGGGAACCGGCACCGAGTTGTGCGGTTGCGGGGACTGGAGGTCGGCACCATGCACGAGATAACGGGGCTGACGAACACCGAGGCGGCAAAGCGCCTGGCACAAGACGGGTTCAATGAGCTTCCCTCAAGCCGGAGGCGCGGCAGCCTCGCCATCGCAGCGGAAGTGGTACGCGAGCCCATGTTCCTCCTCCTCGTGGCCGCGGGCGCAATCTACGGCGTCTTAGGAGACCTGCAGGAGGCGCTCATGCTCCTTGGGTTCGTGGCGGTGGTCATGGGCATCACTATCTACCAGGAACGCAAGACAGAGCGTGCTCTGGAAGCATTGCGCGACCTCTCCAGTCCCCGAGCCCTCGTCGTCCGGGAGGGAACCCGGATGCGCGTGGCCGGCCGGGAGGTGGTCGTGGGGGACATAGTGATGCTGGCAGAGGGCGATAGAGTCCCCGCCGATGGAGTGCTCTTGTCCTGCACCAATATGTCGGTGGACGAGTCCTTGCTGACCGGTGAGTCGATGCCCGTGCGCAAAGTGAAATGCGTGGGGGGTGTGACTCCTGATACAGCCGACGCCAAACCCGGCGGCGATGACCTGCCTAACGTGTTCTCCGGGACCTTGGTGTTGCAGGGGCAGGGAGTCGCAGAAATCGTGCGCACCGGAGCGCGAACAGAGATGGGCCGTATTGGCCTAGCCTTACAATCCTTGAAGCCCGAGCCCACACTGGTCCAGGAGCAAAGCCGAACACTGGTTCGGAACATGGCACTGGCGGGGTTGGGCTTGTGCTGTCTGGTCGTAGTCATTTACAAGCTCACGCGCGGCGGCTGGATCGAGGGCCTTCTCGCCGGCATCACCTTGGCCATGGCCATCCTGCCGGAAGAGATTCCCGTGGTCTTGACGGTGTTTCTGGCACTGGGTGCCTGGCGCATAAGCCAGAAGGGCGTGTTGACCCGCCGCATTCCCGCGGTAGAGGCTCTCGGCTCCGCCACCACTCTCTGCGTCGACAAGACGGGAACACTCACCCTCAACCGCATGCGTATAGTCAGTATGTGGGCGAACGGTCGTGTGTTCGCGGTCCCCGACGAAGAGCCCACCGGCACCTCACCACCCGGTCTTGACTCCGCTGAGTACGAGCCGTTCCATCAGTTGGTGGAATACGGGATCTTGGCCGGCGAGGTGGACCCCTTCGATCCCATGGAGCGGGCTTTCGCAGACCTGGGAGAACGTTACTTCCAAGGCTCGGAGCACCTCCACGCCGACTGGGAGTTGGTGCACGAGTACTCCCTTTCCCCTGACCTTCTGGCCATGTCTCACGTGTGGCGCTCTCCCCAGCGAGACGCATTTGTAATAGCCGCGAAAGGCGCCCCCGAGGCCATCGCCGACCTCTGCCATCTCGACCAGGGCGGGACGCAAAGGCTGAGTGCCGCAACCGATGCCATGGCCGAGAGTGGGTTCCGCGTGCTGGGAGTGGCCCGGGCCATCTTTCACGGCGACCAGTGGCCCGGTGCCCAGCACGATTTCGACTTCGAGTTGGTGGGTCTGGTGGGCCTCGCCGACCCGCCCCGCCCTTCCGTACCTCAAGCTCTGGCGGAATGCCGCCAAGCGGGACTACGTGTGGTGATGATCACGGGCGACTACCCCAGCACGGCACAGGCCATCGCGCGCCGCATCGGCCTGCAGCCCGACCACGAAGTCATCACGGGACCGCAACTAGACGAGATGTTAGATGAGCAACTCGGTTCTCGAATCGCAACCTGCTCCATATTCGCGCGCATGGTCCCCGAGCAGAAGCTGCGACTGATCAAGGCTCTCAAGACTCGCGGCGAGATAGTAGCCATGACCGGTGACGGCGTCAACGACGCCCCCGCCCTCAGAGCCGCCGATATCGGTGTGGCCATGGGACAGCGGGGTACCGACGTAGCACGAGAGGCCGCCTCGCTCGTGGTCCTCGACGACGACTTCTCGTCCATTGTGGCGGCCGTCAGAACCGGGCGACGCATTTATGACAACCTCAAGAAGGCAGTGGCGTACATATTTGCCGTCCACACCCCCATCATCGGGCTGGCGCTGATTCCATTGCTGCTGCGCTGGCCTCTTGTCTTCGGCCCCGTGCATGTGGTTTTTCTGGAACTCATCATCGACCCCGCCTGTTCCGTAGCGTTTGAAGCCGAGCCGGAAGAGGAGGACGTTATGCGACGCCCTCCCCGCAACCCCACCGAACCTTTGTTCGGCGCACGCATGATCGGACTCAGCATCCTACAGGGGTTGGTGGTGCTCGCCATCCTGCTGGCCGTCTACCGAGTGTCTCTCCACATAGGCTGGAGTACAGGCGCCGCCCGGGCCATGACGTTCACCACATTGGTCGTTGCCAATCTGGCCCTCATCCTCACCAACCGTTCCTGGAGTCGCCCCATCCGTATGACGTTGGGAGTGCGTAACGTAGCCCTGTGGTGGGTGATCGGAGGGGCCGTTCTCCTGCTGACGCTCGTCCTTTGTCTCCCGCCGCTGCGCGGGCTCTTTGGCTTTGACGCTCTGACTGCGGGCAGCGTTGCGGTGTGCGCGGGTGCAGGATTACTCAGCGTAGTCTGGTTCGAAGTGTATAAGGTGCTCGCTCATCGCAATGGTGGAGCGACCAGCCAGCGCCATGGTCACTCCTGAATGAAACCTACGCCCACAGCACCGGGGCCGATATAGGTACCTATCACCGAACCCACCACGCTCGTGCCGCGCAGGTGGACGATGCGATCCGGGGCGTCGAGAACCATCTCCTTAACCTGCTCCAGCAACGGCTCGTTCAGCGAGTGCGTGAGGCCCACGTACGTGTCTCGCCAGGGAAGGGTGCGCTCCAGGAGACACTCACGCATGACATTGAGGGCTTGGCGCACACCGCGGGCCTTCTTGTGAACCGACACCAGCCCGTCCTCGATAGTGAGCACAGGCTTGATGCTGAGCATGGTGCCGATGAGGTGCGATGCACGCCCTATGCGGCCACCCTTGTGCAGGTAATCGAGGGTGTTGGGAATGAAGAGGAACGTAGCCTCTTTCAAATAGCGCGCTATGTAGGCGTCGAACTCCTCCTGAGGCGTACCGGAGTCGAGTCGCTCCACCAAGCGATCAATCAGCAGAGCCAAGCCGCCGGTTGCATACCGGGAGTCAATGACGGTGACACCGTCGACCTCGAGCGCCGCGATGCGGGCGCTCTCGTACGTGCCACTGAACTTGCTGCTCAAGTGAATCGAGTAAACGCGCGCATACTGCTCTCGCAGGCGCCGAAACACCTGCACGAACTCTCCCACTGGTGGCTGCGACGTCTTGGGCAGTTGCGGAGCGGCCGCCAATCTCTGGAAGAACTCCGCCGGCTTCAGCTGGACCCAGTCCAGAAAGGCCTCTTCGCCGAAATAGACCGTAAGGGGAACGATGGTTATGTTGGGATCCACCGCCAAGTCGGGCGGAAGATCGGATGTAGAGTCCACAACGATGGCAGTGGTCCGGCGATCCAGAATCACAATGTGGTCCCCCTCGGTGTTACAGGGTGCCCTCGTCTCACCCTTCTCAACCCGGCGACAGAAGGACCCGTGGACAACGGCCCTTGATACCTACCATAGCCGACGCCCTCGGGTCAACCTGGAGCATACCGCGCAATCAGTATGCCCCAGATCAGTCTATGACTTATAACGGCTTACCGCTGCTTGGTCCCTACACCGGCCAGCTATTGCTTGGTGCCCACCTCAACGATCTTGTTGTACATGGGGTAGCGGCTCTCGAAAACGCGTTCACGCAGGACGGTGCCGTCCGCGGATTTCACCACCCATGCTACGCTACACGAGCGACCATCCTGGCCCTTGTCCTTAATCCTGGTTTGACCTGCCGCCAGTTCGTCGGTTCGTTCCTCCCGGACCCCTTGGGGCTCCAACTCATACCAATCGCTGGTGGAATAGCTCACAGTCCGGCCGTCCGGCGTGCCGTAGATCACAAACAGCAAACTGGTCTTGGTGGCGGCGGCCTTGATAAGAATCCAGTGCCCGGTATCGTTGAGGAAACGAAGGTCGGGTCCATCCCAACTGACGGTGGCATCGCGGCCTTTGGGATATGTGTCGAAGTACAGAGAGTGGTTCTTGCGCTCCGTGATCTCCAGTCCGGCGAAAAAGGCAGCATTGAAGATGGTGGTGGCCACTTGGCAAATGCCACCTCCCAGATCATCCTGAAGCGTACCGTCGGGCGCTACGACCTTGGCCACGTGAAACCCCGGTCTTCCGTACGCTCGCCCACGACGTGATTGAAACTGAACTCCTCCCCGGCGCAAGTAACGTGCCGTTGATCAGTTCGGCGGCGCGGGCGATGTTCGCGATCCTGTTGGCCGTGCCTTCGAACTCGGTTCTGAAGGAGCCGATGGCCGATTCGATACCCATGCTCGCCGCCTTCTCCGTGCTGCGATCAGGCTTCACCTCGGCCACTACGGCCTCGGCAACACGATTGGTGGGGTTCTTGGCGGCATTCGTAAGCGCCACCGCGGTCTTGCCCACATCAAGTTCGCGACCGCTGGAGGCCTCGAGCAGTACGGCCTTCTTTCCATCTGTCTCCCAAGTGGCGTTGAAGACCGGGATCGCAACCTCCTCTGCCACCGCCTGGAAGAACTCCTTAGCCTTGGCACTGGATATCACCGCCATCAGTCGAGCTGCCTCACCCTGGCCCTGCACCACACAGTCAATGGCGGCCTGTATCTCCTGGCCCGTCATACGCCACTTCTTATCACCGGCGGTCAGCACCACCGGAGAACTGATCATCACCTGTGCCTCCAGCACTGCAGCCTCGGCACCTGCCGCGGTCACTTCGGGCAACACGTCCGCCATGGGCACTTCCACACGCGTGCTGTGGAGCGACAGTAGAGTCTCCACCAGTCGCGCCTTCAGATCGGGCCCATCCACCACGCGCCCCGGCGCGCCGTCCTTCACGGTCACCGCGGCGCCCAGAAATTCAAGCGTGGGATTGACCGCGGGGCTATCAAGCTGGCCGGCGATATCGGCGATGAACAAGTCAACCGCCTCGGCGTTGATACGGCCGTTGAGGTCTACGCTCCTCTTGCTGAAGTAGGAACCGATCCGCGTCATGGCGTCACCCACGAGGCCGTGACCGCGGGTTACACGAAGAGCATTGGCCACAGTGCCTTCCACATCGACCACCACGCCGAAAGCGGCCGGCAGGACGGGCCACTCTCTATCGCCGGCCACCACTACAACAGGCGCAGCCGCGGCCTGCTCCACCAACTCCGCCAGGCGATCCTCGGCCTGTTGTCGGGTCAGGTGACCCATGTCGTAACCTGCTATCTGCACCCCCGTGTGCACGCGCCCCCAGAACACCAGGGCGTCGATAACCAGGAAGAGCAACACAAAGCCCACGACCAGGAGTATCCCGGCGGCTACGAGACGACGCGTGCGAACACGCCGGGAGAGAGTGCGGCGGCGAGTGGCCATGAGGGGATTATATCTGCCCGGGTGGGTGGAGGGGTCGAACCCGACCCTTTGAAGTCCATGGCCTTCGCCCGTGGACTGTCTTTTCATGAACCATCTTGTCCTCCGCTTCCGCATGTGTCCTCTCCCGCTCGACTGCGTCGGTGGCAACGCCGTGGAGTGACGCGATACCTAATCGCGAGTTTCCCGCGGGTTGGGTATTATGCGCAGGCGGCCGCGAACATCGCGCCGCCGGAAGAGGCGTGCGTCACACAGGAGCGGTGATGAGCGCAGGTGACTCCACAGCCCAGGCGGAGCAGATGAACCCTACGGGACCGATAGATCGAGGAGGCCGGGTGGGCACGCCGCCCACGCCCCCCACGCCTCCTACGCCTCCCACTGAAGCGGTTGGCTCCACCACATCCCAACCCACAGGGATCTCGCCCTCTGCCGCCGGCTTTTCCCCGGCCACCACCCCCGACCTGGACGATTTCGGCACCATGGCACCCTCCGAGCGCGCCACCCAACTCCTGGACCTCATCCGCATCTCTCACCGTCATCACTTCCAGGCCAATACCGCCTACCGGCGCACCGTGGCCGCCCGCAACGTGGGCCAAGATGTTGACCCCCGCGATCTGTCGCTACTCGCGCGGCTCCTACGACCCGCTTCGCTAACCTTCAAAGGTTACGTGGACTGGGTGGGCTCATTCCCTCAAGACCGCCCACACGAGTTCTTGGCCTGGTTGGCGGATCAGATCTCGCTGCCGTTGCCCGACCAGGAATCAACGCGCCTCAACCCCCGCTACCGCTCCCTGGAGGCGTTGCTGCAGGACATAGAGCGCCTACACACGTCACTCGGCTTGGAGATCGTAACCTCCAGCGGCACCTCGGGCGTGGCCAGCATCGTGCCGCGCAACGCCGCCACCATCGACCTGGCTGTGCGTTCGTTCTTCACGGGTATCGCCCAAGCATGGGGGATCGCACGGGGAACGGCGCTCGTCTTCGTTATGCCCAAGGAGACACGGGTGGCCATGGCCCGTTCGGCCCGCATCGGCACCCGTCATCTCGGCTGGACCGCCGACAGCCCCGTCTACTACACCCTCCCCTTCTCGGCCACTCCAGATCTCATCCGTATCCGCGCCGGCCGCAGCTTCCGCCCCGGTCTGGAAGGCATATTTGAGCGACGAATCCTGAACCCGATCATGGCCTGGGCGAACGAAGGCGTGGTCACCAAACGCTTCGTGAAGGAGACCCGTGCCCGGCTCGAACAGTGCGCGGCCGAGGGACGCCCCCTCATGCTCTTGGGCGGCCTCACCCAACTGCACGCTGCAGTAGAGGGCTACCGCCTACAACTCCCCCCGGGCAGTCGCGTGGCCACGGGAGGTGGGCGCAAAGACCTCTACCCGGTGGGGACCGCTCAGATCTGCGCCGACCTGGGAGCGGCTTTCCCCGGCACGCCCGTCTCCGACGTCTACGGCATGGCCGAAGCCAACTGGGCGGCGTTCGAGTGTCCCCACGGCAACTACCACATCCCACCTTGGGTCTACGCGGTAGTCACAGACGATGCCGACCGAATCATCCCTGCGGCCCAAGCCACAGGACTCCTGGCCTTCTTCGATCCCGTGGGAGGAGGAGACCTGATACCTCCGTTCTTCCAGACGGCAGACCATGTGCACCTGGTCAACGGAGGGGCCGCCCATGATCCGGCGCTTACCTGCGCCTGCGGCTTGGATACAGCGTACGTGGCAGGGCGGGTGCAACGCGTGGATTTGATGGAGGAGGCAGGATGCGCAGCCCAGATCTAGGCCACACCGCACCTCCGGGAACCACGCCGCCCAGGGAGGCAGCCGGGGAGCAGACTGTGCACGAGGGCTTCTTCCTACCACAAAAGCTCCGCGAACGTCTGTTGGTCGGAGTGGACTACGAGGTGGCGCGCGTGGGCGGTGGAACGCTCTGGGGAAACGGGAGCGACGGGACGGGCACCGAGCCGGCCGTCACCGTTCGCTGGCCGCGTCTGTCTCCCGGCTTGTGGAACGACGTACTCGCAGGCCTGGAGAGACAGCGCACGCTTCAGGCGGGAGACATCCTCTCGCGTTGGCAGGCGGCACTGGAGGCTGTTATCCCCACCCTGATGACGGATGCGACAACCGCCCTGCCATCGCTATGCTCCTGCACCGGCTACTCTGCGGAGATGATCACGGCCGCGCTTGCGGGCGGCGATCTGGTGGAACCGGAAGGGCTTTCGGCGGCCATGAGGTGGCGACCGCCACTCGCCGCAACCCGCCGGTGGCTTCCCGTGGCCAACCTGCCCGGCCGAACTCGTTTCTACCCGCACGGAGCCGCCCAGACCGCCCGCACGGCAGCCTTGGCTCGAATCCGCCCCACGGCTCCACTCCACCGACCGGCACCCCCCACCGATCTGGCCCTCGGCTTCGCGGCAGGGAACGTGCCCGGCACCGCACTCATCATCGCCCTGTTGGCCTCGCTCGCCAACTGCGCCCACCCGGCCCTCGCCGCACCGGCCGTCCTCATCCGCAACAGCCGCCACGAGCCGCTCTTCGCTCCCTGGGTGCTGCGGGCCGTGGAGCATATAGACCCGGAGCTGGTGGCGGGCATCGCCCTCCTCATCTGGGACTACGATGACTTCGCCCTACAAGAGCGCCTCCTACGCAACACCGGCCTCCTGCTGGCCGCCGCCGGCGACGACACCATTGCCGCGCTCGTTTTGGTGCGTGCCCGCTGCAATCCCACCCTGCGCTTCCACGCCCACGGGCACAAAGTGAGCTTTGCAGCCCTCACCTACTTGAGCCCATCGGGCCCAACAGCCCCACCGTCGGAAGCAAACCGTGGACGTGCGGAGGCGGGTGATTTCGATGCCGGCGCCGGCCCAGACCTCCCTGGACTGGCGGCTCTAGATTCGGCCCTTTGGGACCAGAACGGTTGCCTGTCCGCCCGCGTACACTTCGTGGAGGGTGACGCCGACGAATACGCCCATGAGTTGGCCGACCGCATGCGTGTGATGGCATCCATGTTGCCCCGCGGCTCCACGCCCCTGCGTTTCACTCACCGCGCTTTCGATGCATTCGCCGCTCTGGAGCACTCGGGCCGGGTGACACTCCTCTCCTCCTACGATGACCCTTTCGGCGCATTCGTGGATCGCCGTACGTGGGATCCCATTGTGTTACGCAACGTGGTTAACGCCTGCCAAGGCCGTGTGGTGGTTGTGCGTCCGGTGAATGATCTCGAAAGCGAGGTTCCGGCCACGCTCGCGATGCTCCCGGCATCGCACCTGCAGTCACTGAGTGTGGCGCTCGACGAAGCCCGGCTGCCGCTTCTGGCCGACGGAGTGGGCACGTGCGGGGTCACCGCCATCCGGGCCTTGGGTAGAGCGGCGTTCCCCCGCCTCGCCTACTCCTGGGATGGATACCTCCCGTCCGACCTCGGCTACCTACGACCACCGGGCCACTTCACCACTATCGAATTCGACGATCTCAAGACAGAACTGGGCGGCTGAAATCCGAGCAATTCACGCCCGCCCCCCGGCGCGAGCCGAAGGCGCGGGTCCACAGCCGGCGACCGATAGGAATGGAACTTGACTTCGGAGGCCCTGTGTCTCGCCCGGCGCCTCAGACCAGGTTCTCCGGATTCAACCCCTCCAGTTCCGGCAGCACAAAGCGACCGTCTTTGCGCACGAGCACATCGTCAAACCAGAGTTCGCCCCCGCCCCACTCTGGAGTCTGAATCAGGACCAAGTCCCAGTGCACGCTCGAGCGATTGCCGTTGTCCGCGTCGTCGTAAGCGTTACCCGGAGTAAGGTGCAGGCTGCCGGAGAGCTTCTCATCGTAGAGGATGTCCATCATGGGCCGCGTGATATAGGGGTTCACTCCCAACGCGAACTCGCCCAGATAGCGGGCCCCCTCGTCAGTGTCCAGCATCGCCTTCAACCGATCCTGTGGACGGCCGGTGGCCCGTACGATCCGGCCGTGTTCGAACGTGAACGTGACGTTCTCGAACGTTGTCCCGTCCTCGAGGGAGGGTGCGTTATAGGCGATGGTACCCTCCGCCGAATCGCGCACCGGGGCCGTGAACACCTCCCCATCGGGGATATTGAGCCTTCCCGCGCATTTCACCACCGGGATACCGGCGATGGAGAAGCACAGTTCGGTTCCGGGGCCCACTATGCGCACGCGATCGGTACGGCTCATGAGGTCCACAAGCGGGCCCATGGCCTGGTCCATTCTGGCGTAGTCGAGGCAGGACACATCGAAGCAGAACTGCTCGAAGGCCTCCGACGACATTCCTGCCGCCTGCGCCGCCGCCGGTGTGGGAAAACGCAGCAGACACCACTTCTTCCGCAGTACCAGGTCCATGTATGGTCTATAGGCCAGGCGCCAAGACTGGGTGGTCTCGGCGGGGACGTCACTGTACTCGGACGCGTTGTCTCCGGCCAGGATGTAGAGGCGGCCCTCCACATCTTCGAGGCGCCGCACGGCCCAAGCCGTCTCCCGGTCCATCTGCCGGCGCGAAGCGCCCAGCAGCCAGGCCCGGTGCAACTTGGGATCGATCAGCTCAAAGTGCGGTTCCACCCCCATGCGGTACGCCTCGGTGATGAGGACACGCACCAACGCCTCTGAACCGGTGGCTCCCTCTATGAATAGTCTCTCTCCCGGTTGCAGATCGAGCGAGTACGAGAGCAGGTTTCGTGCCAGCACCTCAACGCGAGGGTCCATCTCCACTCCTCCTCGATTAATCGCCGGTGGTAGTTGTGGTGGTGGGCGGGGGCGAAGCGGTAGTGGTGGTAGTGGTGGGAGGCTTGGGAACGGTGGTTGTGGTACCGGGCGCAGTGGTAGTGGTAGTGGCCTTGGGGTCCGCTATCTCCTCCACTCGAGTGATGGTGGGGAATATAGAGTAGAAAGTGGCGTCATACAGGATCTGGCCGCCACGAGTCACCGTGCGCTTGACGCTGCAGGAACGGCCGGTTTGTCCTGGGTTTTTCACCTTGGTCTCACCAGGCTTCAACTCCGGATTTATGACCTGCTGCGTGCTGAAAGGCCTGACGTCGTACCAATCGCTGGTGGTGTATGTAACCTTCCGGCCTTCCGACGTCCCGTAGATCACGAATTTCACCGAGTCTCCCACCGCTCCCTTGATGAGCAGCCACTTCCCGGTATCGTTCACAAAGCGCATGTCCTGGGACCCGTAGTCCACAGCCGCGTCCCGCCCCATGGGGTAATGATCGATGTAGAGCATGTGGTTAGACCGTTCGGCGATCTTGAGCCCGGCAAAGAAAGCGGCGTTGAAGAGCGTGGTGGCCACCTGACATACGCCTCCTCCCAGCGCATCCTCCAGGCGTCCATCCGGCATGATGACCGGCGCGGTGTTGAATCCATTGTCGGCCGTGCGTTTCCCCACCACGCGATTGAAGCTGAACTCATCTCCCGGTGCCACCAGGGTACCGTTGATGAGTTCGGTGGCCCGGCGCAGGTTATCCCGACGATTGGAGGAGCCATAGGCCCCAATGGAGAACTCCCCCAGTTTGTCTTTGATGCCCATCTCCTGGGCCTTCTCAGTGGTGCGTTCGGCCTGGACATCGCTCAGGATCACATCCGCCACACGATTGGTGCGCGACTGCGCAGCCGCGTCCACCGCCTGCGCGGTGCCCACAATGTCCATCTCTTTCCCGGGAACGGCCGGGATCAGGGTGGCCTTTTCTCCGTCCGTCTCCCAGGTTGCATCCTTGGGCGCTGTCTTGACGGCCTCAGCTACCGGCGACACCACCGTCCCCATCTTTTCAGGCGAGATGAACGGAACCAGCTTGCAGAAGAGCCCTGTCCCTCCGTACGGTAGTCCATGGAGGCCTCGATCTGCCGACCGACATTGGCCACGTTTTGTCACCAGACCGCAGCTTCACTTCCCCACTGATCATAATCCGAGCTCGTTCCACAGCTTCGGCGGTATCAACAGCTTGGATATCGGGAACCGCCACTACCATGGGCACCTCAACCTCGCCCGCAGCCAAGTCCCGCAACTTCTCGTCAAGCGCCTCTACCAAAGCAGCCTGGTCGACCACTAGGCCTTCCTGGTGATCCACCACCAACACCTGGCCGTCGTGGAACTCCAGTGCAGCGTTCACGGGCGGCTTGTCCACCTGCTGCTACCTGCGCCACGAATGCGTCGCGAGGTACCGGGTCGACTTCCACCCTCATCTCCACATACGCGGGGTCAGGTGGATCCTCACGCGCGATACCAAAGAAGCGAACACGCCACCCGTACGCCCCATTGCCATTGCGTCGTCCACGGTCCCAACTACGTCAACCGTGCGTCCCAACTCCGGCGGGAGAGGCGACCAACTCCGTTCTTCCAAATACACCACCAGCGGCCGGCCATCGGAGGTCTCCACCATCTCCTCCAGCATCTTCACCGCCTGAGGCCGCGTCTTCCCACCAAAGTCGATCCCCAGGATCTTCACGCCTGGGTGGACTTTTCCGGCATTTAGTCCGGACCGCGAATCACGACCAGCACAACAGCGCCGCCGTGATAAGTGCGAGCCGGCAAGCCCACCTGCGACGGGCAACCCGTCGAGATGCGCGTATCCCTTGCATCGTCGTTAACAATACCAGACAGGAAGCATCCCATAGGGTTTCGAGCTCGGGTCGGTCCACAACCTGCGGCTACGGAGTGCGCTCTGCCCCAGGCCGCCACTGTGCCTTCTGTGCTCACCACCGGCCGGCCCACGCCGATATCGGTTCCCGAACTCGGGGCAGAGGAGTACGATCTAGGTATAGCGATTACCAGCGTGAAGGGGGACCACGCGCGCCATGTCAAACGAACGGTCGCCATACCCACCGGGCTACGGCGCTCCGCCCACATACGGGCCTCCCACTACCCCGCCACAGTACTCCGCACAATCCCTATCAGATACCGTACCCCGGCCGCTATCCAGTGCCGCCTCGCAAGCGCGGCCGTGCCATTCTGGCCACGCTCCTATTGCTACTCGGCTGTCTTTTGCTCCCCTTGGGCATCGCAAGCGTATGGCTCCACACCGCCATAATGGACGAAGACGGCTACGTCTCCACCGTGAAGCCGCTTGCGCGAGACCCCGCCATACAGGCGGCCGTGGCCGACACCATCACTGAACAACTTACCGCTGGGTTAGATGTGGGAGGACTACTGGGAGACAGCCTCCTCGATGAGTTGCCTTTCATAGGTGCTCCCATCTCGGGTGGCCTCGCGACGCTGGTGAAGAAGGGCGCGGAGCAACTCGTCGCCACCGAGTTCTTCGCCACTGTGTGGACCACGGCCAACCGCTCCTTGCACCCATCCATAGTCGCGCTGGTGCGGGGCGAAGAGGGATCACTGCAGATTGGCCAAGATGGAGTATTGGTCATGGATCTGGGAGAGCTGGCAGGCCGCGTGCTCAAACGGGTCCAGGATAGCGGACTACCGCTCCCTCCTATGCTTCAGCCCGCAGCCGGCTCCGGGCGCATCCCCCTGTTCCATGTTCGCTACCTCGTCGAGGGCCGAGCCGTTGCCCAGGTGCTCGACAGCCTATGGGTGGTGCTCCCCATCTTGGCCCTTTTGCTGCTCACGGGTGCCATGCTCTCGGCGCCGCACCGAACCCGGTGGGTGGCCGTAACCGGCGGCGCAATCGTGGTCACCATGGGCCTCACCCAACTCGGCCTACTGCTCGCGCGGGACCTCTACCTGAAGGCGGCAGACGAGGCGGGGCTGCCCTGGGATACATCAGCGGCGTTTTGGCAGGTGACCACGCGCACCATGGTGACGGCCGGGTTCGTGATATTGGCGGTGGGCGTGGCCATGATCATAGTGGGGATTGTCGCCGGTCTGGTGGCAGGAGAACGGCAACGCCGCCACCCAGCGGGCGGCGGAGGCTATCCTGGCTATCCCACTCACCCCGGCCATCCTGGTTACCCCGGTTACCCGCCGGGCCAGAGTGGCGGGCCCATCAGCAGGTCGGCTCGCCCCTGACACCGAGAGAGCCCACCGGACGGCTGCGCTTACCTACAAGTCAAGCAACAGAAGCCTCACCTGCGCGGCCCCACCGCAGCGACTATGCCGCCCCAGTCCCGACGGGTTTGACGGCCTCAGTGAACTCCACCCACACCTTCCGCCGTCTGGGCCCATCGAAGTCGGTCAAGAAGATGCTCTGCCATGTCCCCAGTCTGAGGTGCCCATCCTCCACCGGCACGGTGATGTCCGCCCCCATCAGAGCCGCCTTCACATGTGCGTCGGCGTTACCCTCGCGGTGACGATAGCCGGTATCGCGAGGCACGATGCGCGCCAGAGCAACGATGATGTCACGTGCCACATCGGGGTCAGCGCCTTCGTTCAGTGTCACGGCGGCGGTGGTGTGAGGGACGTGGATGTGGGCCAATCCGGAAAAACCCGGCGGACATGTAGCGGTCACAGCGTCCTGCACCTGGTCTGTGATGTCCACGAACGATTCCCGAGCCGGGCTGCTCACCTGGAACTCAACCATGACGCGGTTCCTCCTGGGCTGGCCTTGATACGGAAAGACTCATGCATGCCGACAAACGGGGGCTATAGTGGTGGAGGTAAGGGGATTCGAACCCCTGGCCTTCGCGATGCGAACGCGACGCTCTCCCAGCTGAGCTATACCCCCACGCAGTAGGCTGGAAGGCTATTTATAGCCCACAACTCTGCCCTCTGCAAGCCGCCGACCACACTTCTGCCTTATCGGCTACGTCGCTCTCACCCCTTCTCGCCCGGCTGCTCAGCCGCCTCCTGCAGTCGACGACCGGCGTGGAGGAACGGCTCCAGTAGATCGATGGGAACCGGGAAGATGGTGGTGGAATTCTTCTCGGCCGCGACCTCCACCAGTGTCTGCAGGTAGCGCAGTTGCAGCGAGGTGGGCGTGCGACTGAGTACCTCCGCAGCCAGCGACAGCTTCTCGGATGCCTGGAACTCGCCCTCGGCGGCGATGACCTTCGCCCGCCGCTCGCGCTCGGCTTCAGCCTGACGGGCCATGGCCCGCTGCATGCCCTGCGGGATCTCCACGTCTTTCACCTCAACGATACTGACTTTCACTCCCCAGGGATCAGTCTGCTCGTCGATGATCTCCTGCAGCCGTTGATTCAGCTTGTCTCGCTCGGTGAGCAGGTGATCCAGGTCGGCTTGACCCAAGACGCTGCGCAACGTGGTCTGGGCAATTTGAGAGGTGGCCATCATGTAGTTTTGCACTTGAACCACGGCGGCGTTGGGATCAATCACGCGAAAATAGACCACAGCATTCACCTTGACCGGCACGTTGTCCTTGGTGATGACCTCCTGCGGGGGTACGTCGAGTGTCACCGTGCGCAGGTCCACGCGCATGATCCTGTCGACAATAGGGATTATGAGAAACAAACCGGGTCCCTTCGGCCCCCGCAGCCGTCCCAGCCGAAACAGAACGGCCCGCTGGTACTCCGGCACCACTTTGACGGAGGCCGAGATCAGCATGAACAGGAAGATCACCAATATCACCAGAACGACGATGGCCTGAATCATTGTGCCGCCTCCTTAGTTTCGCTCCCTCCGTACCCGGAGAGTCAGACCGTCCAAACCAACCACCCGCACTACTTCGCCCACCTCTGCCGTCGGTGCGGGAGAGGGAGTGCCGGGTGCGCCTGAGGCGCCACCGGCTCCGAGGGGAGCACGGACCCCGGGAGTGCCACTGACCCCGGAGGTAACGCTGGTGCCATGAACCCCCGGAGCCGACTCACCAGCATCGGCGACAAGCGCCGCCTTCCACAGCTCTCCGCTCAGCCGAACCATCCCGGTCGGCTCCAGCCTTCGCACCACGACCGCTCGGGAGCCGACTATGAGCTCCTTACCCGTCTGCGGTCTTTGCAAGCGCGCACGCACCACGGCGGACATAGCAAAAACGAAGAAGGCCAACGTGCACACCGCCACCGTCCCCAGAACCCACCAACTCACGCGCAGGAAGTCGGGTACATCGAACAGGAGGAAGCCGCCGAAGGCCAGCGCAACGGCGCCACCCAGAGCAAGCAGGCCGTGGCTTTGGACAAAAAGCTCCGCAATGAACAGCCCTGCCGCCATCAACATCAGCGCCAGACCCAGGTAGTTCACAGGGAGGATCTGGAGGCTGTACAGGCCAAGGAGTATGCACAGACCCCCCAACACACCACCCACTCCCAGGCCGGGTGTTTGTAGTTCGAAGATGATCCCGTACATTCCGATGGTGAGAAGAATGAAGGCGATTGCCGGGTTGGCGAGCACGTGCAGGAATCGATCCCACCAACCCATATTCACCTCCACCACTTCGGCTGCGGCTGTGGTCAACACCAGCCCCTTGGCTTTGGTGTTGAAGCCGTCCATTTGTTCCAGTAGTTGAGGGAGGTTTGCAGCCACTATATCGATGACATTCTGCGCCAGAGCTTCCTCGGCCGTGAGGGATACCGACTCCCGCACCGCCTCTTCAGCCCACTCTGCGTTGCGACCGCTACCCTGTGCCAAGCCCCGAATGTACGCCGCGGCGTCGTTGACCACCTTTTTCTTCATCTCTTCATCCATCTCGCCATCCAAGGCGACCGGATGAGCCGAGCCGAGGTTGGTCTTGGGAGCCATGACGGCCACATCGGACGCCATCATGATGTACACGCCGGCCGATGCGGAACGGGCACCCTCGGGCCACACGTAGATCACGACGGCCATGGGCGCCGCCAACTGGGCTTGGATGATCTGCCGCATCGAGCTGTCGAGGCCTCCGGGCGTGTCCAGCTTGACAATCAGAGCCTCGGCGCCTGCTTCTGCGGCCTTTTCCATGGTCTTGACCAGAAACGCAGCCAACGGAGGGTCGATGGCGCCCGAGACCTCCGTCACCCAGAGTTGCGGCGGCCGCTCCGCAGGAGCGGCCGCCGCCGGTTCAAAGCCCGAGAGCCCCCACGCCGCCGTCAAGATCCCCAACAGCGCCAGTGCAAGCGCTGGGACGAAGACCCACCGCACCTTGGCGCGGCTCCCACGCTGCTTCCTCGATCTGGGATGCGGCAAACCGACGCCCATCATCACACCGGTGTGGGGGCCGGAGGAGTGTGGCGTATCGAGCGCCAGGCCCACAGCAGATCAGAGAACACGGGGAGAAGTCCGCGCAAATCGCAGCGCACCACATCAAGCCGACCGGAACGCCCCACGTGACGAAAGCCATTCGCGAGAAGGAATTCCAACCCGAAAACATTGCCGCGTGCATACGATCGCCGCGAGCCCAGAGGCCTTGCCAACGCATGCACTTCCGGTGTCCCCCGCTCATGAAGGGAGGAGAGGGCGCGATGCAGCAGCGAGCCTGCCTCGTATTCGGGCCGCCCCTCACGCAGTCGCAGGCAGAACAGCATGACCGCATCAGACGACTCCGCGACCGATAGGCCGGCCAGTAGGTTCTGCGCCCGCGGGAGAGAACGTAGCGGCGCGAACTGCACGGCTCCCAAGGTGTCCCGTCCGTTCACTGCGGCCGTGCCGCAACTCCCCCAGTCGCGCGACAGCCTCTCGAGCCATAGTTGCCTGGCGCCATCTCCGTTGGGCGCCTCCCGCGACCAAACCGGTCGTTGCCACCACAAACACTCCCTACACAGCGGCGGCAGGAGCGACTCAGAAGCCGGCACGATCTCCACGTAGGTTGTCACCGGCGGCCTCGGCGCAGGACATCGCCGCTCTCTGCCGGCCTCAACCTATGAATCACCGCTTCCGGTCGGCAGAAGAGCCGAAAGGGTAGAAAGGTGCATCCCACACCCCGAGATATCACCAGAACACTCCGGTTGAAACGATGGATGCCCTCTGTAAACGGCAAAGCCTCGCGATGAAGAGCCACCGTCCCCCAAGGCGTGGGCATCCTGATCTGGCCGCCGTGAGTATGCCCGGCGAATACCAGTGGGAAGTTTTCGAGAAGGGGATCGTCTCCGGTGGGAGGCCGGTGAGTAATGAGCAGGGGAAAGGCGTCGGCCGTGATCGGAGCGCTACCATTGAGCAGTCCGTAACCGCGGGTGATGTAGTCGGCACCACACACCGCGAGCATGGGACCTTCCTTCGGACCGCGGAGGAGCACGCATTCGTCGCGCAGGAAACGGACTCTGCCCAACGCATCGCGCGCCCGGTCCGCACGCGCATTTCTGAGTGGGTTCTTGCTCAGGCCATACTCATGGTTGCCGGGGACGGCGAAAATCCCCAGCGGAGGACGAAGGCGTGAGAGCTGTCGGAGGCACGTATCCGAACCCAGACCGCCATCGACGATGTCGCCGGTAAGAACCACCAAGTCGGGTCGGCGTGCCTCGGCCCAACGTACGACCTTGGCGAGCGCCACCAGGTTCAGACTCGGTTGCGCCGCATGCACATCGGAGATGTGGAGCACGCTCAAACCGGTGAGCCCCTCAGGCAACCCAGGAACCGCCAAGTCCTCCTCGCGCAGATCCACCCATTGGGACTCGAAGAGCATGTAGGCCGCGGCGAGGGCACCGGTGGCAACCGCCGCCCCGGCGCTTCGCTTCACAGCGGAACGAACGGCCATCGAGCACAACCCTCCAAGAAATCCCCTCGACCCCGCAGAATCACACCGGCGTTTCTCTTCAACGTTTCTCTTCAACTAGTATACCGGGGCGCCGAAGGCGCCGCCGACGCGGCGGTGCAAGGTTCACTCTTAACAACGTGAGATGGTCCCGCAGTCAGGCGTAGCCGGCCCTTGCCCTGTATCCTTGAGCCCACCATGCCTTTCACGCCGCTCACCCGTCGCGAATGCACCGCCCGACTCGTCTCCCGGGCTTTTCAACCCGTCGTGGTATCAACGCTTCTGCTTCTCCTGGTCGCATTGATGGGGCCGGGCAGACCGGCCTACCGGCTGACCTGGTTTGCGATCAGCGCCGGCGTGGCCACCGGCCTACCCGTTTTGTTCATCGTGATGGGTATCAAATGGGGCAAAGCTGAGGACCTAGACCTGCGCGACCGACTCCAGCGCCCGTTACCCCTTCTGGTGGCTCTGGCGTGCTCCGCCGGAGCGGCCGCCATAGTGTGGCTGGCCAAGGGGCCGGACAACCTTCTTGTGGCACTGTTGGCCGGGTTCGTGCCGGGGGTGGCACTCACCATTATCACACTCAAATGGAAGATCAGTTTCCACTCTGCCACTCTCGCCGGCGCGACCATCGTGTTGTGGTGGCTGTTGGGAAAGTGGGCACTCGCAGGACTGTTCATCGTGGGAGTGGTGGGTTGGTCACGGGTGGTGTTGAGACGGCATACCCCGGCCCAGGTGCTGGCCGGCGCCGCCGTGGGGCTGAGTGGAAGCTTGTTGGTAGTGCTGGCATACGGGGGATGAAGACTCCCCTCTCCGGCCCCCCGCCTCCGGAGCCCCCCTTCCCGCTCCTCCTGCCTCTCCCCTCTCTTCCCGAAATGGGGTCCGAGAACCAAAAGACACAAAGACCCTTGACCGAGCGCATACTTCGGCAGACCCAGACGCTGAACCCTCTTTGGATCCCTTGAAGACACTATGACTAGTGTGCACTGCGATAGTGTGCACTAATCATAGGCCCTTCCGGAAAGCCGCCACAGTACGCCGGGGGTGCGATGCAGCGCGGAAGTGCGGAGCGCCGTCGGGGCGCTGTGCGTCCTGGCGGTGGCGCGCTGTGCGAATCGGCGATTGTGACTTCTGCTCGTCGGCCTACCCGTGTGTAGCCTCGGCGACCATTGGGGATATGTGGCGACAGTACACAACGCGGCAATCCTCGGCGCAACCGAGGAGACCGGAAGGAAGGAGTCATCTGTGGCCGATCAACCCAAGGTATTTCTCTACGCACTCAGCACTTGTGGCCATTGCCGCCACGCCCGTGAGTTCCTCGACAGCAACCAGGTAGCCTATGACTACGTCTATGTGGACCTCGCAACGCCCGAAGAGCGCAACAAGATCTTGGAAGACACCAAGGAACTGAATCCGCGGCGGGCGTTCCCCTGCTTGGTGATCGACGACGGTGCCAAGGTTATCGTGGGGTTCAAGGAGGACGAATACAAGGAGGCGCTCGGCCTATGAGTGGACTCACCGTTGAGGAGTACTACCAGCGACTGAAGGCCATCCAGGAGCCCAAAGGTTACTTCTTCAATGCCGACCTCACGGTCACTTACGAACTCCTGGAGGGGCTGCTGGCCAACAAGGAACGGTATGGGTACATGTGCTGCCCATGCCGCTTGGCTTCGGGAGACCGCCAAGCCGACAAAGACATCATCTGCCCTGCGTCTACCGTGACCCTGATGTCGCCGAGTACGGCGCCTGCTACTGAGAACTGTATGTCTCCCAGGACTGGAACGAAGGCAAGATCCCGCATGTGGTGGTGCCTGAACGGCGCCCCTTGGAGAAAATGCCGTACTAGGTCCCGGTGATGACGGGCCGGCGGTGCGCCGGCCGGAAACGGGCGGCGGCGGGCCATGCGACCGCCGCCGCCAAAAACCACGGACATCTTTTGCGCCCCCCAACGAACCCTTTCGTCCTACCGCCTTCCCACTGCCTCCGCCTACTGGTACCATCCCGGCCATGCCCAACCTGAATCACAGCACTCGCGACGGCCGGCCGGAAGCGCCCACCCGCTACCTCGACACACGAGGACAAGACACCACTGCCCACTTTCACCCAAGTGGTGATCCAGGCATCGCCCAAGGAGGCGGCCTGTACGTCCCGGAACAGGTACCCGTACTGAGCGTGGAGAAGATCGTGGCGTTGAGTGCGCTCCCCTACCATGCACGGGCGGCGGCAACCCACCGAGCGCTGGGGGTGGACATCCCCAATGAGCGGCTTGATGCGCTCATGGCGTTGGCCTTCGGCTCCAACTTCGATCATCCGGGGGTGGCGCCGGCAGTGGAGGTCGCGTCCGGCATGCACGTACTGGAGTTGTGGCACGGGCCTACCTCAGCCTTCAAGGACATGGCGCTGCAGTGCATGCCGCTACTGTTCTCGGAAGCCATCGCGCTGCGGAGGGCGGCAGGCGAGGCCCTCGACGATTACCTCGTCCTGGTGGCCACTTCCGGGGACACGGGCAAGGCTGCGCTGGAGGGATTTGCGGACCGCGACTCCACCAGTATCGCCGTCTTCTACCCGGCCGACGGGGTGTCGGACATCCAGCAGAAGCAGATGATCACGCAACGTGGCGCCAACGTCTGCGTGTTCGGTGCACGCGGGAACTTCGATGACTGCCAGAACGCCGTCAAAGCCGTCTTCAACGACCCAGCGTTCGGAGCGGAGTTGCACGAGAAGTGGGGCCTCAAGCTGTCTTCGGCCAACTCCATCAACTGGGGTCGTCTGATCCCCCAGATCGCCTACTATCTGAGCGCATACGCCGACTTGGTGGCGTCGGGCGCCATACAGGCGGGAGACACTATCGACGTGTGCGTGCCCACCGGCAATTTCGGCAATATCCTGGCTGCCTGGTACGCACGCAAGATGGGCGCTCCCTTCGCCCGCTTGCTGTGTGCCTCCAACGAGAACAACGTCCTGACCGACTTCATCAACACGGGCGTTTACGACATCAGCACGCGGCCCTTCGTGACCACACCGTCTCCGTCGATGGACATACTCATCTCGTCGAACCTGGAGCGACTGCTCTACGAAGTGTGCGATGACCCCGCTCGCGTCGCCGACTGGATGGCCGACCTGGCCACCAACAAGCGCTGCCAGGTGGACGACGCCACGTGGGCCGCCGTCCGCAGCCTCTTCGTCGGCGACTACGTGACCAACGACGAGAGTCTCTCCGTAATCAGACGGGTATTCGCGGACACCGGCTACCTGCTCGACCCCCACACCTCGGTGGCGTGGGAGGTGGCAGAGCGACTCCGCGGCGACCGGCCCCTCCTCATCGCCTCCACGGCCCACTGGGCCAAGTTCGGCATCGACGTGTACAAGGCGCTGAACGGGATCGCGTACCGGGCGCCGTTGCCCGAGAGTGCAGCGCGGCTCTCCGGGCTCGATCTGCTCGATCGGGTATCCGAGCAAACCGGCCAACCCATCCCGCGCAACCTCAGCGAGCTACGCTCGCTCCCCCATCGCTTCACCCAGGTAGTAGACGCCTCCGCCGACGGCGCCCGCGGGGCGCTCCGGGGGTGGCTGGCGGGCTGACCAAGCCCGCGGCGGCACAGGGGCCGGCGGCACGCGCCGAGCTAGGTCCGCAGATGCCGCATTGTGCCGGCTTCGCCCTCCGCTAGAGTTCCACCACCTTCATATCGTTGATATCCTCGAAGGTGAGACATTTCTCCAGCACGGCCTCGGGGACATTGTTGTCCACATTGAGGATCATGATGGAGTTGTTGAGCCCTTCGCCCACCACCATTTTCGCGATATTGACGTTGTACTCGGCCATGGCCATGCCCACTTTGCCGATCACGCCCGGCCGATTCTTGTGCGGAGCGTATATGAGCCGGCCTTCCGGAATGAAGCCCACCGAATAGTCGCCCACCCGGATTATGCGTGGTATCCGTCTTTCGAGTACAGTGCCGGCGATCTCGAACACGCCGTTTCCTTCCTCGCTGACCAGAAGGCGGATCATATTGCTGTAGTCGCCGGTTTCTAGGGCGATGCGCTCCCGCACCTCGATGCCTCTCTGCTGGGCCAGGAGCTCCGCATTGACGAAGTTGACGGCGCCCTCCGTAACGCTGGCTTCCAGCACACCCTTGAGGGCCACCACTGAGAGGATCTTGGCGTCTTTGGGGTTCTCGATGTCGCGGCCGGAGAACTCGATCTCCACTTTCTTGACGCTCTCTCGCCGAATCTGTCCGTAGAGCTTGCCCATCTTCTCCGCCAGCGCAATGAACACCTTGAGCTTGGCGTACGTCTGCTCGGACACGCTGGGGATGTTGACCGCGTTCTTCACGATCTCCCCACGTAGGCCGGATATGACCTCGTTCACCACTTCGCTTCCCACACGCGCGGCGGCCTCATGCGTGGATGCGCCCAGGTGTGGTGTGCCCACTACATTGTCGAACTCGTACAGAGGATGGTCTTGCTGCGGCTCATGTACCCACACGTCAATGCCGAGCGAAGCGATCTTCCCGGACTTGAGACCGCGAACCAGAGCCTCCTCGTTGTACAAGCCGCCGCGGGCGCAGTTGACCAAGCGCACGCCCGCTTTCATGAGCCCAATCTCGCGATCGGAGATCATGTCAATGGTCTCGTGAGTCTTGGGCGTATGGATGGTAATGAAGTCGGATTCCCGGATCAGTTCATCCAGATGAGCTTTCTTCTCTACACCGAAAGCCTCAAAACGCGAATCAGGGATGTATGGGTCGTAGGCGATGACACGCATGGCGAAGGCTTGGGCACGCTGGGACACCAACCCCCCTATGCGCCCCAGACCGATGATGCCGAGCGTTTTGCCGTAGAGTTCAGAGCCCTGAAAACGCTTGCGATCCCACTTGCCCGAGCGGATGAACTGCCAGGCGTGAGACGTGTTCCGCGAGGAGGCCAGCATCAGCGCCCACGTCTGCTCACAGGCCGACACGATATTGCTTTCCGGCGTATTGCAGACGATGACGCCTCTGTTGGTGGCGTAGTCGATGTCGACGTTATCCAGTCCGGAGCCCCGCGGCCCACGATCTTCAGATTCACGGCGGCGTCGAGGAACTCCTTGTCCACCACGGTCTCGCTGCGGATGATCACGGCGTGGTAATCCTTGATCATCGCGAGCTGCTCCTCGCGAGGGACCTTGTATTTGATATCGACCCGGCACACCTCCTCGAGCGCGGCGATGGCCTCGTCATCGAGCAGTTCCGCTACCCACACCTTCATTTGCTTTAGACTATCCACTGATGCCTCCGGATCGAGCGAATGGCCGAGAGAAAGGCGGCGACATAACCCAGTTGCCGCGTGAATCGCCTTCGGGGAACCGCTGAGCGGCTACAGAGATCGGTGGCCGGGGCGGCTTCGAAGGGCGAAGGCCCGCGGGCAACATCGATGGGAACCTCTGATAAGGCTCCGGGAAGACGTGCTATGAGCGCCCAATGGAGGCATGCACACCTCTGCAGCCGGGGTCGGCGCCCTCCAGACGATGGCCACACGGGCCACGCCGCCCAACCATCAGCGCCGACGGGTTCCTCCGAGGTTGCTAAGAGTAGCAAGCAACCGGCGGAAGAGCCAGCAGAGTGGAGAAACCCGGCAGGTGGGTCCACACGTGCGCCCCTGTGCCCGGCCAACGCCCCCTTAGGCGCACTTGGAGTAGCCACAGGCACGGCACACCACGCAGCCGCCCTCGTGCTCAATGGCGCCGCCGCAATCCGGGCACGCGCCTTGAGCGTACGCGATGGGCATCTCCAACTGCTCCACCTCAACATCCCAGGGACCGCCTTGGGCCGCCTCCAGGTACTTGTCCGCCAGGGCCTTGGCGATGGCGTCCGGACAGGAGAGGATCTGATGGGAACCCAGGCCGTGCGGCACGTGACAGCGGATACCCTTGAGTTGTTTCACTATCTTCTCCGGCGATGCCCCGAACCGGAAGGCCAAGGAAATGAGCCGACCCATGGCTTCTGTGGAGGCCGAGGCACAACCGCCGGCTTTGCCCATGTTGGCGAAGACCTCACGCGGACCCAACTCATCTTCATTTATGGTCACGTAGAGGCTGCCGCAACCCGTAACCTTCTCCCGAGTCTCGCCCCGCAGCACACCGTTGCGGCTGCCACGCGGCGGCAGCGTCACCGAACCGCACACCGGGCATACACCCACGCCGCCCCCGACTTCGGCAAGGTGCGCGGCCGCCGGCCCCACACCGCTGCCGTTGCCTCCCGCCGACGTGGTACCCGTCGCTTTGCGCTTGACCTCGCCTATGTTCAGCACTTGGTCTTCACGTGAGCCGTCACGGTAGATAGTGACCCCCTTACACCCCAGCTCGTAGGCCATGAGGTATACCTGCTCCACGTCCTCGGGCGTGGCGAAGTGGGGGAAGTTGACGGTCTTGGACACGGCGTTGTCTGTGCTCTCCTGGAAGGCAGCCTGCATGCGGATATGCCACTCGGGAGAGACATCGTGAGCGGTGACGAAGATGCGTTTGAGATCGGTGGGCAGGCCCGCAATGTCGTGCAGGGTGCCCTTGGCCGCCACCTCGCGCATCAGGTCTTCTGAGTAGAGACCGCGCTCCCGGAGCACGCGTTCGAAGTAGGGTTGAGCTTCAGGCAGTTCGGTGTTGTCCAGAACGTTACGAACGAAGGCGAGGGCAAATAGGGGCTCGATGCCGCTGGAGGCCCCTCCGATGATGCTGATGGTGCCGGTGGGGGCTATGGTGGTGAGAGTGGCGTTACGCACGCGCCGCCCACGGGCCTCCCACGTGCTCCCTTCGAAGTTGGGGAACACCCCACGGGTCTCCGCCAACTGCTCGGAGGCCACCGTGGCCTCTTCGTCGATGAAGGCCATGACCTCCCGCCCCAACTCTACCGCTTCCTGGGAGTCATAGGGGATGCCCAGCTCCATGAGCATGTCGGCCCAGCCCATTACGCCCAGCCCGATCTTGCGGTTGCCTTTGGTCATCTCCTCGATTTCGGGCAGGGGGTAGCGGTTCATGTCGATCACATCGTCGAGGAAGCGCACCGCCAAGTGCGTGACACGGCGCAACTCATCCCAATCGATACCGCCGTCCTTGAGCATCAGGCGCAGATTTATGGAACCCAGGTTGCAGGATTCATACGGCAGGAGGGGTTGCTCACCGCAGTTGTGAACTACGATCCCGTTGGCCACAAAGGAGTGTGTGACCGGCTCTGTGAGGTCGAACACCGGCTCCCTCCACTCCCCTATCACCCGCATCACGCGGGCGAAGAATTTCTCAGCATAGGGGCCCCGAGTGAAACTGGACAGGCAACGCTGCAGGGACTCCGCTTTGTGGCGAACCAGAAACCCTATCTCGCGCTCGAACGTAACCAGGCTCCCACCGCCTATGTACAGCGCGTGGACGGGCTTGGTGGTGCGCGCCCCGACGCCACCCTGCTCATGCGGCAGGGGAGACTGGCCGTTTTCGCACCGGCGATCACGATGGATCCGGCTAAACACGCCAAAGTTGAGCAGGAGGAGTTGAACGTCCTGGAGCAACGACGCGCTGACAGAGGTCAGGCGCAAATGGCGACCCCGCTTAGAGTCGCCAACGGTTGCGTCCACCGAGAACAACGCCTGTAGAAAGCCGCGTTGTAGATCCTCGGAACCACCGAAGACCACCTCCGGCACCATCGGTTTTTCGGTGTTTAGTTCGAACCGCTCGGCTAGCTCGCGTAGGCGGGACGACTGCACGCGCACCTCGTTGCGTTCTGGGACATCCACCACGGTGGTGACGTACGGACGGGGGGAGCCGGCTTCAAGAACCAGGTTGTCGACCGCCTGGCGAAAGAGGGGGGCCACCTCACGCTCTTCTCCTCGGAAGGAAAGCACGGGTGGTTCCGGCTTAGCAGCGCTGTCGCCCACCAGCCGGCCTAGCACCCGGCCCAGATCCAACGAGCCATCCTTACCAAAACCGCCTTTGCGATTGAGCACGTGCACGCGGTCGCCGGGAAGCAAGTCCCCCACCGCCACCCAGCCGCGTTCGGTCATGACCCGGTGATCGGCGGTAGCCCGCAGTGAGAAACCCTCTTGAGTCTCTACTCGGTACACCATCCTCTCCCCGGTGTAATACACGGGCGAGGCGGGAAGCGTGCCCTGCGCTGAGCGCCGCCCATCCACCACTACAGCCGCCGGTTCCGGATCGGCGAATAGGTCGCGCACCCGGCGAATGCCGGTGTCTGTATACACGAAGGTATCTAGGGTGATACAGGGATTGGTGCTCTCGATCTCCCCCACCTGGGGTGTGGGGTTGTCCCGATTCAGTCGATCCAGGAACACGATGCCGGGCTCACCGTTCTTCCAAGCCAGCCTCACAATAAGATCGAAGACATCCCGGGCGCGGTAACGTGCCGATTCCTGGCCGCTGCGAGGGTTACGAGTGGCGAACTCACCGTCGGCGAGCACGGCCTGCATGAAGTCCTCGGTAATCCCCACGGAGATGTTGAAGTTGCTGAGCACCCCCTCGTGCTCTTTGGCGGTTATGAACTCGAGTATGTCGGGATGATCCACCCGCAGGATGCCCATATTGGCCCCGCGACGAGTGCCACCCTGCTTGATGGTCTCGGTGGCCGTATCAAAGACGCGCATGAACGACACCGGGCCGCTGGCCACACCGTTGGTGGATTTGACCAAATCGTTTTTGGGGCGCAGCCGGCTGAAGCTGAAGCCGGTACCACCGCCTGACTGGTGCACGAGCGCTGCATTCTTGATGGCGGTGAATATGGAGTCCATGCTGTCCTCTACGGGGAGGACGAAACAGGCCGCTAGTTGCTGCAACTCGCGGCCGGCGTTCATGAGCGTGGGCGAGTTGGGCAGGAACTTGAGTCCGGCCATGATCTCGAAGAAGCTGGTGATGATACCGTCGAGGTCGGCGTCGGTACGGTAGTTCAGTTCTGCCTGCGCAATGTTTTCCGCCACCCGCGCGAACATGTCCGCGGCCGTTTCCTCGGGCGCTCCCTCCTCGTCTCTCCTCAGGTAGCGCTTCTGGAGCACGGTGACGGCGCTGGGGGTGAGGCTCTCTTCAAGTGCCTTCGACAACGCCCTGATCTGTGCCACAGTCACCGGTCTCCCCCTTTGGATAGGCGGGCCAACTCCCGCTCAAATTCCTCAACACTCTCAAACTGGCGATACACAGAGGCAAAACGCACGTACGCCACAAGGTCTACGGCCCGCAGTCTCTCCAACACCATCTCGCCCAACTGCTCCGACGTGACCTCGTACAGCATGTCACTCCTCAGCCGCGACTGAATATCGGTGACTATCTGTTCCAGCGCGCTGAGCGGCACATCGCGCTTGGTACAAGCCCGCAACAACCCCGCAACAACTTTTCCGGCTGGAACGGCTCCACTGTGCCGCTGCGCTTGTGAACCAGGATGGGGATCTCCTCTATCTTCTCGTAAGTGGTGAAACGGCGGCCGCACGCGGCACACTCCCGACGACGGCGCACAGCATCCTGTGCCTCAGCGTCACGTGAGTCCACCACCCGCGTCTCATCCTGGGCGCAGTACGGGCAGCGCATGGTTACCTCATCCCCCCACAGCGTACACAATCCACAAGTAATCCCCCGCGTTTTCCCCAGGTTATCCACAACATATCGTGGCCCCTCATAGGCTAACACACAATATCTGGGTCCGCAACAGGAAACCCGTCTCAGCTCATCAGGGGGACGCCGCCCGGCAACAATGGGGTATGATAACGCTGACAGCGGACGGAAAGGTGGCGGTCATGTCCCTCAACGCACATCTCCGGCGCACACCGCGCAGACGCATCTTCCCCCCAAACACACGCCCGCACACCCGAAGAAAAACCACGGCCACGCCCATAGTGCTCACTGCGGCGCTAATCTGCTTGCTCTTGACCGCCTGCAGCAGCGCCACCACCACTTCGCCCACCACCGGCCCCCCAACCACACAACCCGGCACCAGCCTCACGGTCGTGACCACTTCTCCCCCGCGGTATCCAGCACCGTCTCCACCACCCCCACCACGGCTGCCACAACTTGGGTCCCCTCCTCCGGCGGAGATGGAGTCCTGGTCTACCTGACGCAAGGGAGACCTTGATGGCGACTTGGCGCCCCACCGGCCCCGAGCCGGCTGTGGCCGTCATGCAAGGATTACTGGGCGGGCCCACCACACTGGAGAAGGAGATCGGCTTCGGGACCACCGTCCCCGCCGGCACCACTCTGCGGTCGGTCGCCGTATCCGGCCAGACGGCGGTGGTGGACCTCTCGGCCGCCTTCGGCTCCGGCGGTGGCAGTCTCTCCATGTTCCTGCGCGTGGCCCAAGTGGTCTACAGTCTCACTGAACTGCCCGGCGTGAAACGGGTGGAGTTCATGCTCGACGGATTGGCGGTACAGGCACTGGGCGGCGAAGGCGTCCTCGTGGAGGGCGGCGTGACCCGCGCCGACTTCGCGGACCTGTTGCCCCCGTACTCCTCATCTCACCCGCGCCGTTCGAGACCATCCAGGATACGGTGATGGTGCGCGGGAATGCAGCCGAGAGCATCGCGGCGCTGGAGATACTGGTGACCGGCCGCGACGGCCTCATTCTCAGCCAGGCTGCGCCGCGGCTTCAGGCTCCCGTCGACGGTAGGCGGGCCTTCGAAGCAGTGATCGCGTTCTCAGGCCAGGCGGCGCGCGGAGCCGTCATCCTGGCCTGGACCAATGCCGACGGAGCCAGGCAGACACTGGAGATGCCGGTGGAGATCGCCGAGTAGGAGGCCGGGAACCAAACCTCGGATCCGAACCGCCATCTCGGGATCAGTTCAGCACGCAGGACCAGTTCAGCACTCGGGACGCGCAGCCCTCGTGTGGCGGCGTGGCGTTGGTGAGCCTGAAGGCTAGTACCGCCTGTAGCCGATTCGTGACTCCCAGCTTCCTGAACATCCGATTCGTGTGCGTCTTCACCGTCTTCTCCGCGATGAACAGCTTGGCCGCGATGAGCTTGTTGGGGAGACCCATGCCAACCATCTCCAGGATCTCCATCTCGCGGTCTGTAAGTTGTGAGATCTTGGCTCCGTCTTCCGTCGAATAGGCGTCGGCGTAGCTTGAAGGCGCAGGGCGGGGGAGGACCGGAGAAGCGGCAGGAGGGAATCCCAGTGCCACATCAGTCGGGTAGACCGCTCCCTCACTCAGTTCACGGTAACGCTTCTGAAGCCTACCGGTCAATCGCGGCAATACTTCTCTGGGGAGTATTCCCGGCAGCCCGTAACGCTCGCACAGGGCGAGGATGGGGCAGGCCACGGTTGCCTCTTGCGTAAGCGCATGCACGTAGCCGCCTTCTTCGGATAGACGCATAGCCTCAGCAAGGGCTGCGCGCGCAGCCCGCTCGTCGCCCCTGCGGGCGTGAAGCCAACCCTCGTAAAGCCGCGCGAGGGCCAGAATCGAGGTGAGCCCGTGCTTCCGAGCCATAGACGAGGCCTGAGCAAGATGCCGACCGGCCGACTCCTCATCACCGCCCACCGCCAGATCCATTCCCAACCCGCACATAGATCTAGCCGTCTCGAACGCGGATAGTCCGTGAACTCGGCACAGGTCCAAAGCCCTCTCGTGGTGGAGCCGCGCTTTCTGTACGTTGCGATTTCGGCGACACGCGTCGCCCAGCAGATCCTCCGACCACACTTCCGCTTCCACATCTCGAACCCGGCGACTCAGCTCGAGAGCCTTCTTCGCGTACTCTATGCCGTCACGCACACGCCCCAAACCGAAGTACACCCCCGCCGCACATAGCGTCACCGGCGCCTCCATGAACACCCACCGACGTGCTTGGACGATGGCTAGACTGGCCTCGACTTGGATCAGCGCCTCGTCATAACGCGCCAACTGCGTAAGCAATGTGGCCGAAGCATTCAGAGACGTCGCATAGAGCTCATGGCCCACGGCGCCGGCTTTGACGAGAGCTCGTTCCGCCCAACGCGCCCCAGTGACATACAGCCCCCGGAGGTAGAACAGCCTGGCACGGTACACATCGATACGTGCCTCGAGCGGCTTACGCGTGTCCGGACGCGACTGGGCTAGGGCGAACTCGAGTCGCTCCACTGCCTCGTCCCACCGGCAGAGCGCCAGCAGCACGGTGGCCGAGTTGCACAATACCTCGGCACGCTGCAGAGGACTGCTGGTGAGGCGTTCGGCTCGGTTCAACAGGGTCAAGCACTCCTCCCAACGCCCCAACACGTATAGGCAGAGAGCTTCTCCCAATAGGCTCTGAAGCTGGCCGGTGGTCTCGTTCGCCGCTTGAAAGAGACGGGCCGCAGAACGATAGAGCGATTGCGCAGACACATAGCTGCCTCGGTCCTGTAGGAGACGGGCACGGATCATTAGCAGCCACGGTTCAGCCGCCACCAGATCCTCTGGGAGAAGGTCCAGCCATTCAGCCTCCAAGTACGGTGTGGAGGCATTTATGGCTTCGATGGCCAGATCCCGCAGCAAGGGAGTCGCCTTCTCTATTTCCCCAACGCGGAGGTAGAGTGAGACGGCATCCCTCCGTAATCCCACTCCCTTCAAATGGTGGGCCGTCGAACGCATGAGGTCGGCAGCCGCCCGCGCGTCGTTGCGCGACATCTCCCGTTCAGCGTATGCGCGTATGAGGGGGTGCAGCCGAAAGAGCCCTCGCCCCGACTTGGTCACGAAGAAGCCGCGATCGGCTAGTTCGTGGAGAACGTCTTCGCTGCCGGACGGAAGTAGAGCATCGTCACGAGGAAAAGACACCGCATCCAGCGGCCAGGCCTTCATCAAGACATCCGAAGCCTTCCGATCGAGAGTCTGGAAAACCTCATGCTCCAGATACTGAAGCAGATCGGCTCCTTTGCGCAGAAGCGCCATAACCCCACTCCGGTCGGTGAGTTTGCCCACGTTCCTGAGACGCTCTCCCATGAGAACCAGCGCCACCGGCCATCCCTCGGTCAGCCGCCACACGGCCCGTGCGTCCGCCAGTTCCAGTCGCAGGCCCCACGCCGCCTCCGCCCATGCCCTGACCTCTAAAGGCGTTAGGCGCAGGCGCCGTCCTCCGAGCTGCAGTCTCCGTCCCTGGGACAGCAGTTTCTTGTGCATACAAGCGAGGGAGCGCCGAGAGGCCAGCAAGCAGATCCAGCCGACCGGCGCCCCTTCCAGGAAGGCGCGCAGGCACTGCGTGGTAGAGCAGTCATCGGGCAAGACCTGTAACTCGTCAAGCGCCAACATCGGGCGCGTGCCTTCCGGGCGCGTGCCTTCCGGACGAGGCATGGAGCGCTGGAGTTCAGCGGCAATGAGACCCGCGATCCCCACACAATCACGCCTTAGGTCCGGGCTGGATTCGAGCAGGTGAAGGCTTGCCGTTGCAGCGCGGGGGTCAATCAGCCGAAGAGCGGCAACGAGGCCATGGAGGAACACCGCAGGATCCCGGTCTTCCTCATCGAGAGAGTAGTAGGCGAATGGGCCTTCGTTCCGTTTCAACAGATCAACCATTAGGGCGGTCTTGCCCCAACCCGGCCCGGCCACGATCGATACAACGCCACCAAAACGCAGACGATTGACGGCTTCGTTCAGGCGCCGCCGGCTCAGAAGGTAGCCCTGCCAAGGCAAAGCCAACTTGGCGGACTGCCGACCTGCCACAAACAATGGGGCGCTTTGGATCTCTTCCGACATACCACAGCCTGCCTTCTCGGCCAGCACGACGCCTCGGACCCCTTTTGACCGGTGACCACGTGTCTGACGCACTCCAAGGGTCCAGCGGTGACGGCCCGAAGGGACGTCACCGCTGTGCATTCTAAAGGTACTCGAGCCGCTTGGCCACGATGGAGACCGCTCTCCGTTCCTCCCCGTCTTTCTCGTAGGTATCCTGACGCAGCGACCCCTCTACCGCTACGCGACGTCCCTTGCCCAGATGCTCAGCCGCAGCCTCCGCCTGCGCATTCCACGCTTTGATCCGGAAGAAATCCGCCTCTTCGGCCGACCGATCCACGGCCACAATGAAACTACAGACCTTCGACCCGCCTGTCACCTCCCTCACATCAACATCCGTCGCCATCCGGCCCACCAACTGCACGCAGTTCACAACTCCTCCTTGTTGACTCGTCGCTCCTCCATCACCGGCCTTGGCCGGCAAACTGAAATCTACGGCGATTGGCCCTTGTGGCAAATAGGACTTAGGTTGCATTCGGCGGGCAGTGAGAAGAGCCGCCATGCGGATACCGCCGGTAACGCGACAGCCACAAGGCGCCCTGTGAGATACTGCTGCAGAGACGGCGGTTTTGGGCCACTTGAAAGGGGTGGGACGGCAGTGGGGTCCAGGAGGCGCCGGGGGCGCGCGAGAAGACCGGGGAACAGACGGATATCGTGGCTGCGGGTGGGAACCCTCCTGGCGGTGCTCTGCCTGGGTTGTGCCACGTTTCTGGCAGCCTGTGCCTCCGGCTCCGACGGGCGAAGCGCCAAAACGGTGGTCGTCTACACGTCCGTTGATCAGATGTACTCGGAACCCATCCTGAAGGACTTTGAGGAGCAAACCGGCATTCGTGTCCAGGCAGTGTATGACGTGGAGGCCACGAAGACCGTGGGTCTCGCCAATCGTCTGCTCTCCGAGAAGGAGCGGCCTTTGGCCGACGTGTTCTGGAACGGGGAGATCCTGGAGACCCTGCGTTTGAAGGATGAGGGCGTATTGGCTCCGTTCGAGTCGCCCAGTACGGAGGGTATTTATCCCCAGTTCGTCGATCCCGAGGGGTATTGGGCGGGCATAGCGGGCAGGGCGCGGGTGATACTTGTGAACACCGACCTCCTATCCCCCGAGGAGTACCCCGAGTCCATCTACGATCTTTTGGACCCCCGGTGGCCGGCTGAACAAGTGGGAATCGCATACCCCATGTTCGGCACCACCTCCACGCACGCCGCGGCGCTCTACGCGTACCTTGGCGAGGATAAGGCGCGGGCCTTTTTCGAGGGTCTGGCCGAACGGGGTGTAAAGGTGGTTGACGGCAACTCGGTGGCGAAGGACTTGGTGGCGGCGGGACGACTGGCCTTTGCCATGACCGACACCGACGATGCTTGCGCGGCCATCAAGGCCGGTAGGCCTGTGACCGCGGTCTTCCCTGACCAGGGGGACGGTGGCATGGGGACACTGGTCATCCCCAACACCATCGCGCTCGTACGGGGCGCACCTCATCCGCAGGAAGCCCAGGCGCTCATCGACTACCTGCTGAGCGAAGAAGTGGAGCGTCAGGTCGTGAAGTTGGGGTGGAGCCACCTGCCGGTCAGACCTCTAGCGGTGGAGCCGGAGTGCTTCGATGTTGGTGGGGTCGCCAGCATGAATGTGCAATATGAAGCCCTGTTCGATTGGCTGGAGCCGAGTCGGTCAGAGCTGGCCGAGATCTTCATAAGATAGCCCGGGACAGCGTTGTGGGCAGCTTCCCGGGACCCCGAGCACACGTTGAGCGCGCGGTCGCACCGGCTTGGCACGGCATCGGGATGCTCCTCTATGTGATTGTCGTCTTCGGACCGCTGTTGATGCTCTTCTTCGTCTCGCTCCGCGGAGTCGTGTTTGACGACGCGGGGATATTGGCGCTCACCATTCCCACCGGTCGTCGTCTGCGTTTGTTCTGCAACAGCGTTGCCTATGCGGGGGCGGTAGCGGCCGGCGGCATGTTTCTGGGGACACTCGCGGCGCTCAGCCTGTGGAGGGTCAAGCGCGGTGTGTGGTCTCGGCTGCGCTGGCTGGTGGTGGTATTCGCCGCTATCCCTCCGTATATCCACGCCCTGGCCTGGACCAAGGCCGTCCCCTTCGTGTCCTCTGTAGTGACGCCGGGCGGCGGGCCGGGAATGGTGCTCCAGGGCGGCCCGGGAGCGTGGTGGGTCCAGATGATGGCCCTGCTGCCCCTCGCCGTCGGCCTCGCCCTGGTGGGCCTCGAGTCCATCGATCCGAGACTGCTGGAAGCGGGGCGCATACAGCAAGACGATCTCAGAGTACTGGCGGTGGTGGGTGTCCCGCTTGCGGCGCCCATGTTGATGGCCGGCGCGGGCCTTCTGTTCATTCTCTCGCTGCTCGGCTACAGCGTGCCCGCCCTCTTCCACGTCAACGTCTACTCCCTGGACGTGTTCGCCGAGTTCAGCGCCACAGGCAAACCGGAGCGGGCCTTCTTGGCCGCCTTCCCTCTGATCATTCTGGCGGTGATCGTAGTGTTTTCCCACAACGAACCTTCCGTCGAGCCGCACTGAAGCCCTCATGGGGTGTTGCCTCGTGGTCGGCTCCTCCGGCTTGGCCGGCCTGGTTTCGTGTGGTGGAATGGGCCGGAGACGGCGTCTTGGCAGTGCAGATGGCCGTCATGTTCGTCGCCTTGGTAGCCGTCACCGGTAGTGTGGGCGCGTTGGCGGCGGGTGTAGGCGGCGGATCTCGAGAGATCCTGTTCAGCGGGCTGATCGCCGTGCTTGCCGCCGTCTTCTCCGTTCCTCTGGCGGTGCTTGCGGCTGAAGGGGCTGTGGCCGGCGGTGTTCGGCAGTGGTTGTGGTGGCTTCTCATCACGCTCCCTCTAGCCGTGCTCGCTCCGCTGGTGGGTATGGGACTTGTCTCCATGTGGAACCGCGCCCTCCCCATGGAGGTCTACGGCACGGCCGCGATGCCGGTGTTGGCGGCCTTGTCTCGGTTTGTGCCGTTCAGCGCCCTTGTCATGGTGGCCCAACTCAATCGACGCCTCGACCCGCGACTTCTGGAGGCTGCTCGCGTATTGCGACCCGGATGGTTCGTTACCAGAACTCGTATCTGGTTGCCCATGGTGGCGCCGCCTCATTGCCGCGGCCGCCGTCTGTTTCGCGCTCACCATAGGGGAGTTGGGAGCCACGCTGATCGTCGCCCCGCCGGGTAGGGCCACTGTTACCATGCGCGTGTACAACCTGTTGCACTACGGAGCCGACGAGCAGGTAGCCGGGTTGTGCCTCATGATCGTACTGGTGACCCTGACGGCGACGGTCACGGCGGCGGGGGTACTCCTGTATTGCGGGCGAGGATTGTCGAGGAGCAGGTGACGGAGGAGCGGTTCATAGAGGTGCGCGGGTTGGCAAGTCATTTGGCGCACCCATCCGGGGCGAACGAGGCGCCCTAGGGAATCGTGTGGGCGCTCCCCCGCGGTGAAGGCAGGACGCGGTCTCTGGACCTGGCGCCGTCCGACAGGCAGATCATCTGCATCATCGGGCCGTCGGGCTGCGGGAAGACGACGCTTCTGCGCCTGATTGCAGGACTCGAGGTCCCTGACGCGGGGGAGATTCTGATCCGAGGCAAGGTGGTGAGTCGTCCGGGATGGGCACTTCAGCCGGGGCGGCGCGGACTAGGGTTTGTCTTTCAGGAGCCTGCCCTCTGGCCGCACATGACGGTGGCGGGGAACGTGCTTTTCGGCCTGCATGGTCTGACCAGAGATGTGTCGCGCCGGCGCCTGGGCCAACTCATGGAACTCATCGGCCTGCAGGGACTCGAGAGCCGTTATCCGCATCAACTATCCGGCGGGGAGGCGCGTCGTGTGGCGTTGGCCCGCACGTTGGCGCCGCGCCCGCACTGCCTGTTGCTTGACGAACCTTTGACCAACCTGGATCCCGAGTCGAAGGCGCGGATGCTCGACCTGATCAACCGGGCGGCGCAGCTGAGCGGCGCCGCCGTCCTCTACGTGACCCACGAAAGAAGCGAAGCCGAGGAGCTTGGCGCTTCTATCGTGCGGATGGAAGCGGGGCGCCTGGAACAGCCCTCAGAGGAGCCGTGGTGACCGCCGAGGAGTTCAACGGGCGTTCGCCCGAGGCCCCGCCCCCCCACCGGAGGTCTCGCCGGAAGTGGCTGCTCGCCGTGACGGCGGTGTTCCTTTTTGGGGTGGTATCGGCGGCGGGGTATGCGGTCTCTCGCGGCCCCGAGGTGCGGGAGTCGCCGGAGGGCTGGCAGGTGATCCGGCCCCCGCGCGAGGTCTCGGCGCTCGCTGAGTGGAGGGGGTTCGTCTGGGCCGGAGGGGCTGACGGCTTATACGCCATCGACACAGCCGGCGGCGAACCAACGCCGGGGACGGTGGCATCACTGGAAGGCGCCGCGCACCTCCGCTACATCAGCTCGTTGCTGGTGGATCGTCAGGGGAGATTGTGGGTGGGCCACGACGCCGGTGTCACCGTGTACGCGCCGCAACCTCCCATGAATGGCGGCGCTTCCGGGGACGAGACCGGCCCCACGCTCGCCGGAGCCCAAGACACCATTCCCGCCCTCTCCTACACTGTGGCAGATGGCTTACCGCATTCCATGGTCCGTTGCCTCGCCGAAGACTCCACGGGCCGCATCTGGGCCGGCACCTACCGCGGAGCGGCGGTGATCGAGGACGGGCGCATTGCCGTGGTGGATTCCGTCGGGGGTCTGATGGGAGGCGCAGTCAGTGTGATCTTGGCGGACTCGTCCGGCGGGCTCTGGTTCGGCGCCACGGAGGCTCCGCGAGGCGGATTGAGCCTCCTGGCCAACGGTTCTTGGCAGTACTTCACCACCGAAAACGGTATGCCTCACAACAACATCAACGCGCTCATGGAGGATGACGACGGCGCGGTGTGGGTGGCGACGGGATTTTACGACAGAGGAGGCGTAGCCCGACTGATCGCCGAAGAAGGAGGCGCTGGTTCGGGGGCCGCCGCCGCAGGCGAGGAAGGTCACCGGCATTGGGTGGTGGCAGGCACGTGGGATCGCACCTCGGGGATGCCCGGAGCCAAAGCGCGCTCCCTCTTCCAAACCGTGGACGGCTGTCTGTGGGTGGGCACGGAGTACGACGGTGTCCTTCGGGTGCCTCCCTGTGAGTTCAAGGGAGGGCTACCGCCGGCGGAACTCAGGGGGCGGGTATTCACCCGAGCAAACGGTCTTGCGCACAACGAAGTCAAGGTCATGCTGCAGGATGCAGATGGGAACCTGTGGCTGGGGACCTCTGACGGCCTCACGCGGATCACGGCATCCGTGCTGGCGCAAATGACCGGAAACGGGGTAGATTGAGTTCACTTAGCCACGTAGGGAAGAGAACGGGCCTGCAGGCACCGGCATTGGGGCATGGAGCTTCAGGAGGATCTCCCACAGATGGGTGAATGGTGGTTTCTGGACGGCGAAGGAAACCGGGTGGGGCCGCTGGCGTTAGAGGAACTGCGGGCGCAGGCCCGTGCCGGCCGCATCGGTCCCGTGGATCTGGTCTGGCACCCGTCGCGGGGCGAGTGGAAGCAGGCGATCGAGATCGAGGGCGTCTTCCCCGTGTCCGAGTTCGAAAGAGCACGGTCGACGTACTCCGAACTGGCCGCCCTCCGGAGAAGTGGCAGAGTTGGGGAGGCGGAGTTCAGGGAAGCCGTCAATCGTCTTCGTCTCAGAGATGGCTCCGGTACATGGTGGCAGGTGCGGGCCGATGACGGCGCTTGGCTTCGTTGGAACGGCACCGCGTGGGTGGAAGGGGTGCCTGAGACCATGGACGGCGCAGGGCCTTTTGGGGGCCCGCATGGCGCGGCCCAAGGATCTCCCCGCTCCTTGGGTGAATTCGGTCTCATGCTTCTACGGGGGTTGGGTAAGAGCCTTCCCAAGAGGATCGTGTTCGCCGTGGTGCTCTTCGTTCTCGTGTGGCTCATCCATACGGCCGTAATGGTGTTCCTGAACGACGGGTGGGCCAAAGTGGGCAACTGGTTCCTGGGGATGATCCTGGTGGTGCGGGGAGGCGAACTCGGCGGCACCTTCTTCTGGATGCTGCTCATGATGCTCGTGACCGTTCTGATCACGCGGCTTCGCAGAGAAGGAGCGCGCAAACTCCAACAGGACATCGTCGGCGTGGGCCGTGCGATCTCGTGGGCGTTCTCGCGCCCGGGCAGGTGGGGCTTCGCCGTGATGTTCGGATTCGCCGCCATCACTCTCCTTATCAGCTTCTTGGTGTTCGCCATCGGGAACCCGTATACACCCAACCGGCTGGTCAGTCTGTTCTTCGCGGCGCTGTTGCTACTGTCGCTCTCGAGCGGAGAGGGCGGCCTGGTGCTGCTGGTCTCCCGACCGGCCTGGTTTGATTTTCAACGCCTGTTCGGAGTGAAGCCGGTTCGGCCTTTCCAACCTGAAAAGGTGGTCCTCACCGTGGTCGGTGTTGCCGGCGGGGCGCTGCTTGCGGCGGTGCTGCCCTTCCTTCCCACCAGCGGATGGTTCGCCTTGTTGGCGCTGATAGTAACGGGGGCCATCGTGGTGGCCCTCGGGGGAAAGGGTGTTCCCTCGGGTGGTTTCCTGCTGTTGGGGGCCGTGCTTTCGGCCGCCACGGCCCTCCTGCTGGCCGATCAGGGCTTTGCGCACGATTGGGGGTGGCAGGAGAGCGGGCGGGACGTGGGGAGACTGATCCAATCGCCTGGTTTCGGGCGCGCGGCGGCTCACAGCATGGCGGCGGCCATCGGTGCGGTGCTGGGGGCGCTGCTGCCCGGCGCCGTCGCCGGGGTGACCGCCTGGCCGGCGGCGCCACACCGCCGGTGTCGGCGCCGCTGCCGCCCACCCGCATCCTGCAGGGGGAAGACGCCCTGGGCTGGCTGCAACAGCAGGGCTTGGTCGCGCGGACCCCTGAGGGAGGCTGGGTCAAGACCGGGGATTGGGGCAACGCCACGGCTCCCGGCGGCGGTATGAAGGGGTACGTGGAGGGGGCGCAGCCCACCCCCGCAGGCGTGGACCCAGATATGGTCATTCTGGTGGAGGGAGAACCGGCTCCCGCAACTGAGCCGGGAAAGACCGAGCCTTACGATTCGGGCGTGCACCCACCCGACGAGCACCCACCCGACGACGAGGAAGGCGCAGAGGTTCCTGCAGATGCGCAAGACCCGAAATCCCCGGAGGCCGTTCCGCCGGCTGTCCCGGGTTCCAGTGAGGTGTCCGGCGTAGACGGGCAGGAAGGCTCTCGGCAGGGTCCCGAGCCGGAGATGGCGGGAACCGGTCCGGCACTGCACGGAGCACCGGCCGAGAATCCTCACACGGCATTCGAGGGAGGCCGGACGGGATGCGGGCCGGGCGGCCCGGACTCCCCGCGTTCTTTGTAAACACGGCCATCCTCAACTTGGTAATCCAGGACACGATGTACCGTTGGTCGGGCCTTGGGCCCTCCGTCGATCTCACCCTGACCTATAACAGCGGCGGAGCCGCCGAACGGGGAGCCTTCGGGTTCGGATGGTCGTTCGCGTACGAGTGGCGGCTGGTGCGCTCCGGTTCTCGCATCACGGTGTGCAAGGGTTCCGGGCAGAGGGAGGAGTTCACGCTTCCCAACGGCGCCACATCTGCAGCGGGTTCCCAGGAACTCCTTCCGGCCGCCGGCGGCGCCAACCGCCTGCTGGACCGAGGAGATCACTGGGAATATAGGAAGAAGGGGTCGCGGCTGCGGTATCGCTTCGATCAGACTCCCGGAGCGGAAACGGCCCGTCTGAACCGCGTGGTTGATTCTTGCGGGAACGCTCTCGCAGTCGAGTATGACGAGAGAGGCCGCATGCGCTCGCTCGTCGATGCCGCGGGTAGAACGGTCTCATTTCGATATGGGGAGACCGGTGAGTGCACCGGCTTCCTCCTTCCGGACGGGCGTGAGGCGTCATTCGGCTACGATGCGAAGGGGAATCTCGTCCGCACAGTTGACCTGCTGGGTGTGGTGTGCGAGTACTCGTACGACAGTGACCATTCTTTGACCCGGATGGTTGTCGGGCGCGAACGCAGGACCACCGTCTTCGGCTACCAGGGGACGGGCGCCCGGAAACGGGTGGCTTCCGTGACCGACGCCCGCGGCAACCAAACACGCTACCAGCTGATGGCCACTGATCCGGTGGAGGTGAAGGCCACCCGCCCGGGCGGTCGGGACACTCTCTACACCAGTCGAAACGGGCTCACGGAGCGGATAACCGATCCCCTGGGGCACTATGAGGAGACCGTGTTCCGTGGGGGGCTTCCGGTTGCCTACAGGAACAAGAACGGCGAGATCACCGAGGCCGACTGGGACGAACACGGCAACGTGGTGGAGGTACGCGGCGCCGACGGCAGTGTGGCCCACTACCAGTACGATGCCGAGTCCAATCTGGTGAGCGCCGTCGGTCCCCAGGGAGAGAATTGGGCGTTCACCTACAACGACCAGCGGGGGCTGACAACGATCACGTCGCCCCTGCAGACCGTTATCACCTACACCTACGATCCCTCCGGTCGGCTGATCGCCCTGTCCCACTCGGCCGGGGGGCAGACCTCTCTGAGTTACGATCGCTTCGGCAATGTGGCGCGAACCACAGACCCGCAGGGCCACGTCACGTCCTTCGTCTACGACGAATGGGGATTGCGCCTCATTTCGTCCACCGACGCACTGGGACGGACCACCCACTTTGAGTACGACGAGAACGACCGCTTGGTGCGCATTCACCACCCGGACGGCACTTCTCAAACCCACGCGTACGACTGCTGCGCCCCCATCCTTTCCGTGGACGAGAACGGCAGCAGCGTGGGGTACGAGCGCGATCCGCTGCTGAATATCACCCGGCTCATAGACCGCGGGGGCAATCACACCGACTACCGCTACGACACCGAGAGCAACCTCGTGGAGATCACAGAGGCAGAGGACCGACGGACTCGCTTCGTGTACGACGCGGCCGGCAGGCTCGTCAGCATGAGCGACGCCATGGGCCGCGAGACGACCTTCGCTTACGATCCGGCGGCCAACCTCGTCGGTCTGATAGATCCGGCCGGCCACGAGACCCGATTCACCTACCATCCGCGAAGCGCTCTGGCGTCGATCACGGATGCCGGGGGCCACGCGATGTCGATGCTGTACGACCTCGCGGGCAGGCCGGCGAAGGTGATCAACGCTCGGGGCCAGGAAGTAGCCTTCGCCCACGACCTGGAAGGCCGGGTGACGGCCAAGTCATACGACGGCGTGAAGGTGGTCTCCTACGAGTATGATCGGGCCGGGAACCTCCGGCGCATGATCGATCCCACGGGGACCACGGAGTATGAGCTCGACGCCCGCGGTCTGCCGAACTCGATACGTTATTTCGACGGCACCCAGGTTCACTACACTCATGACGCGCGGGGAAACGTCATCTCCCTCACCTATCCCGGCGGCCTCACGGCCACATACGAATACGACGCCCGCGACCGTGTGCGCCGCGTTCGTTTCGGGAAGGCTGGCCTTGAACTCCGCTATGACAACGCGGGGCGGTTGACCGAAGAGATCCGCTCCAATGGCCGCGTCACGGCCTACGAGTATGACGAAGGCGGGTTCTTCCGAGAGATAACGCACAGCGGGCACGGGGTGGATCTGGTGACTATTCGATACGAGCGGAACACCTCCGGCGACATAGTTGAGGAGCACGTCTCCGGCGGGTACGGAGTCCACATGGCCGATCCCGCGGCTACTTATGCATATGATGAACTGGACCGCATCGCTCAGAGCCCCAACTGCCGGTATCGGCATGATGAAGACGGCAACCTCGTTGCCTGTCAGAGTCGGAACACCCTTGCAACATATGATCCCGAGAACCGACTGCTTTCGATAGAACGGGACAACAGACGGACACGCTACGCATACAA
Source organism: Thermoleophilia bacterium (assembly GCA_040770645.1). GTDB lineage: Bacteria > Actinomycetota > Thermoleophilia > RBG-16-64-13 > RBG-16-64-13 > JAAYZX01. The sequence continues at coordinate 26,685 of JAXGIS010000001.1, read as the reverse complement.
CGGCACTGGGGATAGGGTGATCGTGGAGACCGATGATGAACGTCTGCATCTCCACTACGACCGAACGGGCAAACTGCTATTCGAAACAGACGGCGCCGGAGGCATACGGCACCGATACCTGTATGCGGCCGACCGGCTGGTGGCACTGATGGACGGCGAGGATGAAATCTTCTTCTACCACGCGGATAACCGCGGCAGCACCATCCTGCTCACGGATGCGTCCGGCGAGGTGGTGACCTTTTACGAGTACTCACCCTTTGGCACAGTGGCCGTAGACAAGAAGCGGGACGTCCGCAACCGATTCACCTACGTCGGAACTTTCGGCGTCACCGACGAAGGTGGCGGGCTGTATTTCATGAAGAACAGGTACTACGACTCCGCCATGCGCCGCTTCCTGCAAAGAGATCCCCTTCGATTCGCGGCGGGAACGAACCTGTACGCCTACGCTAACAACAACCCTCTCAGCTTCGTGGACCCACTGGGTTTGGCATCGATGAATGACATGTCCATGTTGCTCGGATTCACCAATTTTATGACCAGCATAATTGGAGGCCTAGTGGTAGTAGGTGAAGGCATGGCCCTACTAGGAGGGTCGACCCTTGTCGGCCCCGGTTTGGCGTTGTTAGGGAGCTTGTATTTCATCGGCCGGCTCCGGGTTGGTATGAGGCAAATGGAGGCCGGTCTCCGTGGCGAGGCGGTGTGCAACGAGAAGAGCTACTATTCGATCGCGCGGTCCAGCCCTTTGGGTGGTTTGCCTTTTTTCAAAGGCGTCACGTACATCATGGAGCTCAACGCCAAAGGCGCTGCCTGGGAATTGAGCAAGGCATTCATGGGAGATTACGGGAATATTCTCGACGCGGCAGAAGATGTGACCAACATATACGTTGTTCCGGAAGAATGCGTGCCCGCAATCTCCGGCGGTACGGTGACGATTCCATGAGAGCGATTCGGGTGACGGCGAGAAAGGGCGGAGAAGCGTGTCGCACAGGGTCAGGTACCGCTACGATTCACTGAGCCGTTTGGTTGAGGCGTGCTACGAGGGGGGCCGACGGTCACGTACTCGTACGATCAGGCCGGGAACCTGGCTTCGGTCGTATCGACCGGCGCAGAGGGAGCCCCGGCGGCCGCCCCTGTTCCGGACGCCCCCGCGCCGTCTGCGGAAGCCTGGTTCTACTTGGCGGAGGGAAAGGAAACAGGACCGGTTTCGCGAGAGCAGCTGGAGGGATTGCTCGCTACCGGACGGCTTTCCCCTGCGACCTTCGTCTGGAGGGCCGGCATGTCCGAGTGGAGGAGGGCAGGCGAGGTGGGGATTGCGGTTGGTGCCCCCGGCGGTGCCGCGCCGCCCGGGGCACCGCGCACGGCCGATTCGGACACGTCGTGGTACCTCAGCCGCGGTGGGGAGCGCTACGGTCCGTTCACCCTCCAGCAGATACGGCAGTTCATGCGAGAAGGGCAAGTGGCGCCGACGGATCTGGTGTGGCACCCGAGCCTCACGGGGTGGATGACGGCCGACGAGGCTCGGGCTCGGACACCAGGTCTCAGTTGAGGCAGTCCTGCCGGCCTTCGCGCTCCAGTCTGCGCTCGGCTGGTGAGCTTCTACGGCACGTCTCATTCAACCCGCCACTGCGCCCTGCCGATACTGCAACTGGAGGTGCCTATGATGACGTTGAGACGACAGTTCGTCGCCTTCACGGCGATTCTGCTCGAGGTCGTGACGGAGCGTATTTCCGAACCCGGCCTCTTCAGTTTGAACGGCTCTGCCCACTGCGACATCTGCCGCGTCCGGCGCAGACGGCTCATCCTCCCCCGACGGCGGCGCTGACCACTCCAGACCGGCTGCCTAACAAGTCCGACGCGGCCTACGTCTTGTTCCGCCATCCAGACTCCCCACCCTTCTGCCCACCCTTCTGGGTTTGACGCGCGGCTTCTCGGGCTATCATGCACTCGTAGGCCGATCCACACGGGAGCACTCATACATGGACATGACCGTCACCTTCCCCGGCAATCTCAAGGTGGCCGCTGCGTACAGGGGGTTCACCATCGCCACCGACCAGTCCCCGGAAGACGGGGGCGACGGAACCGCCCCTGCCCCTTTCGACCTGTTCCTTGCCTCACTGGCCACCTGCGCGGGCATCTACATGCTTCGCTTCCTGCGCAGTCGCAACCTCTCCGCCGAGGACGCCTCTCTCGCCATGCATATGGAGCGGGATGAGGAGACAAACATGCTCCGCAGTGTGACTTTGGATCTCCACCTTCCTCCCGGGTTTCCAGAGAAATACTGCAACTCCGTCATCAACGCCGTCAACCTGTGCGCAGTCAAGAAGCACTTGCTCGCGCCCCCGGAAATAACCGTGGTCACCACCTTGGCCGGGGAACCGGCCCATACAACTGTGCCGGCGCTGGGGCCTGACCCAGACGCCGCTGCAGGCGCCGCTCCAAGCGCCGCCCTAGGATAGGAGGCTCCGTGGCACCAACCAGACTCGTCATCGTGGGAGGAGACGCGGCCGGCATGAGTGCCGCCGCGCAGGCCCGCCGCAGCGACCCCAACATGGAGATCATCGTCTTCGAGCGATCACCCTATGTATCCTACGCCGCTTGAGGCATCCCTTACTACGTCGGCCGTGTCGTCGACGACATCAACAGCCTCGTCCTACGTTCCGCCGAACAGCACGGTAAGCAGGGTATAGAGGTACGGCTCCTGCACGAGGTCACGGCCATCGACTTAGCCGCGCGCCGCGTGGCCTTCCGCAGGCTCAACGGTGACTCTGCCGGTGCGGCGTCGCCCGGAGCCGCCACCGCTTCCCCAACACCCGCCGCCGGGGAGGGCTGGGAACCATTCGATCACCTGCTCCTGGCAATGGGAGGCACCCCCACGCGGCCGGCTCTGCCCGACCTCGATGCCTACGGCGTCTTCGGTGTAGGCACGCTACGGGAGGCCGAGCAACTGCGCCGCTTCATCGACCAGGAGCATCCGCAACGAGCCGTGGTGGTGGGTGCAGGATACGTGGGTCTGGAGATGGCCGAGGCCCTGGTGCGTTGCGGGCTGCAGGTGACGTTGGCCGGTCGCTCCCCCGAAGTCATGCGTACGCTGGACCCGGAGATAGGGACGCTGGTGACCCGGGTGGTTCAAGACTTGGGTATCGTGACCCGCCTCTCCGAAGAGATGACGGCGCTCGAAACCGTGGCCCTCGACTCCGCGACGGCACCGGCCACTGCGGAATCCGCCGGCGGATCTACGCGCCGGGTGACCGGCGTGGTCACCACGGCCGGTACCATCCCCGCAGACGTGGTGGTCCTTGGCTTGGGCACGCGCCCCAACTCCGACTTGGCCCGGGAAGCCGGCTTGGAACTGGGCTACAGAGGATCCATCAAGGTGGACCGTACACAGCGCACTACCACAGAGGGCGTGTGGGCGGCCGGCGACTGTGCCGAGACCTTCAACCTGGTCAGCGGAGCTCCCGATTGGGTCCCGCTGGCCACCGTGGCCAACAAGACCGGGCGCACAGCGGGCCAGAACATAGCGGGCGGACAAGTAACCTTCCCCGGTTGCTTAGGCACGGCCATCACCAAGATTGGGGACGTTGAGGTGGCGCGGACAGGGTTGCAGGTTCGAGATATGGAGAGACTGGGCCTCGACTACGGCGTGGTCCAGATCGAAGCCATGACCCGCTCTCACTACTGCCCCAGCAAAGCACCCCTCACCATCCGCCTTCTGGGCGAGCGGGGCAGCGGACGCCTGTTAGGTGGGCAGATCGTGGGTGGGCCCGGCGCCGGTAAGCGCATCGATATCGTGGCCACCGCCCTACACGCAGGCATGACCGCCGAGGACATGCTTGATCTGGACCTGGCCTACGCGCCCCCCTTCGCGCCCGCTTGGGAGCCCATGTTGATCGCAGTGCGCGGACTTGCTAAGAAATTGTAGGAGGAAGGAGCAGAGGCGCCCTGGCTCCATGCGGAGCCAGGGCGCCTCCCGGGAAACCAAGGTGCCCCGAGTCTACCCGGCTCCCGCTGCGGCACGCACCGATTCATCCGACGCGCACTTGCGGTGGTCCGGTGGCCCAGTCAGAACTCCCCCCAGTAGCTCGGTTCGCTCCCATCCCTCGTGCGCGACAACTGCACCAGCGCGTCCTTGTATTTGGAATGGCGTAGACCGATGATCTCGATCACGGCCTGCACGAACCGAGCCAGATCCTCGGCAAGGCGATCAAGCGTGGTGTCCATGTAGACCATGCCGTTACCCATCCCCATGCCGGCGACTTCACGCACTGCGTGAAAGACTGTGCGGCTGAGCACCGGGTCGATCGAGAGATCCTGCCCCTGGCTTTCGAGGAACTTGATTAGCCGCCCCCCGTCCGATGCTCGAACTTCCGACCCGTCAGACTCCAGGAACAACACCACCGGCCCCTTGCCCGGATAGGAGAAGGGCGTAGCACCCGCCAACGCACACGGCGACCCAAACCGAGCCAGGACCTCGCGGTCCCCTGCCAAGAGCGCCAGTATCTCCGCGCGTTCGAGCCGCTGGAACTCCTCGGTGGCGTTCATTGTTTCCGTTACCTCTCCCGGAATCGCAGGCCTCTGGACATACCTCCAGCCTACCAACTTCTCTAACGAGTGGGGTGGGGTTTTGGTCGCGGCCGGGGGAAGTGGTCGGCCCAAGAGACCTGGCGCAACTGCCGACGAACGGGGCAGGCGCCGACGAACGGGGCAGGCGCCGACGAGCGAGAGTGGCGACTCCGACATGACACCCCCTGTCATGACACCCTATGTTTAGTGCACACTGCGGCAGTGTGCACTAAACACTAGCGAGTTTTCCGCACCCGCCCGCACCCGCCCGCACCCGCCCGCACCCGCCCGCACCCGCCCGCACCCGCCCGCACCCGTCCGCATCCGCAGCTGCCACGTCCCCACCTGGGCCCGCGAGAAGCGATCCACACCCGAGCCGCCGGCAAGAAGGCCGGCAAAAAGGCAGGCAGGAAGGCCGCCAAGAAGGCACCGTACTCGCCGCGGCAACTCGGTAGCCAGCGGGGGATCGGCGGCCCCGTTCAGATACAACCAAGCGCAGCCACACCCGCCGTGATCAGCGGCGCAAACAACAAAGCGGGGAGCATATTGCCCACACGAATATCCTTGAGCTCCAGCAGTTTCATTCCCAGGATCAGCACCAAGACACCGCCGGTGGCGGTCAATTCCGTGATCATGGCCTGGCTCAACACCTTCTCCACCAGACCGGCGGCCACCGTGATGCCTCCCTGATACAGGAGCACGGACAGAGCCGACAGCCCCACACCCCACCCCAAAGCGGACGCCAGGGCAAGAGCAGCGAAACCATCCAACACCGACTTCATGGCGAGAATGCTGATATCGCCACGCAGACCGTCGTCGATGGAGCCCACCACGGCCATAGGCCCGATACAGAACAGCAGGCTGGCCGCCACGAAGCCCATGCTGAAGGTGGAGGAGGAGTCAGGGCGGGTGAGCCGGGCCTCAATCCAGTCGCCTAGACGTTTCAGCGCCTTCTCGATGTCCATCAACTCGCCGGCGACACTCCCCAGCAGTACGGCGCCCATGGGAATCAGTAGGTTCGCGCTTTTGAAGACCATGGAGAGACCTATAGCCATGGTTAGGGCACCCAAACCACACATGACCGTCTCACGCGCCCGCAACGGCAATCGGCCTCTAAGAAGGACGCCCAGCACTGTGCCGACCAATATGGCTCCCACGTTGATCAGCGTCCCCATTCCCCTCATCAGCGTCCCTCCACCCAGTTTTACCCGGGGACCACACAACCGCAGACGGCAGGTGGCCCAACCGGTGCTATCATGCAAGTCATGGCCCACGTGATCCCATTCCGCCCGTGGCTGTACAACGAGACCGTGGCCGGTCCCCTCGACCGCCTGGTAGCGCCGCCTTACGACGTTATCTCGCCTGACCTGCAGGCGGAACTGTACCAGCGAAGTCCCTACAACGTCGTCAGGGTGGACTTGAATCGTGAGCCCGGTGAGGCACGCTACACCGAAGCCGCTCGGCTGTTGGCCGACTGGAAGGGCTCGGGGGCCTTGCGACGGGCGACGGCCCCGCAGGCTACGGTGGTCGAAGAGACCTTCGTCGGTCCTGACGGACGCACCCGGGTGCGAAAGGGCGTGCTGGCTCTGGTTCGCTTGGCCGACTTTGCGGAAGGGATCGTCTTCCCGCACGAATTCACTCTCTCCGGCCCCAAAGAGGATCGTTTTCGGTTGATGGAGGCCACTCGCACCTGTCTGAGCCCGGTCTTCATGCTCTACTCGCGCCCCGATGACGCGGTTATGGTCTCCTGGAATCGGATTGTGGACCAACCACCCGACGGCACCCTGGCCGCACCCAATGCACGGCAGGGAAGCGGTAGGCGCGAGCTCATCCGCCTGTGGCACACGTCCAACCCGTCCTTCCTGGCTTCGCTGGCCGGAGCTCTGTCGGGCCAAACGCTGATCATCGCCGATGGGCACCATCGCTATGAGACCGCCCTGCGCTACCGCGACGCGCGCCGCGCGGCGGCCGCGGCAGCGGGCCAGCCCGCCGATCCTGAGGCGCCCTATGAGTACGCCCTCACCTACCTCGTCAACATGGCGGACCCGGGGCTGGCCATCTTTGGAACACATCGCCTGATTCGAGATCTCCCCCGCGAGGCCGTCGCCCGCCTACCGCATGTCCTTGCCCGGTACTTCACCGTCGCGGAGTTGGCAGACCGCTTGGACGAAGCCGCCCCGGCCCTGCAGGCCTTCCTTGAAGAACACCAGGCAGTCGAGGGAGTGCCCACCACGGCTTTCGGCCTCTACCTCGGCGAAACCCAGGCATCGTACGGGCTGGTTCTGCGCCCTGAAGCGCGCCGCCTCGCCGTCCAGGACGCCGCCGAGGCGGCTGCGGGCGCACGCGGTGTGGAAACGGCTGAAGGAGAGACTCACTCCCAGGCGTACCGTGCCCTCGACGTTACCATCCTCCAAGATATCGTGCTCGATCGCTGCCTCGGTATCAGCGTGGATCAGGTCACGGCCGGCGCCCACGTATCTTACGCCAAGGAGTGGGATGAGGCGCTGCATCTTCTGGGCGAGGGAGCCTACCAGGCCGGCTTCTTCCTCAACCCCACACAACTCGAGCAGGTGCGGGAGATTGCGACGACCGGCGAGCGCATGCCTCAAAAATCCACCTACTTCTATCCCAAACTCCCCACCGGTCTCCTGTTCCACGATTTAGCGGATGGCATCTGACCCGGGCGACCTGCCGCGGCCGACCGCCGCCCGGTCGTCACCTGATCCTCCCCCTTCCCGCGATCGCCTCTGGCGCATCGGCTTCACCGCCGTGGTGGCCGGCGCGCTCTGCATCGCCTTCGCCCCAATACTGGTCCGCCTGAGCCACATCCCTCCCACGGCAACGGCCTTTCAGCGCATGCTTCTGGCGTTACCTCTCTATCTTGGCTGGATCCTTGCGGAGAGGAGCGCGGGCCGGCGCCGTGGCAAACCGGTCCCCGCCCGTCTCAGCCCCGTACAGGTGGTCGGCCTGATTTTGGCCGGGGTATTCTTCGCCTTCGACATGGCTACCTGGCACTTCTCCGTCTGGTTCACGTCAGTGACCAACGCCACACTCATGGCCAACATGGCACCCATCTTCGTCACCCTAGTGGCCTGGATGTTCTTTCGCGAGAGAATCACAAGGCAGTTCATCGTGGGCCTGGTACTGGCTTTGGGGGGCGCGGCTTTGCTCATGCGGGCAAGCTTGGGTATCGGCCAGCGCCACTTCATTGGGGATGCCTTGGGCCTACTCACGGCCTGCTTCTATGCGGGCTACCTGCTCACTGTGAAGAACCTTCGCGCTTCCCTGAGCACAGCGCGTCTCATGGGTGGGAGCACGCTGGTCACTTGCGTGGTGCTGCTCGTGATAGCGGCCGCCCTGGGTGAGCAACTCTTTCCCGAAGACCTCCGAGGATGGCTCGCAGTTCTGGCGCTGGCGTGGACGTCGCAGGTGTTGGGCCAGGGGCTGATCGCTTTCGGCATGGCTCATCTGCCGGCGTCGTTCTCATCGGTTACGCTGCTCGTCCAGCCGGCCGCAGTGGCAATGCTGGGTTGGGTCATCCTGAATGAGGGTCTCAGTTGGTGGCAGGGGGCGGGGGGTCTGGCGGTCCTGTCGGGCATCGTGCTCGCGGGCCGGGCCAGTCGCTAGGGGTGCGGACCGGCCTCCGCCCGTCGGCGCAGTGCCACTGCCCCCGCTCACACCACTCGGGGCACAGGGTAGCCCTGGGCCGCCTCGGAATCCGTTGCGGCCCTCACCCCCACCACCTCCACCGCAAAGTGCAGCGTCATCCCCGCCAGAGGATGATTCCCATCCAGCACCACTTCCCGCTCCTGGTCTCGCACCTCGCGCACGGTGAACCGCACGGGCCCGTCTTGCAGCTCGCCCACCACGGTCATCCCCGCCTCCAGCTCCATATCCGTGGGGAATTGATCAATGGGGACGGCAAAAACCGCCGAGGTGTCCACCTCCCCATAGCCTTTATCCGGCTGCACCGTGACCTGGGTCTGGAAACCCGCCTCCACCCCATCGAGCGCTTCCTCCAGTCCCACAATGATGTTCCGGTAGCCGTGGAGGTAGTCGAGCGGCTCGCCGCCGGCGGTGCTGTCCAGGATGGTTCCCTCGTCATCGGTGAGCGTGTACAGCAGGCTCACCACCGTGCCGTGTTTCACCTTCATGGGATGTCCTTTCGGGGTGGGGTAGTGTTGGCGGGCCCTACTCGCCCGACCCTTCTTCGAACGCCGTGATCCGGGTGGCCCGACCAGAGTCGTCCAACTCCACTGCCACCCCTTCCAGCCACAGATCGTGCTCCGCAACTTCGAACATGGCCGGCATCTGAGTCAGGAGCCTCCGCAGGATGATTTCTTTCTTGACTCCGATCACCGAGTCTCGTGACCCACACATGCCCACATCGGTGATGTAGGCGGTGCCGCCGGCGAGAATCCGGGCATCCCCCGTGCGCACGTGGGTATGGGTGCCGATCACCGCGCTCACCCGCCCGGCAAGATAAAAACCCAGGGCCATCTTCTCGCTGGTGGCCTCGGCGTGCATATCCACTATCACATTACGCACACCGTGCAGGTGCTCCAAGGCTTCGTCCACCACCTCGAACGCCGAGCGCGCGGGGTTGAGGGTTAGTGTGCCGCTCAGATTGAGCACGCCCAGCCTGCCTCCGGGCACTTCGACCACGGTGACGCCCCTTCCCGGGTTGGCGGGCAGGAAGTTGAAAGGCCGGATGACCCGCGGCTGCTCCTCCAGATACCCGTAGATCTCCTTGTAGCGCCAGACATGATTGCCGGTGGTGATGACGTCCACCCCACCGTCGAGGAGCATATCCGCCACCTTGGGCGTGATGCCGAGGCCGTTGGCCGCGTTCTCGCCGTTGACGATGACGGCGTCGGCTCGATACCTGTCGCGGAGCAGGGGGAGGCGGGCGAGCAGCAACTCACGCGCAGGTCTACCGATGACATCGCCGAAAACAGGACGATCACGCGATCTCCTAACCGGGCGACATCTCACCTGCCGCCCATTGACCGCTTAGTGTACAGGAGTTCGAAGCGGTGGCCGCACCCTCTCGGCCGCTCACCAAGGGAGAAGGCAGATACACGCGGTCACTCCAGGCTGCGACCAAAGTCCTCTGGCTGCCACTTGGCGACGCCTCTTAGCCTCGGAGGGCACCTTTCAGTACCGCCCAAAGGAGGGTTTAGGATGCAGTCGATGTTCAGAGCCGAACGGCGCTCCCTGAGCGGGCCACGAGCAGCGCCGACCACACCAACGGCGCAAGTGACGCGCCTTAACGGCCCCCGCCACCGGGTGCGGCCCACCTTCCTGGCCGCCGCCCTGGCCGTGGCCGCCGCATGCCTCATCGCGCTTCTGCTTGTTGCCGGACAGGCCGCAGCGCAAGGCAAGGCGGGCCCGGCCGCACCGGGTGGAGCTCAAGACAAATCCGGCCCGTCTGGGCCGGCGGAATCTCAAGGCGCAGACGGAAACAGTACGGGGAAGCTCTTGGTGACGTTGCCGTGGGGCACAGGCTCCGGCCAAGTGGGGCTGAGTACACCCACCGAGGGCTTGGCCCGCGGCCCAGAAGCCCTCGCTGTGGCGCCGGACGGGCGCATGGCCGTCCTCGATTCCGTGAACCGGAGAATCGTGGTACTCGCTCCCGACGGGAGCTTCAAAGCCCATCTACCCCTCTCACTGACCGATCCCCGGTTTCTGTGCGTAACCGCCGACCGGCTGGCAGTGCTGGATCCTGACACAGACGGCGTGTGCCTGGTGATGGACTGGGAAGGAGTGGTTCTCAAATCCTATACCACTCCTCGCACGCAAGAACCCCCCACCGCCGTATTTCTGATCGACGGCCACCCGTGGGTGGAGCTTGCCCACGCCAGGTGCGCGCCGTTGGGGCGAGTGGCCGCGCAGGCCCACGAGGGCCGGCCCTTGGGGCTGGGGATTGAACGTGGGTGGGTGGTCGCCACCCGCCTGGCCGACGGCCAAGCAGGCCTCAGTGTACAAGCTGGACGATCCGCCTGTGGCGCCTCCACCACCCTCAAGATCGGTGGCCCCCAGAAGATCGAGCACATCACCTCTCTCAACTCCGATCCCTCCGGCAACCTGATCCTGGGTACCCGCATGGCCGAAGGCGGGATTCTGATCCGGCGCATGATCGGCACCACCGATCGTGAGAACGCGTCTCTCCGCCTCCCAGAAGACAGTGGCCCATACGTGGGCGTCCCGTACGTGGTCTCGCCTGATGGGCGGATACTTCGCATCGCAGCCACCACGGCCGGCTACTCCATATGGGTCCACAGCTTCGATGTGCCCGCGCCGCATGAGCCCACAGGGCCGATCAACGAACTCGATCGCGCCGACAAAACCATTCAGACCAACACCACCGAAGAAGTCCTCGAGGTGACGCCATGATCCGGGCTTGGGTCTATACACTGTCTATCGCCGCCACCATTGCGGCGGGCGCTTTGACCTTCCCGGCATGGGTTTCAGCGGCAACTGCGCCCACCATGACCCGCGCCGAGATCATCGCCCGCGCCGAGTCGGCAGTCGGTACGGCCTATACGTGGGGAGGCGAAAGCTGGGTACCCGATACCCAGGCCGGTGCCGGACCCGATTGCTCGGGGCTCATTCTCAAATGCTGGGAAGTGCCTAGAATGATGCTGTATCAGGAAGAGGATGGGGTCACTTCCTCCATCAGGCCTCGCTACACCACGGGCGAGTTCCTGTACAACTCGGGGCCGTGGAGCTCGCTTGCGTCGCGCTCGCAGCTGCTGCCCGGCGACATCATGGTCAGACACGTCAACGGCGCCGGCCACGTAGTGTTGTACGCGGAGGGTGATGCCTGGGGCTACCCCATCGTCTACGAAGCACCCTACACCGGAGCCACCGTGCGCCGCGCCAGTCGCTATCTCGACTCCAGCTACCAACCCCGCCGGCGCAGCTACCTCACGGACGGCGGAATTATCCTCGATAACCCAAGCGCCAAAAGCACCGGCGGGGAAGATATCGGCGGCAACTGGACCCGGTCCACCAGCAACAGCGGCTACTACGGCGGTGACTACCAGGTCAAGCTCGGGACCACTGTGCCGGCGTGGGCCCGCTGGACTCCCCGGATCCCTTCCTCCGGCTACTACAACGTCTACCTACGTTGGACGGCGGGCTGGAACCGCGCCACCAACGCCAAAGTGACCATCAACACCGCTTGGGGCCAGCAGGTCAAATACGTCAACCAGCAGGCCAACGGTGGCTACTGGTACTACCTCGGCCGCTATTACATGAACTCGGGCTACTACCCAGGCTCGGGTAGCGTGGCCATCCACGCCATGGGTGCCAATGGGTACGTGGTTGCCGACGCGGCCATGTTCACGCCTGCACCGTGAATCCGGCCCTCCGGCCCCCGCCACCGCGGGGGCCGGAGGCCCGCAGCGCCAGGCCGGAGGCGCAGATGCGCCCCCGGCCTCGGCGATGGGAGCGCCTGGCGCTCCCGTGGGACAGAACGACCTTCGCAAGCCCGACTCGAGCGGCCGCGCCTCCCGACGCTAGTTCATCAGCTTGGCCAGGATATGCGCCACCTCGCCCCGAGTGGCACATTGCCAGGGGCTCCAGTGACTCCCAAAACCCTTGAGGCCCTGAAGCAGTCCGTTGTACTCGGCCAAACGCAGGTTGGCGTCCTGCTCCGGCCACCCCGTGGGCGAGAAACTACCCACATATTGCGCAGGCGGGTCGGCCAAACGGCCCGGCTGTAGTTGCCGAGCCGCCCTTATAACCATTGCCACTACGTTGCACCTGGTGATCTCATCCCACGGACCGAAGGTGCCGTCCGGCCGCCCCAGCACGATGCCCAGCTCGGCCGCCACCGCCACGTAGTTGTGGGGGAAGAGGCTGTCAGGCGTATCGTCCAGCATGTCGTGGAACCGGCAGCGATGCTGCTCGCAGGCCTCAATGCCGGAGGCCCCGACAATCATCTTGGCGAACTGGGCCCGATTCACCGGGTTGTCCGGTCGAAACTCCGCCCCGGCCTCGCCCGGATACCCCTCTATGACCTGCGCCTCCTTCATTTTGGCCACAGCCGGGTAGTAGGCATCGCTCGGCGGCACATCTATGAATACCGGCGACCGCGGCGCCTTGGTGGTTGTCGTGGTAGGAGGCGCCGTTGTGGTAGTGACACCCACCGGCACCGTAGTGGTGGTAGTGGCGGATGAGGTGGTGGTTGTAGCCGGCGGCGTGGTTGTGGTGGTGGTCGTCGGCGATGTTGTGGTCGTGGTCAGTTGCGTGGTGGTCGTCGTGGCCTGCGTGGTGGTCGTAGTGGCATGAGTGGTAGTGGTCGTGGCCTGCGTGGTGGTTGTGGTGGTGACCTGATTGCGCACCGTCACATTCACCGGCGACGACATGCTGGTGTTTCCCGCCGCATCGAAAGCCTTGGCCGTGAGACGGCGGGGGCCATCGGAGCCGCCTAGGGTGTTCCACGTGAACGCGTAAGGGGCACTGTTATCCGTAGCCACCAAAATGCTGTCGATGTACAACTCCACCTTGGTCACGCCCACATTGTCGACTGCATTCACGTTGATGGGCACTGCGTAGCCTGAGACCGTGGCTCCCTCTGCGGCGCTGTGATCGATACGGAGGGGAGTGGTGTCGGGCGGCGGCGGAGGAGTCCCGCCCCCAATAGTGTGCGCGGATGGATCCACATAGCCGCCGAAATCGGTGGTCCAGTAGTAGCGGTAGTGAGTTCCCGGGACTTCCTTCAACGAAATCCCAATCACTTTGAAGTTGGCCCCGAGCATGTTGGCGTTGTGGCCCGGAGAGTTCCTCCATCCCTCGAAGACCGCAGCCGCCGTAGGATAGCCCGCGGCGATATTCTCGCCCATGTAGGTGTTGTAGTTATACCCCTCTGCCCGCATCCGATCCCAAGGAGTGGCGCCCGGAGTATAGTAGTCGGATTGAACTGTGTTGTGGTTGAAGAACGAGTACTTGGCCATGTCTGAGTTGTGCCGATAACAGGCCACGGTTATCACATCGCTAACCAGCAGCGGTTGAAGTCCGTTCTGCGCCCTATACTGGTTGATAAGGACGAGAAACTGCGCCTCTTCGGCTGAGTACGCCTGCGCAGCCGCCGGCTGAGCGCACAAGATCGCCAAGGCGACGACAACTACCAGCAGCACAATGAGAACCCACTTGGCATTGCCGGGGCCCAAGCGAAACTGGTAGTTCCTATGTATGTCGACGCCGCGCTCTTCCATTCTCACTGCCTCCCGCCGAAGAGACCAAGAAGGCTCGCCGAGTGCGTTCCCATCCGTTCTGTTAAACGACCGCTGATCCACTCAGATACGCGATCTATCCGCTTTCAGTGGATTATCGGCAACAGAGGGCAAATGGTTTACGACCGGCGTTCAGGAAGCAGCGCTGCGGGAAGGGTCGGAGCGCGGTGCAGCGAGGGGCTACGGGCCACCAATGATGGTGAACCACTCTGACAAAGCAGTGGTAGATCGGCCCATGGCGTCCACCGCGGTCACCCGAATCAAGCAGGTGGTGGAGTCGACGGTGAGTCTCGGAACCTGCCACAAATACGTGCCGCTATTCGGTACACCTGCTGCAACCACGAACCAGTTGCCGCCGTCGTCGGGCGAAAAGTCAACGAAGATCGGAGCGGGCGCGAATGCCACATCCGCAGCCCTCCAGGTCAGGAGCATCTGCTCGCCTCCATGCAGGATGGCGCCCGCCACTGGAGCCGTCACCGCAACTTCCGGCGGCGCGTTGTCAACCACAAGCGACTGGGTTATCAGCGCCGACTCGTTCCCCGCGCGGTCATAGGCCACCGCCGCCAACACGTACTGACCGTCGGTGAGTTCCAAGGTCCCCCAGGATGCAGCGTAATGCGCATTGTCAACCGGGATGGACTCCGCCGAAATCTGGGTGAAGGACCCAACCGTGGGATCTTCGGGCAGAACACCGGCCGGCGCGTAGAGGAAGCGCACCTCTGCCACTCCCACGGCCGGCGCGCCTGGGGTTTTGGGGAAATCGCCCGCCGCCACCACAAAGAGCGGCCTCCGCTGTTCGGTCAACACCGCCTGTCCGGGCAGCACCGGTACCGGCGAAACCAGCTGTGCCACTGGCGGTGTGGTATCCACCGTAATGGCCACGGGCGGTGTGGTGGCCAGATTGCCGGCCTCGTCCCTCACAGAGGCACGCAATCGGTACTCACCCTCCGGCAGCAGCAGTGCCCCCCAAGAAACCACGTACGGGGGCGTGTAATCGATGGAGATGGGTTGGAAATCGGGCTCACCCGTTCCCGAAGCGTACTCGAAAGCCACCTCGAGGACACCTGAACCGGAATCCTCAGCCTCAACCGTGAACACGGGCCGTCCACTCGATACCAGTGCTCCGTCCGGCGGCTCCGTGACCACCGCCGTGGGGGGCGTCCAATCCACCTCGTAACTCACGGCAGCCGAGTAATCCGATAGAAGTCCCTTGGTGTTACGCACCCGCAGGGTGAAGACGTGAACACCTTCTTCCAATGCTCCTTCGGGCGGCACCCTGAGCGAGAAGTCACCCGTGAGATCGTGAGCCAAGATCTGCCCAATCTGGCGCGTGGTGCCCCCGAAGGTGTCGAAGAGGGTCACCGTGCCCCCGGGAACGGCCTTACCGCTCACCCACGGGCGCCGATCGGCAGAGGGGGTGCTCGGGAAAGTGGCAATATCGCGTGGTGCGGGTGGCGCCCCTGGGGCCACCTCGTCCACAGCACCCAGCGTCCGCAGCACCATGGTGACCGCCTGCGCCCTGTTGAGCGAAGAGACGGGGTAGAGCCAGTAGCGGGAACCGCTCATAGAGCCGCGGACCACGTGATGGCAAACCAGGTACGCGCTTCCGGCCCGGTGTGCTCCGTCCACTTCACCCAGATCGGTGAACACCCCCAGCCAGAACATCCCTTCCGCACGGTACCAAGCGTCGAGGCTCGGATAGCTCAGTTGCAGCCCCCAGATGACCGCCATGGCTTCGAGCTCCTTCTCGGACAGAAAACGTCCGAGCATGGAGTTGGTCTGCTGGCGCGTGACCGGCGCGTCCGGCCGGAAAGTGCCGTTGGCATAACCACCGAGGATGCCTGCCGCCCTGGCGCTCTCCACGTAGGCGTAGAGGGGATGCGACGGCCTGACATCGCTGAAGCTGGGCGCGCCGGGAGCGACGAGGGGGATGCCGAGACCCTTCACGGCCATCTTGGCGAACTGGGCCCGCGTGACTGCCTGATAGGGTCGAAACGTCCCGTCGGGGTAGCCGTCGGCTACGGCGGCGGCTTGGGCGGCCGTGATCCCGTAGGTGTCGAACCACGTCTGGTCACTGATGTCAGACCAGCGGTTGGCTGCAGACACGGCCGACAGCCCCAACGGAGCCACAAGGGTGAGGAGGAGCGCCAGAAGTACAACGACAGCAGCTTTGTGACCGAGACGAATCGGTCCGCTCCTTCTGGTCGGTCGGCCGAGATGCGTCGTTAGTCTATCAGAACCATGTAACGCAGCTACCTGCTGCGCAGACGCGTCCTCACCCCCCAGCAACATGAGCCAGAGAGCGTTGGAGAGGATCTGCGCCACCTCTCCCCTGGTGGCCACGGCCCACGGGTCCCACCTGCCTTCTTCCAAGACCAGATAATTCAGCAGCCCATTGTACTCAGCCAGATGAGCCGGGCGGCCGTGATCCCGGTCCGCAAAGCCGGCAAGTATGCCCCAGCGCCAATACTCCTCATCCGGTTCGTGCATCTTCACGCCCGCGCACTTCTCCAGGGCGCGCACCGTCATGGTGACCACCTGCGCCCGGGTGATGGTCCCGTAGGGATCGTAGCTCGTGGATGTCTTCCCGTTGGTGATGCCGTTCTGGTAGGCGGCCGCGACGTATCCTCGTGGGTAAGGCCAGTCCGGCTCCACATCCCGGAAGGGGCACATGTGGCCCGGCAGAGGATCCAACCCCACGGTGAGAACAATCATTTTGGCAAACTGTTGACGTGCCACAGTTATGTCGGGTCGAAAGTTGCCGTCCGCGAAGCCGTTGATTATGCCTTCGGCTGCCAACTCCTCGATCGCGCCCTCGTAGGGGTGGCCGACCGTGTCCGGGAACGCCAACGCCGGCGCTGCCAACAGCAATAGGGCCATAAGAGCTGTGAAGAGACAAATGGTGGCGCGACGCACGATTCCTCCTGGCCTATGGGTGAGCGACAATCATTGGGAGGGGAGGCACCCCGCCGTACGGCGGGGCGCCTCCCCCAAGATCCAGCGTGACTCTACAGTATGTCGAGCGCCAACTCCCACTCTGCAGGGACGTAGCCCCATGCATCGGCGGCAGCCGGCAGGAAGTAGTTCTCATCCGTGTAGTAGAACTTGACCGGGCCGTAGGCCGGGATGTCGTACCAGTGCTGAGGATCCACCCCAAATGCTTGTCCACTCGCGATTCCATAGAGAACGCCGTAGACGAACTCGTGGGCCATCCTGGCAAACCAGCTCACCGGCGCACCCATGAAACGAACGGGCGGAGCGTAGTTATTGGCCCTCAGCCCGCCGGCCGTGTCGGTGCGCATCTCCAGGAACGCGCAGATGGTTCTGTGATCATCCGGATTCAGATCCAGCCAGTTGATCCACTTGTTTCCCAGATAGCAGGCCGAGGTCATCCCGCCCTTGTAATCGAGCTCGCGGTCGGTACCCAGCTGGTAGCGGGTTATGTTCTTGAACCCGAACTTCAGTAGGTGATCATAGGTATAGCCCATCAGCTGGCGAACGGGATCCTTGTACTGCTCGGGCATCGTGTTGCGATCCGGAGACAGAGAGATCCCCAACGATCCGTCCACGATGTAGTAACCGTAGGGCATCCGCGGCGAACCCTGGTGGTGCATGTCAAATAGGTAATCGGGTTTGATCTTGGCCCAGAACGCATACCAAGCCTTGGTTTCGTCGGCCCGTAGACCGTTGATGGCGCCCTCCTGGCCCGTGACCCACCCCATGTGCCAGTCGCGGTTGAGGTCCACGGTCACCTGCTGGAACTGCCCCTCCTTGCCGGGAACCGGCTCCATGGTGGGGTGCCGTCGTCATTGAACAACCACGTGCCTCGCGTATTCCTCTCGCGCCCGTCGGGGTTCATGCTGGGCACCATGTAGACGGTCAACTGATCCCTGATCAGCTTGGCCGGCGCAGCGTGACTCTGCGAGAGATACTTCAGCATGCTGAGCACACCGTGGCTGACCACTTTCTCGTTGCCATGTATATTGGCTGTGATCCAGACCACGGTGGGACCCGTGCCCACCTTGGCCACGTACAGTTCTCGACCCGCCTCGCTCTTGGTCACAGGTCCGGCCGCGAACTCCGTGAGCGTGAACACATCCACCAGACCGTCGCTGGCTGCCTCAATACTGTAGAGAGTGTCAATGATCTCTTCCGTGCTGAGGATGTGGTTGCCCGTGGTGCGCAGATCCACAAAGGGTCCGGCCAGAGCCGTCGAGCAAACCAAGAGCAACAGAAGCAGTGTCAGTGGAAGAAGTATCTTGACATTCCGTCGTACCTTCACGTTGCACCCCCATTGTGTGTGACAGAACAGACATCACATCTTGTTGTACAACCTATACTAATGTGAAGCTTTGATCACCCCCTTAACGGCATTTGGAACCCTCACCCTACGGTAATGGAGAAGGCCCGCGCGGTCAAGCAAGGGCTGAAGAGGAGCCACAGAAGGAGGCCGGGGCTGGTGCCCGAGCGGCCGTTCCTACCCGCCGGCCCGAACCACCCTGAGAAGCACCACGCATGCAAACGGAAGGGGCCGCCTTGCGGCGGCCCCCTTTCCTCCACAGCTTGAGCTGCGGATCCTACTTCGCGGCTAGATCTAGGGTCTAGGAGTGGTCGAGGTGACCACGTTCACCTTGACCGAGTTGGACACGATCTCGCCGGCGTCGATCTGGTTGTTGTTGTTCTTGTCTTGCCAGAGGGTGGCCACGTAGGCGCCCTTGGCCAGGTTGGTGGTGGAGTAGGTGACCACACCGTTGCTGATCGTCAGCGATCCCGTCTGGACGACCTGATCCTGACCGAGTACGTCGCAGTCGAGGAACAGCTTCAGATCCCCCGGGTCGGTGACCAGAACGTTGCCGAACTGGTCGTACAGGGTGGCCTTGTAGTCGACATTACCGTCGATGCTGGTGATGTCGGCCTTGGTGTACGCATCGTCGGCCTGGCCGGTCAGCTTCTGCACCAAGTCGATGCTGTCGAGCGCCGGAGGCTCCAGCGTCCACTCCTTGGTGACTTGGAAGTCGTCGTAGTGGACGTAGCCGTCTCCGACCGGCTTCCAGATGTGCACGTTCACCAGGCTGGTGAAGCATCCAGCATGGTTGGCGCCTTGGTCACGCAGGCGCGCTTCGAGCTCGCCGTAGGTCTCATCCAGCACCAGCGTGGTGTAGGCGGCGCTCTTCAGATCATTGGTGAAGTTGATCTGACCGTTGAGCGTGTAGCCCCAGCTGTAGTCGTCATCCGAGAACCAATGGGCCCCAGTGGCGCCCACAGCCAGAGGTTTGCCGGCGTCATTCATCGCGGCATTCCAGACCGGGTTGACGTTGAGACCGGGGTGCAGGTCACCCACGCCCTTCAGGTTGGTCAGGTAGTTGTGCTCGGGCGTGACCCTCGGGCCGGCGACGGGAGTGGTGGTGCCATCCACAGCAGACGGCCACTCCGCGAAGTGCGCCCACGGATGGTAGGTGGGAACAGTGCCGGCGGTGGTAGTACCCTGCGCCACCACCTCAAAGGTCACCTTCCAGCCTTCGAGCGCATTGCCGTAGGCGTCGAAGATCTGCACGGCGATAATCTCGGTGTTGGGATTCTCGAAATCAGTGCCGCGCCAATCGCCGTAGTCCGCCGGGACAGTGTAATCCTGCACGGGGTTGCGCCACCAGTTGCCGGGGGCCATAGCGGCGTTGAACACCTTGTAGGATTCAGCGTCACCCGGCGTCCAGGTCTTCAGAGCCGAGTCGTAACGCAGTTCTCCCCACTCGAGCGGCTTGGTCGCGTCACCGTGCTGCGGGTTCTCGGGGTAATCGACAACCGCGTACACGTACTGGAGACCCTTCTGCTGAGAGGTGATCTTCACCCACGCGTAGCCGTTGGCGTCGGTCTGGGCGTCGTAGTCGTACAGGACGCCGCCGTAGAGACGCTCGGCGTAGGGCTCACCAGCGCTGACGATGGAACCCACGTAAACCGGCTTCTCCGGAGGAGCTATGTCCGTGGTAAGAGGTGTGTTGGACGTTGGCTTGCCACCGTTACCGATATTGGTGAAGAAGTTGACACCCTTACCTTGCAGCGGATGCCAGGCTTCCCTAACGCCGTCGCTACCGATCCAATCCTTCCACACGATATTCTCGGGGATCTCCGAGTCGTTGGTGTAGTTGGTGTAGAGCACGTCACCGATGTTGATCACACGCCCGGCGGGCAGATACTCGCCGGCGACCTTGGTGTAATCCACGGTCACGCCGTCGAAGGCCAGCACGGGACCGCAGGCGTCGCGGATATCCTCGCGGTTGCCCAGCAGGACCGCATCGTCGCGCAGGAAGCTGTGGTTGACGTCGGTCAGAGTGTAGACGTACTTGACGCCGTAGACGTTGACGCCGAAGGTGTGCTCCGTGCCCACCTTATTGGTGGCATCGTCGCTCATGATGACTCTGTCAACCGAGTACCACTGCTTAACGGCGTTCCATTCCTTCCACGGCAGACCGAACTTGTCCATGACCTTGGCGTGCACAATGGTCTGGCCGGGGAACTCGGACTTGACCCACACCTTGGCCTGGCCGGCCGCATCGGTGGTGTCAATGTCCTTGTTTTGCTCACCCACGCCTATCCAGGTGGTGCCATCGGCCTTGAAGAAGCCCACGCCCTGGATCCACCACTCCACCTGGTAGCCCTGGATGGGGTTACCGAAGGTGTCCTTGATGGTCAGGGTGAACTCTTCCACTTCACCGGTGTTGTTCACCACGTAAGCCGGGGAGATGGCGTTGTCGCTGGGCGGCATTTCGTGCGGGATCCAGTTCTTGACGGCCCGCGCCCAAGCGGTGGGCTGGGTTTCCCAGTCCTCATCGGCATCCCAGTAGTTGCCGCTGTCGTAGATGTCGCGCCAGACCAACAGCTCCGGATACGGGTTGCCTGCGTAGTCGGCCAGAGCCGTCACGTAGGTGTTGCCGATCTTGGTGGAGTTGATCTTGAGGCCAACGAGGCCGTCCGCATCGGTGTAGGCCCAAGCGGAGCGCTTGTCGTTGGCGATCTTGCCGTCGTACCAGACTTCCACGATCTCGCCCACAGAAACCTGGCTGGCGGAGATGTCGACGATCTCGAAGTTGACGGGAATGCCGGGCAGGCTGCGCGGCACCAACGGAACCGGTAGTGCCAGTTCGTCTTCGTAGGAATCCAGCCTACGAGCCTGGCCGTCACCGGGCAGAGGCGCGTTGGGATTGCCGGCCGGGTTGTAGGCGTTGTAGAAGTCCTGACGAGAGGTGGAGAGCGGTCCGGGACCGTAGACCACCACGCGGGCTTCCCACTCGTGGCCGTCGTTGACGTTGTTCTGAGCCCAGATCGTGCTCATCTCGCTGCCGGGCCACATCTGATACTTGTCCTGAAGGGCGAGGAAGTAGACCTCATCCAGAGCCACCCAGTACTTGGTGACGTAGGTGGTGTAGATGGCGCCCGCCTCACCGCGCACGGAAGCGCTCATGCGCTGCACGCCGATCTCGGTGGAGATGAGGTTGACGGTGACTTCACCGTTCTCATCGGTCAGCCCGGCTTCGGGCTGCACGTTGCCCACGTACCACGGATCGGTGATGGCGTCGAAGTCAACCAGCGCGCCCTCGACGGGGAGGCCGGCGTCGTCGGTCACCTTGAAGGTGGCGGTGTGCACGATACCGATGAGGTTCTCGGCTTTGTTTTCAGAGACCAGTGCGATGTCGGCCGGGATCTCCGGTTCCACGGTGGGGATGATGCCCCAGGAACGAATGATCATGGCCGCGCCCTGGATCCGGGTCATGGTGGCGGCAGGCGCCAGCTTGCCGTCGGCCGTGCCCCAGATCACGCCGAAGTCAACCGCGAAAGCGATTTCCTTCTTCAGCGAGCTGGACACCGAGGCCCCGTCGGGGAAAACGGCCAAGATGGAGGCCGCTTCGGCGTCACTGTACATGGTGGCCGGATCGTAGCCGTTCTTCTGGGCGACCCAGCGCACGATGATGGCAGCAGCCTGCTCACGGGTGATGGTGGCATCAGGTGCGAACTTGCCGCCGCCCACGCCGTTGATGAGGCCAACCGCCTTGGCGCCTTCGATGTACTGGTAATAGATATCGGAGGCGGGTACGTCAGAGAAAGATGGGGTTGCCGGGTTCTTCAGGGGGATCTTGTAAGCATCGACGGCCATCTTGGTGAACTGGTTACGCGGAATGTTGTTCCACGGGCGCCAGGACCCATCGGTATAACCGTCGGAGATCATCCCCACCTGCTCCAACGTGATGCCGTACTTGCCGACGATGGAGTAGCTCAGATCGGTCCAACCGCCCGAAGGGGGTACGGCGGCCAGAGCTACACCGGCAAGGGAGGCCACGAGAGCCACGGTGAGAACCGCGAGCAACGCGAGCTTCGCGCGCTTCGGCATATTGTGTCTCCTTACGTCTGTGTTCATAGTGTTTGAGGTTCTTGCCTTCCTACGTTCTGCACATGGGTAGTAGGAAGTTAGAACGATCACCTCCTTTCGCTTTGGGTCTCGCCCACCGGAGCTACCCACTCCGGGGGCGGAAAGCTTTCCTTCACACGCCGCGGCCGGCAAGGAGCCGGGCGGGAGAGAACAACGGGAATGTAGAGCCGCGCTCATGAAAGTCACTCCTTAGGGCGCAGCGTAGATGGCAGTGATGAGCGCCCCATCCTCGCCCGTGCGCACCGTACACAAGAAACGAACCTTCACGTCTTCGGTTGCGCCGGAGTCGGTGGGGACCCGATCGATAATCTCCAGAAGTACACGCACCTCCGGTGTATTCGACGACTCTCCCAGCAGAGCTACGCTGTGGGAGAGGGGATTACGCGCCGATGCCAGCAACCCGTTCAAGCCGAAGGCCGCCCCCTCAGACACCAGTGCCTGAGCTTTGGCGCGATCACCCGTGGCCACGGCCTGCGCCAGGAAACCCACAACGGCCAGAGCCTGGCGCTCCTTCTCCTCCTTGGCCATAACCTGACGGCTGGTGGTAGTGGCCGGTTTGGTGGTTGTGGTGGCGCCCATGGTACCAGTTCCCGGCGTGGGCCGGGAACTCTCGGCGGTAACGCTCGTGCCGGGCAGGCCGCCGTTTGGCCGGCCGGGGTTGACAGCCGGAAGCGTAGTTGCAGAGGGAGAAGAGACCTCGGGGAGGGTGGTGACCGTGACCACGGACGTGCCTGCGCTGGGGGCAGTATCCACAGCCCCCGCAGCCACAGTGGTGACAGCGGACCCCTGCGTGGAGGCGATCTCCCGCCCATCCCTCAGGTTCACGAGACCAATGGCGCCCAGAGTGGCGGCTACCACCACCAGCGCTCCGGCCAGGGCAATGCGCAGCCGGCGCGCCCCTGCCTTCCTGCGCGCGGAGGCGGCGCGACCCGTCGTCCGCCGAGCCATTTGGGCCTGGACCACGGCCCAGCCGCGCTCCCGAGCTGCCGGGGGTACCACAAGCGACCCCAGATCTTCCAGATCGCGCTCCAAACAGGCGATCTCTTCCAAGTCCAGCTCGGGAATAGGGCCCGATTCAAGGTCCCCGTGATGGCGCAGATGCCCCAGAGTATGTGAGAGACGACGAAACATATCAAAGCGTGTATTGCAGAAGCCCGGATAAAGTTACGCGCTCTACGCGAACGGCCCGGTGGGCCCGGCCAGGATTCCACGCAGACCGGCCAGCGCCCGCAGTTGCAACTGCTTGATGGCTCCCTCCGAGCGCTCCAGAGCCGCCGCCGTCTCGGCCAAGGACAGGGACAACACGTAACGCAAGATGATGACTTCGCGCTGCGTATCGGGCAACTGCCTCAGCGCCTGTGCCAAGGCCACCCGCTGCTCGCGCTCTTCGGCCCCCGTCTCCGGCCCCGCCGTGTCGGCCACCAGGTGGAGGGCTTCGTTCAGGTCCACGCTGTCGGCTCGGGCGTGCCTGCGGAGGTGATACGCCACCTGCTTCTGAGCGATGGCATACAGCCAGGCCACGAAAGGGCGTCCCTGCCACTCGAATCGAGGTAACCCCCGCACCATGGCCAGGAAGACCTGACTCGACACATCCTCGGCGGCCGTAGGCGAGCCCAGCCGGTAGAAGACATAGCGATACACGCGATCATAGTGTTGACGGTACAGCGCCTCCACGGCGCTTTCGTCTCCCTGACGTGCCTGCTCCACAAGCCGGCGCTCCTGCTCCGCGGCATCGCGCGCCACACGCTGATCGAGCATTTGGGTGGTATCGGGAGAAGCGCCGCGAAACGCCCCCTTGGCGAGCCCGGCTATTGATCGGCGCGGCCTGTCCATAGCTCCGGCCTATGATACCGGACTCCGAGCCACGAGTGCCGAAGCGGATATCCGTGGCCGACACACAAGCCAACTCCGAATCGGACGCCCCCGAACCGGCCCCCCCCCGAAGTGGCCGCGCCCGAAGTGGCCGCCCCCTCCCGGTCAGGCCTAGGTGATATCTCGGAGGAGTTGAGCCAGCATCTTGGCCACCTGCCCCTCGTCGCCTCTTCCCACGGCCGGAAGTAGAGACGCTCCGTCGCTTCCTCGACTGCCGCCGGTAATACCGGCCGCGTAGGCGGCCATGACGTCACCGTACAGGGGGCCGGCCGACGTGATGTCCGCAAACACCGGCGCACCCACATACGGCGCCAAGGGTTGACCCACCGCCTCAGCGGCCCGCAAGATCATGCGCACCAGTTGAATGCGCGTGATAGGCGCCCAAGGCGCAAACAGCCCGTCGGCGTAGCCACGGACGATACCGGCCGCGGAGGCCTCCTCCACATAGTCGAACGGGTAGATTGGGTCTCCGGGGCCGCCCGTGAACGGTTTCACGTCCCGATAGGTGGGGGGAGCCGTGACATCCACTTCCGGGGTGTGCAGACCCACTCCCTCCACCACCATCTTGGCAAACTGCGCCCTGGTGACCGGTTCTTCGGGGCGGAAGTACCACAGGTTCGACCCCGCCGGCTTCTCGCTGCCCGAGGCTATGCCGCGTTGGGCCAGATCAAAGATGAAGGAGGCGAAGATGTGATCGCCGCCCACGTCGAGGAACTGGGGTACTCCCGGCGTGACCACGCCGAAGCTGTAGCGAAATGGGTAGGACGCGGTCTGCCCCTCTGCACCCAAGGCCCAGACGGCCAGAGTGTGACGCCGATATCCCGGATCCGACACCGCCGACCCACCAGTGGTGGCCGGTGCCAACACCACATCCTCCACCTGGTACGAAGCCTCGCCCATTGCAGGATCCCAACTGATGAGGGCAGCGCGGATGGGTGCCCCATCCTGCCCGTCCACAGCCACCGCCACCCGCGCCTCGTTGGAGGTCTCGCCCAAGTCGAGATACAGCGCGCCGTGGGCCGGAGCCGATGCCGTCCCCACTGCCGGTTGCGGGCCCGAGAGGGGAGTGGAAGCAGCGCCTACCTCCAGAGCGCTGTATCCAAAGGGCGGGGTACTGGTCACCCGGCCACTCAGGTAGTTCGCCACCACGAAGCTCCGGAACACAGAATCGTACGTCTCTCCTGTTCCCATGGTCGCCAGTACGTGATTCACCCCGGCGATACCGTCGCGCGGTTCGTCCACCAGCCTCGCTAAGACCTCCACGCCCACCTTGTCCACCAAGTGCGCCACGAAGGCGAGGCCGGCACCGTAATCGGAAAGAAAGCCTCCCTCCCAGATGGTGAGGTTCTTGGCCGGCCGCGCCGCAAAACTCTGGATCTCGGGCTCGGTCCCGGAGGCGTAGCCGCAGGCGATCTCCGCGTACATGGCCAGCCCTTCCTCCAACCACACCGCCTCCCGGGTCCTGTCCGGGCGCGGGTCGAGCATGTAGTCACGGTAGTAGCAGATCATGTGCACAAACTCGTGTGCCGCCGTGGCGGCCGCCTTCTCCTGCTCATAGATGACCGTGCTCAGATCCAGCGAGATCATCTCCCGCCGGTTGGAGACCCCGGGCCAGTTCTGAGGGTCGATGTCGCCTGGGTAGAAGTAGCCGAACACCCCTCCCTTGTTGAAGGCATAGACGAGGAGAACCACACGCGGGTCGCCATCGATGCCCGGGGACGGTTCAGGACCGAGGAGTTCCACCAAGGTGGGGTGGATGACCGTGTCAAAACTCTCCACCAAAGCGTTCATGGCACCGTCGTACACGGTACGACCCTGCTGGACGTAGACTGAACAGTGCTCCCCCACGCGTTGCAGAACAGCCGGGATCTGGACCACCTGGCCGCTGCCCCAATCCGTGACCCAGAACCGATCCACCTGCCCCACTTGAGGCGGCGCGGCTTCGGCCGGCGCCGCCCTCCACACCCCGGCCAGCGCCAAGGTCAACGCCACCACCAGGAGCATCAACCCGATCGGGCGCCGCCGACCGGAGACACTTCGCGGACGCGGCTTGGACGGGCGCCGCCGGCCCGAGGCGCCCCACGGCCGGAGCCCGAAGGGCAGAGAGGGCGAGGGCCACGCGCTCGGCTGGGAGCACGTGCTCGGAGGGAGGCATGCGCTCCGTAGGGGCCATTGGTCCGGCGAGGCCTGGCGTGGCGGCCGCAGGGGACGTGGCGGCCGCGCGGCACGTGGCACCCACGCGGGATGCGCAGACGGCGCCGGTGTCATCTCCGGCCTCATTGCCGTAGATCTCCCGTGTGCAGAGACGCGAGCAGCCCATACACGACCTTGGCCGCCTGCCCTCTCGTCACCGGCGCCCAGGGCATCAGCCGCAGCCGTCCGTCTGCTCCGGGGACGCCGCTTATGAGGCCGGCCGCAAAGGCAGTGTTCACCACGGCCGCGTCGGCGGCATCCGAGGGCAGGTCCACAAAAGGAGCGGGCGCCGGGGCCGCCGGCAGGGGGGAACCCACTGCCGCGGCCGCTTTGACAACAATGCGCAATAGCTGCATCCGCGTGACCGGCTCGTAGGGGCCGAAACGCGGAGGATCC